>MNUG01000032.1 GCA_001871905.1 Alphaproteobacteria bacterium CG1_02_46_17 | reverse complement strand
TTTGCCGATGGCTCAACCAAACGCCTGATGGATTCTTTTGTTGAAAGAGCAGAATGATTTTTCTTGTGCTTCGCAGTCAATATCTATTATATTGCCATAACAATATTAGGGGTATATGATGTCTTCTTCAAATAAGATAAATCCAATTTTGCAGCTTGCCTTTGACAGCGATCCGGAAGCCCCAAGACGCTTACGCTATCTTCTGATGACAACGCAGGCAAATTCTCTTGCCTCGCATGCGACAGACACTTTGGTAAATTTTTTTCAAACACCGGAAAAATTCAAGTTTCCGGACAAAACTGTCTCCGCATTATTCGAGCATTGTCTCTCGCCAACTGGATTTTTCCGCAAATTCGGGGACTCCATAGAACCCCCAACCATATGGGGGATCTGCAGCCATGACGCCCGCCCGGAAACTGCCAAGGCTGCCGCCATTCTAATTGCGGAACGTATCCGCTGCCTTGATCTCCCCAAACAGACAGAGCATTTTATTGACCTCTGCGAGCCGAAAGATCATTTCTCTTTTGATATGACAGGGTTATTTGGAGATAAGAAACTCTCTGCCAAGAACTCATTCGATGAGCATGCCTTCAAATCTTCTGTTTTAATGATCCAGAACGCTCTGGTTGATCTGGTTAAGGAGTCTGCACAATCCAATCGCCTGATAAGTGGCGCCGAAGTTTTGTCTATATTGAGAGATGAAGGCGAAGGAACTAAGTTCTGGTCAAAGAAATTGCACGATATCAAGGCAAAACAAGTCATGAGTCTGAAACACGGCGATAAAACCATCTATCAAATGGTCTTCGAACCCTAACCGATTGTACGGCTGCGTTTGGCCAGATAGCCATAAGCCGTTGCGCCCAGCACAAGAACTCCAACGGCTGCACCGATCATGCGCGGCTGCGTCATTGTCAGATGATATAATCCTGCGGCAGAATTCACCGCCAAGGAGAATTTCTCGATTATATTCAAGTCGCCGGAGACGGCATTATTATATGTATTTCTCATAATGTTCTTATATGCAAACTTTCTGATTTTGTAAAGAAAATCCCTTATGATTGATCCACCCTATCTGCTGGGGCCGCAAACCTTGTTGCTCTTATCAAGGAGCAATACGCGCGGCGTGTAAGCATCCGCTTCCTCTTCGGTCATCTGGGCATAGGCACAAATAATAACCAGATCGTCTATTTTAACCAGATGGGCAGCTGCACCATTAATCCCGATAACACCCGATCCACGCTCTCCGGCAATGGCATAGGTGGTCAGGCGTGCGCCGTTGGTGATATCCAGGACATCCACTTGCTGATGTACTCTGATACCTGCCTGATCCAGCAGGTCGGCATCAACCGTAATCGACCCTTCATAATTGAGGTCAGCCTGCGTGACTGTTGCGCGGTGAAGCTTGGCTTGTAAAACGGTTAGTAACATGGAATGTCCCTTTATGTTTCATAAGGGGGTTTTTAGACAAAAGGCAACAAAGTTGCAAATTAAAAGCCCCCAAAAGCGGGGGCTTTTCTGTAGAAATTCTTATTTGAAGGTCTTCGGCTTATTCGGCCGCAATTTCTTCTGCAGTCGGCAAAGGAGCAGGCGCATCCGCCAATGTTCTCAAATAGGCCAGAACTGCGGCACGATCAGACGCTTTTTTCAAACCTGCGTAGGTCATTTTAGTACCAGGGGCATAGGTTTTTGGTTTGGTGGTAAAGGCGCTGATCTCTTTATAGGTCCAGACATCCCCGCCATTTGTGGTCAACTTGCCAGAATAAGCAAAGCCTTCACGGGATTGTTTTTTGCTGCCAACGATCCCGTAGAGATTGGGGCCAATGCCATTTTTTCCACCTTTATCAAAAGTATGGCAAGCCGCACAGGCTTTGACAACTTTTTCGCCGCGCGCGACATCGGCGGTTTCAATCATAGCCAGAACAGATTCTTCCGGCGCTCCTGCACTTGCGGTTTCTTCAGCAGGTGCTGTTTCCGCGACTTCGATCTTGACCGCATCTTGGCTGATTTCAACAGGGTTGACCAACTGGCGGGATACAAAACCGGACAACCATGCGATAATCCCTGCGCAAATCAAAGCGGACAAGGCAACATTGGATCTCATATTCATTGCAAAACCTTCTTTATTTTCTTTGTTGTAATTAAGAATTCTCTATTGTGTCCCCACAATGCGGGCACTATAGCATAGTATATCATAGGTAAAAAATCGTTTTTTCGGAGATTTGGAGCAAAATGACGCAAGATTATGCCAAGCGGACAGGAAAAATTGCCTTCCAAGGGACGTTCGGAGCATTTTCCGATATGTCTTGCCGCGCCATGTTTCCGCAGATGGAAACTTTTCCCTGCACCACATTTGAAGATGCCTTTCTGGCCTTGGAAAACGGAACCGTTGATCTGGCGATGATTGCCGTTGATAACTCTCTGGCTGGTCGGGTTGCCGATGTTCACCATTTGTTACCCCAGAAGAAAATGTTTATCGTCGGGGAACATTTCCAACCTGTCTCAATGTGTTTGCTGGCAATCAAAGGGTCTCAACTCTCCGACCTCAAGGATGTTCACAGCCACACCCATGCCCTCCCCCAATGCCGCAAAGTCATTAAAGAGCTGGGTCTAATCCCCCATGTCCATGCTGATACGGCTGGTGCAGCATCAGATGTTGCCCAGTGGAAAGATAAAAGCCAGTGCGCCATTGCTTCAAAACTGGCTGCCGAGATTTATGATCTTGATGTGTTGCGTGAAGGGATACAGGATATCCCCAACAATACCACTCGCTTTCTGGTGTTTTCGCGCGAGATGGAGCGTCCTGCCAAAGATTCTGGCGCCATTTTGACCAGTTTCTTTTTTGAGGTTCGCAACATTCCGGCAGCACTTTATAAGGCTATGGGCGGCTTTGCGACCAATGGTGTGCAAATGACCAAGCTGGAAAGCTATATTGATCCACAATTCAATGTCGCGCGCTTTTATGCCGAGGTTCTGGGATCAATTGATGACAGATCATTGGGGCTGGCTTTTGAGGAGCTTAACTTCTTTGCCAAGGATCTTCAGGTTATGGGGTCATATCCGGCGCATAAATTCAGAGGTCTTGATAAAGATCCATCCTGAATAGCCAATTTTTCGATTTGCCGCACGGATTATACATGCTAAGGGTGGGCAGAATAATTAAGATAACTTACCATGCTAACCTAAGGATTCCATCATGCCAACACACTCCCAGCTTGCTGCCCAATTGCTCCGCGATGCCGCAGCCTTCTTCCGTACTATTGCCGAACAAAATGAGCCTTTGAAAGAGCAGATGGCAGAAAATGCCGCTGTGTTTGAAGAAGTTGCTTTGTTGGTTGAAACCAATCCAATGGGTGAACTGCCGGGCAGCGAAGGCGGTGCTGGCGGCGATCATGGACATCACCACCACCATGACCACGATCATGAAGGTGGATGCTGTGGTGGACACGACAAGCAGGATAAAGAAGGCTGTGATGGTAAGGGCGGTTGCTCAAACTAGACCTTCCTGAGCCCCCCATATTTATAGTAGTGGCGCAGTAAGGAACAGATGATGAAATTTGCACCCGTCATTGCGAGTGAACGAAGAGAACGAAGCAATCTAGCTCTGACTACCTCTGGCTTGCGTCGTCAGGCACAAGCCTTCCTCGCAATGACGCTGATAGTTTTCTTTGCTCCTGCGGCCTATGCGGCGGCGGTGTTAATGTTTCGTTTTACGTCTTTTTGTGTTTTTATTCGCAGCTACGTTTAGCAACATCTAACCGGATGCGGGCTTTTTGCAGGCCTCCCATCTCCGTAAATCCCTCGACATTCAGTGCGGCGGCATTGCTGCCTCGCGCTTCGGTCGCTGCCACAATATCGGGAAGGTAATTGTAGCAAACAGGCCCGTCCGCCTGAATTTTCTCAATGCCGTTTTTGGCGAGAGCCGCATCGCGTAGCGCCCCCACATCCGCCCGTATGGTGCGCGCCATGATCCCAAAGGTCGTGCGGAGAAGGCCTCTTCCCTTATCGCGAAGGAAATCCAGTTGCCCGAGATAGAAATCACTGAGTCTTTGGGTCACCTCATCGGCGGAGAGGGCATTATAATCCTGTTTTTGATGCTTTTTCACATTATACCCAATAACTCATTTTATGGAAAAATGACAAGAAAATTAAAGAATTTTGTCCTATTTAGCTCCCCCACTTCCTTTCTTACACATTCATGCAATATCCTGACGAGAATATCACTGACAAGGACTCTTACAGAACGCAACCCTCAACTGCAACTTTTAACGCAATAGAATTATTCTTGTCGTTAAGTGAAAAGACTCTAAACTCTAAATATCTTCCGTTTCTACTTCTGGGGCGGGAGATATCTCTTTTTTGGGCAAGGCGCGTTCTGAGGAAGGGCTACAGGCCTTCTTCAAGTGGGAGAATTCCTCTTTGGTCAAAATCTGTTTTTTGAGGGTGATAGGGTCTTCTATCTGCAATCTTTTTATCCGCTCTACCGTTGAGGGGTGAGTTGAAAGAAAAGAAAATTTATCCTCGATGGTCTGAAGAATATCAGGAGATTCTTCCTTAAGTCTGGATAAAAAGCTGATGATCCCTTCGGTTCCATATCCTGATTTTTGCAGAAGGTCTTTGGCGTAAGCATCGGCAGCCAATTCTTTTGATCGGCTATAGCTAAGAGTTGAAAGGCCAATCGCCATATCGGCTACGTTGCTGTAGGACGAGCCCCCGGCAAACATGGTAGAAAGAATTTTGATCCCTTGCTGCTGCATAACCAGCTTCATCGGATCTTTATGGTCGATATGTCCCAATTCATGGGCCAGAACGCCTGCGATTTCAGCCTCGCTTCTGGCATCTTTCAAAAACCCTTTCAATACCGACATGTTTTGTCCGGGAAGTGCAAACGCATTGACGGTGGAAGATTTGAAAAGGTGAATGTGTGGATGAAGAGTCTTGTTATCCTGATGGGCGACCAGATAATCCATAATTTTTTGCAATGATTTTTGTGCCTGTTTATCTTCGCAGGAGCTAAACTCTAGATCCATGGCCTTGTTTGATAAATCACCGATCTTGTCTTCAACTTTTTGTGGGACAAGATAAGCGGTTTGTTCCATGACCCACGAAAATGCGGGAATCCCTACCACAAGAACAACGAGCGAGGCCACAGCCAGCCCCAACAGAACCGGCAGGCGGATCGGAACCACAAAAGTTGCACGATCCCGCTTGCCAAGTCGGGCGCGGATCAGGTCGAAGACTTTTTTCTGGTCACAATCCAGAACGGCTCCGTCACGGTCTTTATGCTCGAAACTTCCGCCTATTCCATTGGTCCAGTCGTGATTGACGCGGATATCTTCATATGACCATTTATCAAGCGGGTCACTGCTGATGTCATCGGTATAAATGCCGACGCCCTGACGAGAAAATTTCAAGAAGACAACAGTCTTTCTTGAAATATTTCCGTCCGAATATCTGGCAGAATATCCTGCTGGGTCTCCGGCCATAAGTTTAGATCCTTTCTAGAATCCCATATCAAATCCGACATCGGCTGCCAAAGCGTCACCCATACCACCTTGCTTGATAGCCTCGGCCTGCTTGACATTCAGGGCCTCGAGATCGCCGCCAATTTTAAGCTTACTGGTAAAAGTGGTTAGCGTCCTTTGGATAGCCCATGGCTTTCCCAGACCAAGGGTGAAGATTATAATCAGGATATTTCCGCCATAGAGCTTGACCAGATCAAGTCCGGTCAATTTCATTTTGAAACGGATATTTCCCAATCTCAATCCACGGAATTTTTCTTGCCACAGGGCTGCGTGATACCACAGGCGCGCAGCAACACTCAGTAGCAATAAACCATAGAACGGTATGACAAAATTTATTAGGATATCCACCATTTGTTTAGTGTCTGTCTGTTTTGAATCTACCGACACAATTAAGTGTTGAGGATTTTCATCCGGTTGGCTTGTTTGAATGGATGTCTGGGATGATGTCGTTATTTCTTCCATCACCGTTGATGATTCCACATTTGCGATGATCGTAGCCGGAAAAACCACACCCACTAACAAGAAACAAATGAGAGCTGTGATAAGGTGTGTTTTGAAGATTTTTTTATGATCGCCCTGATAGGTAAACTTTTCCTCTCCATATTGCATATGGTTGGCGATATAGCTCCATTTGATAATATCGGATTTCGGAATTTTGAACCCGATCGAGATGATATTAAAAAATGTCCGTTTAATCGCAAGCCACAAATATGTCTTGATTGATCCTCTTAAAGAAAATCTGATCCCGCGCCACCGTGTTCTTCCCAAACGATAGCGAAGCGCGAGAAAGACCGCCAATGAGATCATGCCGAAGAAAATCGGAAAAAGGAACAAATTCAGAAATGGAATTTGCATGGCAATGATGAGGGGGAGATAAATCAGCAACGCTTTCAAAAAGCCGATAAATAATTCTTTTCCTGTTCCGGTATATTCCAGACGATCCTTTTGAAGGGTTAAATGGGATGTCATATATCTGCGAATACGGGTTTTTCCCCAGAAGGAGTAAATCCCCAGCGTGCAGATACTCAATAAAATATTAACAATATGAATGCCAAAAAGCTGGCGTAAACTTCCATGATATCTCAGTCTCGCCACAGGGACTTTTGATGCTTCCGTTGTTTGATCTGTTCCACGCAAAGTTTCCGCAACAGGTCGATTTTCAACCTGTTCCCCCTCCTTATTTATAAACCCCATTTTATTTCCCTTATAAAAATATAAACCGAATCAAACGGCCCAAAGCATCTGTTATTTTTAGTATAAACCTTCCCCATTAGACCGGAAAAGGCTTAACAAGTCTTTTATCAGACTCTTTTTTGTCTCGTCCCGGAGATTGCAGTGAGTAAAACTTGCGGAACGCGGCCATTATGGTTAAGATTTATCTCTCGTTCCGGCCATTCCGGCCTTTATCCTATTCAACCTCACTAAACCACAGTTTTCTTATGGCCCGCTCTTCTTCTATCCGCGTTCAAAAATCATCCCGCTTGCTACGTTTCTTTCCGGAAAGCTGGCAGGATTATCTCGTCAGTCGCTTTCATGACCTGCGGGCTCTTATCGTGTCCTTGGGTGGGGCTTTTATCCTGCTGGCCTTGTTGACCTATAATGCCAATGACCCTTCTTTGAACACAGCCTCCAGCGCCTCCACTATTAACAACTGGATGGGTAAGCCCGGGGCTTATACGGCTGATCTTCTGGTTCAGGTCTTTGGTGTGGGAAGTATGGTTCTGGCGATTGGCACATTAACTTGGGGCTGGCGGTTATGGCGCAAGGAAGATTTCGGGCCGATCTGGATGCGGATTATTTCCCTTTTGTCTGCTGCATTATTGCTCGGCATTGCCGGAGGGGCCGTCTCGGGCGGAAGCTGGATTTCCCATGCGACGATGGGCGGTGCTGGTGGCGTTTTATTACTGAACAAAATCACAGCGATGATTGATGGAGTGGTGACATTTTACCCGCATATCATTGTGGCCGTTATCAGTGGATTGTCCGGTTTATTATTTGCCGGAATCGGCATGGCTTTACGCCGCAGCGAACGTCAGGCGGTTGTCGAGACTTTCCTGAGCGGCGGCGCCGCAACCATAGGCGGAGCCAGCTCCTTGTGGGAACGTTTCCAGCTCTGGCGCGCCCCTCCGGAAAATGACGAAGACGAAGAAGAGGAAGAAGAGTCTGACGAAGACGACTCTGAGGACTATGAAGAAGATGATGACGAGTACGAACAAGATGATGAGGATAGTGAAGAGGAAATTGCTGTTGTCAGACCTCAAAAGCCTGCCGCAAAGCCTGTAAAACCCAAAGCTTCCAAACAGGCAAAGCTCAATTTGCGCGACCCTTCGGAATGGGATTTGCCACCGGTTGATATTCTGGATGAAGTTCCGTCCCAACAAAAGGATGATCGTCTCGATGAAACCGCGCTTCGCCGCAATGCCGAATTGCTGCAAAATGTTTTGAATGATTATAACGTCAAGGGCGAGATCAAAAGCATCTATCCCGGCCCTGTTGTTACTCTTTATGAACTCGAACCTGCACCGGGAACAAAAACATCCCGCGTTATTTCTTTATCCGATGATATCGCCCGTTCGATGTCAGCGGTATCGGTAAGGGTTGCGGTTGTTCCGGGGCGCAACGTCATCGGGATCGAACTCCCCAACAAACGCCGCCAGACTGTTTATCTGCGGGAACTGCTGGAAGGGGATGAGTTTGAAAAAACACAAACCAGACTTCCTCTTGTTCTGGGAAAAGATATTGGCGGATTGCCGATCATTGCCGACCTTTCCCGCATGCCGCACTTGCTGGTGGCTGGAACCACAGGATCGGGTAAATCGGTTGCGGTCAATACGATGGTTTTGTCTTTGCTCTATCGTTTACCGCCTGAAAAATGCCGCTTCATTATGATTGATCCAAAAATGCTGGAGCTTTCTGTTTATGATGATATTCCGCATTTACTTTCCCCCGTTGTAACCGATCCGGGTCGGGCCATCGTGGCGCTTAAATGGGCCGTGCAGGAAATGGAAAACCGTTACCGCAATATGTCGAAACTGGGTGTGCGGAACATCGAAGGTTATAATTTGCGCATTCGTGAGGCCATTAAGAAGGGCGAAGTGTTAATGCGCAAAGTCCAGACCGGTTTTGATCCGGAAACGGGCAAACCAGTTTACGAAGAACAACCTTTGGAGCTAACCGAGCTGCCCTATATCGTGATTGTCGTTGATGAGTTTGCCGATTTGATGCTGGTGGCTGGCAAGGATGTTGAAAACGCCATTCAACGTCTGGCACAAATGGCCCGTGCCGCAGGACTGCATTTAATTATGGCGACACAACGTCCGTCCGTCGATGTTATTACTGGCGTTATCAAGGCCAACTTCCCGACTAGAATTTCCTTTCAGGTCACATCAAAGATTGACAGCCGCACCATTCTGAGTGAAGGCGGAGCAGAGGCTTTGCTTGGTATGGGGGATATGCTTTACATGGCGGCGGGTGGGCGGATCACCCGCGTACATGGCCCCTTTGTTTCTGACCGTGAAGTCGAAGAAGTTGTAACCTTCCTGAAGGCGCAAGGCGAACCATCCTATCTGGATGAAGTCACCGAAGGCGGCGATTTATTCGGTGAAAGTGGTGACGGAGAAGAAGGCGGTGGAAATGCTTGTGACGAGTTATATGATGAGGCTGTTGCTTTGGTCGCGCGAGAAGGAAAGGCTTCGACCAGCTTTATCCAGCGTCATTTGCAAATCGGATATAACCGCGCAGCCCGCATTATCGAACACATGGAAAAAGAGGGCGTTGTCTCTCCGGCCAACCGTGTTGGAAAACGCGAAGTTCTGGTCGGAAGCAGATAGATCTTGTTATCCTATCTGGCGATTAGGATTTGGTAGAATACATATTTATCTACCTGCGGAGACGCATCCACGGCCGTGCCATCAAGAAACTCTATGCGGAGACATCCCGACTTCTCTCCATCGATTGGAGGTTCAGAAATTGTCGTAGGGGCCGCATTATATGTTCCCGTAAATTGGTCCGCAGTAATTCCTGACATCCAATAAGGGGGAGACCCTGATTCGACATCAATGCCCAGCATAACGTTGATTCGATGGCAAACATTCACAGGGAGATTGGGTAAGAACATAACCAGATCGGCTGACGATGTTCCGATATCAGCAATCGCCATATCGCCGCTATATCCCCAACCCTCTCCGTCAGTGACACTGGCCGGTGGTGTCTCCCAATCAAGACCACCCCCGTCATAGGAAAATATCTTGCAGCTGTCAGTTGCGCACGATGCGTTTATGTAGTTACCGTTATATTCAAAACTGAGCTCGGTATGTTTTGTTCCATGCAGCCGCAAAACAGAAACAGTCTCTGCCAAACGGTTCGCAGTATCCAGAATTTCTGTTGCGACCATCATGGTTTTTTCCTGATCCAGACTTTTTCCACCCGAGCTATTGCGGGAAATTGCATAGGTCAATGCGGCAAACAAAACAATCGCGATCAGGATAATGAAAATCCCGGAGCCGCGCTGGCTGGATAAATGGGAGGAGACAGGGTCAGGAAAAGGTAATGACGACTTCATCCTTCTATTCTACAGGAAAAATCAGGAAATGCGAACCAGTAAGCGAAATTCTTCTATCTGGCTTTTCGGGATATGTACCGGAATCTTCTCGATCCCGCGCGCAGCCAATGACAAAAAGACATCCCGTCCGGAGCCAATCTCCACGTTGTCCATAATTCCAATCCCAAGAACGGGGCGGTCAATCTCCCCCCCACTATCAAGTAACTCCTCGGCGGCCTTACGGCGCAGGCGAACTTGTTCTGCCATTTCGATGGGCTTACGCAGTCTGCCATCCTGATGCATCCATTCATGGGCAAACAGCGACCCGCGCCAACTCCCCAGAACTGCGCCGACCATAGCCTCAGCTTCGATAAAGGAGGTTTCTCGTCCTTTAAGGGCCATATTTTCACGAAATTTCAATGCCTGTTCCGCCATATCTTCCTGCTCTTCCATCCGGGGTTAACATCCGGAACTGGACTTTTTCCATGTCCAGTTTATAAAGGAGAGACAAATAAATTCTTAAAATCATATCAGGAGCCCTGAAATGACCTCTCCCAGCTCTTCCGCACCGATTTCTGCCAACCAGCACCTGTCCGAGCGCACGCCTGATGTGATTGCTGTTGATCCGCATTGCTCTGGCGTCAAGTGTGATGGTGGTGGCGGAGCCTTAGGGCATCCGGTGGTTTATTATGTGTTTGATGGGCGTGACCATGTCGAATGTCAGTATTGCGACCGTATATTTGTCAGAAGATAGATTCTCCTCTACGCTCCTCTGGACTCTCGGCTTTACTTTTCTATATAATGATTATTGACGATGCTGCACTGCGGGTCGTGGGTATAAATTTAACTTGCTCAAAAGAGGAGTTATAAATATGACGTCGGCAAGATTATCTTTATTTGATTCACCCTTATTCTTGGGTTTTGACCAGTTCGAACGGACGATTGACCGTGTCCGGAAATCAGCTCAGGAAGGGTATCCTCCCTATAATATCGAACAAATAGGGGAAGACGGGTTAAGAATTAGTCTGGCTGTAGCTGGCTTTACCATGGACAATCTCGATGTCGAGATCGAACATAACCAGTTGACTGTTCGTGGTCACCAACATGATGACGCCCAAGATCAGGATAGGATTTTTCTTCATCGCGGGATTGCAGCACGCCAGTTTCAACGTTCGTTTATTCTGGCGGACGGGATTGAGATTATCGGGGCCTCGCTTGATAACGGGTTGCTTCATATTGACATGAAAAGAATTTTGCCGGAATCGACCGCCAGAAAAATCAAAATCCGTAATGGTCTTGATGGTCATGGAAATCTTCCGATGAATAAACAGATTACACAAAAGGCCATTGAAATGGATAGTGAGGATGTTTAGCCAGTCCGGTAGCAAGTCTGGCCTTACGTTTCCACTTTTTTTGTAAAATTCCACTCTGAAAGATGATACACTGATTTTTGAATAAAGGTCTTTGTATAAGGGTCATGGGCACTACATGAAGAATGAGTCACAACAAGCAGAATTTTTGAAACAACTCTCGCCACAGGCCTTTCTGGCGTTCGGGATGGGGCACGTTGCCTATATCCGTCCGGTTGTTGTTCAAAACAGAACTGCCTATTCCCTCCATGCCGCAGACGGGACAGCGCTAACGATGGTTGACTCGCTGGCTGGAGCCTGCGTTTTAGCGCGACAGAATGATCTGGATCCTGTCGCCTTGCAATAAACTGACCGCTCACTGAAAATATTATCCGTTAAATTTCTCTTATATCTTTTCAGCTAGACTGTCTTTGTAAGGTTAAAAGGTGCGCACTGATGGGAATTCCCGAGATATCTCTTGAATCTGCTATTGATCCCAACATCCAGACGCTGGTGTCAAAACTGGTTCGTCGCCTGCAGCCAACCTGCCCGGTTCATTTGTTCCGCAAGACCATTATCCATCAAAGAACCAAGGAGTTCCTTTCTCTTTTCCCGGGACAGGTGATGTTCGCGGTAAAAAGCAATCCTGATGAGAATGTTATTCTGGAGATGGTGCGCGCTGGACTGCATATTTTTGATGCCGCTTCGATTGAAGAGATACGTTTGATAAGACGCTTGGTTCCGCAAGCCCGCATTCATTTCATGCATACGATCAAATCTCGGGAGGCCATTCGCGAGGCCTATTTCGATCATCAGGTCAGGGTTTTTGTGGTTGATACGATTGATGAGCTTCACAAGATTTTGCATGAAACCCGTCTCGCCAATGATCTTGAAATTTATGTGCGGATGGCCTTGCCAAAAAACAAGGAAGCCGCCGTTGATTTCTCTATTAAATTCGGTGCCACTGCCAAAGGAGCCTCCTTCTTGTTGCATGAAGCACGGTTGGTGGCAGCACGTCTTGGTCTGATGTTCCATCCCGGGACACAATCGACCAATCCTGAAAATTTCAAACGGGGCATTCGTCAAGCTGCAGAGATTATTGCACGCTCCGGTGTCACGGTTGATGCGCTAGACATCGGCGGTGGCTTTCCTGCTCCCTATCTGGGACAACAGGTTCCACCTTTATCGGCTTTCATTGATGAAATAAAGTCGGCTATCGCTGAAACGGGGTTGGGGCATCTTGATCTTTACTGTGAGCCTGGACGAGCCTTATGCGCCGAAGCCGGATTGCTGGTGGTGCGCATTGAGCAACGGAAAGATAAATCCTTATATCTGAATGATGGGGTCTATGGAGGGTTAATCGAAGCCGCTAAATGGGCGGGGGAGCTGCGGTTTCCTGTCACCTTAATTTCCCGTCATCCCGAATTGATTCAAAAAAACGGGGAATTGGTGCCATTTCGTTTCTTTGGGCCGACCTGTGATTCTCTGGATAAAATGAAGGGGCCTTATTACCTGCCCTCCTATGCCGCAGAGGGCGACTGGGTTGTAATATGGATCAACGGTGCCTACAGCAATGCCTGTCGGACAGATTTTAACGGGTTCGGGCAGCATAAAATCATGATGGTTGAGTTCTAGTCCCGCTCTTTTCTCTTTTACTTTGACCTCAAATACCCTAATTCTAAGAGCATGATTTCTTTTCAAGCCCGTTTGATGTATTCCGAACCCTGTGCAGAGTCGCAGATCCGGATTCTGCGTTTTGCGCCTCTGGAAGGAGATGCCTTGTTTCCGCATCACCTTCCCGGTCAATATGCCTTACTAACCTTCCCCGGCTTTGCCGCCCGCCCTTATTCCATTGCCAATCTTCCCAATGGCCACATCTTGGAATTCCATATCCGGAACGGGCACAGCGGAGCCAGCGCCTATGCAAGCAGCTCCCTTTCTATCGGCGAGGTGGTGGATATCTCGGGATATGGTGGAACCTGCTTATATAACGAGGATTGCGAGCATTCCCTGATACTGGTGGCGGGGGGAACAGGATTGGCACCGATGCTTGCTATTGCCGAAGCTGCCCTCGCAGATAATCCCGATCGTCGTGTGTCCTTGTTTCATGGCGGACGGCATAAAGAAGATTTATATGCAGATAGGCTTTTGAGCGGTATGGCAGAGAAGTTTTCATCCTTTCTTTACCATCCTGTTTTATCTGACGATCAGCTGTCCGGTATTCCATCAGGGTTGGTCGGGGATATTGCCTTAGCCACTTTGAAACCAGATGACAAGGTTCGCATTTATGCATCGGGGCCTGTTGAAATGTTACGCCGTCTTCATGAAAGCGCTCTTGCGGCTGGTCTGAGTGCGGATCTTATTCATTCTGATTTGTCCGAATTTGATAAGCGTATGGCAGCAGATGAGGGCGTCATCGCATGAAGCAAGATGGCCCGTTATCCCATCTGATCCGCCAACTGGCTGTTCTACCTGGCCTTGGCCCGCGTTCAGCGCGGCGGGCGGCACTGACCCTGATCAGCAAAAAAGAAGATATGATGATGCCGCTGGTGCGTGCCTTGTCGGAAGCCGCCGAGCATATCAAAACCTGTCCGGTTTGTGGGGCGTTGGATGACACATCGCCTTGCCGGATTTGCAACGACACTTCGCGGGATCATTCCTTGATTTGTGTTGTTGCCACCCTAACCGATTTATGGGCAATTGAGCGTGCCGGAGGATTTCGCGGCGTGTACCATGTGTTGGGCGGAGTATTATCCGCACTGGATGGAATCGGGCCGGACAACCTCACCCTTAAAAAGCTGGAAGAACGGATTGCCGAGCATTCCCCTCGTGAAGTTATTCTCGCCTTACCCGCAACAGTTGACGGTCAGGCCACGTCCCATGTGGCCATGGATATGATCGGCAATCACAATATTACAATCAGCCGTCTGGCCCACGGTATGCCCATCGGTGGTGAACTCGATTATCTGGATGACGGAACCATCCTGACGGCCTTTCAGGCCCGCGGCTGATTTCCTTTTTATATCTTCTCGGAGATATAAACGATTCCGTTGGCACTTTCCCGCAAAACTGCAATATACGCATGATGAGCTGCGCCGTCACCGCCTATTGCCACATCGTAATAAACACCTGACGGAAAATAATGGTCAGTTGCTGTAGCAGTTATACTTGAGTCCCCAAATCGTAAATAGACGGGCGTGGTCGCATAGATCGAGATGATCTGCGTTCCCGCATCAAAGGCTGTACTATTTCGCGAAGACGTTGCGCCTGCAGAAATCTGGTGCGCCCCATTATCTTTTAAGCGCAGAGCTGGGATTGGGTTATTGTTCTGATCGGTTGGTAATAGTGTCAACATTGTTTTTCCTTTTATCTTTTGTGTGCTTGATAAATTCCCAAAAAAACACGCCGCACCCTTTCGGGATGCGGCGCAGTCAAACAGGGAAACCTTGTCTCTTCGATATATTTATAAAACAGATCGATTTGACGATTCCATCAGCCGGAATGGAAACCAACTCCGGAGAACGGCAGAAAACACATACAGTACGGGTGTTTCAAAGTTAATATGTTCTTACTTTGTTCTTTTGTCAAGATATTTTGTTCTTGATTTGTTTCTTTTGGGGATTTTCTAGTAGATACCGTTAAACCCGCTACCTGACGAGTTTTTTTCAGGGGGACTATCTGTATCTGGACTGGATTCTATTTCCTGAGAAGGGTTTTCCTGTGTTGCTG
This sequence comes from Alphaproteobacteria bacterium CG1_02_46_17, assembly GCA_001871905.1. Classification (GTDB taxonomy): domain Bacteria; phylum Pseudomonadota; class Alphaproteobacteria; order Micavibrionales; family Micavibrionaceae; genus UBA1573. The sequence continues at coordinate 70,004 of MNUG01000032.1, read as the reverse complement.
GTGCGTCTGAGTTGCTCTCGCCAGTCAGGTCATCCAGAACTGCTTTGAATGCCCCATTCCCATTTTCTGTCTTCACATCGTCTAAAGAGGTGTCAGTTTCATCCCTGATTTCGGTTTGAGGCTGCCCTTCCGGTTCTTGAACCTGATCGGCCTTCACCTCGCCTTCATCAGGCAAAGGTTTGTCTCCGGTTTCTTCTATAGGAGGAACCGCTTCGGGATCTTTACCCAGACAATCAATTACCCAGACATCATAGACCGGATGATCCATGCCCGAAAGTGCCGGAGAAGATGCAAACATCCAACCTGAGAAAATCCAGCGGGATTGGTCTTTGACCTTATCCACCTGCCAAATTTGTAAAAATGCCGCTGCTTCGGTTTTTTCAACATGTGGTGGTTTGCGGCAAGTTAGAATTTTAATGTAGATGTCCCCGAACTTAATCACGCTGCCGACTTGGGCATCAAAGGTCAGGGTACGGGCCGTAATTTTATCAAGGGAGCGCAAGCGAATTGTCGGGTATTCTTCATAGTGAAGCACAGATTTTTGTGGAATCTCTTCAATTTGTGGGGTTTGCGCCAGAACCTGCCCCAATTCACCTGCGGACACGCCCATCAAAAGGGTTATTGCCAGCAAGGTGATTGAAACAAATTTTTTCACAATGGCCTCAAATTATTTATTCTACTAATACATCCGGTTCTGAATCCGGCGTGGCTTTTGGAGCTATTGGCGTTGCAGCGGGGGCTGGCTGGATTTCTTGTGCGGGCTCGTTTACCTTTACAGTATCCTCCGGCGCAGCTTCTGGCTTATCCGATTTTTGCATCGAAAAAATAAATTTACCCAGCAATTCCTCAAGATTTTGCGGCGCTTGTGTGTAAAGAATTTCACTGCCCCCTTCCAGCATATCCGGAGATCCCCCCGGTTCCAGAGACATGTATTTCCCACCCAACAAGCTTTGGCTGCTGATCAAGGCAACTGTATCATCCGGAAGCTCGACATTATCGTCAATTTCCATGGTGACCCGTGCAAGATATTGTTTGGGATCCAATTCAATTCTGGCAACCTGACCAACTTTGACACCAGAGACCTGAACTTCGTCTCCTACTTTCAGTCCACCAATTCCAGAAAAATTGGCCGAGATTCTATAACCGGAAACGGTTCCGGCATCACCTTCGCTATAGCTGAAGACCAGGAAGATCAGTGCGCCGACCAAGACGAACGCACCCAATACTGTTTCTACGATACTACGTGACATATGCTGTCTGCTCCTTATTTCGATACGGTTTTACGAACTGGCGGGGTCCAAGCTTCATAGTCTCCGGTTGCCTTGTCGCGATGCCCCCTCGCAAGCATGTGGCCGGGGGGGTGATATGCTGCAGGTGTTCCAGTCATATTGGCTTGTGGTGCTTTTTGCCATTCCCGACGGAAAGACTGTGTTTCATTAGTTGGCACATAATCACTCTGATGATGGAGCCAACCATGCCATTCCGGTGGGACAGAGCTTGGCTCTGCAGCACCATTATAAACAACCCAACGGCGTGTGTGGTTGTATCCAGCGCGCGCCTTGGATTCGTAATATGTATTTCCCAGGGAATCAATGCCTACTTTTTTAGCACCACTGGTTAGTGTTACAAACCAGATGTGAACGGGGGACAACGCACCCAGAATTTTGAATATAAAAGCAAACAATTTCATGGTTGCAACCTTTACCGAACTTGTTAAGGCTTTAGTGATGGCTTAAATTGGTCAAATAATCAAGTCGGAATCAAGAAAACCGTCTTGCAAATCATATTGTTATCGGGAGATTGTGCCATGAATACAACGGAAAAAAAATTGATTGAACTAGGGCTGGCCCTACCTGATGTTGCCCCTGCAGCGGCAAATTATGTGCCCTATGTCCTGTCAAACAATCATTTATTCATTGCAGGGCAGATTCCTTTCCTGAATGGCGAGAAAATGCATATCGGACGTTTGGGAGAAACCCTGTCAGTGGAACAGGGGCAAGACGCAGCCAAAGCCTGTGCTTTGAATATTCTGGCCCAACTTAAGCATGCGATCGCCGGAGACTGGAATTACTTAGTCAAATGCGTGAAATTGGGCGGATTTGTTAATGCCACAACCGATTTTGACCAGCATCCCGCCGTTATTAACGGTGCCTCCGACCTATTGGTTGCTGTTCTGGGTGAAAAAGGCCGTCATGCCCGTTTTGCAGTCGGCGTTAATAATCTCCCCTTTGGGGTGGCCGTGGAAATTGATGCGATCTTTGAGCTTCGCTCTTAACTTTCCATATTTTACATCATAGTAAGCGGGACCTATTATTCCTGATGCGAGTGTTTCTCGCGGATTTTTAGCGCCCGTTCGACGGCTTTCACGACCCGTTCTGGTGAGACTGGTTTCTTCAAAAGCCCAAGGAAGCCCAACCGGCTGGACTCAACCAACAACCCCGAATCATCTTCATGGGTCACAAGAAACATGGGTAATTTTATTTTATCCAGAGACATGAAATTTGCGAATTCCAGTCCGCTATGTGGGGTCATAAAATGATCGATAAAGGCAACCGCTACTCTATATTCATGAACAACTTTGCGAGCTGATCCGGCATCAATAGCCTGCATTACCTTATAACCAGCCTCGGTCAGGGCGGTGGCAATTACATGACGATCACCATCATCATCATCAGCGACAAGAATTACTTCATCATCTTCTATCATACACGAACGTCTCCAACACGTTCTCTCAGGGTATGTCAAAGACGCCCCAAGAGCAAGATACTCAACTCTACACTTAATTAGGTCTCAAGATGTTCTTTGGTTTCAGATTTCTTTGATCCGGTATTTTTTTCAGCCTGAACGAGGAAAACCAGTTCACCATTCTTTGCATCAATATGGACAGAGCCGCCATTACGCAAATCCCCGAATAACAAAGCTTCGGCTAGTGGTTTCTTGATTTTTTCCTGAACCACCCGCGCCAAGGGCCTTGCACCCATCACTGGATCATACCCTGTATCGGCTAGAATTTCGCGGGCCTTATCTGTGAGAGAAATCGTTACACGGCGATCCGAGAGCTGGGCTTCGAGCTGCATGACAAATTTGTCAACCACACGCAGAATGGTTTTTTGCGATAAAGGCTCAAACGAAACAATCGCATCAAGTCGATTACGGAATTCGGGAGTAAACATCCGTTTAATCTCTTCCTGATCGTCATCAGCGCGTTTGATTTGCTCAAACCCGATCGGTGCCTTGGCCAATTGTGCAGCTCCGGCATTGGTGGTCATGATCAGAATAATGTTGCGACAATCAATGGTTTTGCCATTATTATCGGTAAGCTTGCCGTAGTCCATAACCTGCAGCAAAATATTGAACAAATCCGGATGGGCTTTTTCAATTTCATCAAGCAACAAAACCGCATGCGGGTGTTGGTCAATCTTGTCAGTTAACAGGCCACCTTGTTCATATCCGACATAGCCGGGGGGTGCGCCAATTAATCTCGAGACCGCATGACGTTCCATATATTCGGACATATCAAAACGGATCAATTCGATCCCCAGCGTCTTGGCCAATTGTTTTGCAACTTCGGTTTTCCCGACACCGGTCGGGCCTGAGAACAAATAACTTCCAATCGGCTTTTCAGGATCCCTCAAGCCGGCGCGAGACAGTTTGATAGAATCGGAGAGTGCCATAATTGCCTGATCCTGATCGAACACCATTGTTTTCAGATCACGCTCAAGATGGGCGAGAACTTCACGGTCATCCTTGCTGACTGCCTTGGACGGAATACGCGCAATGGCCGCCACAACAGATTCGATATCCCTGATTGTAATGGTTTTCTTGCGTTTAGAAGGTGGCAACAACATCTGTGCCGCTCCCACTTCGTCGATAATGTCGATCGCCTTATCAGGGAGCTTACGATCTCCGATATAGCGTGCCGAAAGTTCGACCGCCGCCTTAATCGCGTCAGCCGTATATTTTACCTTATGATGGTCTTCGTAATATGTTTTGAGACCCTTCAAAATTCGAATTGCATCATCGATTGATGGCTCTTCCACATCAATTTTTTGAAACCGTCGCGCTAGAGCGCGATCTTTTTCAAATTGGTTGCGATATTCCTTATAGGTCGTTGACCCGATGCACCGCAATGATCCGTTGGCCAATGCGGGTTTGAGCAGATTAGACGCATCCATAGCGCCGCCACTGGTAGCCCCTGCGCCAACAATTGTATGAATTTCATCAATGAATAAAACCACATTTTCCATGGATTGCAGTTCGGTCAGAACGGATTTCAAACGTTCCTCGAAATCCCCACGATAGCGAGTTCCAGCCAGTAATGCTCCCATATCAAGGGAGAATATCGTACAACCGTACAATACTTCAGGCACATCGCCATCAACGATTTTCTTGGCTAGACCTTCTGCAATGGCGGTTTTTCCGACACCGGGATCCCCCACATACAGCGGGTTGTTTTTCGAGCGACGGCATAAAATCTGGATTGTGCGATCAACTTCTTTTTCACGACCGACCAACAGATCGATTTTTCCCTTTTTCGCTTTTTCATTCAGATTAACGCAATAGGCATCCAGAGCTTCTTTACCGGTTCTGACTTGCTGCGTTTCCTCACTTGCCTCATTTTCATCTGCTCCGCGTGGCAGACGGCGCGGCTCATCTGTTGAAGGGGTTTGTACCTTAGCAATTCCATGTGAGATATAATTAACGGCATCAAAGCGGGTCATTTCATGTTGCTGCAGAAAATAGACGGCATGGCTTTCCCGTTCGGAAAACAGCGCCACCAGAACATTGGCTCCAGTTACCTCTTCCCGACCGGAAGACTGGACATGGATGGCTGCCCGTTGCAGCACTCGCTGGAAGGCCGTTGTTGGTTTTGACTCCGAGACGTGCGGATTAACCAGATAAATCAAATCAGTATCCAGATAGGTTTCGATCTGTTCGCGCATCTCCCCGACATCAACGCCGCAAGCCCTTAAAACCGCGAGGGCATCCTGATCGACGGTCAAAGCCAACAGCAAATGCTCTAATGTAGCATATTCATGCTGACGATCACTCGCCGCAGCAAGAGCTTTATGAAGGGTTTGTTCAAGATTACGCGACAGCATAGAGTTCCGGCCTGATTGTTGTTCTTCTACTATATTAGCCTAGGTTAGATTTGGCAAAAGTTAAGATTTTGACACAAAATGTCGTTTATTCTTTTTCCATGGTACATTGAAGGGGTTGTTCGTTGGCACGGGCAAAGTCCATCACCTGATTAACCTTGGTTTCAGCAACTTCGTAAGTAAAGACCCCACACAACCCGACCCCACGTCTATGAACATGCAACATGATATCAGTTGCCTCATCGCGGGTCTTATTGAAGAACCTCTCCAGAATGTGCACGACGAATTCCATTGGCGTGTAATCGTCGTTTAACAGCAACACCTTATACATTGCAGGTTTTTTGGTTTTTGGTCTTGTTTTGAGCGCGAGGCCATGCTCGCGCGCTCCATCATCTGGAGAGTGGGGCAGATTATTCTGATCTGGGTTGTCCGGATATGTCATATTGGAGATGTTTTAGCATTTTGTTGCGAAATGTAAAAGCCCCCGCATAAAGACGGGGGCTTCGAATTCTTTATATTCTGAATATCCTGACAATTATGCGGACATTTTCTTCATAGACTTGGTCATATGTTCGTTCAAAGGTTCGCAAGCTTCGGTGCAGACCTTGATTGTCATTTCAGAAATTTTCGAAACAGCCGACATTGCCTCATCCATGCTAGCCTGAGCCAACTTGTTCTGGGCTTCTGCTGCCTCGTTCAAAGTACGGCATGCCATCAGGCCTTTCAGTGCCGCGGAATTGCGCTCTGCAGAATCTTGTGCCATCTCCATACAGGTCTTGATAATGGCTTCAGAGCCCTTCATCATGCTGGTTCCAAAACGAACGTAGCTTTCTATGCTTTGACGGATTGCTGCCGTTGCGTCACCGGACATTTTTTCATACTGATCTTTGTAGTTGCTCATTGTGGTCTCCATTGCTGTGTAATAGTTTTTTAATTCTGGTGCATTCTTTCCCATAGCTCGAAACGCCTCTGCAGCTACAGGGGAGAAAGGGATAACAGTCGATTTTTTTTCAACTGATGGCTTTTGATCTGCGCTTTGTTTTGCTGCAGGTTTTTCCGATTTCTTTTTGGGTGGTTTGTTTGTCATTTTCATCTCCGTTCACTGAGTGCTTTTATGCAAGGATATACCAGACAAATCATCTTTATATCTTTTGAGCTTTTGTCGGCATCTAGCGATTATAAAATTTCAAAGTACGCTAACATGGTTTTTGCACTGCCACAAATTATTTAATAGAATGCATGCATTTGTCAAGCCCCTATCTTGCACTGCACAAATTCATTTTACCATATATTTCTTCGTATTATCCATAAAATTGTGCGGTGCGGTATATTCTGTATATTAGAAGTTTTTTGTCACCCTTTTGTTATCCCATGGACATATGGAATGAACTTCTCTAGACTCATCACATCACCGTTTTCCGCATTGCATATTAACAACCCTATACATATGTCACCCTTTGTCCCGTTCTCTTTCCTCCCTGTGTTTAACGCCTTAAAAATAAAAGATTTTTGGCGAAGCTTTTGTTTTACCCTTCTCTGCATCTCTTTGGTTTTATGGAATCTGTCCTGTTCCGATCCGGCTTTTGCTGCAACCAAGAAAAAGAGCGGACCGAATAACAAATATGCCTCCATTGTGATTGATGCCCAAACGGGGATGGTTCTCTCACAGGATAATGCAGATCGCAGCCTTCATCCAGCCTCCTTGACCAAAATGATGACCATGGCTCTGGTCTTCGACGCTTTGAATGCCCGAAAAATTTCGCAAAAAACCAGATTGACAGTTTCGAGCCGCGGCGCCTCTATGCCACCCAGTAAGGTTGGATTAAGCCCCCGCCAAACAATTTCCATCTATGATGCACTTAGAGTCCTCGCGACCAAGTCTGCCAATGATGTTGCGGTGACTGTTGCCGAAAATCTCGGTGGGTCAGAAGCCCGCTTTGCCCAACTTATGAACCTCAAGGCGCGTGAGATTGGTATGACCAATACACATTTCGTGAACGCCTCGGGACTTCACGATTATCGTCAGGTTTCTTCAGCCCGCGACATGGCCAAATTGGCAAAGTATATGATCGATACCTATCCCCAATATTATTCTATCTTCGGATTGAAACACTACAAATATGACGGCAAAGTTTATCATAGTCACAATAAGCTGATGAACACATATCAGGGGATGGACGGGATTAAAACGGGGTATGTCGCGGCGTCGGGTTTTAATCTTGTTGCCTCGACCAAACAAGGAAACACGCGCTTGATCGGTGTTGTGTTTGGGGGACGCACTGCGGCGTCCCGTAATTCACATATGGCCAATCTTCTTGATAAAGGATTTGAGCGGATCAAGGATATCAAGCGAAGCGGCTATGCCGACCAGCACCCTGTTCTTCAAATTGCCCAAGGCAGGGCAGATAGTTCCGCTAGCGTTCCAATCCCACCTGCAAAACCCGTTGAATACAGATCAAAAGTGGTATCCGACACCCAGATTGCTGCAGCTACACAAGTTCCTGTGTTGGGTATGAACACACTAACTATTACGCCAACTATTACGCCGCAGGCCACTCCGGTCTCGCAAAACAACTTGGCCATTAATGAACCCAGAACCCAGCCCATGGATTATTCGACAAACTGGCAGATTCAGATCGGAGCGTTCGAAGATCGAGCAAGTACCAATAAGGCCTTATATGACACAATGGTGTTATTGCCCGAACATTTGAACAAAGGAAAAACGCTGGTTGTGCCGCTTCGTACGCAAGACGCCAAATGGGTATTTCGCGCCCGTCTTTCCGGTTACACACGACAAGAGGCACTTGACGCCTGTTCCAATCTGAAGACTCGTCTGAAAGATTGCCTTCCCATTGCTCCGCAAAGCCGTTAAAATAGAGAGGCGATCCATACCAACGCCGGAGTCCTTATGTCCCATCCTCCTATACACGCTCAGTCAAGAAATGAAGCGGGCAACATCATCGTTTATGTTTTGCTGGGGATTATCCTGCTTGGCCTTTTAACTGTGGCATTGAGAAATTCTGGTGGCGGGCAAGATAATATCGACACCGAGAGTTTGATTTTGAAAGCAGGACAAACCCAACGCTATGCGGCAGAACTCGCCAAAGGTGTGTCTATTCTCCTTGAAAATCATGTGTCCGAAGCCGATATCCGCTTTGCTCATCCCGACGCTGCTACGGATTACGGGACAATCACAACCAATCCTGAGAATCAAGTTTTCGATGTAACAGCAGGTCGGGCAACCTATCAGCCTCCACCCGACGGGATAAATGATGGCAGCGCCTGGGAATTTTTTGGTACCTCTGCCATTCCTCAGGTTGGGTCAGACAAGGCAGAATTGATTGCTGTTTTGCCAAATGTCACACCCGAATTTTGTCAGGCAATGAATACCCTGCTTGGCTTTGATTCAGGGTCTCAACCCACAGACGATCCAAATGGATCTCCCCCTTGTGTTATGGGCGGGTCTACAGACCGCTTTGATGGGACATTTGATGATGCCTCACCAAACCCTTTGGACGATACCAGTTTTTCAAAGCTCCCTGCTTATCAGGCCTGCGTCGTATGTAGGTCAGATGGTTCCTATAATTATTACTATGTGTTAATGGCACGATAGGCTATAGAACGGCCATGACAAAACAGCAGGATACAGATTTTTCTACATTGAAAGTCGTCTTTATGGGGACACCGGATTTTTCGGTTCCGGCCCTTGAAAATCTGATTGCCAATCCACGTCTGGATGTGATCGCCGTTTATACCCAGCCCCCGCGTCCTGCAGGGCGAGGTCAGAAGCTTAAACTTTCGCCCATCCACGAAGTTGCCAATCAGCATAACATTCCAGTCCATACCCCAAAAAGTCTAAAAAAGGACTCGGCGGCCATTGAAGACTTTATCAAACTGAAGGCAGATATTGCGGTTGTGGCGGCTTATGGTTTAATCCTTCCCAAGACTGTTCTGGATGTGCCCCGTTTCGGATGCCTGAATATCCATGCCTCCTTATTACCTCGCTGGCGCGGGGCAGCTCCTATCCAGCGCGCTATTGAGGCAGGAGATCAAGAATCAGGCATCACCATCATGCAGATGGATGTTGGGCTTGATACGGGGGCCATGATCCTTAGAAAACATATTCCGGTTTATAGCCATACAACCGGGGAAAGCCTGCATGACGCCCTTTCAGCGCTCGGATCTGCGATGATTGAAGATGTTCTGGAGATGATTCTCGACCACAAGCCTATGGACTTTGAGATACAGGATGACAATCTATCATGTTATGCCCCCATGCTTTCGAAGGAAGAGGGTCATATCGACTGGGGTAAGACAGCGATAGAAATTGACCGGAAAGTTCGTGCTTTTACACCATGGCCCGGATGCTGGAGCGTTGACCAGACTGGTAAACGATACAAGATTATCGAAGGGACTTTTTCTGAACAAAAAACAAACTTGACGTCTTGCGGTGAACTGGTTGACCCAGAGGGGCATATCGTTTGCGGAAACGGAACACTTTATAAAATAATTACCATTCAGCCTGAAAGCGCCAAATCCATGTCCATTCAAGACGCGTTAAATGGCGGGCGTGTAAAAATTGGTCAGGCCTTCCTATGACCAGACAACGCTGGAAACTCACCATAGAATATCAGGGAACCGATTATTCGGGATGGCAGCGTCAGGGAGACGGTATCCAATCTGTGCAGCAATTTATTGAAGAGGCAATCTTTTCCTTCTGCCAGCGAGATTGTCGTTTATTTGTTGCAGGTCGCACCGATGCAGGAGTCCATGCCAGTGGTCAGGTTGCCCATTTTGATCTTGATTACGGTGAGCGGGAGATAAACGGGTTTCTGCTAGCCAAGGCCTTGAATGCCCATTTGAGAGCCCGAAAGATTTCCATCCTGTCCGCCGAACCTGTTGGCGAAGAATTTCATGCGCGCTATGGTGCTACCCATAAGCTTTATACTTACCGCATCCTAAACCGCATGGCACGGCCAACCTACGACCAATCACTGGTCTGGCATGTCTGGGGAGAATTGGATATTGAAGCCATGCGTCAGGGAGCCTCCTATTTATTAGGGCATCACGATTTCTCCACCTTTCGGGCAGCTGAATGTCAAGCCAAATCCCCGATGAAAACCCTTGATCGGCTGGATATCGATATTATCCCTATGATCGGTGGAACAAGAGAACTGCGCGTGCTAACCGAGGCAAAGTCCTACCTTCATCATCAGGTACGGAATATGGTGGGAACTCTGGTTCTAGTAGGTCAGGGGAAATGGTCACCAGAGGATGTCAAAATGGCACTTGAAGCCTGTGACCGCACTAAGGGCGGACCAACGGCCCCACCCGATGGACTGTATTTATCCAAAGTTTTCTATTAATTTGACCAAAGAGAATTCTTTATTCCGGCTATCATTTTCTTATGCGCCTCAAGTTCTTCTGCTCTCGGTTCAAAATTTCTCGGCTCGCGATAGAGGCGTGATTTTGTGCTCTTAACAAAAACACCTGACTGATTTTCGTTTTGTGTGTTTTTCCGGTGATCACCTAAACCCAGACCATGTTGACGACCCCCTAATAATTCCAGATAGACTTCAGCCAAAAGCTGCGCATCCAATAAAGCGCCGTGCAATTCACGCACAGAAAGGTCAATATTAAACCGCCGACACAACGCATCGAGACTGGCAGGTGATCCGGGGAACTTTTTACGGGCGACTTGTAATGTATCAATCGCCTCATTTAGTTTGAAGGGGGGATATCCGTATGGCTTTAATTCCGCATTCAAAAATTTTATATCGAATTCAGCGTTATGAATGACCAGCTTGCCATCCCCAATAAAATCCATAAACCCACCGACAATTTCTGCAAATACTGGTTTATCGGCTAGGAATTCGTTTTTAATTCCGTGTACCGCGATAGCCCCCGCTTCTACTTCACGTTCTGGATTGATATATTGATGATACGTCTTACCAGTCGGCATATGATTGAATAATTCGATACATCCGATTTCAATGATGCGGTGGCCTTCGGTCGGGTCTATCCCTGTTGTTTCAGTATCAAGTACAATTTCACGGGTCATGGTCTGTTTATATCCTTGGTCAGATTTGCAATTATCTTTTTCAAGTGTCGTAGTGTGTGGGCATACCCCAAACCGGTCTGCAAGATGTAATCAGACAGTTTTTTCTTCTCGAATTGTGGCATTTGCCGAGAAAGAATAGCATAAAAATGGTCTTCGTTCATGTTGGGGCGAGAGAGTACGCGCTGCCGCTGGATAAAATGGGGGGAATCAACGCAAATCACGGCGTCACATTTTCTCTGGGATCCCGTTTCAAATAACAACGGTATATCCAAAACCGCTATTTTGGCCCCGCGAGCTATAGATTCTTGTATGAATTTCTTCTGTTGCCACCACACCAGAGGATGCAGAATATCTTCCAACTCTTTTCTTTTACTAGAGTCTGCAAAGACGATCCTCCCCAGTTTCTGGCGATCTATCAGATGTTTTTTAGCATCCCAACATTCGGGAAAAGATAAAGCTACAGTTTGAAATGCTGCACCATACGGGGCTAATAATTTATGGACGGCAAGGTCAGAATCGAAAACAGGGTATCCCATCCTCTGCAGCATAGAGGCGGTTACGGATTTCCCCATTCCGATTGATCCTGTCAGTCCAATTATCTTCATTTTTCTATAATCAAATATCTATTTAGTAAACTCTCGCATGATCTTATACTGATCTTCGGTAATCTCAAGTATGGGCATACCGTCCTGAATTCTAAGTATAATCTGTGACAAAGGAATGGGGACAGTTTTGCGGTCTTCATGAACCATGACGACCAGATAATCCACTTTGGTGGTCTTATTCGGCCCCAGCGTTTCCGTCACATTGCCGATCAAGAGCCCGGACGGTAGATAGACAGGAGCCCGCAACAAATCTGCCAATGAGATAATATCCGGCTGGCTGACCGGAGAATTTTTGAAAATTTCAGCATTTTTGAAAATTTGCTTTTTATCCAAATCGCAAAACATGACCCGATCTTCTATTCTGATATTATGGGTTAGACGATCAAATGCCATAAAAGTGATAAAATTCAAGCGGTCTGTATCGACCTTAACCCATATAAATTCTCCATTATCCTTATTCAGGAAAACATCCCCCACCTTTCCTAACGCCTGATGATTCTTATCCAAAAACCGCCATCCGAGGATTTTTGTGCCTCGTAACCATTCCGGATTCTGGATCGGGTCGGTTTTTTGCATTCCCAGAATCTGGGACGCAAAATTTTTCATATCTATGTTATTGCGTTGTGCTAGCACTTCTATTGGATCTTTGCTCAACAACTCATCTGCCCTTACATCCCCTCCGGAAAGTAAAAGCGCGTAGAGTACAACCAGCAAAGCTGAATAGGTCTTTCTTTTCACAAATCTATTGTTCCATTTTTTCAATTTTTAATAAAGAGAGGTTTTCTCTTTCTCCATAACTGCTACACTGTCTTTATGAGTCAGAAAATTGTTCTTGTCGATGATGATCGTAATATTGTGACCTCGGTTCAGATTCTTCTTGAATCCGAGGGGTTTGAGGTGGCCGCTTTCCATGATGGAGAAGAGGGCCTTGTGGGCATCCAGAAAGAAAATCCGGATTTGTGCATTCTGGATATTAAAATGCCCCGTATGGATGGATTGGAGCTGGTCACCAAGTTGCGAGAAACATCTCAAGTTCCTGTTATCTTTCTGACCTCGAAAGATGACGAGATTGATCAGGTTCTTGGGTTCCGGTTGGGCGCTGATGATTATATTACTAAGCCCTTTTCGCAGCGGCTTTTGATCGAACGGATCAAGAGTGTCTTGCGCCGTTATGCACCAAAACAACCAACGGATCAATCCGGCGGCACCTTCCCCCAAATTATTCAAAGGGGGGAAATGGAGTTGGATGACGACCGCCATTTGTGCAAATGGAGAGGCTCTCCTGTTACCTTAACCGTAACAGAGTATCTGCTTGTTAAAACTCTTGCCATTTCCCCGGGACATGTCCGAAGTCGCGACCAGCTAATCACGGCAGCTTATGGCGAGAGTATTTACGTTGATGACCGTACTGTTGATACACATATCAAAAGGATCAGACGGAAATTCAGAGATGTCGATCCTTCTTTCGACCGTGTTGAGACTCTTTATGGCGTTGGGTACAGGTTTAAGGAAGAATGATGCCTAAACTCCCTCCCGATCCCATAGAAGAAGAGCATTTCGGTGAAGACCTACGCCCGCGCCCATTAAGTCGCCTGACGTATAAAATACTGAGCTTTAATATATTGGTCGTATTTATTATTGCCATGGGCATTACCTATCTTGGGACAACCAGACAGAACCTGATCGAATCAAAATTGGGAAATTTTGAAACGGAATCCTTTTTATATTCTAATATTCTAAATCGCCTCTTGGAAAGTAATGGGTTTTCTGAGAATGATAGGCTCTATTCAGAAATCTCATTGCTAAATATTCGTGAAGACCAACAAATTGTTCTCTATACAGCGGGAGGTGGTGTCTTATACAAAAATGGTAAACTTCCCGTTCGTAAATTCTTTGAACTTAAATCTGAAGAACGTGCCAGTGTTTTTGATAAGGTATCATCTTTTATAGAAGGGTTACTCTCGGTAACATTTCATCTTCAGATACTTCCCAGCCTTGATTCATCCGATATTTTATCTGCCAACGAGCAGAATTACAATTTTTCAGACATCAAGATTGCAGCCTGGTCTTCAGAAGATGGGGGCTTGGTTCTAACCTCCTATTTTCCGCTCTATAAACAAAATACTCTGATAGGAGGCATCAGAATTATTCGTCGGGATATTGACGTTGAAGAAAACTTTGCAGAAACCCGTATGGAAATTTTCCGCTTTTTTGCTCTTGCTTTACTCATGACGGTTGCCCATTCCTTATACCTTGCCAGTCTTATTGGTCACCCATTAAGAAAACTGGCGACTGCGGCAGAGGCTTACCGTCTCAATCGTGGGCGGTTTGTTGATATTCCTGACATGAGTGCCCGTCAGGACGAAATCGGGGAGCTATCCCACGCTATGAGGGAAATGGCCGATAGCCTACAAAAGAGGTTATCCACTATCGAACAATTTGCAGCAGATGTCGCCCACGAATTAAAAAACCCACTTACATCTCTACGTTCTGCACTGGAAACTTTCCCGCGCGTAAAAAAGGAAGATGACCGCCAGAAGCTTATGGGTGTCGCCTTACACGATTTGCAGCGAATGGATCGTTTGATTTCTGATATTTCACAAGCATCACGGCTGGATGTTGAACTATCCAGAAGCGAGTTGTTTTTGCTGGATCTACGGGAGATCATAATTCCGCTTATTGAATCCCGGGATAATCCGTTACGAGAAAACACCACAAACGCAGAGAAAAAAATTATCTATCATGGTCTTGATGAAGCCGTCATGATCTATGGTCATTCAGGCCGACTGGAACAGGTTTTCCAAAATCTGATTGGGAATGCTCTTTCTTTTGCACCTGAAGGGTCCCCTGTAATTGTAACAGTAATTAATGGCTCTGAACGCGTTAGGATCACTGTGGATGATTCAGGTCCTGGTATTCCTGAAAACCGAATGGATAAGGTTTTTGAGCGGTTTTATTCAGAGCGTCCGATCAGCGAAGGGTTCGGAATGCATTCAGGGTTGGGGTTGTCAATTGCAAAACAAATTATAGATGCCCACGGCGGCACAATCAGTGCAGAAAACCTTAAAGAGGATAGCGGGAATATTTTGGGCGCGAGGTTCACTGTCCGACTAAAAAGTGCCATAATCTAATTTAGATCACCAGAGGATATTACTATGAACTCGTTCAGCGTGAATGAAACCAAGGGTACAAGGCCTCCACTGGTTTTTGTCACAGGGCTTTCCGGAGCAGGAATTTCCAGTACGATGAAAATTCTGGAAGATCTTGGATATTCGACCTTTGATAATTTCCCGCTGTTCCTATTAACTGAATTACTCGAACGCGAAGCTGAAGCCGGTAGACCGGTCGCGGTTGCTGTTGACACAAGAGCGCGTGAATTTGATCCGATTGCATTGATGTCACGTATCAGTGAAGTAAAGGAACAAGGGCTCTTTCATGTCAAAACCTTCTTTATGGTGGCCGACGAATCTGTCTTGTTAAAACGATATACCGAAACGAGGCGGAGACATCCTCTTGCACGCGACAGATCGGTTGGTGATGGAATCGCCGCTGAAAAATCCCTGCTCTTTCCTTTGAAACACGAAGCAGGTTACGTAATTGACACCTCAGACTATTCGACCCACGATCTTCGGCGTGTTGTCGAAGGATATGCTGGTGGGCTGTTGCTAGGTAAGATGAATGTAACGGTGATGTCTTTCTCGTACCGCCATGGTTTACCTAGGGAGGCAGATCTAGTGATTGATGTCCGCTTTTTGCGTAATCCAAACTGGGAAGCCTCATTAAAAGAAAAAACAGGTCTAGATCGAGATGTTCAGGCTTTTGTTAAAGGCGATGAAGTCTATAGTGATTTTTTTGAAATTACCAAAAGATTTCTGGATATTCTTGTTCCCCGATACCGCAGCGAAGGGAAATCTTATTTAACAATCGCTTTTGGTTGTACCGGTGGGCGGCATCGCTCTGTCACGCTTGCAGAAGAGATCGGGCAATATCTCAAAACAAATAATCTCCCGGTGCAAATGCATCATCGGGAGATCAAATCAGTTTCTTGATCCTTACTAGATTCTTCTAGGACTGCTCCTAACCCTAGCTATGGCGCGGAGAGGATTGTGGCCCGTCATGACCTTGCGTTTGTATCAGCTCGGCTCCGCCTTGAGATAAATTATGTCCTGATGCCTGCAGTCCAAAATCGGCAGATAGGCCTCCCATAGACGCTGCGCGGCAAACATTGCCCATGATCTCTTTCAATTTACTCATCTTCAAATCCTTCCAAAGTTAGGATAGCATTTTCTTTCGAGACGCCTTGTCCGGTATAGCTGAAAAAAACAATCATTTGTTTTGGATCATCAGGTTCTTTTGGCTTACAGTGAAATAACAATCGTGAATGGGTTTGGTTGCCCAATTCCAGCAGATCATTTTCACCATTCAACTGCATGATGATATTCATCAGTTTCTTCTCGGCCAGAGCCAAATCTTCCTGTTCATCCAGAACGGTGTAATCCCCAATGGGGGCATTTTCACCATTATGGTCTTTTCGAAACAACAAATATGACCGCGCCAGCAAAGGATTGGGCCCATAAGTGTAAACTTCGGATAATTCTTGATTTTGCATGGGCTTATTCTCCATTTTTATCCCATTTAGGTTTCTTGCGATATGTTCGCTTGCCCGACTATTCCTGCTCTGTTCGGATGCGTATTATTCAATGTTCCCAAGCGATCCGCGACTTTCCAGCTTGCAATTTCCCGCCTTTAGCCCTAAATCTAACAGGTAAGTTTTAATGTTGTATGAAAAAAGCCGAAAATTATAAGGATTACCGATCATGACTAGCTCTGCTGCCGCACAGGCCAATTTTTCCGATTATAAAGTCAAGGATATGTCTTTGGCTGACTGGGGACGTCGCGAGATTACCATTGCTGAAATTGAGATGCCGGGGTTAATGGCTCTGCGTGAAGAATATGGTGCAAAGCAACCTTTGAAGGGTGCGCGTATTGCCGGCTGCCTTCATATGACTATCCAGACCGCCGTTTTAATCGAAACCTTGACTGCATTGGGCGCTGAGGTCCGATGGTCATCTTGTAATATCTTCTCGACTCAAGATCAGGCTGCGGCTGCGATTGCTGCAGCTGACACCCCTGTTTTTGCATGGAAGGGTGAGACTGAAGAGGAATATCTATGGTGCATTGAGCAAACCATCAAAGGGCCGAATGGGTGGACACCAAATATGATCTTGGATGATGGTGGTGATCTAACAGTTATTATGCATGCGAAATATCCGGATCTGATGAAAAATGTTCGCGGCGTTTCCGAGGAGACAACAACAGGCGTCCATCGTCTCTACGAAATGAGCAAGGCCGGTAAACTTATGTGTCCCGCCATTAACGTTAATGACTCTGTGACCAAATCAAAATTTGATAATAAATATGGCTGCCGTGAGAGCTTGGTCGATGGGATCCGCCGTGCGACAGATGTGATGATTGCCGGTAAAATTGCCGTGGTTTGTGGATATGGAGATGTGGGAAAAGGGTCTGCTGAATCTCTTCGCTCACAAGGGGCCCGCGTCATTGTGACGGAGATTGACCCAATCTGCGCTCTGCAAGCTGTTATGGAGGGATATGACGTTCTTCCCATTGAAGAAGTTGTATCCAGAGCTGATATTTTTGTCACGGCCACAGGCAATAAATCCATTATTACAGCAGACCACATGCGTGCTATGAAAGACCGCGCCATCGTTTGTAACATCGGTCACTTTGACAATGAAATTGATGTTGAGGGCCTCCGTAATATGAAGTGGCACAATGTTAAGCCTCAGGTTGATGAGGTTGAATTCCCTGATGGGAAACGTATTATTCTGTTAGCCGAAGGTCGTCTGGTTAATCTTGGATGCGCCACTGGCCACCCAAGCTTTGTGATGAGTGCGTCCTTTACCAACCAAACTTTGGCTCAGATTGAACTGTGGAATAATGCTGCAGATTATGAGAATAAAGTCTATGTTCTTCCACGTCATCTCGATGAAAAAGTTGCCCGTTTGCATCTCGGCAAGCTGGGGGCCAAGCTGACAGTTTTGAGCAAAGAGCAAGCCGAATATATAGGTGTTGAACAGCAAGGCCCATTCAAATCGGAACAATATCGTTACTAATTTTTGCGTACATTATTCTCAAAAGCCGGCCTTGTGTCGGCTTTTTTGTGGCTCCTGATTCAGTCAGATAAGAGCTCTGGCATCTTTGATACTTTGTTCAATTGCATCTAAGAAATTCAGGGTACGTTGCAACATAACTTCCTTGACGTCCTTTGAATCCAGATCCTGAAGGTCGAGAATGAATCCTCGTATCCTTGCCCGTTCCTCTTCTCCAATATCAGCTCCCAACATTACGGTAGTCTCGGGATCAATAGGGCCTTGCGTGTTGGGGACAGGTTCCCCAATATTATTGTCATGAACCGCGCGCCCCGTTGCCTGATAGGCATGTGTTGCACGGGACACGTAAGTATTTACAGGCTCATGATGCTCTGGGGGAAGTGGTTGATCTGGCTGCTCGGCCTGACTTTGGGTGGGTGCTGCGGCCTCCCCCAATAAGGCGGTTAGAAAGTTAGCAAGAGCAAAGGTGGAGATAGTGGTTGTATCTTCCCATGGTAGAGCTTGAACTTCTTCAGATTTCCCTTGTCGTTTTTCACCGCCGTAAGAGCCACTTTCATCCTTGCGCAATTCCATGCGCGGATCGCTCTCTTCAACACGACGTGCTATAGGCTGTATCAACGGGTCAATCCTGCTCCACATGTCAGGAGTATATCAGAAATTGCGTCGCTAGAAAGGGGCACCTTTCTCAGGCCTGACAATCTCAATCATAGGGGTTTTTCGGCCGTTGACTTTGTAGGTATCTGATCCCCACGCCCAAACCTGATCGGTATTTCTATTATGGACGCCAATATATGATATTTCGCATAAAAGTGGCAGCTGTTTCTCGCCGTCCAGCATCATTGGGCTCTTGATATCAGCACCCACTGGTTTCAAGGACAGAACCAGTGTTGCTTCAGGACTTGGGTCGAGCGTCGCATTAACAATATTCCGCTCATCTTCCGACAGAACAATTGTTGTAAAATTTTCTATCCCATTCGGGATAACGGCTATAGGGATTCCTGCATAAAAATACGGAAAATATATAAGGCCACTGGATGGGAACTGTATAGTCAATATTGGAGGATTGTCTTGCAAACCGTCCTTAAAATACACTTTTACACCAAGGCGAATGAGTACCCCTTCCTCCTGCGGGTTGATAGTAGCATATTTTCCAGCCAATCGAGGGGTTTCCGTTTGCAGGAAGCCTGCACGCATTTCTGGAGCCATTGTTTTATAGGTTTCCGTACGCACGACCAATTTGGCAAATTCAGGATCTCTTACTTTGGCCAATTTCAGCAACGTCAGCCCAACATCCTCGTCCGTTGACGGAAAATCAAATAATTTTTGTTTATCTATATCAATCACTTCAGCTTTTGCCGATGTTACTGTCCCACTCAGAAACAACAGAGCTGCGGCTAATATAGTCAAAAAATACGCAAAAGTTTTCATATGGGGTAGGCCAATTCTGATCTGAACGGATGAAAGGCTCATCTTATATTTTTCCTTAACATAAATAATAACTTCATATTCTTCTCTAAAGAGAAGCTCTTCTGATATATATTCTTCTATTATGCCAGAAAATCCACCAAAGTCGAAAAACAAAAAAGAAGACGGGACAAAAAGTCCTAATGTCTTGAAGGGTGAGATTCAAGATCTCGAATTGTGGCAGTCCTTTTGCAAGGATATTTCACCACTTAGCAACCCAAAACCCATTGTGACGGCGGCCTCACCAGAGGCACCTGCCTTGACAGACAAGAAAACCCGGATAAAATATCGCAGGACTTTTGAGGACTTTGGCACCAATTTATCGCCCGCCCTCCATATTTTCTCTGAAGACACCTCATCCTCGCAATCTTCACGCCAAATTGATAAAAAGCTCAAAGAACGATTCGAAAAAGGAGATCTGGTCATTGATGGGCGGATTGATTTGCATGGTTTATCCGAAGCTCTTGCTCAACGGCAATTTTCGCAATTTATTGCGGCCCATATCCATTCCGGGGCAAGATGTCTGCTGGTGATTACCGGAAAGGGGCGAGATCGTTTGACTGGGCAAGCCGGTGGGGTCTTACAAAAGTCTTTGCCGCGCTGGGTTGACCTTCCTGCCTTTGCCCCACATATCCTGTCTTGTAAAACAGCGCCCCGCCATTTGGGCGGAGCAGGCGCATTCCTGATTTTGCTGCGCCGGAAGAAAAATTAACGCTACAGGATAAACTGGCTAAGATCCCGATTCTTAGAAAGCTCGGCCACTTGTTCCCGAACGTAATCTGCTGTAATGGCGATGGTTTGGCTGGACTTATCACTGGCATCAAAGCTGATTTCTTC
The DNA here is from genome assembly GCA_001871905.1 of Alphaproteobacteria bacterium CG1_02_46_17. Taxonomy (GTDB): domain Bacteria; phylum Pseudomonadota; class Alphaproteobacteria; order Micavibrionales; family Micavibrionaceae; genus UBA1573. The sequence continues at coordinate 49,807 of MNUG01000032.1, read as the reverse complement.
AAGTAATTTTTCCATGACAGTTTGCAGTCGGCGCGCGCCGATATTCTCAACCGTTTCATTGACCTCGAAAGCAATACGGGCGATCTCGTTCACAGCCTCATCTTCGAAGCTTAAAGTTAGATTTTCCGTCCCCATCAAGGCAATATACTGGCGCAACAAACACACTTCGGTGTCAGTCAAAATATGTCGGAAATCCTGTTCGGTTAACGATTCAAGTTCGACACGGATTGGTAATCTTCCTTGTAACTCAGCCAACAGGTCAGATGGTTTGGCATAATGGAATGCGCCGGACGCAATAAAAAGAATATGATCGGTATTGATCGAGCCATGTTTGGTAGCCACCACCGTCCCCTCTATCAAAGGCAGCAAGTCACGTTGGACACCCTCGCGGCTAACATCTCCACCGCGCACATCCTGACGTGCAGCAATCTTATCAATTTCGTCAATAAAAACGATTCCGTTTTGTTGTACTAATTCGCGGGCCACTTCAAGAATTTTTTCCTCATCCAGAAGACTGTCAGCTTCTTCCAGTAAACTAGAGGCCAAAGCCGCTTTAACCGTCATCGTACGACGTTTCAAGCGTGCGCCCATTTTTCCGAACATATCGCCAATACTGACCATGCTCATGGATGCTCCCGGCATGCCTGGGATATCGAAACTCGGCATCTGGTTGCTATTATCTTGCAACTCTATTTCTATTTCTTTCTCGTCCAACTTGCCTTCACGCAATTGTTTGCGAAAGACTTGCCGCGTGGCTTCCGACGAGTCATTACCAACCAACGCATCAAGAACACGGTTTTCAGCAGCCAGCTCGGCTTGAGCTTCGACACTTTTGCGCATTTTATCTCTGGTCTGACGCAGTCCGACTTCCATCAAATCCCGAATGATGCTCTCAACATCTTTACCGACATATCCAACCTCGGTAAATTTAGTGGCCTCGACTTTCAGAAAAGGGGCTTGGGCCAACTTTGCTAAACGACGGGCGATTTCGGTTTTTCCGACCCCAGTCGGGCCAATCATCAAAATATTTTTCGGATAAATTTCTTCTTGTAACTCTGCGCCCAACTGTTGCCTACGCCACCGATTGCGCAGAGCAATTGCCACTGCTTTCTTAGCAGCATTCTGACCTATAATGTAGCGATCCAGTTCGGATACAATTTCGCGTGGGGTAAAGGCAGGAATATCCAGAATACGGCGGGATATATCCGTATTTTCTATTGTATGGCGTGCACTGGGAACGCTGGTGGTACTGGTCATCTTATATCTTTTCAATTACAATATTGTGGTTGGAATAGATACAGATGTCGCCTGCGATTTTCATCGACTTCTGGGCAATTTCGTCCAAGGGCAGGTCTGTGTTCTCTATTAATGCTCTGGCTGCAGATAGCGCAAAGTTTCCTCCCGACCCGATTCCGATAACACCATCTTCAGGCTCCACAACGTCACCAGTTCCAGACAAGATAAGGGATGTTGTCTGATCGCATACTGCCATCATGGCCTCGAGTTTTCTCAAGTATTTATCCGTCCGCCAGTCTTTAGCAAGCTCAACACAGGCGCGCAGTAGCTGCCCTGGATGGGCTTCGAGTTTGGCCTCAAGGCGTTCGAATAATGTAAAGGCATCTGCTGTCGCACCAGCAAAACCTGCAACAACTTGCCCACCTTTTCCCAAGCGCCGGACTTTACGGGCATTGGATTTCAAAATTGTGCTGCCAAGCGTAACCTGCCCATCCCCAGCGACAACTACTTCGCTGCCACGGCGCAAAGCAAGAATAGTGGTGGAGTGCCAATTGGCTTTATCGTGTGGATTATATTCGTTTTGTGTCATACCACAGGATATGGACTGAAACAGACAGTTCGTCAAGATACTGGGATAGAATCACAGATACTTAAGGTCTTTTCGATTTTAATTTGAATAATTAGAGCTTATGATCGCGCCCATGCAGCTGTTTCTTTCGCATATTAGTATCGGTACTTTGTGGGTCTTATTATTGTTTTTCGCTGGGATATATAAGGCGGAGGCAGCACCCTCATCTGTTGATTTTGTAATTTCGATGAATGAAGCTGTAGCTGTATCAGGATGCCCCACCACTTGCCCTCGGATTACGGTTGATGTGGGTGGATTAACACATTATGCGTCTTATTCTTCAGGATCAGGAACAAACTCTTTAACTTTTTCCTATGCACCCAATGTCGGCGATCTTGATCTAGATGGCGTGACATTAACATCGCCTATTGATCTCAATGGGGGATCGATTACAGATTTGAATGGGAACCCAATATCTGATCTCACATTTTCTGTGCCCGATACATCTGGAATCAAGGTCAATTACCCATCACTTTCTCTTGATTTTCTAACCAATCGATATACCCACATGGGAACAGCCTATACTGATCTTTCATCATTTTTTACCCCCACTAGCGGAATATTTACGCGCAACACTGTTGGCACGTATTTTGGTCAAAGCGGTACGTTACTCACAGCGCCAGTTGATACTCCCCGTTTCGAATATGACCCTGTGACTTTACAAGCCAAAGGGCTCTTGATTGAAGAGACGCGCACCAACAAACTATTCGAATCGACCCATTTCGGAAGTGGTAATTGGACGCGATCAAATACTGGTGTTTCACTCGATGTTATTGCCGCGCCGAGCGGCAGCATGACCGCTGACAAACTCTTTATCCTGTCAGGATCGTCTCCCTCTTTTATTCTTCAAGATCGCAGCATTACATCTGGAATCACTTACACACAGAGTTTTTTTGCCAAGTCAGCGGAGCTTTCTTATGCCCAAATTGGGGCGTCCACTGGATTCGATAGTGTTAATACCTGGGTGACTTTTAATCTATCAACTGGCACTGTCTCAAATCAAGGAAGCGGTGGATCTTATGGGATCATGGATATCGGAAATGGATGGTACCGCATTTATCTAACGGCGACAGCAACATCAAGTTCTGGAGCGGGACGTTTCTACCTTGCCCCCTCTGCCACCAATATTAACCGCAACCCCGTTCAAACAGGGGACAATGTTTCCGGTATTTATATATGGGGAGCCCAATTAGAAGAGGGGGCTTTTCCTACATCTTTTATTCCAACCTTTGGTTCTGCACAAAGCCGTGGCAGTGATAACCTGACTATTCCTGCAGGAGCATGGTTTAACCCTGCTGAGGGGACATTATTTGCGCGTGCGCTCAACGGGCAGGATATAGCCGTAGCCGGACTTGCTGCACTAACAACGGATTCTGCCAACAGGGTCTCGCTCATCCGTGTTTCTTCTTTGGGCATAGAACATCAAGTCCGTGATGGTGATGTAACACAAGCCCTCAAGACCTTGAACGGGTCAGGTAATTTTTCTACAAACCTTGCTTGCATTGCCTACGAAGCCAATAATATTATTGGTAGCGTTAACGGTCTCCGTACAAGTTTGGACAACTCGGCTACTATTCCTGCCATTGACAAGCTTGTTATCGGGCATTGGGCAGGAAACGGTTATCTGAACGGGCACGTCAAAAATATAGCATACTACCCGCAAAGGGCAGCAGACAGTCAAGTTCAGCTTCTAACGCAATAAAAAACCGGGGTGAAGCCCCGGTTTATGTTTTTTGATTTCTTCTATTCTATTGAGCGCCAATGAATTGGCAGGCCTCCTGGTGGTTTGCCAAATGATTTGGCTGCATTACCGCCCCGTTTGACAATTTCGGTGAATCTGATCTGGCGACCGTCAGGATATGTCCAGCCCGATGACCCTTGGGAGATACAGAACTCTCCATCGGCGACGCCAAATATTCCTTCAGCGGCACGGGCCACAGATTGACGACCGTTAATATCCAAAATCAAATGTTTGTTTTTTACAGACGACAGGTCTTCTGGGTCCATTGAACATTTTAGGTTTCCGTAGCCATCGGTATAGCACACGACATCAGATGGAAAATCTGGGATGCAATCACGAACATCCTCACCCAAAATTGAATAATCACCTTTGACAATTTTACCAAAGGAGATCGGGAAAATATCGCGGGAACGGAATTGGGAGCCATCGGTATCACAATTTATTTTGCGAATCTCAACAGCAGCATCTTTCACAAAGGCCAGAGAATGGCCGCTATTGACTGCACAAATTTCGACGCCATTTTCCAGCTTCACATAGACAAAGCCTTCGCCAGAATTTTTAACACGGGGGGTCAGATCGTCTTTACGTGGAGCGGTATTAACAAAGAATTTTTGGCGAGCACCCAATTTGCTGTTGATTGCTGTTTGCGCCAAGGCAAAGCCAGTTGCATAAGTGTCAAAAGCAGGAACCGCAAATGTCTGAATTTCGCTATCCACGCCCTCAAGCTCAGTGTGAAGCTTTTGGGTTACTTCGGCAAAGGCCAGATCGTGCAGATCACCATAATCGGCAATCACATAAACAAGTGTGCGGTCAACCATCTCAGGTCTCCTTAAATTCCAAAAATGTGAAGTTTGAGTTAAGCATATGATTAACTAGATTTTCAGTAATCGTCAACAAATCTTCTCGCTGCTCGTTTGCCGGATCGCGATCATCGTGCATCAGGATGATATGTGCGCTATCCTCACGATTGAGCCAAGGGTCGGTATCAATCTTATTTTTCAGGGCATCAGTCGTTTTAAATTGGTCTTTTCCAGCGTGACGCGGGCCCATCATCCAGTCCGAGGTTGAGAATGTTACCAATGAATCTACAGCCTCGCTCAATTCGCTTTTTACCCACCATGGAAAAGTGACGCCCGGTGTGGGCAGTTTTTTGAACCCATTTTGTATAAACCATTTCTGGAGGCTGTTTTTTAATTCTATTTGTTCTGCTGTTGGTGGTTCTTTTGTTTCAATACGAACTCCCTCCCAAAACAAATCGCGCACATAATCACGATATAGCTCTTCCACCGTCGCCATATCGATCACATGAGCATTTCCGCAACCTCGATCCAAATGAGGAAACCGAAAATAGCGGGGTGCATGATCCCTGCCAGCTTCATGGTAGGCACGGTCAATCAATTTTTGGGCTTCAATAATCTGACGGGTCTGTTCTTCGAACCCAATTTCCGACGCACGGTTATGGTTGAGCGAGTGGTTGCCAATCACAATTCCTTTTTTGATGGCACGAACAATTGATGGAAAATAATGTTCCTTCATCATATTTTCGCCATGAACAAAGAAAATGGCCGGAACATTTTTGCTGCACAAAAAATCGACTAATCTATCGGTATAGATTGAGGGGCCATCATCAAAGGTCAAGTAGGCGCGTTTCATTTTTCAAATCCTTAGTAAGCCGCTTAGCGCAATATATTCATCCTTGACCCAATATAACGGTGTGGCCTTCACATCGGCGCTAACGATCGGGACATTATTCTGTTTGAAGGTTTTTTCAAAGCTTCCCTGATCCCATAAATTATTCCCTACCAAGCGGTCGATAATCCCTCCGGTTATATATATACCATTATAGGCAAAGCCGAAGGCAGTTAGTTGATGAGCATATATGCCAAGATTTTCGTGAAGCACAGCGAGTATTTGTTGCACCAGCGGATCGTTTCGCCCCCTATTGAGCATATCATTGGTGTCGGTATATTCCCTGTGGGTGTGGGCTGCTTCGCAAGCCAGTTGATACATATGCCATATCCCTGATCCGGAAAGTATATCTTCATAGATAGGGCAGGTCTGATCCTGTTTGAATTTTTGCAAGCTCTGATATAGTGCCACCTGACTTTGGTTCAAAGCTGCGGGTATCATATGAGCACCATGTGATCTTTGAATATAAGGCCCGCTTTTGGTATCAATGATATAAGCATGCCCCAGACCTGTTCCAACTCCCATGACGCATTTTGATGCACCCTTGCTAGCTGTTCCAGTTGGTCTATTCAGCAAGACAAACTGGTCATCTGTGGCATAAGCAATGCCGTATGCGTTGGCTTCGAAATCGTTGATCTTTATCAGGTGAGCGCGGGCCATACATTGCGCTATTTTTTGCTGCGTGATGTTCCATGTGTTGCGATCCCCCAAAGACAAACGAAACTCTGTAATATCTTGCACCTCCACATTCTGACTGCTCAGAAAATGCGATGCGATAGATGAGAAATCAGGGAAATCGACAATTTTTATTTTTTGAGGGTCTTCAATCTGTTGCCCGTCTTTTGAGATAGCAAAGCGGGCATGGGTTCCTCCGGCATCGCATAAAAGAATGGTCATGACCTTGCCACCTCATTGTGATGGCGACTGTCCTCGGTGTCTCCATAGGGATCAATATGGATCATAATTTCTGCAGTTTCAAATTCTGCCAGAATGGTATTTTCTATTGATCGAGACACCTCATGTGCCGACCATAGAAGAATACTTGGATCAAGCTCAATATCGAAAGATATTATGAACTTTACTCCGGATTGAGTGGTTCTGAGATCATGCATTCCCAGAACTTCGGGATGGGAGCGTATGATCGCAATGATGCGAGATCGTGTTTCTTCGGGCAATTCCTTATCCATCAACATTGCAAAAGACTTCTCGGCGATTTGTAGGGCTGCTCGTCCCATTAGTCCGGCAACCAATAATGCACATAAGGGGTCAAGCCAGTTTGCGGCCCAACCCATATAATCAACCAACACCACCAGAAAAACAGCTCCATTGATGGCCACATCTGAGGCGTAGTGCAGTGCATCTGCTTCGATTGCCAATGAACCGCTTTTTCTGGCCCCTATTTTTTGAACCAGAGCAATCATGAAGGAAAGCAGAACAGATAACCCCATCAGAAACAGCGTGAAGACATGATTATGAATTGGCGAAGGGTTAAGAAAGCGCCCAAAGGCTTCCAGTAATAGAAAAGAGCCCCCGCCAATCAGAAAGGCGGCTTGCAATAGAGCTGAAATGCCTTCTATTTTTCCATGGCCAAACCGATGATCTTCATCGGCAGGTTTCAAGGACCAGCGAACTGCAATCAGGGTCATAATTGATAGACCAACATCACTAAGGGAATCTATCAAAGACGACAGGACGGCTGCCGAGCCACTATAGGCCACGGCAACTGACTTGGCAAAAACCAGAGCGATCACAATCGCAATAGTTATTGCCGATGAGGAAAGGGCCGGAGATTGTCCGACAAATGATTTAATGGCATCACGCATGGAGCCAGATTAGCCGGACAGTAAATTTAGGGAAAGGGTTTTCTAAATGACGTAAAAGATAACCCCGGTCCAAACGGCAACCAATCCTGTGATCGTTAATGCAGCTTTTACAACTTGAGGCATTTGTTCCTCCTTGCCTGTTTTATTATATATTTTGTTTCTTATTTAATTATGCGACATCCGGTCACACCATGTCAAAGGATCACTGTGCTGCAAAGCGGCAGATTTTAAGGGTTTATTTACGCTTATGCGAGGTTTTCCAAGGTATCTCTTGGCTAAAACCCAAGACGTGCCGTTTCGTTTTGGCAGCATTGCGAAAACTGCATAGGGCAAAACCTTTGGTTTTGCGAATTTGGGAATCCGGACAGCTTGGACTGGTTTTTGATTCGTTCGGCCAGTGAGGCAATAAAATCATTGCCCGTTCCAACAGTTTCAACGCGGGCAAAGCCTGGTACACCAAGTTTCTTTGCTTCGTCACGATACTCTTCTTCAATTTCTACCAGCGTTTCAACATGCTCGCTGACAAAGGCATGAGGATAGATCAAGACTGGAACACGGTCTTTTGCTGCTTTGTGTAGAGCCTCATCCGTGCTGGGGCCAATCCATTTGAGCGGGCCCACCCGACTTTGATAACAAACTGACCAGTCCAAATTGTATATTCCAAGAGCTTCAACAATTTTTCGGGCAGACTCCTCGCATTGCCATTGATAGGGGTCTCCGGCTTTGATGATTTTTTCTGGCAGTCCGTGGGCCGAAAATAAAAGGCGGGGCGGGTTTCCCTTTTGCCGTTGTAATTCTTCATAAACCGGCTTGATTTTTTCGACCGAGGTTTTGATAAAGCCTTCATCAAAAGGATAACAGCAAACCAAAGATGTCGGTGTTTTTAGATGGTGCTTTTTGCAAGCGCGGTTCCAGTCCTGAATTGATGATCTGGCCGTGGTGGTCGAATATTGCGGATATAACGGCACCAAAACAATTTGATCAGGGGCATAATCTTTTACCAATTGTACAACTTCATCTGACATAGGGTGCCAATACCGCATACAAACAAAAACACGGTAATCTGGGCCCAATTCTCCCTGAATGGCACCGGCCTGCTTCATGGTATTCTCCAACAATGGAGATCTTCCACCCAGTCTTGCATAGGCGCTGCCGGCTTCATTCTTGCTGCGTTTGTTGGCTATCATACGGGAGAGCACATACCTTACAGGGTAAGGGGCGCGGATAATATTTTTATCCATGAAAAAATTTATTAAAAACGGTTTGATCGAGCTCGGTTTATCCGGCCCACCAAGGTTGAATAAAATAACTGCTGTTTTTTTTTGCATTCTATCTTCCGTCCCTGATGATTTTTAGAACCCGTTCGACATGGGCGGGTGGTGTATCTTTATCAATACCGTGTCCCAGATTGAAAATATAGGGGGTGCCTTTGAAGGTGTTAAGAATTTTCTTAACCTGTCTATCCAGTTCTTCTCCACCAGCCCGAAGGGTCATCGGGTCGAGATTTCCTTGCACAACGCAAATTTTTTGGAGACACTCCGCACCATATTCGGGTGGAACCTGTGTGTCCAGCCCTAGAGCGGTTACCCCGGTTTTTCTAGCATATTCTTCGTAGAGGAAAGCTGCACCTTTCGGAAAACCGATAACGGGGATTTCCGGATATTTTTGCTGCAAAGTTGCGATTATTTTCCGAGTTGGGTCAATCACCCACTTGCGGAATTGATCCGGTGGCAAGACGCCTGCCCAACTGTCAAAAATCTGAATAGCATTGGCACCTTGTTCGATCTGTCTGGCCAGATATTCTGTGACACAGTTCGTCAAAAGCTCAATCAATTTTGAAAATTTTTCCGGCTGGCTCAAGGCCATAATCCGTGTTTCGTTGAAATCTTTTGTGCCACGTCCATCGACCATGTAGCAAGCCAATGTCCATGGAGCCCCAGAGAATCCAATCAAGTCTGTTTCCGAGAACCCTTCCTTGTCCAATTGGTTGCGGATGGTTGAAACTGTTTCATAGACACGGGAAAGATTCACGTGAAACTTGGATAAATCTACCTGTTCGAGATTGGGAAGGTCTCCCAGAAGCGGCCCGTGATTTTGCGCGAATTCAAGTTTTTGCCCTAAGGCGTGAGGAACAACCAAAATATCGGAAAACAGGATTGCTGCATCAAAGCTAAAGCGGCGAATTGGCTGAAGTGTTACCTCGCTTGCCAGCTCCGGATTGTAACAAAGATCAAGAAAATTCCCTGCTTTTGCACGGGTTTCTAGGTATTCAGGAAGGTATCTCCCCGCTTGGCGCATAAACCAGACTGGCGGGGTGTGGTGTATTTTTCCTTTGAGCGTTTGTACAAATTTTCCAGCCATTTGGTTTTCTTTTCAGTGTTTTTTCAAAGTTAAAAATATTTTTTCGTTTTCAATTGTGGGGCATCAAAGCAGAAACCTTCTATTATAAAAAGATATATTTTTAGGTTTTAGTAGTAGGTAGGTGGCATGAGTTACGGGGATAATTTTTTATCCCGTTTTTATCCACATGACTCGATTTTTGTCATGACCTGAAATTCTTAGGGGAGTGAAAAATTATACCCGTATTTGAAAAGCCTAATTTTATTTTCTCCACTTGTGGATTTGAGGCCATATTTTCTTTTTTTAGATTGTGGATCAATTTATTCAAAATTCATCCATAGTGTTTTACAGTGAATTTCCCACTTCTTTGTCCACATCGTGGCGTTTTGAAACTATATACTTGTCATATAGTATTTTTAAGGGCTTGCAGAAAGTTTGCCTTTGATTTGGCTTTCAAGAATGGGTAAAGTAACGCGGAATAAAGATTTGTAAGGAATATCAAATGTTTCAAGATGCATATATAAAACTTGACCGATTGGAAGTCGAGGATGTTCTAGAGAAGACCAAAAAGTCTTTTGATGGGATAGCATTTAATGCTGAAAACACTGTGATTATGTCACGGGATCTTCCTTTTTATGCGGAATACCGTTTTTATGATATGGCCGACCATACTCATATGCCCCCAGCCCGTCGTTTTTTATTGATGAAAGATAACGACATTGTTGTTATGGATTTTACCAATACCCCGATTTATGGACTGAACGCCAAGGTTCCAGTTGAATTGACACGCGATACCGTCAAGGATTATGTGCGGTTTTTCTTCACATTTGTTCGTGGACGTCATGGTCGGTTTATTATTGTTGAGACAGTTGATGATATCGCATGGCGTGAGGAACCTCCTCCAGCTGCCCGCAAATCAATTTCAAAATTGATCAAGCCGATTGCATTCCATTCTTCTGATAAAGGGGACGGGTCTTTTTTTATGCAGGCACAAATGATGTTTCGGGATTCTCTGTTTCAGGCCGATGTGTTGGTTAAACCGGATGGGCTGGTTCAATTATCGAACGAATCTTTACTGATTGAAGATATGCCTGTTTTGGATGATACATTCGGGCAATAGGGTATTTTGTAATACATATTAACCAAAATCAGTCTTTTCTTTTATTTTCAGTCAATTATGAGGAAAAAAGCGGAGCTTCTTTCTTGACTCTGTTGTGATAATCGTTTCATGATCTATCTGAAATTTCTTTGTTCTTAATACTGGAGACAGAAGATGACCCGTTCGGAATTGATTCAAGTATTGGCTGAGCGCAATCCCCATTTGTATTTGCGCGATATTGAAAAAGTCGTTGACGCTTTTTTTGGTGGTATTACAGATGCGCTGGTTAAAGGCGATCGTGTAGAATTACGTGGCTTTGGAACCTTTTCAGTCAAGGAACGGGCGGCACGGGTTGGACGCAACCCTCGTACGGGTGAATCTGTTTCGGTCGATGAAAAACGTTTGCCCTTTTTCAAAACAGGTAAAGAATTACGTGAACGTTTGAATAAAGACGGATCTTCACAAGAGGCATAGATTTATTGTGGCCGCGGTTCTAAAAATTCTCTCAACTGTTATTTTCTCCGGTTTTTTGTTTTGGGTTGTCCTTGCGAACAGAGAGAGTGTCTCTGTTTCTTTTTCTCCGATCTGGACAGAATTCACGGTGCCTTTTGGTGCTGTGATCTTTCTTTCGGTTCTGTTCGGCTTTCTGTGGGGATCCTTGATTATCTGGTTCAATGGAGCAGACATGCGAAGTGATTATCGTAAGAAGAAAAGAGAATTGAAAAAAATATCCGGATCAACAGATTTGGTATCCTGAAGTTGGTGGAGTTTCATGAGTAAAATTTTTTGTGCAATAGATACTCCGGATTTATCCCGTGCCGTCTCTCTATCTTCGTCTGTCTCTGAAGCGGGGTGTGGTGTCAAGCTGGGCCTAGAATTTTTTATGAGTCATGGCCCATCTGGAATTCAATCCATTCGTAATGCTTGCCCAGATATTCCTGTTTTTCTTGATTTGAAATTTCATGATATTCCGAACACAGTGGCTGGGGCATTGCGGGCCGTTACCCGTTTGGATGTTCAGTATCTTAATCTTCATGCATCGGGGGGTGCAGATATGATGAAGGCTGGGCTGGATGCGGTCTTGGAGGAATCTTCAAGATTGGGCATTGTTCCCCCCAAGCTTTTGGCGGTCACTGTTTTAACTTCGATGGATCAAAGATCCCTAGAAGATGTTGGGCAAGACGAAAAAGTTGAAGATCAGGTTTTGCGTTTGGCTAGCTTGACAAAAAAATCAGGCTTGGCAGGCGTTGTTTGTTCAGCAAAAGAAATCTCTGTGCTGCGTGAAAATCTCGGGTCTGATTTTGTTCTGATGGTGCCTGGAATTCGCCCCATAGGATCTGAAAATCTTGACCAAAAACGAGTCATGACACCGCAAGAGGCGGTCAATGCAGGTGCAACACATCTGGTAATAGGACGTCCAATCACAAGTGCAGAGGATCCAGCACTTGCTGCAGGAGAAATATACCGTTCCTTGGAATAAAGCCCCTTTAAAACTTATATTTTTTTAGTTCGTTATCAGTCCTTGCGGTTGCAGAATAATTCTTTTTAACATCCGCAAATTCTTTTTGGGCAGCACTTACAGCGGCCTGTCTTGCTTGTTCGATTGTATCGACCGGGTGTTTAACTGCGTCAAAGGCTTCTTTTAACACCCCTTTGACCTTATCAAAAGTAGAGGGCTCCTCACGTTGGCCACCTAAGGTATCAATGACGCATTTTGCATCCGCAGTGTTCTCCATTCTGGCATGTGTGGCTACAGCCTCTGGCTTTGAGCCCGAATTGATTAATTCATTGGCAACTTTCGCACGCAAACTATTCTCACCAATATCTGCCCCGCATTGCTTAAAAGCCGAAACTGTATCTTCTACTGTAAAATCAGGCATATCTAACCCCTATTACACAATGATTTGTGCTTTCTTAATTTCTCCCCTATTTTATATATAAGTCATTGAGGAAGAGTTAACTTTTTACATAAGGCAAATATCGTGCAGGATTTTTTACTAGAATATTATCTATGGATTAAAGGGTTACATATTATTGCAGTGATTTCGTTTATGGCGGGTATATTGTATTTACCACGGTTGTTCATTTATCACATTGAGGCGCCTAAAGGTTCCCAAATGTCCGAGACGTTCAAGGTGATGGAGCGTAAATTGCTGCGCTTTATTATTAATCCGGCCTTTATTGCGGCTCTATTATTTGGAGGATTAATGTTCTGGGCCAACCCGGCTCTATTTTCAAATGGCTGGATGCATGGAAAGTTGGGGCTGCTTCTTTTGATGGGAGGTGTCCACGGAATGTTTGCCAAATGGAGAAAGGAATTCGAACGGGATGAAAATACCAGATCGGATAAATTCTATCGAGTATGGAATGAAATCCCAACGGTTTTGATGATTGTGATCGTCTTGCTTGCGGTCGTTAAACCGTTCTAGTGGATCTGGAACTGCGGATAATCAGGTGTCAGATGTCCGGTCACTTGGTTCAAAAGTGCTTCCAGATATAAAGGAGAGACGTTTACCAAGTTACGTTTTTCCATTTTTTCCAAGGCATCTTCGTATTTATTGGCCAAATGTGGGGAGGCCAGTGTGATTGGGGGTAGGGCTATAAATGTTCTGTCGCGCAACTGTGTAAAGGCCTGGTCTCCGGACGGATGGTCATTCAAAAATCTTTCAGATAAGTTTAAATTCTGATCATCTAAGCTGGAAAAACCGGCATGGTTATAAATGAAATCATTTAGCATCTGGATGACCGCCCATGGTGTCTGGACTGCGATAAAGTGTTGCTGTGAATGCGAGTATATTTCTGGGGTCAGATAAGCATCGTGAGCGTTGTTTTCTATTGAGAGATTTAGCTCCTCGAGAAATTTGATTGTGGCATATTCAAGAGATCGTCTTGCGTCATCCTGAGATACAGAAATAACGATTGTTGCAGGTTTCCAGTTTGGAGTTCCCTCAATCTTAATCTCAATTTTCTCTTTTTCTAAATCAGATAAAAGGGCATATGTTCCGATAAGTTCGCGGAAAGCATGGCTTATGGCTGACCCAAAACCCTTATATCCTTCGCGACGCTTTGCTGCTGCCAAACCAAATTGGTAGGCAATCATTGAAAATTGAGGCTCTTCAGTTTTATATTCGGTAGCAATAAAGGTGGTCATTACAAAAATTAATCCTAATTAGTGAAGACTATATCTTGGATTACCTACGGGAACACCATAGGCCTGAGAGATTTGGGCCTCAACACGGTCGAAAGAGCCTTGGATGCCGTTGTCAGGATACTCTGTTGCAATAGAATGCGCCGTACAAAACGCTTCCGCAACGGATAAATATGGTTTTGGTGGCATGTACCTCAAGTGGGTATCCCGCTGATCGCTATCAAGGTTTAATCCCTGAAAAACATCTTGTAGGGACTTTCCACCCCTACTTTCGATAGCATATCTTGTCTGTTTGTCATCGTAACTTTCTATCTCAAGCCGGACAGATAGGATCCTTGTGATCTCGAGTGCGTATTCGACGGTAGTAGCGGATAGGGATATCTCAAATTCTCTAGCATCTACTATGACTTGAAGTTCATCATCTACAGCCATTTCTTCGGAATAGTCTGAAGATGCCTCTTGTAGTTGTTGAACAAACTTGTCCAATGCTTTCCAAGTCTCGATTCGCTCTGTTTCTGTGCCAGAGTTTATGGAGAAAACCACGGTAAACTCATTGTTGTCGTCGTCGTCACCAACGGTTTCTTTGGGATCTTCCCCCACGGTGAAATTTGGCATGTGGAATGGCAGGCCCTCTGGAATCTGTTGCTCAAATAGTTCTGCGAGCAAAAGTGCAGTATTATCTAGGGCAATGTAGAAAGTTCTCTCGCCGATATCCAGTTTTGACAGAAAATCATCATTCTCTGTTTCGTCAGAGAAATAATAAGGGGGCGATTTTTTACTAGAATCTCTATCTGACGATTCTTCTAATGTAGATTGGGGGGCAAGCCCGCGGGGCTCTTTTTGCGTGTTTGACATCTTGACCAACCTGTTTTTTATTTTTTTATTATGCAAATTTATAGTCTAATTTATCAATCATAGCAAGAATTTATTGACACTTATCTGATAGACTTGTATAAGGATTGTGTCTTTATGAAATCCCTGACATTTGAGGCTCTTTTTTGATTTTCCTCACGAGTGGTTTCGTGCGATCTGTCCCAAAAGGACAGAATTCTACAAAGGCATATTCAAGAAAAGTTTTCCAGTACGTTTGTTTTTATTAACCCATACGATAGACAGTTTTATTCAACCGGATGAATTCCCCCGCCCCAACGGATCTGTAAAGATCGCGCTTTGAGGGCTCTTACAACCCCCTTAACCATAATGATGACGAGAAACACATGAATCTTCAGGATTTGAAAACCCGCTCTCCCGCGGAATTGCTGGCATTTGCCGAAGAGCTGGAGATCGAAAATTGCAGTACAATGCGTAAGCAGGACATTATGTTCGCCGTATTGAAACGTTTGGCCGAACAGGATGTCCCCATCGCAGGGGCTGGAGTTCTGGAAGTCTTGCAGGATGGTTTTGGGTTTTTGCGCTCTCCCGAAGAAAATTATTTACCCGGGCCGGATGATATCTATGTGTCTCCATCACAAGTTCGCCGTTTTGGTTTACGGACAGGGGATATTGTCGAAGGGGGCATTCGCGCCCCGAAAGAGTCCGAGCGTTATTTTGCGTTGTTGAAGGTTGACCGCATAAATGATGAAGCGCCTGAAAAATTGCGCCATCGCATTAATTTTGACAATTTGACCCCGCTTTACCCAGAGCGCAAGATCAATCTGGAACTTTTAGACCCTACAAAGAAGAACAATACCCAGCGCGTTATCGAGTTGACCTCGCCGCTTGGCTTCGGACAAAGGGCCTTGATTGTTGCACCGCCGCGTGTTGGTAAAACGGTCATGCTGCAAGATATTGCCCATTCGATCGCTTGTAATCACCCGGATGCATATCTAATCGTTCTGCTGATTGATGAGCGCCCAGAGGAAGTAACCGATATGGCGCGTTCCGTTCGCGGAGAAGTCGTGTCTTCAACATTTGATGAACCGGCTGCGCGTCACGTTCAGGTGGCTGAAATGGTCATGGAAAAGGCCAAACGCCTGGTCGAACATAAGCGCGATGTGGTAATTTTGCTCGACTCGATTACTCGTTTGGCGCGCGCCTATAACACGGTTGTACCATCATCTGGTAAAGTCCTGACTGGTGGTGTGGATGCCAACGCGCTGCAACGTCCAAAACGTTTCTTTGGTGCGGCTCGTAACATTGAACAAGGTGGGTCGCTAACTATTATTGCGACGGCTTTGATTGATACAGGCAGTCGGATGGATGAAGTAATCTTTGAAGAATTTAAAGGAACCGGTAACTCCGAGATTGTCCTTGATCGCAAAATTGCCGATAAACGCGTCTTCCCTGCTATTGATATTCAGAAATCGGGTACCCGTAAGGAAGAGTTGCTGGTGCCAAAGGAAACCTTGCAGAAAATGTGGTTGTTGCGCCGGATTCTCAATCCGATGGGAACCGTGGACGCTGTCGAATTCCTGTTGGACAAACTCAAGGATACCAAGTCCAACGAGGATTTCTTCCAATCTATGAATCAGTAATCCATGGCGAGTATTTTAGAAAATTTGGACGCCCTTCGCAGAAATATTGCGGGGGGCGTTTGCCTTGTGGCGGTTTCCAAGTTCCAACCGGATGAGAAAATTCAGGAAGCGCTGGAAGCTGGTCTGCGGGTTTTTGGTGAAAACCGTGTGCAGGAAGCCCTGACCCATTGGCGAGATCGGCGTGCCGTCTATGCGGATTTGGAGCTGCATTTGATCGGGCCCTTACAGACCAATAAGGTCAAAGAGGCTGTTGCGTCATTTGATGTGATTGAAACAGTGGATCGTCCGGCCTTAGTTGATGCGTTGGTGAAAGAATGCAACAAACAGAATAAAACGCCTCGTTTTTTTGTGCAGGTCAATATTGGAGAAGAACCTCAGAAATCTGGAGTCTTGCCGGAGGATTTGATGGATTTATTGCGATATGCTGCCCAACAGAATATGCATATAGATGGATTGATGTGTGTGCCACCCGCAGATGAACCGGCAGGACTTTATTTTGCGTTGCTGCGCAAATTGGCGATGCGCCATGGATTTTCAAATCTTAGTATGGGAATGAGTGCGGATTACAAGCAGGCTATCGCGCTTGGTGCGACTTATATCCGTGTCGGCAGTGCCTTATTCGGAGAGCGCATTTAGGCTTCTTTCAGGACAAATTTCCTTTGTTGGAAATCTTTGTAGATCAGGCGGGGATCGGTAAAGAACCCATCGATTGCAATATAAATATCTGCTTTTGCATCAGGCTTTGCGAAAAGCGCTTGCTCGAGGTTGTTTGTGCCATCCGAAATTGGGCCGTTGGCTAAGGGAATCAAAGCCCCTGTGAAAATTACAGGGCAGGGTAAATCGGGCAGGTAATCCTTTATTTTTTGTGCAATCTCACAGATGCGGTCTGTTCCACAGGTGATCAGGATCCGATCGGGAGTTTCCTTGAAATGTTGGAGGATCAGGACCGCTAATTTTTTTATGTCCTCGTCAGTGATGTTCTTGCTGTCTTTTGCACTATAGGCAATATGATTGCAGACGATGTCAGGATGTTCTTTTGAAATAATCTCTGAAAGTTCTTTGGCGGCTGCCGATGCTGTTTGTGAAAATATGGCATTAAACGGGGCGGCTGCAGGATTTTCAGGGTACGGATCGGCATCTATTGTTCCGCCAGTTGTGATGAGTATAACGTTTTTCATGTCCGCTTTAATTTTCCCAAGTATTGTTTGAGGAGTGTAGCTTAAGTCTTTGATATGCACAAATCCCCGCTGGGGCGGCGGGGATTTGCAGAGGTGGCGAGGTACATTCTGTCTCCTGATTATAAAGCGGGGGACCTTATAATCTGGTTTTTTGCGAGCTGTTCGAGTGCAACATTACGTGCGCACTGTCTGTAAGCTGTGATGGCTTCTATGACAGAGTGATCCCCTATTCCGGCATTGCGCCGGTCCCGACTGGTTATTTTGGACGGGGAGGACATCTTGTATTGTTCAAGATGTCGATCAGTCTTTTTCATGGGGCTGAGGTAAGACTGACATTTTTCCTCGACCAAAGCCGGTGAAGTTTGTCTGCTAAATTCTGAAATTTCTGCCGGAGCTGAAACCCTGACAAGGTTCGCCAGAGGCAAATAGGTGTCGGCTTTTGCCGAGTTGGGGGAAAAGATCACCGCAACTGCAACAGCAAAGGCGATGATACCAAACCACATCAGTAAAAAGTTTTTGAACAATTTTTTTGGTGCGAGCGCACCATAAGATACTTGTTGTTTCATTCTTCCCACCCAAACTTCACAGGACCGTTTTTTTTACCGGTTAATCCGGCTTACAGTTTTATTTGACCACGAAATAATTGATATGACAAATATTTTCGTTTCGATTTTATCTGGTAGTTTTCTAAAAAATATCTCAAATTGTCTGCAAAATGGAATTTGAAAGGATTTTCAAGGATGCGAATTGGTATAGATCTGGGTGGTACAAAAACAGAGATTATCTGCCTTCATTCCGGAAATGGTAAGGAACTGTACCGCAAGCGCGTTCCGTCCCCTCAAAATATATATGAAGATACCCTCGACAATATCGTCCGTTTGATTGGTGAGGCAGAAAAGGAAATGGGTCAGACAGGAACGGTTGGTATTGGTATTCCCGGAACAGTGTCAGGCGCAACGGGTCTGGTTAAGAACGCAAATTCAACATGGTTGAATGGTTGCCCGCTAAATCAGGATTTGGCGGCAAGGCTGAATCGTCTGGTGAGGATCGAGAACGACGCAAATTGTCTGGCATTATCCGAGGCGACTGATGGAGCCGGTGAAGGATATAATAGTGTTTTTGCCATTATTGTTGGCACTGGTTGTGGCGGCGGTTTGGTTGTTGATGGAAAGCCGATTTCAGGTTTGAATGGGATTGGTGGTGAATGGGGACATAATCCCCTACCTTTGCCGAAGGTATTTTTACCTTCCGAAGAAATTGCGGCAAAACATTTTAATTTCTTTGATCATGGTGATGATCCAACACAGAGAATATCCCATATTTATCGGCACAAAGAGAATATCTCATACTTTGTCCATGACTCTGTTCTGGCAGAGTTTCCGGGGCATCAATGTTATTGTGGTAAACGCGGATGTATAGAAAAGTGGATATCTGGCCCAGCGTTCAAGGCGGATTATTTCCGTGTTACTGGGGAAGATCTTTCGACGCATGATATTGTGGCTGCGGCGCAGACAGGGGAGGCTAAAGCCCTTGCCGCTCTTGATCGTTATTATGACCGTTTTGCGCGTTCAGCTGCAGGAGTAATTGATATTTTTGATCCTGATATTATCGTCGTTGGCGGCGGGATGAGTAACGTTGCCAATCTTTACGAGCAGGTTCCCCGAATTTGGGACAAGTATATTTTCTCGGATCGTGTTGATACAAAAATTGTTCCTGCGCGTTTTGGAGATTCATCTGGTGTGCGAGGAGCTGCGTGGTTATGGGGACGTGATGCATAAAGATTACATATATGTCCATCTGGTATCGGATGCAACTGGCGGCACATTGCAAGGTCTGGCAGAGGCCGCGATCTCGCAATTTCATATAGGGAAGGTGCATCAGAAATTATGGCCGCAGGTTAGATCGGATAAGCAACTTGATCGGGTGATCAGAAATCTGGAAGATCACGGGGGAATTGTTTTTTATACGCTGATGGATAGTGCCTTGATTTTGCGCTTGGAAGAAGCCTGTCATTTGCTAGGTCTTCAATGTGTTGCGGTTATGGCTCCTATTATCAATGGCCTGTCTTCCTATTTGAAACAGGAACCAATGCTGAGGCCGGGACTACAACACAAGCTTGATGATCTGTATTTCGAGCGTATGGAAGCTATCGACTTTGCCATGGGGTTTGATGATGGGCAGAGTGTTGATGGTATTGAAAGTGCTGATGTTATTCTGGTTGGTGTTTCCCGGACATCCAAAACACCCACTTGCATCTATCTGGCGCGTCACGGTATTCGGGCGGCGAATATTCCCTTGGTTCCAGAGGTTCCTTTTCCTGAGCATATTCTCTCTCTCTCGAAACCCTTATTTGTGGGGTTAACTGAATCAGCCGATCGTTTAATCCAGTTACGAACCTCGCGTTTGAAGATTGATGAGCGGTCTCATCTTCCACGTAGTCGATATATTGATCCGGAAAAGGTTGAAGAAGAAGTTTTATGGGCTAGAAAATTTTTCCGCACAAATGGATGGCCTATTATAGATGTTACGAAGCGATCGGTAGAAGAAACAGCAGCAGAGATTATGGTGTTGTTGCAAATTAGACTCGAGGGAAAGGAAGTGGATCGTGAATAGAACCGATGAAACAGCCCTTATTAAGGCAGGTGTTATTGGCCACCCGATTGGGCATAGCAAATCCCCGCTCATACATGGTTATTGGCTGAAGAAGTACGGTATTGCAGGAGATTATTCGCGCTATGACATTGCTCCTGAAAATCTCGCTCGTGATGTGGATCATCTGATAAAAGAAGGTATTCAGGGTTTTAATGTAACCATTCCGCATAAGCAGACTATTTTGAAGCTCTGCTCTGAGCTTAGCCCAGAGGCAGAAAAGATTGGGGCGGTGAATACAGTTATTGTTCGTGCGGATGGTACGTTATTTGGAACAAATACGGATGGGTTTGGATTTATTCACAATATTAGAGATTCAGTCAGCAATTTTGATTTTTCTCGAAAACCGGCTGTGATTCTGGGAGCTGGTGGAGCGGCTCGTTCAATTGTTTGTGCTTTGATAGAGCAAAATTGCCCTAAAATAATTGTTTGTAACCGGACAAAGGATAAGGCAGATGCTCTGGCGCTGGAATTTGGTGTTACAAGTGCGGATTGGGATGAGCGGTACTTCTTGGTTCGAAGTGCCGGTTTATTTATAAACACGACTTCTTTGGGGATGGTAGGGCAGCCGCCTCTTATAATTGATTTGAAGGATGCTGATCCAAAACTTCTTGTTTGTGACATTGTTTATGTGCCGTTGATGACTGAACTTTTGGAGCAAGCGCAGGGGACAGGTTTAAGCGTTGTGACAGGAATAGGGATGTTATTGCATCAGGCAAGACCTGGCTTTGAGGCTTGGTTTGGCAAGTCTCCGGAAGTGACGGATGAGTTGCGCAACTTATTATCAAATGCAGCCTGATATTTATTTGATAGTGCTCTTCTACACGGATAAGTTTTAACTTTATTTTTATCTAATTTATGTAAACTTAAGTATAGGGTCTATAAAAGACTATATAAAAATTAGATCTATTTGGTCTGGACGGCTTCTGGGGGGAGGTTTCTATGAATCTGGGAGAAAAATTTCCGAATTTGCAGGTGTTGCTGGTGGATGATGATATTCATTCGCTGGACATCTTATCAACTTTTCTGGCTGAGTTGGGAGTCGGTGGCATTCACCAATACTCGAAGGGACAAGAGGCTCTGGATTTCTTTGATGCTCAAAGAGAATGGAAAGGTTTGGTTTTGTGTGATTGGAACATGCCAGAAATTTCTGGCTCGGAGTTGTTACAAAGGATGAGAATAAAGGTTCCTGAGCAGCCCTTTATTATGGTTTCTGCTAGAAATGATGAGGAATCTATTGTCTTTGCCAAAGATTCCGGCATTTCGGCATATTTATTAAAGCCTGTTCCGCTTGAAGAACTCTATCACAAAATCTTGAAGGTTGTGCATGCGCAAGGCAGCTATTTCTCCGCTATCTGACTTGGGCACCTTTATAAAGTCTTGAGCCTATTAGGTTTATATTTATTGCTCATGATGTTGTGTTGGCTTGCGTGGTTGGCTCTTGTTCCGAAAAAAATTGCATTTTATCCACAGAATCCTGTACAAGAGGCGCTTGAATTATTTTTGTGATGTATGTGGTGATGGGTTCTGACGTTCTCTCATTTGATGTGATTGTGATTGGTGGCGGCCATGCTGGGTGTGAAGCTGCTGCTGCTTCCGCGCGGATGGGTGCCAGAACCTGTTTGGTGACGCATAAATTTGATACAATTGGGGCCATGTCCTGCAATCCCGCTATCGGTGGGTTGGGGAAAGGCCATCTGGTTCGTGAAATTGATGCGCTTGATGGAGTCATGGCGCGCGTCATTGATCGCTCAGGTATTCAGTTTCGGATGCTCAATGCCTCCAAGGGCCCTGCTGTGCGTGGGCCGCGAGCTCAGGCAGACCGGAAGCTTTATCGCGAGGTTATGCAGGCTGAACTTTCAAATTATGAAAATCTTGACATTATTGCCTGTGGGGCTGAAGACCTAATTATTGATGAAAATCAATGTGTTAGTGGCGTTGTGCTGGCGGATGGCCGAAGGCTTCATGCGAAGGCAGTTGTCCTGACCACCGGAACTTTTCTGAGAGGGATTATCCACCAGGGAGAAACTCAATATCCTGCTGGACGCATGGGTGATGAGCCTGCTGTTGGCTTGGCTTTGGCTCTGGATCGCTTGAATCTGCCTTTATCCCGTTTAAAAACGGGAACCCCTGCCCGCCTTGATGGTCGGACAATTAACTGGTCAATTCTGGAAGAGCAGAAAGGCGATGATCCTGCAATTCCTTTTTCTTTTATGACAGACCAGATTACAGTCCCCCAAATCTCTTGTTATATGACGTACACGTCACCCAGAACTCATGAAATTATTCGTGAGAATATTGGGCGGGCGCCTATGTATTCCGGTCAGATTAAAAGCCGCGGACCGCGTTATTGCCCATCAATTGAAGATAAGATTATGCGATTTGCTGATAAAGATCGGCATCAGATTTTCCTTGAGCCTGAGGGGCTGGATGATCCGACTGTCTATCCGAACGGAATTTCAACCTCTTTGCCGATTGATGTGCAAGATCAGATTATTCGCTCTATTGCGGGCCTCGAGAACGTTAAAATTTTCCAGTATGGCTATGCGATTGAATATGATTTCTGTGACCCAAGAGACCTTACTCCTGCTCTTGAATCAAAATCAGCCCCTGGCCTATTCCTTGCCGGACAGATTAATGGGACGACTGGATATGAAGAGGCTGCGGCGCAAGGGTTAATGGCAGGCATAAATGCGGCTCTGTTGGCGCGTGTTGATTCGAATGTTTCACGTGAAACTTTTGAGCCTTTTGTGCTAGATCGTGCTGAGGCCTATATCGGGGTGATGGTCGATGATTTAATTACCAGAGGAGCCCCTGAGCCCTATAGAATGTTTACTAGCCGCGCCGAGTATCGGCTGCGGCTGCGTGCGGATAATGCAGATCAACGCCTGACCCCAAAGGGGCTGGCGATTGGCTGCGTACGATCCGCACGGCAAAAATTCTGGGAAGAAAAATCAAAAGCTCTGGAGCGTGCCCGTTGTTTATCGGCTGAACTTAACATGACGCCCAACGAACTCTCGTCCCATGGACTTGAGGTGAATAGGGACGGGATACGCCGTTCTGTTTTTGATTTGCTTAGAATGCCGAATGTTGTCTGGACTGATGTTTGTGAAATTTGGCCGGAATTGTCAGAATTTACAGCCGATATTGTCGAACAAATCCAGATTGATGCCGTTTATTCCGGTTATATGGATCGGCAGGAGGCTGATATTGCGGCCTTCCGTAAGGATGAGGATTTGATCCTTCCTTCTAATCTTGATTATGCACTGGTTGGGAGTCTCTCTACTGAAATTCGCTTGAAACTGCAGGAAGTTCGGCCTGCAACATTGGGAGCGGCTTCGCGTATTCCAGGAGTTACACCGGCGGCTGTTATTGCGCTGCTGCGTTTTGTTAAGAAAAAACCTGCAGTGTCGCCAATGCAAGATGACTCTAATGCCGCATAATCTCTCCAAATCTCTTGCTATATATAAGTCGCTTTTGCTGAAATGGTCGAAAGCGATCAATCTGGTTGCCCCCTCTACTCTGCAGGATATTGAAAAGCGCCATTTTGAGGATTCCTTACAATTGCTCCCCTATATTCCGTCGGAAGCTAAAATAGTTTTTGATTTTGGTTCTGGGGCTGGATTTCCAGCCTTGGTTTTGGCGATGGCGCGTCCCGATCTATCTTTCCACCTATTCGAGAGTGATCAGAAGAAATGCAGCTTCCTGTCAACTGTTTCACGTGAAACTTTTATCCCCGTAGTTATACACAATGAGCGTGTAGAACATGTGGATATTAAGACTCTCTCCCGGCCGGACGTTATCACGGCGCGCGCTTTGGCTTCCTTAGATGAGCTATTAACCTTGTCCCGCCCATGGTGGGACTTGGAAATGGGTGGGAATAAGGATCTGGTTCTGGTTTTCCCCAAGGGAGAAAAGGCCGCCGAGGAGACCGAGGCGGCTCGAAAAAAATATGAGTTTTCCCTTGATGTCGTCCCCAGCAAGACAGATAGGCGGGCAAGTGTTCTTGTTATCTCAAAGGTGCGGGCTAATAGACCACAGGCTTGATGTTTTACGTGAATCTTTCTCACCGATATCTTAGGGCCGAGACTGATGATTTCTTGACGATATCAAGGAATATTGTATAGTGTTTTCATTCCAGTATAAGTGATTTTTGATGTGAGGATAGTTTCCATGATCCCAGCCCTTAGTGCGTCTCCGACGGCACCTGCCCCTATTGACAGAGATAGAAGTTTCCCCGCAGGGCAAATGCCCCGCTTGTTGGCTGTCGCTAACCAAAAAGGTGGTGTAGGGAAGACCACGACCGCAGTTAATCTGGCAACAGCCTTGGCTGCGGTCGGTAAGAGAGTTCTGTTGGTTGACCTTGACCCGCAGGGGAATGCTTCGACGGGTTTGGGTGTCAAGCGGTCGGATATTCGCAAAAGTGCGTATGATCTGCTTTTTGAGGAAGGGTTGAATGCTGCCGAACTTGCTGTTGCAACCAAAGTTCCTGGTCTTTATGTCGTCCCTTCTTCTATGCATCTTGCTGGCGCGGAGATTGAACTGGTAACAGCCAAACGTCGTGAATATCGGTTACGTGAAGCCTTGCGCCGCCCGTTACCTTTCGACTACGTTATTACAGACTGCCCACCTTCCCTTTCCTTGGTGACTCTTAATGCTCTGGTTGCGGTTGATGCGATTGTTGTGCCACTGCAATGTGAGTTTTATGCCCTTGAGGGCTTGTCGCATCTGGTGAAAACGATTGATCGTGTGCGCCAGCATTTTAACCCGAAATTGGATATTCATGGTGTTTTGTTGACGATGTATGATCCACGCAACCGCCTCTCCGGTGCTGTCGCAGATGATGTGCGTGAATATTTTGGTGAAAAAGTCTATCAGACGGTTATTCCTCGCAATGTCCGTTTGTCTGAAGCCCCGTCTTATGGCTTACCTGCGATTGTTTATGATATGAAATGCCCAGGAGCTCAGGCTTATATCCGCTTGGCGGGCGAGATTATCCGCCGTGAGAAAAAATTGCAATCCGATCTGGCTACTCTTCAAAATGATTCACGTGCCCAAAATCAGGATAAAAAGGTGAGCGTATGAGCCCTATAGAGTCTCAAGATGAGTCCGGTGTGCCGTCTTCCAAACGTAGGGGTTTGGGACGTGGGTTGAATGCGCTTTTCGGAGACGATGAGGTGGATATGGATAGTCCGGTTTCCATAAGCCATCATAGTGAAGATTCTTCTGCACAAAACACGAATGCTGATGCCGCTGCTGGTTCTGCTGGTCTAGGACGTCGTATGATTTCCTTGGCACAGATTGTGCCGGGAGAATTCCAGCCGCGCCATACCTTCCGCGATGAATCAATTGAGGAATTGGCCCAATCTATTCGTCAGCATGGCTTGATTCAGCCAATCCTAGTTCGCCCTCACCCTCAGATTTCAGGAACTTACGAAATTGTTGCGGGGGAGCGGCGTTGGCGTGCGGCACAAAAAGCCCAATTACATGAAGTTCCTGTTATTATCCGCGAACTGGATGATACGACAACCCTTGAAATTGCGCTGATCGAGAACCTGCAGCGTGAAGACCTTAATGCTGTTGATGAAGCCCGTGCGCTACGCCAGTTGGCTGACCAGTTTGAGTACACGCATGAACAAGTGGCGGAACGTGTTGGAAAAAGCCGCTCTTATGTTGCCAATATGTTGCGTCTTGTTGATCTGGCATCACCTGTTCAGGCCATGGTTGTTGAAGGAAAATTGTCGGCAGGTCATGCGAGAACACTGCTTATCCTTGACCATGACCAACAAATCGAACAGGCCAAGAAGATTGTTGCGTTGGGCTTGAGTGTCCGCCAGACCGAGAAAATGATCGGGGAAGTCTCTGGACGCTCGGTTAAAAAACGTGTGGGCGAAGTCGGACGGAAGGTTAAAGAATCCAGTGACGACAAGGACTTGAACACAATTGCCCTTGAACGTGAAGTGTCAAATGTATTGGGCATGACAGTTGAAATTGAAATGGATACCCAGCAAGAAGGCGCAATGTTGATCCGTTTCAAAACGCTTGACCAGTTGGACGAAGTTCTGCATCGTTTATCGCACAACCCTGGCCGTCTTGCTATTCGCGGATAAACGCCAGATAACCTATTTAGGTGGATACCATGACAACAGAAAATAAGAGCTCCTCGACCAAAACAAGTTCCTTGAATGCTATGATGGAGGCCACGCGTGGGCGGGCGGAATTCTCCGGCCACGGTCGCGCGTTGGGGGCTGCAGGGTATATTGATCCCAACGATCAATCCAATAACGCTGATTTTCTTGGTAAGCGTAACGATACCCTATCGGTTTCCCCTCCTGTCGGGGGGTTTGATGAAATACGCATTGCTGCTGCTTGGGATAATAAAACGGTTGAAGATCAAAGCCTTCTGGGGCGCTTGTTTAAACGCAGCAAGGCGGCTGATATCGACCTTGATCTCGGTATTTTATATGAGCTTAAAGATGGGACGCGTGGAGCAATCCAAGCCTTTGGTGATCTCCTCGGAGCCTATAACAATCCACCCTATTTGTCGTTGTCGGGGGACGAGCGCACAGGAAATGTCCAAGGAGATGATGAATTTATCCATTTGAACGGCAAGCATTGGCCGGAAATCAAACGTATCTTGATTTATGTTTATATTTACCAAGGCGCGTATGATTGGGCTATGGTTCGCCCACAAATCCATATTCGTATCCCGGATAATAATCTGATGGTGGTGACATTATCCTCTCACCAAAAAGGGTTGGGGCTTTGCGCCATTGCTGGAGTTGACAATGTTCGTGATGGCATGAGGATTACCAACTATACCGAATATTTTCCAGGCCATGCTGAAATGGATCGTGCCTTTGGGTATGGAATCGAATGGGTTGGTGGTCATAAATCAGCATAAAGCCATTTTATGCTGCAAGGAATCTTTCGTTCTCGGAAGAGAGCACTGCCATCATGCCATCGTTGTTCTTGACGGATCTGAGATTCTCGAGCAGGCTCCCCTCGCTGAACATTCTTGTCAGGCGCGCGACATGTCGCAAATGGGTTAAGGATTGGCTTTCGGGGGAAATTAGAACCACAACAAGATCAACAAGTCTCTCGTCAGCAGTCTTCATGTCTAAAGGTGTCTCCAGTCGGCTGACTAGAACGTAAGGGGCTTCAAGTGCTACACTTGTCCAGTCGAGGACAGCTACACCGTCACCAATTCCAGCATCGCCACGCTTTTCTGATTTTCTGATGTCCGCAAAAATTGCAGAGGCGGACATATTTATATCTTTTGAAATTTTCCATGAAAGATTTTTCAGGATCTGTTCGGTATTTGCGCCTCTCAGGTCGCATTGAACACTTGTAATACTCAAATCATCCCCCAATGACATTGCCGCGCCCCTTCTCATCTTGATATACCTAAACTCTGATTTCCGACTTCCTAGTAACTTGTTTGGCCCCCCATTTCTACAAAAAAAGACGATGCGGTGCGATAAAATGTCACAAAAAAACAGCCTCGGTTCCCAAGGCTGTTTTTTACAAATTTCAACTTATGAATTCACCAGAACTTATTGCTATGCAATATTTTCAGGACTTATTCTGCCGCAGAAGCAACCTCTTCAGGCTCAACCCAACCAATATTTCCATCGGCGCGCCGATAGATCATATTCAAATGATTGTTTCTTGGGTTGCGGAACAAAATAGCATTGTTGCCAGATAGATCCATCCGCATCACCGCATCGGAGACACTCATTCTCTGGATTTGCATCGGTTGCTCGGCGACAATCACCGGATCTTCACCCTGAGGGATATCATCCTCTTCTTCCTCGGTTTTGCCGGAAAGCTCCTGAGTTGCCAAAACATACGCCGTGGCCTTCATCATTTCAGTTTCCGGTGTTTGATCCATTCGTTCATGGTGATCGCGCAGACGGCGTTTGTAACGACGCAATTGCTTGGCAATTTTTTCTGCTGTCACGTCAAAAGACGTATAGGCATCTGGTTCGATAGATTGTGCCGTGACCAGAATATCCTTTCCGACGCGCAAGGATACATGGGTCTTGATAAAGGCATGCCCCTCTGGTGCGAATGTCACCGTAATATCAATTGCACGATTAAAATACTTTGAATTTATTTCCTCCAGTTTTGTAGTGACATGGGTGCGAAGTCCATCCCCGACGTCCATTTGTTTTCCATGAATTGCGAGTTCCATAATTTAACTCCTTGATTGGTTATGGGAGGACTCCTGAATACCAACCTTTCCTTGATGAAAGGTTAAGAGGCTGGTAAGGAGAACGTAGTGTTATTTTAACATGGGAACAGTCTCATAAAAACTAATATCGTACCAATGACAAAAGAAAACTATATTTTGGCTAGAAAAATCGGAGTGTTTGATTCCGGTATAGGCGGTCTTACCGTGCTAAAAGAGCTTAACTTGTTGTTTCCTCACGATTCTTTTATCTATCTAGGGGATACGGCTCGTCTGCCTTATGGGACAAAAAGCCGCGAAACAGTTATCAGGTACAGTGAATCCTTAGCGCGGGTTCTGTCAGGGTTTGATGTTGATGCGATTGTAGTGGCATGTAATACGGCTTCAACCCACGCTCTGGATGCCGTGACCGCGCTGGTGGCCCCCATTCCTGTGATTGGAATGCTTGAACCTGCTGCCAAAGCCGCGGTGCTGGCAACGCGTAATCATCATGTGGGGGTGATTGCAACATCCGGTACGATCCAGTCTGGGGGATATGCCAGATTGCTTAATCAGCTTGATCCGCAAATCACAGTCAATTCGGCGGCGTGTCAGATGTTGGTTGCTCTGGCTGAAGAAGGCTGGACGGATTCTGACGATCAAATCGCAAGGTCTATTCTTGCGCGCTATCTTGATCCGATCTTTGATCAGTCCCATGCGCCGGATACGCTGATTCTTGGATGTACCCACTTTCCGGTTTTCTCAGATATTATCTCCGATTTGCTCGGGGATAACGTGGCTTTGATTAATTCGGGCGCAGCCGCCGCTAAAAGTCTTGCCCAACAGATTGGCAGCGGCTCATCCAATGCCGCACCTTCTGGCGCAGAGAGGCTTCGCTTTTTTGCAACCGATGATCCTGCTCGCTTTGTACGAAACGCCACCCGCTTTTTCGATCACCAACTTGACCCCAAACAGGTTGAATTGATTGATGTTTCTTATGCTGCGTCGGATGACAAGGCACGCCAAGCAATGTCGCGTCTGCAAAATCCTTCGGGCCAATCCAGTACGTCAACTGCGGTATAGGCGGCCTCTCTTGCTTTTGCCACATTATCACCTATGGCGGTTATACCAAGAACCCGCCCCCCGACTGAAATAATTTCACCATTTTTTTGTGCGGTTCCAGCATGGAAGATTTCGACATCTCTCTGTGTAGCGGCCTTATCCAGGTTGCGGATCGGGGTATCTTTGATATAGGCTCCGGGGTATCCATTAGCAGCCATCACAACACATAAAGATGGACGGCTTGACCAGACGGGAGTTACCTTATCTAAGCTTCCGGTTGCTGCAGCATAAAGCATCTCAACCAGATCGGATTCCAAACGCATCATCAATGTCTGACACTCCGGATCACCGAACCGGACATTATATTCCAGTAATTTCGGGACGCCGCCCACCACCATAATCCCTGCAAAGAATACGCCTGTAAACGGGCACCCTTCCGATTTCATAGCGCGAACCGTCGGGATTAGAATTTTTTCAAGAATTTCGTTTTCCATTGCCGGAGTCATAAGTCGTGCGGGGGAATAGGCTCCCATCCCTCCGGTATTAAGACCAGTATCGCCGTCCCCAACCCGTTTATGGTCTTGCGCCGAGGTCAAAGGTAATAGATTCTCACCGTCGCATATGGCGAAATAACTAATCTCTTCCCCATCCATAAATTCTTCAATCACGATAGAGGCACCGGCCTGTCCGAAAGCTAGTCCGGATAACATATCCTTTACGGCCTCTTGCGCTTGCTCGATGGTTTCTGCAACGATAACCCCCTTTCCGGCGGCAAGCCCATCGGCTTTTACCACAATGGGCGCACCCAGTTTTTCGATATAGGCGCACGCTTCGTCGATATTTGTAAAGCGTTCATATGCGGCAGTCGGAATATTATACTTGTGGCAGATATCCTTCATAAATCCCTTGGATCCTTCTAACTGGGCTGCGGCCATTGACGGGCCGAACACAGAAATATTTCTGGCGCGCAATTTATCGGCTAAACCCAACACTAAGGGTGTCTCTGGCCCCACGACCACGAAATCAAATTCTCCGGATTTGGCAAATTGGCACAATGCCTCAACATCTTCTGCCTGGATAGGTTCACATTTTGCGATTTGTGCGATTCCGGCATTACCGGGGGCAACCACCAATTCATCGCATAAAGGCGATTGTTTCATTTTCCATGCAAGGGCGTGTTCACGCCCCCCAGATCCGACGAGTAGAATTTTCATGATAAAAGATCCAAGTTGTTTCCTGAGTGAGGCTGAGTATAAGTTTCTTTAAGGCAAGGTCAAAACATTTCTCTTTATGAGACAGAAATCCAGCCTTCGTAAACGGCGAGCAGACTCACACTTGATGCGCAAATCCATAATAAAACCCCTAGAATGAGAGGTTTCATTCCAACGGCCTTGATATTGGATAAAGTCAGGTTTGATCCAATTAAAAACAGGGTTAGAACCAATAATTTTCTCGCACCTGTTTCAATTATGTCCCCTGTCTGGCTCCATTCAGGCATGTAGGTAAAGATTGCGGCCATAACCAGAAATCCCAAAATAAACCACGGATATTTCCTCTTGGGTTCCGGCGTGCTGTTTTTATCTTCTGTACTCGAGGCGTTGCGTTTATCGATCTGGTGCAAAGCAGCCTGAATTATAAAGACCAATGGAACGATCCATAGGGCGCGAGCGAGTTTGATGGTGGTTCCTGTCTGTAAGGCTTCTGCCCCGTATTTCAGCCCTGCCCCGACAACCGAACTGGTGTCGTGGATGGCCAGAGCGCTCCACAATCCGAATTGCAGTTGCGAGAGGTTAAGGTAATGGCCAATTACTGGGAAAATAATCAGGGCAAGGGCGTTGAGCATAAAAACAACCCCCAAGGCTACCGAGATATTATGGTGTTTGGCATGGATAACCGGTGCGAGGGCTGCAATGGCGCTTCCGCCGCAAATCGCTGTTCCGATGGTAATGAGCAGCGAGGACTCCCGGTCAATTTTGAACCATATTCCCAGACCTACACCAACCAGAATGGTCAGGGTAATGCTGATGGCGGTATATCCGATGCCGGCGACCCCAGTATGTGCAACGGTGAGCAGATTCATGCCAGCCCCCAGACCAATGATGCTGAGCGAGAGGAGGCGCGGTGTCCAGATTTTTGACTGGGCTGCGTAGGGATTGCCGATTATAGTCGCGGAAAAAATTCCGAGAATCAGGGCTAATGCCGCCCCTATTGGAAAAAATAGGCAGATTAGGCCAAGAATGGGGATTAAAATATAGGACAGACGCAGTTTTAAGGAGTTCATCTTGTTGCTTTAGTCGAGATTTCTTGAGATCAGATCAATATTGCCGCCCGATGCCATGATGTTGTTGGAAATACTTTGCTCGGTGGCAAAACGGTGAAGATAATGGGGGCCACCTGCCTTGGGGCCGGTTCCGGACAGGCCTTGTCCTCCAAACGGTTGTACTCCGACCACTGCCCCGATCATGGAGCGGTTGATATATATGTTTCCGGCGTGGATTTTTGAAGAAAGTTCTGCAAATCGGCCTTCCAAACGGGATTGCAGACCAAATGTCAGGCCAAATCCGGTTGCGTTGATCTCATCAATCACTTGATCCAGCTTTGCGGCATCAAACCGGATAATATGCAATACGGGGCCGAAAACTTCGCCTTTCAAACGATTTAAGCGGTCTATCTCATAGGCACATGGCGCAAAATAGGTGCCGTACAGGTCTTGCGGGACAGGGCATTCGGCAATCTTTTTGGCAAAGCTTTGCAGGTACTTGATGTGGTTTTGCAGGTTTTGCTGCGCTTCTTTATCTATGACTTCGCTGATATCTGTCATGGGAGCTCGGGATGTTCCAATTTGCAACTGGCTCATAGCGCCCTGCAACAGATTGATGATCCGGTCTGCCACGTCGTTTTGTAAATATAAAATCCGTAGAGCCGAGCATCGTTGCCCTGCCGACCCAAAGGCCGATAAAATAACATCATCGACGACTTGTTCAGGCAGGGCGGTTGAATCAACAATCATGGCATTTTGACCACCTGTTTCAGCAATCAGGGGGACGATTGGCCCGTTTTTGGCACTTAGTGATCTTTGAATATGATGTGCGACATCGGTTGAACCTGTAAAGGCCACACCTGCCGCATCTGGGTGTCGCACCAGTTCAGCGCCCAATGTGCCATCCCCATTCATGAAAATTACACAGTCTTGCGGGATGCCTGATTGATGCAGCAAATGGACGGCAAAAGCAGCAATTTGCGGTGTTTGTTCGGCGGGTTTTGCCAAAACGGTGTTGCCCGCCATCAGGGCAGCACTCACCTGTCCCAGAAAAATGGCTAAGGGGAAATTCCATGGCGAAATGCAAACAAAAACTCCGCGACCACTAAATTTTAGATGGTTTGCCTCACCGGTTGGGCCGCATAGTTCAGTGCCCGCACTTCCAAATTCCTTGCGTCCCTGCTGGGCATAATATCTGCAAAAATCGACAGCTTCGCGGATTTCTGCAATTGCATCAAATAGGGTCTTTTTGCCTTCGTCTTGCAATAGCGCCATTAACTCTGGCGTATGATCTTCCAGCAAATTCGCCATTTTTTCCAGATAACCGGCGCGACTATCCGCTGGAACTTTATTCCATGAGCTAAAGGCTATCTGGGCCCGGTTGAATGCTTGATGGTGTGGGGTCGTGAGGGGAAGGTCAAATTGTCCTTTTTCAGGAATTTTTGCAAAAAATTCATCGCGGATAATCTGGGAAGACAGTTCAATTCCTCGGGAATTTTTGCGATCACTGTATATCTCAAGCGGCTTGGGGAGAGGTTCGGGATTTGTCTCCGTTTTTACCCGTTCAACCGGATCACTCACAAGATCATCAACAGATGTCTTTTCATCACGCAATTTGGCAACAAAGGACGCATTTGCACCGTTCTCAAGCATCCGGCGCACAAGATAAGGCAATAGGTCTTCATAGGGGCCGACGGGCGCGTAAACCGTCACGGGAATATTCTCGTCTTGTCTCAGGATATGGCCTAATGCTGCCCCCATGCCATGTAGGCGCTGGAACTCGAAGCCGGAACGGTCATCTCCCGCAAAATCAAGAATGGCAGCGGCGGTATAGGCGTTATGGGTGGCGAACATCGGGTATATAGTCCCGCGATAGGACAACAATTTTTGTGCAGCAACAAGGTAGGACAGGTCGGTCTGACTTTTGCGCTGAAAAACCGGATAATCCGGCCACCCGCTAATTTGTGCGCGTTTAATTTCCCCATCCCAATACGCACCTTTGACCAGCCGGATTTGCAAGGTTACGCCGTATTTTCTGGCGAAACCAGCCACAGCATCAATGACCTCAAGACATTGGCGGTTATAGGCTTGAACGGCTAGACCAAAGCCGCGCCAGTCAGGACAATCGAGTTTTTCCAGTGTTTGTCTGATAATTTCCAAAGAAAGCTCAAGACGCTCACATTCTTCGGCATCAACGGTCAAGGGAACACCTTTTTGTGCAGCAAGGCGCGCTAGTTCCAACAAACGATCCCGTAAGACTGGAACACAGATATCAGCATGGGTCCAAGTATATCGGGGGTGAAGTGCCGAGAGTTTAACCGACATACCATGGCGAGATTCTAGCGGTTTTTTCAGGTCTGCTGCATTGCCAATTTTCTCTAGGGCTGCCTTGTATGATGCAAAATAGCGATCTGCATCTTCGGCGGTTCGTGCACCTTCACCAAGGATATCAAAAGATGACCGCAACCCGTCCTTTTCGGCCATGGTTTTGGCACGTTTCATGGCCTCTTCAATTGTTTGTCCTAGAACAAACTGGCCACCCAAATGACGGACTGTTTCCTGCATGGCTTTGCGGATTACCGGTTTTCCCAGAGAACTGATAACAGACCCCATGCCTAGTGTAGATTTGACGAGCCCCAACCCTATTCCGGCAGATTTCATAAAGAAATTATTCCCGCCCGTTCCGTCCCATTCGGATAAACTTATTTTTTCGGCAATAAGCATGTCAGCCGTGGCTGAATCTGGAATCCGCAGCAAAGATTCGGCCAAAGTCATAAGGGCGCGGCCTTGTGGGGAAGTTAAGGAATAATTTTGTAAAAAAGTTTCAATCTCTGAGTTTGAGCCACTTTTAGCTCTGATCTTTACAATCATTTTATGGGCAGAAGCATTAATTCTTTGTGCGCGGCTTAAATCCCAGTCAATTTGCTGCAGCAAATTCTCAAGCGTTGTGGTGAGTGGGATTGCACCACAGGGAGTAAGAGGAACGGTGTTGATGATAGGTTTGTTCGTCATGCGAGCGAGTATAGCATTTTTTTTAAAAAGGATGCATAAAGCTTTTATGACTGACTTTCTTTCATCGCCAGATAATGAGCCCTTGCAGCCCCCTTCCCAATCCGGCAGCAATGTCCCCGAATTGAGCGTTTCCGAGCTGGCCTATTCCTTGAAAAGGACTCTGGAGGACACATATGGGCGAGTGAGGGTGCGTGGGGAGTTATCGCGGGTCAAGATTCATAGCTCCGGACATCTTTATTCCGACCTCAAGGATGCAGATTCTGTTCTCAATATTGTATGTTGGCGGGGGAATGTTGCTCGTCTAGCGCTCAAACCTGAGGAGGGGCTGGATGTTGTTTGTACTGGCAAAATTACTTCCTATCCTGCGCGATCCAATTACCAGATGGTGGTTGAGAGTATGGAGCTTGCCGGTGAGGGGGCTTTGCTCAAAATGCTGGAAGAGCGAAAAAAGCGTCTGGCGTCTGAAGGTCTATTTGATGAGGGAAGAAAAAAGAAGCTTCCATTTTTACCCCAAGTCATCGGGGTGGTTACGTCTCCGACAGGTGCGGTGATCCGTGATATTTTGCATCGTCTTGAAGACAGATTTCCGGTTTCTGTCGTGGTCTGGCCTGTACGTGTACAAGGAGAAGGGGCTGCTGAGGAAATTGTGGCCGCGATAAACGGGTTCTCTCAATTATCTGAAAGCTCACGCATTCAAAGGCCTGACCTGATTATTGTGGCGCGGGGTGGCGGAAGCCTCGAGGACCTGATGCCCTTTAATGACGAGGCCGTTGTACGTGCCGCAGCCAACTGCACAATCCCTCTTATTTCTGCCATTGGGCATGAAACCGATACCACGTTGATTGATTTTGCCTCGGACTTACGGGCACCTACCCCGACGGCTGCAGCGGAATTGGCGGTTCCAGAACGATCCAAACTTCTGGATTTTACGATAGAAGCGCAAAATAGGCTAAGATCAAGCCTTCAGCGGCTAATCCAGCAAAATTCCCAAAATTTAGCGCATTTATCAGCACGGCTGGGTGACCCGACCCGCGTACTGGATGTGCGGACGCAAATGTTGGATCACTTATCCGATCAGCTGGCATATGGGTTGGAAAGTCACATCGGGCGCTTTGAACAAAGATATCTCCGACTTTCTGCGCGCCTCCTTCATCCGGGGCAGATTTTGGCATTGGCGCAGAAAAATCTGGAGCATCTCTGCGCAAATCTGGGTCGGGCGAAGGATGCTGTATTGCAGGATAGAGTCCGTAAAATGGATCAATTTTCCAAGATGTTGGAGCTTTTATCTTTCAAATCTGTTCTTAATCGTGGATTCGCGCTGGTGCGGGATCAGAATGGTCATCTCGTGACATCGGTCAAAGATGTGGCGGTTCAAAACAGTCTGAAAATCGAGCTGCGAGACGGGTCTCTCAAAACACTTCTTGAAGAAATCCAATAAATCTTTTAAGAAAAACCCATGAAACTTCCTTTGAGCGAGCTTATAGAGAAACTCGGGGTCAGCTATGTGCTGTCACCCTACGAGACTTTTCCATGGTCGGTTTATGATCCGGAAGACGGAAAGAGCTGTAGTGCTGAAGTTCGCATGAATCCCGATGGTGAAGAGATTGAGGTCGAATTACAGATTCTCTACGACATTCCGCCCGAAGGTAAGCCAAGTGTCGAGCAGATTCTCTGGATGAAGGCCAAGCCGCACGTAAAGGACCAGTGGGATATCTGTGATTTTTGGGTGAGGCGTGAAAACTGGGCCAACAAGGTTTATAATTGGGAAGAGAAAAGTTGTAATTTCTTCCGCGCCTGTGTGACAGAAATTGAACAGGGTCGTATTCCGGATATTGATGCGCTATTGGAACGTGAAGTGAACGAGAAAGAGCGCTTCTCTGGTACTCGTGGCGGCGGTGGTGGAAAATCTCCCAAAATCCGCCCAGAACAGATTTTGAATATGAAAGGCCAAGGGTTCTAGGGCCTATGGTCTTAGTGTCTGGCGCTCTAGAATCCCTAGTAGGCCACAACAATCCCATATTGGGTGGCGATATCTTTTAATCCGCCAGTGGTCATTCTGCCCGTTCCTTCAAAGAACCAGTTTGGACCGTTGCGTTCCAAAAAGCCCACAATAACGGCAGTTGCATTGTCTAGTTCTTTGAATTCTTGATCCAGATTAAAACGCATTAGCTCAATACCATTCTCATCATTCATAATGCGTAAAAAGCAGTTGCGAACGCTTTGAAATGTCTGGTTCCGCATTTCGGCTTCATAGATGGAAATCACAAAAGCAACGCGAGTTAGCTCAAAAGGCAAGGACATCAGGTCAACGAGGACATTCTCGTCATCTCCATCTCCGGCACCGGTGCGATTGTCTCCCATGTGTTCTACAGCACCCTCCAGACTTTTGAGGTTGTTATAGAATACAAAATCCTCATCCATGCGGGTTTGGTGGTTCTTATCCAACAAGAATATACTTAAATCCAAGTCCGGAGCTTCTTTTTCAAATCCGATGACATCCCAGCCGACACCGATCATCAGGCGTCGAAGCGTGGGGTCAAGACGGGTCAGATTAACCTGCTCACCACGTTTTAGTTTGAAACTCTCGGTGGTGTCGCCTGTGATAGCAACTGTGGACGTTTCTGTAATTTCTATATCACTCATTTCAGCAACTCGATTCGCGGGTTATCAGGCAATATCCTTACATATTCTGCCACTAAACATGTTTAAGGGAAAGATATTAAAATATCCTTAGAATGTGGGTAAATAACGGGGATTAAAAGGATTTGTCCTAAGAGGCGTCTGGAATAGGGGTTTTGTGGTCTTCCACCTCATCGTCTGTTGTTTCGAACAAATGCCATGTCGGGTTTTTTGATTTGATTTCCCGACCAAATGTCCAGACATCATTCATAACGGTAATCTTATCTGGATTGCCCGAAATGACAGATCCATCCCGATTTTTAATCACACATGTTTCTTCGGCGATAAATCTGATTTTTATAAAAACCATCCGGTCAACACGCATAATAGAGAGGATTTCTGCGGTTTTGACTTGATGGATATCGGTTTGCACCGTCTCACCCCGATCCTGCCGGTTATTAATTTCATGTTCGAATGCTCTAAATACTCCGGGAGACAACAGGTCTTTAAGTGTCTGTAAATCGCCTCTGGCAAACGCCTCGACAATCATGGCAAACGCATCTTTTGACCCTGTTATGAAATGGTGGGGGTCAAAACCTGGCATATCGTGCATCAACTTGGTCAGATCTTCTGCGACATCTACCGAGATGACTTTTACACCCCTCATACTTTCCTGCTTTTCAGGTAAGGGGAATTCATCGGTATGCTCACCTTGTCGGTCATCCATAATATCAATGAGTCGACCCGGTGGTTTCTCTTGCGGGTTCTGGGACATTTTATCTTTGAGTTTATCCTCAATATCCGAACGGTCCCGCTCATCTCCGTGGCGGGTTCCCAACGTGTTTCGCAACCAGAAAATCAGGATGGCAGCTATCACCATATATATAAGAAGATCGGCGGGCACAGAAAAATCCCTTGTTTAGAAGTCTCGTTGACAACCAATATAGGCAATTTATAGCAATCTACAAGAGAAACACGTTCTTTTGTGAAGTGAAAAGACTGATATATAGGGAGCTTCTTTATTGTCTGAAAACTAAAACTCTGCTAACCAGAGGCATATTGTAGAGATACATTGAGATGTATGAAGATAATATATAGACAAGGTTTGAAGAGATGAATGATTCTATCCCCCCAATAGTTGCTGACCCGAACAGTGTAACCCCTTCCAATCTGCCGGTTATGGTTCATGCCCAATATGTCAAGGATGCGTCGTTTGAAAATCCGGGGGCGCCACAGTCTTTGAAAGGTGGTCAGGATCAGCCCAAGATGGATGTCAACATTACTCTGGACGCCAAACCTCTGGAAGACCCTCAGGTCAAATCTCTTTATGAAGTTTCAATCCGTTTGTCAGCGCGTGCTTTTCGTGGTGACCAGACGATTTATATTGCTGAAATTCTATATGGTGTGGCTGTATCCATGCCGAATGTGGCGGAAGAACACCATCACCCGCTTTTGTTGGTGGAAATGCCAAAACTGGCCTTCCCTTTTGCCCGTAAAGTTCTGGCGGACTTAATTCAGGATGGTGGTTATCCTCCTTTATTGCTCGGACCAGTTGATTTTGCCGCCATGTATCTGGAGAGATTTGCCAAAAAAGATCCGGAAGCTGCGACAAAACAAGCGTAACCATTTCGCTGAGTCATTCTGGAATCCAATAGAATCAAGGGGTTGTTTTTAACCCCCTTTTATTATGAAAACGCCTATTAGGATTCTGTTAACACATTGAAAAAAAAGACTTTTTTCTTGTTCTGGTTACCTTCCGTTAACTATCCACCCGTAGAATAGAACCATAAAGCAGTGTTGGGCTGTTTATAAATTGGGGTTGGGGCCTTAATCAAAATGGATAATACAACAGGTGCCGGAGATACCGGTGGAACGCAAGACACGGAATTACAAATCTGGCCACAAGCGGTTTGCCGTTTTGCTTATACGCTGAATAATTCTCAGCCAGTTCGCTGTACATGGATCAGTGACCAGCCTCTATTTTACACAGATTTCGATGAAGTCGAAGAGGATGATTTCCTGCTGGATGACCCTGTTCTGCAGGCCTTGGAACGTGATATTGCGGACTTGCGCGAAAAAGCCAATGCTTACGATAAAATTGCAAAAGATTTCGAAATCTCTGAAACGGCAAAGATTGATTTGTTTCGTCTGGATGCAGAGAATCTCTGTGCGCCGGCCGTTGCGTCCTCAGAGGACAAGCTTGAGTCTTTGTTTTCCATGATTAAGGATAGTCGTCTGGCGTCCCAGTATCTGAGTTTTGCTCAACTTAACAATATCGAATTGCGCCTGAGCAATCAGGTTATGGATGCGGCCTATGATCGCGAATCCCGCTTAATTCTTGTACGGGAGGATATGGATCTGGTTGACCAGACTTTACTGGCTGCTCGTGAACTGCGTCGTATGTACCAACATCGCCATGGGGCTGGTTTGCACCCGTTGGCCTTGCATCCTGACTTTGCTGTTCTGGTTAATCGCGCTCAAACGGCTGATCTGGCAGTCAGCATGGTTCGTGTGGCTTGGGAATTACAACTGGCTGGCCATAAGGATGTCTGGGCACGGATCGAACATTCACCAACGGCTGATTTGGGTCGCGCCTTTGCTCGTGAGGCGATTACAGATTTTCGCTCTATTCAGAATGGCACTGCGGCACGAACCATCTTCGAATCGTGGTTCTTGTCCGAACGGTGCCGTAAGGCAGATCGTTTATTGATCCAGCAAATGTTGGCGGATTATCAGGGTTACAGCTTTTCCGATAATATCGAGGCGTCCCGCGTTATTGCGATTGATCTGATTAAGGCCTTGGGTAGTATGCCATTCGGTCAGAATTATACCGAATCTGTCGTGTCCCAAATTATGGTTGATCCAATCTTTACCGATGTACGGGATCGTTCCAATGCCAATTTCTTGTGGTTCATCAAATTTGAACGCTCCTTTGCCGAAGCGGAAAAGGAAGTTTCTACGAAAAAAGAGGCCAAGAAACAGGTAAAGGCACAAGTTTTAGAATTTCCACAGCGTAAGACAACGCAGTCTTCTGTCGCTCGCGCTGTTGTTAAAGGAAATGGACAAGTTGTCGAGTTGTCCCGCGTGGGTCAGGATTAATACATTTCTTCTGTTGATGTTAGGGGCGGGTCAGATTCTATGTCAGAATTTGGCCCGTTTCCTTTTCTAGAATAAATATTCGGCGATGGCTGACAGGGCGATAATCAGGCCAAAATCACGATTTGATCTAAAAATTTTCAAAGACGAGTTAGGATTCTGTTTGTCCCATGTCCGGTATTGCCAAAGCAGGTGGCTGGCGGCAGCAGTAAGGCCTATATAAAAAACAAACCCTGCCTCTGCCAGTATGGCGGCTACCCCGAAACACAAAATTGTCATGGTATAAAATGCAGCGATGTATTGGCTGACCCGTTCACCGAATTTTAGCGCTGTTGATTTGACACCGATCAGAGCATCGTCAGCTACGTCTTGTTGTGCGTAAATTGTGTCATACCCAAGAGTCCAGAAAAATCCGCCGATATATAAAGCCCATGCAAAGACAGGAACCGTGCCCAGAATACTGGCGGCCCCCATCAGGGCGCCAAAATTAAAGGTTAATCCCAAAACTGCTTGCGGATACCACGTAATTCGCTTGGCCAATGGATATAAAATGACCGGAAAAATAGACAAAAACCCTAAGATAATAGTGGTCTGGTTAAAGGTCAGAAGAATCGCTAGACCTGTCCCAAGCAAGAGGGTCAGAAAAATCAAGGCTGACTTTACCGGAATCTCACCGGACGCTAACGGGCGCATTTTTGTTCTTTCGACCTGTCTGTCAAAATCCCGATCCCATAGATCGTTTATAACACAACCTGCCCCTCGCATAATGATAGAACCTGTTGCAAAAAGACCCATATAGAACAGTATGGTTGTGATTGAGGTCTGGCTTGTGGTTGCGGCCATCAAAATTGACCACCAACCGGGGAGTAGGAGCAACCATGTCCCGATCGGGCGATCAAGGCGCATCAATAGTATATAAGGCCTCCATGACAGGGGCATCATCTCTATCCAGCCTGAACGCCTGATGTCTGTATGTGCTGTTGATTGTTGGTCTGTTGTGTTCATTAAGGACATTGTGACCAAATAATAAAAATTGACAAGCAATGATCTGATATATATTGTTATGAAAAATTAATATAATTGGCAAAAATAAAATATGCTAGGGTGTAACATGACAAAAGAACTTAAAACTGTCTTTGACAGAACCAGTGACACATATGCTGCAAATTTGGCGCAGCTTGATGCTCTTGCTCTACAAATTGGCGAAGATGATCTCGAAGTGGCGGGACAGGCGGAGCGTGTTGGCCAATTTTTTGCCCTAATGCCAAGCGTCAAGCTTGCCGATATGTCCAAATCCCTCGGCTATGTCATGCAAAATGCTGTGACCGAGGTGCTTGACCGTGTGACTGTTGTTGCAGAAAATATGGCGGAAGCCGATTATACCAATCTGGGGTCTTGTGTTGTGGATATGTTGGCTCTTGCCCATCAATATCGCCAGATTCCGGGGGCTCAGGTTAACCGCGAAAATTCGGGTTTAGGGGATTCCAGAATGGCGGCTGAGGATCTGGAAAAAGCAGCCTTTTTTGCGCTTGAAGGCCAAAGCCGTGGGATGACACCTTCTACATTTGAAGAAATTTCCAAATATATTCCTGACCTGCACCATGAAAATGAGGCATATTATAATCGGCTTTGTGATATTCTTTACGATAAGCTGGAAGCCTTTGCTGTGGCTGAACCAAGCCGCGAGTTTACCGCAGAAC
Organism: Alphaproteobacteria bacterium CG1_02_46_17; assembly: GCA_001871905.1. Taxonomy (GTDB): domain Bacteria; phylum Pseudomonadota; class Alphaproteobacteria; order Micavibrionales; family Micavibrionaceae; genus UBA1573. Next base: position 7,880 of record MNUG01000032.1, on the reverse strand, counting down.
TGGCAGATCGCTATCAGGCGCTGCTCCATCAATATTGTGCCGAAACACCTAGACACCCCGACCCTTATGTTGATCTGACAGCCAAGATTTTTGATCGTCTGACCCCTGTTCGTCAAGTTAGCGTTTTGGAGAGTGCTGTGCAGGGCTACGGCATTTTCACTACGCCTGAGCTTGTTCGTGATATTTCTCATCCTCTTTTGTCCCGTTTTGCAAAAACCAATGCTGAGTTTATTGAAAAATATACCCAAGCTGGTGGTGCTCAAGGTCTTTTAGATCGTGGAACTGCTTCCGAGCAAATGAAACTATCTTTCAAATAATTTTCTAAAGATTTACACAATAGCGGCGTATGGTATAAACAACACCATGCCCGCTATTTTATCTCTATATCCGCATGATCTCCCGCGTCTTTACCTCTCTGTTCCTTTGCGAGCAGGTCAGGATGTGCCGCTGCCAGACGGACAGGCACATTATCTGCGGCATGTGTTGCGCTGTGCCGAGGGAGATCTCGTGCGGGTGTTTAATGCGGCAGACGGCGAATGGAAGGCACAAATTTCGTTTCCGTCAAAGAAGGCCGTTTTGCTGCAGGTACGGGATTTGCTGCGCCCCGCAAGTGATGGATTGCAACAATATACCCGCCATCTGGTTTTTTCGCCGATCAAAAAAGATCGGCAGGACTGGCTGATTGAAAAATCTGTCGAGCTGGGAGTAACAGATTTTCATCCCGTTGTGATGAACAGGTCTGTGATCCGCGATATCAAGGAAGAACGTGTCAGAGCCCAAATTATCGAAGCCAGCGAGCAATGTGAGCGGTTGGATCTGCCTACTCTCCATCCGGTGAAGAACTTGAAACAGTTTATGCAGCAATTTGATAGCGGGTCAAAAATTTATGCAGCAATTGAACGTCAAGATGCTGTCTTTCTGGGTGATATCCTTCGCAAAGAGGCTGTGCGTGATGCCACTTATATGGTGGGGCCAGAAGGAGGATTTGACCAAGAAGAAGTCGCCTTTTTATCTGGATTTTCCTGTGTCTGTCCTGTTTCTCTGGGGCCACGAATATTGCGTTCCGAGACAGCGGCCCTTTATGGCCTATCGCTCCTTTCTTCCCCCTTTGAAAATTTTACATAGTTTTGGATATAAAAACATTTTCCAAGACATTTCCAACCGAAAATTTCGTTCTTTGAATTGTCTCTATATTTTTTTTTAAAACTGCGTCATAGTGTCACGAAAGTTTTTCGAATTCTCAACATAATGACATAGATAATGATAAGCACTCTCACTGTTTCCCTCCGCATAGGCTTTTTTGTTTCATGCCTCTCGGTTTTTCTGGTTTTTCTCTCGGCTTGTGCCGCGCATGCCGCGCCGGATTTTTCTCAGATACTGGAATGGCCGTATAAATTGCAAGCTGCCGCAACGCCAGCAATGGAACATATTACAGAGTTTCATAATATGCTGCTCTATATCATCACGGGAATTGTTATTTTTGTAACGGCCTTATTGCTGTTCGTAATGGTGCGTTTTAATGCCAAGGCCAATCCGACTCCGTCTACCACAACACATAATGTCCTGCTCGAAGTTTTATGGACGGTTGTACCGGTTGTGATCCTGATTGTGATTGCAGTGCCGTCTTTCAAGTTATTGTTTTTCGAAGCACGCAACCCTGCACCTGAACTGACGATCAAGGTGACGGGCAACCAGTGGAACTGGAGCTACGAGTATCCTGATAATGGAGAAATTTCTTTTACTGCCACTTATATCAAGGATAAAGATCTGGATCAGGCCAAAGGTCAGAAGCGCCTTTTGTCAACGGATAGTCCTCTAGTCGTACCTGTTGATACCAATATTGTTTTTGAGGTAACTGCCAGTGATGTGATCCACTCTTTTGCGGTTCCGGCTTTCGGGATCAAGATTGATGCGGTTCCTGGTCGTTTGAATTCTGCTTGGGCGCGCGCTGATAAAACAGGAACCTTTTTTGGCCAATGTTCCGAGATTTGTGGTGTTGGACATGGCTTAATGCCGATTGAAATCAAGGTTGTTACCAAGGACGAATTTGCTGAATGGATTGTTGCCCAAGGAGGCTCTATGCCAGCAGCCGATGCAGTTGTGCCAGAGGCCACTCCGGTTGCTGAGGCTCCTGTCGAATTGCCTGTCCCCAATACAGATAAAAAATAAATTTGAATAGCCATTAGAAATATATGAAGGAAGAGTAACAATGTCCGACCATTCTCATGACCATAAGCCCGGCTTTTTTATGCGTTGGTTTTGTTCAACCAACCATAAAGATATCGGGACCCTCTATATTATTTTCTCGATCGTTGCCGGCTTGATCGGTGGTGCGTTCTCGGTGATGATGCGGATGGAATTGCAAGAACCGGGTTTGCAATTTATCTCGCCGGGCGGCGAACAGATGTGGAATGTCTGGATTACCGCCCATGGATTGATCATGGTGTTTTTTGTGGTGATGCCCGGCCTGATCGGTGGTTTTGGCAACTGGTTCGTACCATTGATGATCGGGGCGCCAGATATGGCCTTCCCACGGTTGAATAATATTTCCTTCTGGCTAATCGTGCCGGCATTCTTGTTATTGGCAGCCTCTGTTTTTGTTGGGTCCGGTGCGGGAACGGGATGGACGGTTTATCCCCCATTATCTGCAAAACTCGGACATCCCGGAATGTCGGTTGATATGGCGATTTTTGCACTTCACCTTGCGGGGGCAAGCTCGATTTTGGGTGGCGCAAACTTTATTGCAACGATCTTTAATATGCGCGCGCCGGGTATGACTCTCCATAAAATGCCGCTATTTGCGTGGTCTATGCTGGTGACGGCTTTCTTGCTGGTGCTGACTGTTCCTGTCCTTGGTGGCGCGATCACCATGTTGTTGACGGATCGGAATTTTGGAACTCATTTCTTTGATCCAGAAGGGGGTGGAGATCCGATCTTGTATCAGCATTTGTTCTGGTTCTTTGGTCACCCTGAAGTTTACATCATGATTTTGCCGGCGTTCGGGATTATCAGCCATATTATATCGACGTTCTCCAAAAAACCTGTTTTCGGCTATCTCGGCATGGCTTATGCGATGGTGGCGATCGGGTTTGTTGGATTTATTGTCTGGGCGCACCATATGTACACAACCGGACTGTCTGTAAACACGCGAGCCTATTTTACGGCGGCAACCTTGATTATTGCGGTTCCGACGGGAATTAAAATCTTTTCGTGGATTGCCACTATGTGGGGTGGGTCAATTGAATTCAAAACCCCGATGCTGTGGGCGATTGGTTTTATATTCCTCTTTACCATTGGCGGTGTCACAGGCGTGGTTTTGGCCAATGGCGGGATGGATATCGTGTTGCATGATACATACTATGTTGTGGCGCACTTCCATTATGTTCTCTCGCTCGGGGCGGTGTTCGCGCTGTTCGCTGGTTTTTATTACTGGATCGGCAAAATGTCGGGGCGTCAATATCCGGAATGGGCAGGAAAACTTCATTTCTTCACCACCTTTATTGGTGTGAATATGATTTTCTTCCCGCAACATTTCTTAGGGCTAGCAGGGATGCCACGGCGCATTCCCGATTATCAGGAAGGGCTTGACGGCTGGAACTACATATCCTCTCTTGGGGCATATATTTCTTTTGCCAGCACATTGTTCTTTATCGGGATCGTGTTCTATACCTTGTTCTTTGGTCGCAAGGTCGGAGGAAACTACTGGAATGTTCAGCCAAATACCATGACTCTGGAATGGACGCTGCCTTCGCCGCCACCATTCCACCAGTTCGATATCCAGCCGCAGGTGAAATAGCCATCGTTGCCAGAACAGACCGTTATCGTCTAAAAATTCCTTGAATGGCCCTATTTGTGGCCATTCTTGTTTCATGGGCTATTCTATTCTCTGCGGCGTGGCCCATGCCGGTTATCAATTTATTCGGCAGGTTTGCAACTGTATTTCCCAATCCATCGACAGATCTGCCGATTTGTTGTCCACCCCTATGCATGGCATTGTCGATCTGCTGGTTGCCGGTCTGGAAGCGCCCACCATCTGTTGCGGCCACATGAAAATTATTATTTACGGAAGATGCAGAAAATCCACGCTCAACAACAGGTGCTGGTGATTGCTGGAGTTCATTTGAAGGGCGCATTTGCTGGGCGCTAAAGTCTGTTGCTCCCATATTATATCCCGGCGTTGCCAAAGGTGGAGCCGAAATGCCGCCGCCAGACGTGCTGCCACCACCAAAACTGAAATTGTCAAAAAACTGGCTCAGCTTTTGGCCGATCCCGTCAAACATATTCGACAAGGTATCTTTCAGATCGCTAATAAAATTGCCAATATCCATAAAACCTAACCCCATATTTAATATACATAATAACCATAAAAACCTAAAAGTTGGTAAATAGAAATTGCATTCCCTATTTTGCTGGGGCTAGATAGGCGCACTGGACAATATTGCGGGAGATTAAGCCATGACAGATACGACATCACCTTGTTTCAAATCAGGATTCTGGCCGATAGCCTTGGGGTTGGCTGCTCTGGCAGTGGGGATTGGCTTTGGGGGGAATATGATCCTGACAGGCTTGAAAGAGTTTCGCAGTTTTGACCGCTATGTCACAGTGAAAGGCCTCTCGACACGCGATGTTGTTGCAGATCAGGCCGTGTGGGTGCTTAATTTCACCGTAACTGGTGCCCAATTAACAGATGCTCAGGCGGCGATCGAGCAGAACGAAAAAGATGTGCGGGCTTATCTGGTATCCCAAGGGCTGAAGGAAGACCAGATTATGCTTCAAAACTTCACTGTGTCTGACAATCAGGCTAAGACTTATGGTGAAACCGGTCAGGCAGGGCCTCGCTATGTCTTAACCGAGGCGCTGCTGGCACGGAGCAATGATGTGGAAGCTGTCCTTTGGGCATCCCAGAATATTGCTGAACTGGTAAAGAAGAATGTCACGCTGGGGACTCCGAATGGTGGTTGGAATCCTGCTCCCCAATATACCTTTACCAAAATTAATGACATCAAACCGGAAATGATTGCCGAGGCGACCAAAAATGCACGCATTTCGGCAGTACAATTTGCCAATGACAGCGGGCAAGCCGTGGGGCAAATCCGTTCAGCCAATCAGGGCGTTCTCCAAATTGAACCACGTGATCCGGGTGTTTCTGAATCTGAAACCCCGTATAAATCGGTTCGTGTGGTCTCGACAGTTGAATATTATCTGGGGGAATAGCTGCAATTCTTGATGTAATCGGGATACGTAGTCAAATGGCGAGGATGTCTTACGAACATTTCAACAGACACCTTGTATGACTTGGCTTTGAGAATTTGCGCCTAAAAATCTACCAATTTCCCTACCAATCCATTTTCTGGATTTAGTCTTATGTCCTAGGATGCTATTGGATACTCTAGAGAAAAGAACATGGCAAAATCAAAATCAAACGACCTTAAACCTCTTGGGAATGAAAATTCATATACCCCAGAATTTTTTGATGAGCTTTATAAAAAAGTTGATCTGAAAAACCCGAATAAAAAAGCCGATCTGAGGCTTTATGTTATTCTTGCTGCCCAGAAATACATGAGTCTTTATGGTGAATATCTAAGGCAGTTGGCAGCACATGAGGTCGAAAAGGAACTTAGAAAAGTTGCCAACTATCTTGGAAAAGCACAGGAATCTCTTTGGAAAGTTATTATGTCCGGAAATTATGCAGAGGACATCGTTAACAATCTTTATGATGTCATATCCAAGAATCATCCCCCATTACATGGCTTATTGAAAGAAATCAAACGTGATGGGCCATTTATTTCAGGGATTTCTCCTGCCAGATCATTGCCTTTGCTATCTTCCATGGAAGAAGCCATTGGACGAATCGTCAAGAATTTCCTACCCAAGAAATCAACCCCTCGCAGCGTCGCCTTGTACCATTGGATTATGGTTTTATCTGCCGAATTAGAGCCGATCATCGGACGAAAACTAGAGCAAAGCCGCTATCACAAGACCGACAAAGGCGGAGAGTACATATCCAAGAAGGAAATGAACGACTCTGAACTGCTGCTGTTCATCATCACCCCGCTAGACTCTAACGTAACAATCTCTCAGATAGAAACAGCGCTTAAGGATACCCGCAAAGAACGTCATGAGGCTCCATGGGATAATTACTTCCCGAAATAGTAACTTATAGGGCGTAGAAAAAATCCTGATTTTTTTGAAAGAAATTTTCCGACCAGCTTTCTTTGAATCTTATCGCACTACTGGATAACAATATTTGCATGAACCAAGCCAATCTAGGAAAGGAATGCAAATGTCAGAGATGCTACAAAAAGAAAAATTCTTAAGACTATCGGACGTTAAAGAGCGGACAGGTCTAAGTCGGAGTACCATTTACCTAAATATCAGCAAAGGCACATTCCCGAGGCATATCAGTCTTGGCGCGCGGTGTGTTGGCTGGCTAGAGAGCGAAATAGACGCATGGGTACAAGCCCGCATTAATCAGAGATCAATATCAACTTAATCGTATGCGGGTTTATATGCCCCGCTTTCCCAATTTTTTGCATTAGCAATGGAGAAAATAAAAATGAAAGACCATTCAGGTAGTCCAGATACCAAAAAGACAAACTCTAAAAAATCCCCTCTAAAAGCCATTCGAGAAAAATGTTTGGATTGTTGTTGTTATCAATACTCGGAGGTTCGGGAGTGTCATATTACAGATTGTCCCCTATGGCCATATCGCATGGGTAAGAGTCCTTTTCATCGGCGCAATATGACTGAGAAGCAAAAACAGGATGCGGTTCAGCGTTTGAGAGGAAGCCAATTAATTTGATGTACGTTCACAAAAATTTTTGAATAAATTTTCGATAAAAGCTTACTTTTTCTCTTTCCAAATAGGCTGACCGTTTTCAATAAGTTTTATTGCACCCCAACGATAAGTATATCCATCTATTTTACCATCCCCGTCTTCGTCAACATCTTTTGTGATAAGAATACGGGTTTGACCTTGGCATTTATCCAAGAGTATTGTTCCCATCTCCTGATCTTGTGACGGTATGATTTCATAACATGAGCTATTGGTGTCATATTGAATTACTCCATACAATACTATAGCTAAGCTCGCTAATCCAAATAGTATATGTGATTTTTGCATGATCTAACTTTTTTAACCGCTTCCAATTCCTATTGGTTTGTTCTAACTTTTTGTGCGGCTGCCTTCTCAGCCGCTTTGCGTGCTTCTTCTTCCTGCCTTACTACTTCAATTTCTTTTGCAACGGTGCAATTTTTCTCGATAGCGACCTGTTCCAAGGCGTCAAATTCACCTTTCAAGCGAGCAAGCTCAACGTGTTGGTCATCACTTTCGATAAAAAACAGGGCAGGCCACAAAAGAACAAGACCAACTCCCATAGCTACTGCGTCATCACCCGCGATGTCATCCTGAACCCCTGCTACTTCATTCATTTTACGTCCTACACGACCAATTTCCCCCTTGATTTGCTTACATGAATAGTCGCTGTATTGTAATGGCGAGACATAAGATGCCTTGATGTTTTCAGATTTGCTGGCGCAAGCACTTAAAAAGAGACATGAGGTGAGCAGTAAAGACATTAATCTTGTTGCAGTGGTTGTAGGTTTCATATTGTTCAATTTCCCCTGCGTTAAAAATTAAAACGACCACCAGATTTCTCTGGTAGTCGGGGAGTTTGTAACCGTCATGTAAACGGCGCAGCCTATTTGCTTGCGCTATTATATTCAGCTGCCTCCCCGACCATAGGTCGAGAGGCAGCATCATTGGTAACGGCCTGATGCTGTTTGGCCGTACATGAGGGGTTACAACGCCCCAGAATTTCCAAATGGAAATTCATGCAACGACACTAGCGAAGTGACAGAAATGCGTCAATCTTTACAAC
>MNUG01000015.1 GCA_001871905.1 Alphaproteobacteria bacterium CG1_02_46_17 | reverse complement strand
TCGAGGCAGCGTAAAGGAAAAGGACAGAGAGTTTGTTATTGGTGACTTAATCGATGCCTTTAATGCCTTGGAGGTTGAAGGCGAGAAGGTGATAAATCAAGTCTATCGGAAAGAGGAGATATACAAAGGCCCCCTTCTCGACCGAGCCCCAGACCTGGTTTTGACCTCTAATACAGGGTTTGACCTAAAGGCCCGTCTACAGGCTGAAACGCTTACGGAAACCACCATCTTTACAGGAAAACATACAAGGAATGATGCCTTTCTAATTGTTAAAAGCCCTGATGCCTGTTATGTCCCTGAAAATCCAAGCGTTTTTGATGTGTTCGGTATTCTGGAGAGTCTTGGATAGGAGAGGATATTACACTTTGATAAAAAATTTGCCCTTGACAAGAAATGACCACTCATATATAAAGTTCAAGCTATGAACCACGCTTACGAACAGGAAATCCACTATCGTCTGTTAAAGGTGTTGAGCCAGGATCCCCAGCTAGGTCAGCGTGATATGGCGAAAAGAATGGGTATCAGTCTTGGCAAGGTGAACTACTGTATTTCTGAACTTGCGGCTAAAGGTTTGATAAAGATTACCCGCTTTAGGAGCGCCAAGAACAAAATCCCCTACACTTATGTGCTAACCCCTAAGGGTCTGGAAGAGAAGGGGAGACTGACGCTCAGGTTCTTGGAAAGGAAGCTATTGGAGTACGAAGAGATAAAGAAGCAGATAAGGGAGCTTCACTATGAGGTTGAAGAGGACGGTCTTGACAACCCCGGTAGCGAACTGAGTGCTGTTGTGAAAAGCATTATTTGAGACACAAACAAACGTAACTCAATGTAATTACTAACAATTTATCGGCTAATGGCATGTAACCCAAGGGGCGGAGCTGTATAAAGCTGAAGATCAATGGAAATAAACTAACAAAATTGAGACCACAACCTGCCGAGGTCTTTTATCGTGATCTCCTATGACCTAAAAACTAGTATGGTGTCCCGATATTTGCCCTAAAATGAGTATCTATAACTCAAAACTCAACACTCAAAATCCAAAACATATTTTGGTTACAGGTACGGCTGGTTTTATCGGATTTCACCTTGCAAAGAGACTTTTAATTAGAGGAGATACGGTAGTTGGGCTCGATTGTATAAATGATTATTATGATGTAGAGCTAAAACACACTAGACTCAAAGAGAGTGGCATACAAAGAGAAGACATAGAATACAATAAATTTGCTAACAGCAGAAAATATTCAAATTATCATTTTATCAAGCTTCGTCTTGAGGACAAAGAGAATGTCTCGAGACTTTTTGAGAATGAAAAGTTCAATGCCGTGGTTAACCTTGCTGCCCAGGCCGGCGTAAGGTACAGCCTTGTCAATCCATATGTGTACGTAAATAGCAACATCACAGGTTTTTTAAATATCCTTGAAGGATGCAGGCACTATGGAGTAGGGCATCTCGTTTTTGCATCCTCAAGCTCGGTGTATGGAGCCAACACTAAAATGCCCTTTTCAGTTCATCACAACGTTGACCATCCGATTTCTTTATATGCTGCTACCAAAAAAGCAAACGAGCTTATGGCTCATACCTATTCAAGCCTCTATAAAGTCCCTTGCACAGGATTAAGGTTTTTTACTGTTTATGTGGGCCATGGGGTAGACCTGATATGGCATTATTCCTTTTTACAAAAGCGATACTCGATGGGAAACCTATAGATGTCTTTAACTACGGAAAGATGCAAAGAGACTTCACATATATTGATGATATTATAGAGGGGGCAATAAGGGTGATAGACAGAATACCTGAGCCAAACCCTCAATGGAGCGGAGATACGCCTGACCCATCATCGAGTTATGCACCGTATCAGTTGTATAACATAGGTAATAATAATCCCGTTGAACTGATGAGATTCATAGAGACACTTGAAGACTGTCTCGGCAAAAAGGCGAAGAAGAATTTTCTGCCTATGCAGTCTGGAGATGTCCCTACAACCTATGCGGATGTGGACGATCTGATGAAGGATATAGGATTTAGACCGGCAACAACGATAGAAAATGGGATATGGAAATTTGTCGGTTGGTATAGGGAGTATTATGGTGTGTAGAGTGATATACCACGAAAGTTGGTAATTTTGACATGGATATAACAAAGCAAAAAATATTAGTCACCGGTGCCGATGGATTTATCGGTAGCCATCTGGTGGAAGGTTTACTGGACAAAGGGTGTCAGGTACGAGCTTTTGTGTTTTATAACTCGTTCAATAGTTGGGGCTGGCTGGATACGTTTCCAAAAGAAAAACTGGATAAGATTGAGGTATTTTCAGGGGATGTCCGCGATCCCAATGGGGTGAGAAAGGCCATGCAGGGTATGGACATGGTTTTTCATCTGGCTGCACTTATTGCCATTCCGTTCAGTTATCACTCTCCGGACAGCTATGTAGATACAAACATCAAAGGTACCTTGAATGTGCTTCAGGCGGCGCGCGATACAGCTTGTCACCACGTGCTGATCACATCAACGTCGGAAGTTTATGGAACGGCGCAATATGTTCCCATTGATGAGAATCATCCTTTCCAAGGTCAGTCGCCCTATTCCGCCACCAAAATCGGGGCAGACCGGATAGCGGAAAGCTTCTATCGCAGTTTCAATACCCCTGTGACCATTGTAAGGCCTTTTAATACGTATGGGCCGCGTCAATCTGCCCGTGCCGTCATCCCCACCATTATCACCCAGTTGCTAAACGGCTCGACAGAAATCAGTTTGGGCAGCATTCATCCAACCCGCGATTTTAATTTTGTCAGTGATACCGTGGACGGTTTCATTGCGATTGCAGAGACACAAGCCACGATTGGAGAAGAAATAAACATTGCCTCTCAACAGGAGATTTCCATCGGGCAGCTTGCCCGCGAGATCATTGATCAGATAACCCCAACGGCCAGGGTCATCTCTGATGATATGCGCATACGGCCCGAAAAAAGCGAAGTCGAGCGGCTGCTGGGTAGTAACGAAAAGATTCGCAGGCTAACAGGGTGGCAGCCGGAGTATACGCTGAAGCAGGGAATCCGGGAAACCATCGAATGGTTCAGGGATAAGGAAAATCTGCGACGCTATAAATGGGATGTGTATAATGTATAGTAAGCTTAAGGTTGAAAGCTCAACGCTCAAAGGAAATTAAGGCCGTATCTACTTTCAGCTTTTATCTTTGAGCTAATATCCTAAAATTATGGAAAAATATTGATGTCTGATATATTTGCTCGCATAATAAAGTTTATCAAAGCGCTCTATCCGGCGGAGAATCCAGTACCCCTCCATGCCCCGCGCTTCACCGGGAATGAGAAAAAATATCTGATTGATTGTATTGATACAACCTATGTGTCCTATGTGGGAGAATATGTCGGTCGTTTTGAAGATGCAATGCGGCAGTTCACCGGTGCAAAGTATGCGGTCGCTGTCTCCAGCGGAACCGCAGCGCTTCATGTAGCCCTTCTTCTTGCCGAAGTAGCGCCCGGAGATGAGGTGATAACCCAGCCTTTGACCTTTGTCGCCACAGCCAATGCCATTTCCTACTGCAGCGCGCAGCCGATATTTGTAGATGTAGAACGATCAACCCTGGGACTTGATCCGGAAATACTGAATGATTTTCTTTTAAATAACGGTATTCTGAAGTCAGATGGCAGGTGTTACAATAAAATAACCGGTAAAAAGATCGCGGCGTGTGTGCCCATGCATACCCTTGGTCATCCGGTGCGGATCGATCAGATTATTGAAATCTGTCAAAGATACCATATTCCGGTCGTTGAGGATGCCGCCGAGGCGCTGGGGAGTTTTTACCAGGGGCAACATGGCGGCACGTTTGGGGAGTTGGGCATTTTAAGTTTTAATGGCAACAAGCCGGTGACAACCGGTGGCGGTGGCATGATCATCACAAACGATGAAACCCTGGCTGCAAATGCCAAGCACCTGACCACAACGGCCAAAAAGCCGCATCCGTGGGAATTTTTTCATGATGAGGTCGGCTATAATTACCGCATGCCGAACATCAATGCCGCCGTGGGTTGTGCTCAAATGGAATGCTTTACCGGGGTTTTAGAAAACAAGCGCGCCACAGCGCAGATGTATAACCAGTTTTTTCAGGAGATCGGCATACCATTTATAACAGAACCAGCTAACGCCCGGTCCAATTACTGGCTCAATACCATTGTTTTAAAAGACAGGCAGGAACGCGATGAGTTTCTTGGCTATGCCACTGCAAAAGGCATCCAAGCACGGCCCGTTTGGACACTTATGACCTACCTTCCCATGTATCGTGCTTGTCAGAGCGCATCCATTGAAACGGCCCAATGGCTGGAAGACCGGCTGGTCAATATCCCCAGCAGTATGAGAGTGGGAAGGTGAAAGTTAAAAGCTGAAAGGTCAAAGGGAAAGGGATGGGGATGGGGTATGAAGATTTGGCGGTTTGGAACCGGGCTGTCGATTTTGCTGTGCGGGTGATTGATGCTGTTGAAAATATATCGACAGATAGAAAACATTTCCGATTGCTGGAGCAGATTGAAGCAAGTTCAACAAGCATAGCCATGAATCTGGCAGAGGGCAAAGGCCGGTTTTCCCGGAAAGAATTTATTCAGTATTGCTATATCGCTCGTGGTTCATTATATGAAACAATTACCCTGCTGGAAATTTTTAAACGAAAAAACTGGATATCCGAAGAAACATTCAGCTCATTGAAATCTGAAGGAATCGAAATCGCCTCGATGATCAAGGGGCTGATTAATGCGATAGATAAAAGTTCAAAGGTGAAAGGGTCAAGGGCTAAGGTGAAAGGTCAAAGCTGAAAGCATTGCACTTCTACCTTTTTGCTTTCCGCTTTGATCTTCCGACTTTGAGCTTTCAGCTTCTATCTTTGAGCTATAATTTTTTATGCAAAAAAAATTATATTAATTGGTGGTGGCGGTCACTGCAAATCCTGCATTGACGTCATCGAACAGGAAGGCCGCTTTACCATTGCCGGGATTGTGGATGTGCCTGAAAAAAAGCAGCACAACGTTCTGGATTATCCCATGATCGGTATAGACGCCGATTTAGCGGAACTGATCAAGACTTTCCCCAATGTACTGATTACGCTGGGGCAGATCAAATCCCCAACCCGGCGCATGGTACTTTTTAATGATTTGATGCAGATGGGCGCGTGTTTTCCCGTGATTAAATCCCCCTTTGCCTATGTCTCCCCGCATGCCCAGGTTGCTGAAGGAACCATTGTGATGCACCATGCCCTGATCAATGCAGGCGCGAGAGTTGGCAGGAATTGCATCATCAATACCAAAGCCCTTGTGGAACACGATGCCGTCATTGAAGATCACTGCCACATTTCAACAGGGGCGGTCGTTAATGGAGGGGTAACAATCGGTAGTGGCTCTTTTTTCGGAAGCAACGCCGTTTGTAAAGAATATATCGAAATAGGAGAAAATGCCGTAATTGGTTGTGGTGCAAAAATAACCAAGAATATTCCCTGACTTTTTTGACCTTTCAGCTTCGAGCTTTGAGCTTTAATCTTTGACCTTTCAGCCATGAGCTTTCAGCTTCATCTTTTGTGCTATGAAAAATAAAACCTTCATCATTGCCGAAGCCGGCGTCAACCATAACGGCAGCCTGGATATGGCGTTTCAACTAATTGACGTAGCCGTCGCTGCCGGGGCCGATGCTGTCAAATTTCAGACGTTCAAGGCCGAAAAAGTCATTGCCGTAAATGCACCCAAAGCCGGCTACCAGAAGGAAACCACCGGCTCAGATGAATCCCAATTAGAGATGGTCAAAAAGCTTGAGCTGGATGAAACGGCGCACATACGGCTTTACCAGTATTGCCAAGACAAAGGCATTCAATTTCTGTCAACACCCTTTGATCTGGAAAGCATTGATCTGCTGAACCGCCTGGGGTTGGAAATCTTCAAGATTCCATCAGGCGAGATAACGAATCTGCCCTATCTGAGAAAACTTGGGGCCTTGAAAAAACGGCTGATCATGTCCACCGGTATGGCGGATTTGGGGGAAATCGAGGATGCGCTGAATGTGCTGATCGATTCCGGCACGCCGTTGGGAAACATTACCGTTCTTCACTGCAACACCGAATATCCCACGCAGTTTGAGGATGTCAACCTGAGAGCCATGAAGACGATTGGCCATGCTTTTGGAGTAGCCGTTGGGTATTCTGATCATACGCCGGGTATTGAAGTGGCGGTTGCCGCAGTGGCACTGGGGGCAGCGGTGTTAGAAAAGCATTTTACCCTGGATCGAAACCTTCCGGGTCCCGACCACAAATCCAGTCTGGAGCCTGATGATCTGAAGGCGATGGTGCAGGCGATCCGCAATATCGAAAAAGCTCTTGGCAATGGCGTCAAACGCCCCAGCCCAAGTGAAGTAAAAAACAAGCTCATTGCTCGCAAGTCGCTGGTCGCAACCCAACCAATCAAGACGGGTGAACTGTTCAGTGCCGACAACATCACAGCCAAACGCCCCGGCACCGGCATCTCTCCCATGCGCTGGGATGAAATTTTAGGGCAGGTCGCGCAAAAAGATTACAAGGCGGATGATCTGATATGAGCGGAACCATAAAATTCGAGGACTTGCAGGATCGGATCATTGAGCTCAGGAGCCAAATGGTTTTGCTTGATACCGATGTTGCCGAACTATACGGTGTTGAGACAAAACGCATCAATGAGGCAGTAAAGAATAACCCTGACAAGTTTCCCTCTGGGTACATCATAGAACTTGATAAGAGGGAGTGGGAGTCGTTGAAGTCGAAATTTTCGACTTCAACAAAGGGCGGAAAGGTAAAGCTTCCAAGCGCTTTTCCTGAAAAAGGGCTGTATATGCTGGCGACGATTTTGAAAAGTCCTCAGGCAGTTCAAGCTACTCTGGCGATCATCGAGACTTTTGCAAAAATCAGACAGCTATCAAGAAGCATTCAAGAGCTATCAGCAGTCCAAGACAAGGACAAGCAGAAGGCACTCATGCAGAGAAGTGGAGAGTTGATTGCCGGAATCTTTGATGACGACTTGCAAACGAGCGATACAGAGACATCCATCGAGCTGAACTTTGCGGTTTTGAAGTTCAAGCACACGATAAAGAAGAAGAAAAAATGAGAAAAATCTGTATTGTCACCGGTAGCCGCGCCGAGTATGGACTTCTGCGGTGTGTTATGCAGGGTATCCAGGATGCTCCGAATCTGACCTTGCAGGTCGTTGCCACGGGTATGCACCTGTCACCTGAGTTTGACATGACTATCCAGGAAATCGAGGCTGACGGTTTTGAACCGGATGAAACCATAGAAATACTCCTGTCCAGCGACACGCCAACGGCCATCTGTAAATCCATGGGCCTCGCCTTGATCGGCTATGGCGAGGCGCTCCAAAGACTGAAACCCGATATGGTGGTGGTACTTGGCGACCGGTTTGAAACATTTTGCATGGCCGCAGCGTCACAGGTTTGCCGGATTCCTCTTGCCCATATTCATGGCGGGGAGACCACGGAAGTCACCATTGACGAGGCCTTTCGCCACTCTATTACAAAAATGTCCCATCTGCATTTTGCCAGTTGCGAGGTTCACCGCCAGCGCATCATCCAACTGGGGGAAGCTCCGAATCGGGTGTTCAACGTTGGCGGCCTTGAACAAAGGGTTAATGAGATGGATGCCAAATTATCGAAGAAGATTGACTCTGTAGCTACTGATCTTGCTGCTCATCGGGCCGACACAGAGAGTCACAGGGCAGGGTACCGAATCAGTGAGAGCAGAGATTAAAGTTAAGTTGGGGAGTGAACCCCGAATTATGGCCAGTTTATGAAAAGGGAACAAGACGATATATGATGAAAAAGTTTCCTTTCGCAGTTATCTATTTAGTGTCAGGACTGAAAATGCAAATCGTTGCAGTTACGCATTGTAAACAAAACCCTAGATACTGG
>MNUG01000011.1 GCA_001871905.1 Alphaproteobacteria bacterium CG1_02_46_17 | reverse complement strand
TTATACACGATTCCCAATAGAAAAACCAGTGAAATATATTTGCGCTACGATATCAACAGGCTATGCCGAACTATGACATGACCCTGAAGGACATCACTGACCGTGGCATCGGGGTGATTGGTTGTGATATAGGCTTCGACCTGCTGTTGGTAACTGGTCATGGTCGATTCGATGTAGGCCTGGTCCACGTTGGTGACGTATCCTTGCTGCTCGTTGATCGTGGCCGTGGATTGGATGTGGTTAACAAAGGCTTCCGCATCAAAGGGGACGGCGGAGACAATGTCTATTCCGTTGGTATAGTCGAATTGCTTGAAGCTCGGATCCATGGGCACCCAAGTGTCGCCCTGTTTATGGATTGCCCCTCTGGATGGAATATAGTCCACATACGCCTTAACCCAGATGTACTCGATGTCGACATAGAAGATCTTTGAGAATTAAGTATGGTCCCCGGAACTAGTACGGAACTCAGTATGCCCTACAACATTCTGCAGGAAGTGTTGTGGTTACCTGAAAATGTCCTTTATGTTCCTGTTTAATTTTTGAATTATCCCATTATATCCGCTCTGGCTTAGTCTTTCATCAACTTTTTCTCTAAAGCTTTGCTTTGCCTTTACAGGAAGAGGGTTGTAGCTTAGACCACATTTGGCTTTTGCGTAATCGTCGAACCAAATATAGAGATGCTCGGGCAACCTTTTTCGTATCCTTAACAATCATAAGCAGCGATCCAATACATGTTAACGGTATTACAACCAAGAAAAACGCTCCCATTTGTCCTGTGAAGAAAAACATAAGAATTATAGCAACGGAAATTACCAGGATCAAAACCAAAGCCCACCGGAGTCTACTCGAATACGAACCCCACGGCTCCTCAATATGCACTTCCGAGATATCCACGAACTCCTTTTCATTCAATAGCTTCTCTTTGTTTCCGAGCAGGATGGAATGAAAGTATCTATAAGAATCCCTTAGGTCGTAAATAGCAAGCCCTGTCAAGACTACAGTAATGTATATAACAAGGTTTAAAGAACTCAAAAGCGGTCCTTGATAAGTTGAAGCCAACAGCAAAGAAAAGATTAATACTTCAATGGTTGGCCTTGTGCTGGCACCGGGGATTTCTTCTGGAAATCTTTTTGTGAAGGTCCGTTTTTCTTCCATATGAGAGTCACCTTCTTGCAAAGACTATCACGAGGGCCACAAGGATGCTACAGAGAACTTGCCCTCCTGATGGCTCAAAGGCCTGCCCATCTGCACTCCATGGAATTGCTCATGTCGGGTCGCGGTCCGATCCATCAACTCTGCATGAAGACCCCAATGGCTTGCCTTAGAAAACCTGAATCTTAATGTTAAGAAGATGAAGAAGAGCACTATCAAATACACAAATGAAAAGGCTGAATAATGCTAGTTTCCACTTGGTAAGCATCTGATCTTTCTTGCCGCCAAGAACGTACTTTGCAGATAGAAACACAAGAACAAAAATCAATATGTTCAGGAGAATCAAAATAGACGGCACCTCTCTTACAACAATATTGAAGAATTCTAAAAAACCGTAAGAGGCAATCATCAGATATATCAGCTTTTGCAGGATGAACTTCTTTATCTTCTCTTTTTCGTCCAGTATGGTGTTATCAAAAAGCAAGCCATAGGAACCCACATGAACCATAGTAAAATTTATCAATATATAGACTGCCTCATCCATTTTCTTATCCCTCTATTTTAAACAATTGTACATCCGATATAGGTTATAGATGTTGCCACCGTATCCTATGATGTAGGCTATCATTTGAAATGCCTTGACGGGAGATTTTGCCGCTATGGCAATAGCCAGTCTCAAAGTAGCGACGACAAATGATATGTACTTTACGGCAACCAGAATACAATATTTAACATTATCCGGTAAATTGTAAGCATAAACAACCGCGGCCACATATAACAACGTCACGAGTGATCCAATGATTGGCCCGAGAAACACTAATGAATATGCGGTGACCGCGCTTACTGCGATCATCATCAAGGTTTTGAAAAAGTTGATCGTATAGAAAAGAATACTTGCCCCGTTACTCCCCCCGCTAATCATATACGCCCCGGAACCGGTTTCGGGGTCGATAATGAGGTAACCGCAACCGTTCCAGCCGTTGAAGGTGATATTGGTCTTAGAGACCGTTACTTCTTTCCCTGCGTTCACGGCATTTTGGATGTCGGAGATTGTATCCCCATCCAGTTGCAGTTGGGGAAGGATCGTGGCCATATTGGCTTTGTTGATTTGGAAAATCGGGATGCCCTGGCTGTTGGCTATGGCCAGGGCCTTCACAGCCGAGACGCCCTGGACCGGGTTCTCCGGCGTGGAGAAGAGCTGCTCGGGCACGCTGTGCTCAAGGGCGGAGGAGTTCATGCCGACTGTGAGATTGAATTGCTTGGTCTTTTCCTTGTTTCCGGCCTTCTCCAGGGAGTACCTGAAACTTCGGTCTACATCCATCTCTAAGGACTTTGCGGAGACAGATCTCGGGATACCAAAAAAACTATTCACCGAAAGGCTGAAGAAGAATCTTCCTGTGGAAGGAAGTCTGTGGTTGACGACGTTCTGGGTCTTCTCTGTTATTTCGGAGATGGTGTCCAGTTCAGTAAAGTATGAGGCTATGGTTGCAAAAAGCAGATCTCCCAAGAGATCGTCTTTGGTGAGCCCAGTGAAATCCTGCGTCTCCAGTTTCGATTTGGTCGCCTCCAATTTTGCTTTGAGGTCGGTCAGCGTCTTGGACGAAATGGCCAGGGCATCGATGACCAGCGCATCGTATTCCCCGACTTTCACGTCTTCGTTCTTTATGATCTCATTTCCAATCCCTGAAGGATCCATAAACTGAATTGAGAAAGATTCGTTCTGGCCGAGGCCGACCTCAGTGCCTGTTGCCACGACCTGTCCGTCGATTCGAAGCTCCGGCTTCATGTTGATGAGGTAGGCCGGTAGGGTTTGCGGGAGTTCTTCGGGTTGGATGGGCGTCCCGTCGGGATGGGGTTTTGGCAGATAGCTTTCGATTACGGCTTCGTCATTGGCCGTGGCCGGACTGTAAGATAACGTTATCTTCTTGCCCGCAAGCTCCGGGATGGATGCGCTGTAATTGAGCGCTGTGCCGCTGTACTCATCAAGCTGGTCTCTTAACACCTTGAAGCTGACTTTGTGTCTGAGGCTGTTGGGAACGGCTGCAAACTCTCCGGCCTTGACGACCAGGTGATAGGGAAGGGTGGCGAAAAGCACCGGGTTTTGTTTCTCCTGGATGATCTTCTTGCCCAGGATGTCGCCCACGGTGGCGTCAGGATGATTTTGGGTGATGTAGTCTTCGACCTGCTGCTGATAACTGGTCATGGTCGATTCGATATACGCCTGATCCACATTGGTGACGTATCCTTGCTGCTCGTTAATCGTGGCCGTGGATTGAATGTGGTTAACAAAGGCTTCCGCATCAAAGGGCACGGCGGAAGCAATGTCGATTCCATTGGGGAGCCAAAAAGGGGACAGGTGTCCCCCTTTCCTCTTTCAGATGCACGATGGGTTTTTACCCTATGAGGGATTTACTTTTTTTGGCCATTCCCCCTTTTCAATCTTGGTCTTCATGCTGACATAAGAAGTGTTGCTTTCCTTAAATATTTGTGCAGCAACAAAAACTGAACAAAAGAATATTAGATAGAAAAAAAGATTTGTCGCAAAGTAAACAATAAAGAGTTCTTTCGATATACGGCCTAATAAATATCCAGTTATCAAAATAAAAAGCGAGGGGGCAATTCTTTTCAAAGGCTCTGCTTTAACAAATTTATATGCTTCATGTATTGATTCATATACAAAACAGTTATTTAAGACCAAGAAGGCAGGGGCATATAAGTAGAACGGACTTAAAAGTACTACGACTAGCGTGAAGTTACCATAGAATAGAATTTCCCTGTAGAGCGAAACGCTGTAAAAATTTTCCAGAAGCCTCTTTAAGATTATTGAGTGGAGAGGAACTATTATGATTACACTAACTAAAAAGTAGACAAATAGCCAAGCGTACCTGGGCAAGTATCTCAAGGCATTCTTGGTCGTTACAAAGAAATCTGACTGATCGTTGTTTGTCGTCAAGATATTTACATAAAGGATAACAATCAATATGCATTCAATAAAGAATATTAAGATTTTCAGAATTCTAATATCAATAAACTTAAGCGCACCGAGCAGTCCTGTCAACATGATGAGAAACATAACTGGTTTATTTCTTCTAAAAAATAGCAATGATTCTTTTAGATAAGTCAGCATTTAAGCACCTTTGTATTATTATGGATTACCAGTCAAAATTCTGATAAGCGCTTTCAACAACGGAGATACTCCTTGAAGGCTGTCAACAATATCTACTAAGAATGGTTCTATATATTCCTCCCAGTTTTCGTGAATCCATTCATAAAATGGGTCTGATGTGGTATAGAAAACGCCGAATACAATGACGACAGTGGGAAGAACAGCTGTCACTAACAATTCAAGCAAAGTGCTCTGCACCACGATTTCAAGTGAACCGAGAAAGAGAATACCTCCTGCTGGTGCAAGAGCAACTAAGACAAGTAGAATGGCGAGAGTTATTCCAAGAATAAGAATTGCCCCGTTACTCCCCCCGCTAATCATATACGCCCCGGCGCCGGTAGAGGGATCAATGATGAGATACCCCGCTACCATGCGGCCCTGGAAGTTGCTCTCTCTCTGTTGCACGGTTACTTCCAACCCGGCATTGACTGCATTACGAATGTCGGAGACGGTGTATCCATCCAGTTGTAAGTTTGGGAGGATGGCGTTGATGTTCGTCTTGTTGATCTGATAAATAGGAATGCCCTGACTGTTCGCAATCGCGAGTGCTTTGACCGCAGACACACCTTGGACTGGGTTCTCCGGCGTAGAGAAGAGCTGCTCGGGCACGCTGTGTTCCAGGGCGGAGGAGTTCATACCGACCGTGAGATTGAATTGTTTTGTCTTCTCCCTGTCTCCAGTCTTTTCCAGGGAGTACCTGAAACTTGGGGATAATTCGGGGGACCGTACTCAATTCTGTTTCATATTATGTCCTAACGATTTTAGATTAACTATGGTATCCCCGGAAGTCCCCCTCAGTTTATTGCCAAACATAGAACCAACAACACTTCAAGTATAAGAACAGCCATGAAGCAACGTGAGATAAGGTTGCTCTTGAGGCTCTTTTTCCCAGTAATATAGGCATTCGTTAAAGTATCAATTGTTATTGATGGATTCCTTTCCAAAACAGATTTAATAAGGTCCACCCGATTGTTTATGAGAGGATGCAGGACAAGAACATTGTCAAACCCAACATAAAACGCTCTCCTTGCCACTGTTGGATTTGCTCTTAAATAAAACTGAACTTGAAATAGTTCTTTATGGGCGTCGATCGAGCTTATTTTTTCAAGGGGGATTAATTTAGCTTTCCATAGATATAATCTTTCAATATACAGCTCATTTTTTCGGAGAACTATTCGAAAAGAAAGAAACAGGAAAACAAGAAAACTTAAAAGCATCATGAACGCGAGAAGAAGCACACTTGTTTCCTGCCTAAGTAAAGTGTATGCACCATACAATATTGGAATTGAGGCAGCACATGTTCTGAACCATATATCAATCCTATATGACTTCATACTTACTCCTGCGATAAAAGCACAGTCTTAAATTTTCTCTCAAATAAAGGGCAAGCGCTTTAGTTATCTGATTCGTAAAAACATCAAGCAGGACTTGAAGAATAATGGAAACTACGATTGCTCCCAGGATTCCGAAAGGACCTCCAAGTGCTGCTATTGCACCCCCGACCCAATATGACGTCCCAGCACCAATAAACAGTATTGAAATCTGAGCAAATTGCTGTTCCCAGTTTAGATCTGGATTCGTTATGATCTGTAATACTCCGTTAACAACTCCCATAACTGCGCTGTATCTTCCAAAAAAACGAAGCATTTTTGCATTGGCTATTCTTTTTAAGTCGCCAAACATAGCATCAGGATTTTGATATATTCCCGCCAATCCGGTTAGCAGCCCACCAAACAGCGCTCCAATATATGACCAAATTGCACCTCCGCCTAATCCCTTGCTGATCATGTACGCGCCATCACCAACTTCCGGATTGATGACAAAATATCCAAGTATGGAGCGGCCCTGAAAGTTTATGGGACGCTGCGAGACTGTGACCTCTTTTCCGGTATTGACGGAGTTTGTAATATCTAAGATGTCATCACCACCAAGCTGAAGCTTGGGCAGAATGGTATTTATGTTATCTTTATTGATCTGATAGATCGGAATGGCCTGACTGTTGGCTATGGCCAGGGCCTTGACAGCAGAGATACCATACACAGGGTCTTCCGGTGTGTAAAGTAGCTGCTCAGGTACACTATGTTCCAACGCAGAACTTCTTATTCCAACCGAAAGGTTGAATTCCCTGGTTTTCACCTTGTTTCCGGCTTTGTCCAATGAATAATAAAAACTTCGATCTACATCCATCTCCAAACCACCACCAGAGACTGAACGGGGAATATCAAAAAACTTGTTCACAGAAAGACTGAAGAAAAATCTGCCCATGGATGGAAGCCTATGATAGATCACGCTCTCAGTTTTTGCACCTATTTCACTCATGATGTCATATTCGGCAAAATATGTCGCAATGTTAGTGAAAAGAAGATCTCCCAAAAGAGAGTCATTGGTGAGATCTATATAATCCTCTGTCTCCAATCTTGCCTTGGTTGTTTCGAGCCTGGTCTTAAGGTCGGTCAAACGCTTGGATGAAATAGCCAGGGCATCGATAACCAGCGCATTGTATTCGCCAGCGGTGACATCATTCGTGATGACTTCATTCCCAATTCTGGATGGGTCTATAAACTGCATGGTGAAGGTTTCGCTTTGGCCCAAACCGACCGCGGTTCCCGTGGCTTTAACCTCTCCGTCGATTCGGAGTTCCGGCTTCATGTTGATGAGGTAGGCCGGGAGGGTCTGGGGAAGCTCCTCCGGCTGAATCGGCGTGCCGTCGGGATGGGGTTTTGGCAGGTAGTTTTCAATCACGGCTTCGTCATTGGCCGTGGCCGGACTGTAAGATAACGTTATCTTCTTTCCCGCAAGCTCCGGGATGGATGCGGTGTAATTGAGCGCTGTGCCGCTGTACTCATCAAGCTGGTCTCTTAACACTTTGAAAGTAACTTTATGTCGAAGGTTGTCCGGAATGCTTGTAAACTCCCCGGCCTTGACCACCAGGTGATAGGGAAGGCTGGCAAAGAGCACCGGGTTTTGTTTTTCCTGGATGATTTTCTTGCCAAGTACATCTCCGACCGTAGCATCGGGATGGTTGGCGGCGATATACGCTTCGACCTGCTGCTGGTAGCTGGTCATGGTCTGTTCGATGTAGGCCTGATCCACGTTGGTGACATAGCCTTGGGCTTCGTTGATGTTGGCGGTGGATTGGATCTGATTCACGAAGGCCTCGGCGTCGAATGGGACTTCTGAGGCAATGTCGATTCCTGTGGTATAGTCAAACTGCTTGAAACTCGGGTCCATGGGTACCCAGGTGTCGCCCTGTTTGTGGATTGCCCCTCTGGAGGGGATATAGTCCACGTAGGCCTTGACCCAGATATGCTCCAACCGGACATACACAATCTTGCCGCCAGCCTGCATGAGCTTTCCTGGGATGCCATTGGAGGCCAGGACCTCGCCTGCGAGCATGGGATCGGTGACGCCCCCGACCCAATTCATGGCTTTATCCACCGGAATCTCCACGGTGCCGTATTCATAACGGGCGGGGATGTTGGAGGCCCGAAGCAGGGCGATCAAGAACGATGCCTGGTCGAAGGCGTTGCCTTGCAGGGTCTCCAGGGTCATCTGGGCGCCCTGGATGCTGCCATAGGTCGGGACGAAGTCGATGTTGTTTCGCACCCAGTTGAAGATCTTGACCGGATCGTGGTTGAGCTCGGCTGCCTTGGCCTGGATGTCGGGAGTGAATTTTACTTCAATGGTCTCGGCGAGATCCGCTACCGTGGGAGCATTCGTGGATTGGGCCAGGACGAGTCCTGAAAGATCTCCCAGGGCTGCAACCTGGACAGGTTTCCGGTCATCCACGACCGGGCCTTTGTTGGGGTCTCTGAAATCCTCTTTGTTCAGTCTAGGCTCCCGGTCGATGGGTTTGGGCGTGCGGTGCGGGAGGTTATTCGGATACAGCTTGGCATGGGGCCTCTTTTTGATCTTATCCTTGAGAAAGTCTCTGGCCTTCACAATCCCGGTCTTCAGTTCCTTGTTCTTGGCGTCGGCCTCAGTGGACTTGCCGGCTTTTCGCAGGGACTGCTCCTCGGCCTGCAGACCCCGGATTTCATTCAC
>MNUG01000009.1 GCA_001871905.1 Alphaproteobacteria bacterium CG1_02_46_17 | reverse complement strand
GATAGACAATGACAGGATTACTGCTCGTACTACTTGCCTTTATACTCATCATTATCGAGGCTCATGTCCCGTCTTTCGGAATATTCGGGATTATGGCGATCGTGGCACTTCTGGCCGGAGGGAATATACTGGTCGAACAGGGTGAGATTTTTGGCATTCCGATGTACTGGGATACTTTCCTCGGTATCGCAGCCGCTATGACAGTATTATTGGTTATTCTGGTAAAGGTCGCCTCAAAATCCTTCACCACATCCCCCACCGCCGGAACTGAAGGCATGATCGGGGACGAGGCCGTCATTGAAGACTGGGCAGACAAATCAGGTCGCGTCATGGTTCAAGGTGAATTATGGCAGGCTTACTCCGAACGCTCGCACGACTTTCAAAAAGGTGATAAGGTCACCATCAGTGCCGCAGATGGCCTGAAACTCAGAATTCACATCAAAGACTAATTCCGACAACTCAAGGAGACTCTTACCATGACATTCTTTCCCGTCTTTATCGTCATTCTTTTGGTGGCTCTGCTCGCCAGTATCCGCATCATTAAGGAATATGAACGCGGTGTCGTCTATACGCTCGGAAAATATACCGGTACACGCAGCGCAGGGTTTCAACTTGTCCTTCCTGTGATCCAAAGCATGACCATTGTCGATGTCCGTGTCCGCACCGATGACATTCCGGCACAAGATCTGATTTCCAAAGATAACGTCTCGGTTAAAGTCAGCGGTGTTTTGAACTACCGCGTTGTTGACCCTGCTATGGCGATCAACCGCAACGAAGACTTCTTGTTCCGGACCAACCAGATGGCACAAACCACGCTGCGCTCGGTCTTGGGGCAACATGACCTCGACGATATGCTTCAAAAACGGGCAGACCTCAACAAGTCAATCCAAAGCGAACTCGATGGCCAGACCGAAGGGTCGGGTATTAAGGTTATCAGTGTTGAAATCAAACATGTTGATATTGACCCAAGCATGGTTCGTGCCATTGCCCGCCAAGCCGAAGCCGAACGGGAACGTCGTGCAAAAATCATCAATGCCGAAGGTGAATTGCAAGCAGCAAAACAACTCGATGAAGCTGCCACCATTCTGGCGCAACGTCCTGAAACCATGCAACTCCGTTATCTCGGGACACTGGGTGAATTTGCCAACAACAAAGGCGGCAGTACTATTGTTCTCCCCCTACCGATGAACCTGCTACAAAGCATCGGAACCCTGATAGAGAAAAAATAACAATGACAAGAGATAGATTCACATACACATACCACCCAGAAACACCGGAACTCGGGAAAACATGGCTTGAACATGCTACAAAACTTGCTCGAGAAAACAGCATCGCATTTCAAATTTCCCAAACACCCGAAAACCCGCAAGGTAAAGTAACCGTAGCTTTTGGAAAGAATGAAGACCTTCGAAGATTCAAATCTCTAGTATTCAAAATATAGTCAAATCAATTAACTTTAAGACAAGGAACAAGCGACGACCCGTATTGGACATACGGTAGGAGTGATGTGACGATGGATAAAAGTTAATTGAAAAGACTATAGAATAACGAAATTTTACTGATCGTCATTTCGCCTAAAAACCTCGATGCCAATTTCATCGAGGTTTTTATTTTCCTTGGCGTCAGTTGCGGCTTGATCTTCATCATCACGGCGCTGCTGGATAATCTGGGCTTTCTTTTGCTCGGAAAAGGCCTCGCGCATGTCATCTTGCGCCTTCTCAATACGAACATCTATTTTTTTGATCTGACCGTCCAGACGGTCAATCTCGGCAGCCATACGCGAAGAATAGGCGGCAAAAGTTACCAAAGCCTCGATATTGGTTCCATCTTCTGCAAGCTTTCGCTCGCGATCAACTTCCTCGATAATGACTCGTCTGCGACCTTCCAGAATCTCGACCTGCCGGAACAACTCCGCCAGAATCTTTTGCTTTTCCTCAACGCGGAACTTCCGCAAACGGATTAATGGTTCAAGATCAGCCATAAGGATAGCTTACCACAAAGGGCAATTCCAACCTAGAGCATGTCAACAAGGTGATGGCAGGCGATTAAGACTAAACGGTGAGTTCCCGTAATTCTCTAACCACCTTATGGGTTTTCCAGGTCTCGACATCGGCATTATGAACATCTGGTCTGCTAATCCCCTTGGGAAAGACCTCATATTTATCCCGTTTCCCATTCAGTGTGTCAGTATAGGCCCTGAAGGTTTCACGGACATTGATCGACTGAGAATCCTCTTCTCCCTGAAGAACCGCATATTTGGCGAAAATAACCTCGTTCTTCAAATCATACTCGGATGCGGCCTGAAAGTGTTTCCAAACTCTCTCGCGATCTGTATCGGGCACAGCCCATAACAATTTTTCACCAAAAGTCTGGTAAATATCCCGCTCGCACAAAGGTTTACCACTGAAATCAAATAATGTTTCCATGGGGCGGTCTATATGCCCCTGCACCTCTCTGACTTCACGAAGCTGAAGCCGATGCCTGTCCAGCGGGGATATTTCAATAGATGACGTGAATCCTTTGGCTCCCTTTATCTCAAAAAGGTATGACAGCCCCTGAGCAACCCATTTTCCCTGAGCGGAAAATTGAAGCTCCTCAATATTTTCAAAATCAGTCTCTTGATGAAATGCTTTTTTGAGCGCCTTTTTGTCAGCGTCTCCACGAATCCTACTTAACAAGCGATTTTCCTGATCAACCAACTTGATAAAAGCCTCAAGCTGCTCGACCATATCAGATGCCAAATCGAACGCCGGAGTATTCAGAATGCCCGCTGTCAGCGCCCATCCAGATTCAAAACTGTCTTTACTCACCACGCAGTATCTCCCTGTTCTTTTGTACTCTGTCCCGAATATCACAATATGGAATATAAAAAGCAAGTAATTTATTCTATAATATTGTATTCCATCCCCAATATCCCGGCTAAACGGGCAAAGCTTTCATCAATGGTTGAATGGTCGCCCTTATTTTGGGTTAAAAATTCTTCAATTGCCGGATAAACCTGAATAGCCTCATCAACCTTCAGATCACTGCCTTTCCGGTATGCCCCCAACTGGATCAATTCAGCCATATTTTCATACGAGGAAATAAGCTGCTTTGATTTGCGAAAGATCGCCTGTTGATCGGGTGTAAACGCGCGTGGCAAAGAACGAGATACGGATTTCAATACATTAATCGCCGGATAACGCCCACGATCGGCAATCTCCCGCTCCATCACAATGTGTCCATCGACAATCCCGCGCACCGCGTCCGAGATTGGCTCATTATGATCATCTCCTTCAACCAGAACTGTAAACAGGCCAGTGATCGCCCCCTCACCCTGTACGCCGGGGCCGGCCCGCTCCAGCAACCTTGCAAGCTCTCCAAATGTCGTGGGTGGATATCCTTTGGTGGTGGGGGGTTCTCCGGCGGATAAACCAATTTCCCTCTGCGCCATGGCAAACCGCGTGACAGAATCCATCATGCATAAGACCTGTTTGCCCTGCGCCCTGAAATACTCGGCGACCGATAAGGTTAAATACGCGGCCTGACGCCGCATCAAGGCGGGTTCATCTCCTGTAGCCACAATCACCACCGACCGCGCAAGACCATCTTCGCCCAGATCGTCTTCCAGAAACTCCTGAACCTCGCGACCACGTTCCCCGACCAGACCAATAACCGTTACCTCGGCTTCGGTATATCTGGCCATCATGGACAACAGAACTGATTTACCAACACCGGATCCTGAAAAAATCCCCATCCTTTGGCCTTTGCAAAGAGTGGTAAAACAATTGACTGCGCGCACCCCCATATCGAGTTTTTCCCCGACGCGTTGTCGTGCATGCGCCAAAGGCGCCTTATTTTTCAAGGGGACAGGAACACCGCCCTGATGCAAAGGCCCCAAACCGTCAATCGGCTTGGCCAGAGCATTAATTACGCGCCCCAACCATCGCTCATTGGGGAAAACGACGGGCTGCAATTCCTGAATATAGGCAGGACATCCCAGACCGACCCCTTCCAGCGTTCCAAACGGCATCAACAAGGCGCGGTTTTCGCGGAATCCGACAACTTCACAAGGAATATCTCGATCCTCATGGGGGCGCAGATGAACAATCGACCCCACGGACAGATCATGACCAAATCCGGCGATCTCAACCAGAAGCCCCAAAACCTTGGTGACCTCTCCAAAGACCTGATGGTCTGGAACGGTAGAAATGCGGGCAATAACTTTATCGGCGAGACGATCCATAGCTGGAGAATAACACAGCTCATGATTCCAGCAAACGAACTTACTGTGTCATCAGTTGCAATTGAGTATTGCTGGCGCGGATTGGGTAATATTTGAATGCTGTAAGATTAGTATTAATTATATCCGGTGATTGGCTTCCTATATCAAAGGAAGTGACTGCTGGTACAGCCCCGGATAAGGCTGTCACAGCGGCTCCACCATTTATTGAAATCCCATAATTGTTTGATTGATAGCTCCCGACAATTTTTATATCTCCTCCTGAAAATGTCGCAGTCGTAGAGGGGGCCGCGACGGTCACGCCAGAAACTTGTGATAATAATCGAACGCCAGAGGCTGTATTTTTTTGGAGCAACATTCTATTTGATCCCAAACTACCCATATTCAGGAATCTCATGAGATTGCTTGCCAATGGGGATGCCTTTGTCCACACCATTGACGTTCCCTCTGATGCAGAAAACCATGCTCCGGTTGGAAGAGTCAAAGAATCTGCTGCACGCGTCACTGTAGCCGCTGTGGTCGGAATATGGGATGTAGGAAAAGAACCTATTTCGATTTGAGCACCGAAGAATGCCAAATTGAGACCGGCTGCGGTTCCGTACCCGCAGGACGACCGATTATCAATCAGAAGACGTGAGGATGTCTGGGTAGAAGTTGCCGTCAAAGTAATACGTTGCCAACTGGTCGATACTACAAATGAAGTGTTGGTCGCACAAGAAGCAAGAGATCCAGGATTGCGGAATCCGATAGTTGTGACTTGGTTTGCCTTGATCCATATTGAGTGAGATGCATTCTGCCCGGGAGTGACAGCAACATCCTGATACAAAGCTTCAGTTGACGGGAAAGTATAAAAAGGGACGGTGCTTCCATCCGGCGCGGTTGTGCTGGAGGATGTGGTCATTCCCGATCCAACATGAAACCACGGAGAAGTCGTAAATGCAGATGATTGCCGAATAAGGTTTGTTCGGCTTTCCTCGATCAGGATACCCTTTAAGACATGAGTAACCGGATCGTGGTCGAATCTGGGCTGGTTTGCCGCTGCGGTTTGGAGCGTACCTGTTGAATCGAAGTATGTGGCCATGGAGTTGCGGGCATATGTTCCACCGGTTGCGCCTAAAAACGAAGTGAGATCATTATAAACTGTCCCTTCCAACGTGTATCTTCCATCTGTATC
This sequence comes from Alphaproteobacteria bacterium CG1_02_46_17, assembly GCA_001871905.1. Classification (GTDB taxonomy): domain Bacteria; phylum Pseudomonadota; class Alphaproteobacteria; order Micavibrionales; family Micavibrionaceae; genus UBA1573. The sequence goes on along the minus strand of MNUG01000009.1, from coordinate 227,067 downwards.
GGCCGCAAAATCCATAGACAGCGACGGGTAATCAATCTTAACGCCGGAAGTGTCGGGAACGGTATAGGTCAAGGGGGAAATGGCATTGCCATTCAAATCCGTAATAGTTCCGCCATTGAGATCAATCGGGGATGTGAGGGTTACTCCATCCAGATCGACATCACCACTCACTGGTGCATAAGAAAAAGTTAAAGAGGATGATCCAGTACCGGCAGAATAGTCTGCATAACGGTTGACCCCACCAACGTCGACGGCGATCCGTGGACAGTTTGTCGGACAACCCGTGACAGCCACGGCTTCGCTCATCGAGACAGTAAAATCCACGTCAGGCGGCGCAGCAAAGGCCGCAGAACCAGAGATGCATCCCGCCATCACTATGATAAACATCCATAATGCGGCAAAAAAGCTTGTCATATACAGAACACCCTCATGCTGTAACGGGACAAAATATCCAATAAAAATAATTAGTTAATTCTATTTTCTAAAGATAAAGTACAATATTCCCAGTGGTTTTGAAACCCTCCAAATGCCCGATTCAGGAAAAATTCACACAATTCAAGCTAAAACATTTGTTAACCTTTTTAATATTTGTTAATATGGTTGTTAATAAAGTTTAACAAAGGCTTTTTGCAACCAGCCATAACATTAAACAAGGAAGAACCCTATGAGAGTCCTGCTAGTAGAAGACGATAGCTCCACAGCTAAAAGCATTGAGATGATCCTCAAATCCGAAGGATACATGGTTGAAACCACCGATTTGGGCGAAGACGCCTACGAACTCGGAAAATTTTACGAATACGATATTATCGTGCTCGACCTGATGTTGCCGGATATGCACGGCTATGATGTTTTGAAGAAACTGCGTGCCGAAAAGATCAACATCCCTATCCTGATCCTCTCCGGCCTTGCCGAACTGGACAGCAAGATCAAAGGTCTGGGCTTTGGCGCAGACGATTACCTGACCAAACCATTTGAAAAAGCCGAGCTGATCGCCCGTATCAAGGCGATTGTGCGCCGGTCCCAAGGTCACGCCCAGAGCAAGATCGAAGTGGGTCGTGTTGTGGTCAATCTGGATTCCCGAACCGTCGAAGTCGATGGCAAACCGATCCACCTGACAGGCAAGGAATACGGCATTCTTGAATTGCTGGCTCTGCGTAAAGGCACAACCCTGACCAAGGAAATGTTCCTCAACCACCTTTATGGCGGGATGGACGAACCGGAAGTCAAAATCATTGACGTCTTTATCTGCAAGCTGCGGAAAAAAATCGAACAGGCAACCAGTGGTGAAAATTACATCGAAACGGTCTGGGGACGCGGCTACGTTCTTCGTGAACCTGCCCACGCTGACAAGGTTCGCGCAGCCAACGCATAATTCACACATTCTAATATACCTGCATAACCAAAACGGCCCTGATTTTCGGGCCGTTTTCTATGAGTTGCCCTGCTACCTGCAATTGACAATCTCTTCGATTCTTCTATCATGCCAAAATGCTATGCGTGATTGGAACAGCAAACACACGAGGCAGCAAACACAAAAAAATCGAGGCTCAAAAATGTATCCACGTAACAAATTTCTTTCTGCTGTTGCTTTTACAACCCTGTTGGGGTTTTCCTGTTCCGCTCTGGCCTATGAAACAACCACCTTCAACATTTTGCTTTCTGATGCGACAAAAACCGGTACCATATCCTTGGGAAACGGTAGTCTGGGGAATGGAACGGCCTCCATCACTACTGGCGCCAATGTCTATAATTACGCCACCCAATATTTCACACCGACCTCCTCCGGAACCTATGTGTTCGGACATATGATGTCACCAATGCAGGGGTTGTGACAGGGTATGAATATGCGCTGTCTCCCGACTCTCTGGTTGGAGTTCTTGCCAGTGCCTTCAAATCCTATGTTGATCTGGAAGGAAGCGCCGGAGAAATTGACTCCAACACCTATTCTCTGGGGGTATTCGGGCAACATCTTCTGGGCAGCGTCAAGGTTACAGGAATCTTCTTGGCTTCCTACAGCCAGTATGACAGTGAACGCTTTGTCAGCGTTGGTGGAATAAGTGGCAGTCCGAAAGTGGAGTATGATGGCTGGGGAACCAGCACGACAGTGGGCGTCAGCAAATTGTTCGAACACGAACAGGTTAAAATCGAACCTTTTGTGAACGCCAACTTCTCGACCGCCTCTACCGAGGACTACTCCGAAACCGGTGGTGGCGTCTATAACATGGATGTGTCCTCTGATACCAGTTCCTCTACCAGCGTTCGCACAGGCTTCACCCTTGAACATAACACAGATGTTTCGGGATATAACATGACGCTCAAAGCCAAACCATATGTCGGTTATCAATGGGAACTGAACGAAGCCAATAATGCGGTCAGACTTTCCGGGTCTGCGTCCTCTGTTGTTTTGAATGGTCGGGATATCAATTCTGCCGAAGTTGGTCTGGGACTGGAAGCCGCCATGAAACTCTCGGAAACAGACTCCGTGAAAGTCGGTGCCGAATATTCCCACGATAGAAACGAAGATAGCGGGATCGCCTATGTCGGTTATGGCCTCAAATTCTAGGCACGCCCAATAAAATTGTAAGGACTAACAATAGTGCGCCTCTCAATATGGCGCATTATTATTTTGGAAAGAGCGACCGTATTTTATACCATTTTGGCTGTTTATTTTATTCCAAATCCGCATGATAATAAAACCATGCAACTCCAGAACAACTATATCAAAGACATCCGTAAGTCGCAGAACCTGACCCAAAGCGAACTGGCCGATCGTGTTGGCACAACGCAGGAAACCATCCAGCGTCTGGAAAATGGCAAACGCCGTCTGACCTATGACTGGATTAAAAAAATTGCCGATGCTCTGGCTGTGCACCCGTCCGAAATTACCGAGGGCCCTGTTTCGGCTATTCCGCGCAACAATGCCGAAAAACATATCCTCGAGGCCTATCGGGAATTGTCCGAACAGGAACAAAAAATCTTCGGGACAATGCTGCGCAGCTTTTCAACCGAAAAAGAATAATAGCCAAAAGATACCAGAATGGAATTTTTTATTGCGCCATATAATGCCAATATGGTATAAAGAAAAAAATGACCATTCGGGAGAAAAAGCAACATGGACAATATTCCGGAAGAACGAAAATCCGCAGACCTTTATGCCATCATACAAGGTTCAGCATCCAGAAAATCAATGATTGAAATAGATTTCCCATCCTTAGTTATAGATGGCGCAATAGCAGGATTAGCATCAAATGCCGCTTGCCTATATACAGCAAGCCAATCCTCAAACCTCTGGAAAGGAAAATCCACCATCTGAAAAATTCCTTCTTTTAGATTGTGGTGAATGTAGGGAATACCTTCAAGAAACTTGTCATTAAACCATCTACCCAGATTACGCCCCCACTTAGATGTCTTATTGAATGTCAACCCATCCAAGAGACGATCACCTTGCTTGCTCATACCCCTTGCCTCTTCGTAAAAATCAAGAAAGCCATATTCGATTAGATCAGGATGAACAGGTACTTTGCGCTTTGCAGCTTCAGTCTTAAGGGATTTTTTCTCCCCTTCATCGTTAATATCAAAGTACCAGACTCCATCTTCACATCTTACATCATCACAAGTCAGGCTTGCCACTTCGTTCAACCTTGCGCCTGTGTACATCGCAAGCAACACACCCCAATATCTGTAGTTCTGTAATCCTTCCTCAGACCTTTGCTTTTTCAGTGCCGTAACAATCGTTACTATATCCTGATCTGTGAAATCATGCCGTTTCTGTACATTAGTTGTTCTCAGCATTATGCCCTCGAATGGGTTCTTCTCAGCATAACCGTGTCTCTGTGCCCACTTCATCAAGGCACTGTAAATCATGGTGTATTTGTTGAAGGTATCGACTGATATTTTCTCTACCCCATCAACCTCTATCTGCCTTAGCAACGTTAACCCCCGCGTCTCACGCTTCTTTGCTCGGTTCTTAGGTAGCTTCAGAAGAATATCCTTTACTTGCCTTGCTTGCTCGTGATTAATCTGTGCAATGGCATAATCCTCACCAAATATCTCTAAAAGCAGATCGAAACACGCTTTCCGCTCATCCTTGGCACGATTACCCCATGCACTTTCCATCTCTTTATCACGCATAAATTCTGCAATAACTTTTTTAAGGGTGTGCTTTGGCTTTGCTGATATAAGCGGTATAGAATTAGCTGCGTTAGCATCCATAACCATCTCTGGAATATTGCGGAAGTTATCGCTATACGCTCTAATCTGTTCGGCAAACTTGATTGCGCCATGCGCGTACTCTTCACGAATTGTCTTATAATCAGGATGATCTTTATCTATCTTGATCCCCAGATCGTTTAACATATTCCCTACGAGAGACTTACCATTCCCATCAATATTATCCCATATTGTGCGACTTGACTTAAGCATGGCCTCGCCCTGCTTAATCCATGTATCAGTATCCCTAACGCTTACAGGGCCTTTCTCAGCGATTTCTTCTTTCCATGATGTGAGTAAATCATCATTATATGCCCGTACTAACCTTACTATTTCGTCATAACGCATTTGCAGCCCCCTAAAACCATGTATATATGATTCCAGTGCCTTTGATAATCTTAGGGCTGCTTTAGGGTTACGAGTGCCTAGCGATAGCCTGAATTGATCCTTAGTGTGTTTACGATCAATAGAGAGCAAAGCCAAAGGGTAGCGGAAATAGAATATGTTGTGACGAGATAGGCAGAGATAGGTCGGACTAAACATGACTTTTGTCTCACTTGGATGTCCCACCAGTGAAACCGTAGTCTAACCCATTGATATTAAAGGAATGGTGCGCCCGGAGGGATTCGAACCCCAAACCTCCTGATCCGTAGTCAGGTGCTCTATCCAGTTGAGCTACGGGCGCAAACGATCCTTTTTTCAAAGTGGGTGGAACATACTTTAGCCGCCTGACAAATGCAAGTCAAAAAATCATGCAAAAAGGATGACTGTTTTCAAGCTTCATTCTTGACATTTTTTCCATACAATTCCATAAGTTACATTGCACTTTTGAGCGAGAGATTCGCCTGAGGTGCCCGTATGGTTGTTAAGCCATATGGACGGACATGTCTGTAATAGATATACTCTTGCGTAAAGATTCTGGAATCAAAAATACTTAAAGGGACACCCCTCTCTCATGAACACGTTGAACGCCCCCCGCTTTATTCGCAGTCTTCTGGTTACGACGGCTGTTGCGCTTTGTGCCTCTGTGCTTTGCGCATCCACTTCAATGGCGCAATCAGGCGGAAAAACACCGGCACTGGTTATTACCAACCAACCTCTTCCTGCGGCACTGGCGGGTCAGGTTTATACGAAGCCTGTCCAAACGACGAACATCGTGCCACAAAGCCTGCTACAATCCTATTACGGCACCTCTGATACAATGGTGTCGCGCAAGATCGGTGACATCCACAAGGATCTGGGTAGCCTGCAACAGGATATGGCCAAACTCTCCGAACGAATTCTCGGACTGGAAAAATTCAACCAATCCGAAGCCGCCAATTATTATGCAAGTACCGCGACGATCAGTACACAATTGCAATCCGGCACAACGCCGGGCAACCCGCGCTTGCTGCAAAAACTGGCAAAGGCTCAAGACAGCCTCGATAAACTGGCACGCAATGTCAACGACATGAACGATCTGGCGATTGAAATCACCAAATCCGGCTCCGTGGCGTCCTACCTGTTGGAAGGCGCACGCTCTGCCTATGGCTTGACTGGCGCAGTCGAAGAAGACCATGTGCAACTGGCACAACTCGAAGACAGCGTCAACAACACCATCATCATCATTGATCGCTTGCAAAACAACATCAACGATGACATCACCCGCACCAGTGCCTATCTGGCAACCGAACGCAATAACCTGCGGACAATGTCTCTGGCGGTATCTGATGGAAATCTGTTGGGAAAATCCTTGTCATCCCGTCCATTCACCTCAACAGCCAAGAAAACCGAAACTGTTGAACTGGCTAAAATTTCCACGCCAGAACAAGCACCAGCGCCGAGCAATCCTCGCCCGCTGGTCAAAATTCGCTTTGACCGTGAAAATGTAGATTACGAACAACCGGTTTATCTTGCCTTGAACGAAGCCATGGAAAAATTCCCTGATGCCCGTTTCGAACTGGTCGCCGTCTATCCTGCTGAAGGCAATGCAGCTCAAGCCGCGATTGAAAGCACCAAGTCACGCCGCAATGCCGAACGTGTCTTGCGCTCGATGACGGAAATGGGAATGCCAATGGATAAAGTGGATATTTCCTACGCGTCCAGTTCGGATGTCGGCAGCAGCGAAGTCCATATCTACGTCCGCTAGACTCTAGAGTCTCCGTAGCTCAGTTGGATAGAGCACAAGTTTCCTAAACTTGGGGCCGCAGGTTCAATTCCTGCCGGAGACGCCATGACACCTTTTTCAACCAGTCACAATGCGAGCGGCCCTATTCCCTTCCCCCTTAGGCCGAGAGGCCCTATTCCCTTCCCCCTTGAGGGGGGAAGGTCAGGATGGGGGTGTATAAAATTGATCCCTGGATCAAGAACATATCTCTATATCCCAGCCCCGGCCCTTAAAACAGCATCCGCCTCTTTTGTATAACATCCATCCTCTTCATGTAACACCAGCCCCGCATGAATACGGGCAGGTGTTTTACGGTCTTTGATCGCGCGGATAATCACGCGTTTGGCCTCGACACCAGCGCGAGGCCACAACGGAATAATCTCAACCGCACCGAACATCTTCCCCATCCCGCGAATAATCCTGTCCGTACCAGACGCCGGATAAATAATTGTCACCCCGCCCCCATTTTTAACCAGACGATGCGCAACTTTGATCCAGTCTTCCAATGACAATTCTTCGTCTTGATGGCCGTGCGCCTTGGCACGCAGCGCGTGAGGGGACGGGGTATGATCTCCCGCCTCGCGAAACGGAGGATTCACCATCACTTGATCGTAAAGTGGTTTTTGCGGTCCTTCGAAATCACGAATATCACAACAATAAAATTCCATTCGATCCGACACACAGTTAAGCGCCGCATTTTGTTGCGCCAGATCGAAATAGACCTGCTCCCACTCAACGCCACTCAATCGTATATCTGGACAACGATAGGTCAGACAAAAACTCGCACCGCCTACGCCGCACCCCAGATCAAGCACATAGTCTCCCTTTTTCGCGGGGCAAGCCGCCGCCAGCATCACACTATCCAGTGACGTTCGAAAGGCTCCGTCTGCGGGTTGAAGCAAGCGCACGCATTTATCCAATACCTGAATCTCGATAACGTTATTCATGATCGAACCCATCACCCCATTCCAGTTTCTTGGTGACTTTATATAAGGGGGAAGATTTCGCAAACTCCATTGTCTGGGCTTGTCCTTCTTTGGTACAAACCTGCAACGCCGTCACGCGTGCCGTCGAGGGATGTCCGATAATCCGGCAAGTCGGGCGCTTGACTGGCGCGCGGCTCAACGCAATCCACGAAAATTTTTCGTCTTCATATCCCAACGTCGATCCCGACTTCAAACTCTTGTGCATTTTACTGCGCTCGACCCGAACCGAAAAATGACACCATCTGTTTTCCTCGATGCTCAACGGACATACGCCATCTTGCGGACATGGCCCCGCCAGATGGGCGCCGTCTAACCTTGGCAATAAACTCCGCACCCGCTCGATCACAGAAAAGCCGAGCGGCGTTCCTGTTTCAACAATCACCAAAGTTCCCGAACACCGCGCCCATAAATTCCTGATCGCATCACTCCAATGGGATGAATTTAATTCATTGAGAACATAAGATGCCAGAACCAGATCAAAGCTTCCCTCAGGCAAAGTTTTTTCCAATCCGGAAGACAACCACGAAATATCGGCATCAATTTCCGGTGTGATGAACCTTGTTCCAACTTCCTTCAAATGCGGGTTTGGCTCAACCAACGTCAGATTTTGAAAATCCCAAAGTTGCGACGCCGCAAAACTGGCCGTTCCGGGCCCTGCCCCGACATCCAGAACCGAAGCAGGCGCAAAGTCCGGCACCAAATCCCGCACCAGTTCCAGAACGCGCATATTGGCTGAAAAAGTCGCGGGCAACCGCGCCACCAGATAGGCAAGTGCTTCATCCGGAGTTTTTAATTGAAAATGGCGATTATTCCCCTTGCCCTCAATCCGGCGATATCGCTCGGACATCTGCGCCGCAGCCCCCATAATGGTTGCAACGCGCCCGTTTTGCTGGACAGCGTCTTCGATGCAAGCGCGCAAAGCGTGTGGAAATTGAGTTGCCATGCCTGTTTGTAGCGTTACGACAATCTCTTGGCAATGCCCCAGAATTAAGATATATCTCTTGCCCATGATTAAAGCGGCTCCAGCAAAGAAAGTTCTCCCTTCCAACCCATTGGAAGATCTGGCGGTATCCCTTGCGCCCGATATGAAATCGGTCAATGCTCTCATTCTTGAACGCATGGTCTCTGAAGTCCCGCTCATTCCACAACTGGCAGGCTATCTGATCGCAGCAGGCGGAAAACGTATTCGCCCTTTGATGACACTGGCTTCGACCCGCCTTTTTGATGAAAAAACTGACCGCCCGTTCCGTCTGGCTGCCGCCGTTGAATTTATCCATACCGCCACCTTGCTGCATGATGATGTGGTCGATGAAAGCGATCAGCGCCGTGGCCAAGCCTCGGCCAATGCCCTTTTTGGCAACCAATCCAGCGTACTGGTCGGGGATTTCCTGTTCTCGAAATCTTTTGAATTAATGGTCGAAGACGGCTCAATTGACGTTTTGGGGATCTTGTCCAAAGCATCCGCCGTGATCGCCGAAGGCGAAGTGCTGCAACTCTCGATCCAGAACGCGCTGAATACAAATATTAACCAATATTTACAAGTCATCGCCGCCAAAACCGCGGCCCTGTTTGCGGCGGCTTGTGAAATCGGCCCCGTTATCACTGGACAATCCCCCGAGACTCGCCAATCCTTACGCGATTACGGACACCATGTCGGCATGGCCTTCCAGATCGCCGACGATGTACTGGATTATCAATCAAGTGCGGCAGAACTCGGAAAATCCATCGGAGACGACTTCAAAGAAGGTAAAATGACCGCGCCAGTTATCTATGCGATAGAAGCCGCAAGAACCGAAACCGATCAAAAATTCTGGATCAGAACCTTAGAACAAAAAGACTTCACACAAGACGACCTTGAACACGCGCAAAACCTGATCCGCAGTTCAGGCGCCGATCAGAAAACTTTTGAATTGGCCCAAAATCACGCACAACTTGCCCGTAACGCACTGAATTGCCTTCCAGAATCAGACCTGAAATCTACCCTCATGGATCTAGCCCTCTTCGCACTGAACCGGAAGAGCTAACCCCCTCTTCCACACCCCAAAACACCGACACTTTCATCTTATTGAAATAAAAGACAGATTGCCCACAGAAAGTATGTGGAAAGTCCCTACAAATTATCCTAATTTTAACACTATGTGCTATAATATAGTGTGGGGAATTATGGTGCAATGGTAACAAAAAACAAAAATTCACGATCACGATGTCGCAAAAACTCTTCCGGCGGTTTCTCGCTGATCGAAGTCGCAATCGCGTTGATTGTCATTGGCTTGCTGATGTCCGCGGTGCTGCAAACATATAATATGTACGCCGTCGAACAGGTGCGCCTTGAATCAAGATCAAAAGTTGAAACAGTCAAAACTGCCCTATACAGATATATGTATCGCTACGGAAGATATCCTCTTCCCGCCCCACGAAACGCAGCAATGGGTAGTGCAACCTTTGGCAGGGAAGTAACAGGTCCTGTAACAACATTGTGTTCTTCAGGGGCGGCAGCCGCTGGAGATGTTTGTGTAACCACAATAGGATCAGCAGATACATCTGCTGACGTGGACGCCGCACCAGACCCTGTTTTAATCGGAGATGTTCCTTTTGCAACATTGGGGATACGATATGACAACACATTAGATCCTTGGGGAGGCAAATTCACCTATGCTGTCACTGGAAACATGACATCTATGGGAAGTAGCGATAACTGGGGAGCCATAGAAGTTCTGGATAAAGATGGAAATAATGCATTCTCCGTAGGGGAGCAACGCGCACACTACTTCTTGACCAGTGCTGGCCCTGATAGAAAAGGCGCCTTTGGAGTTGGTGGAACCGAGATAGCGGCCTGTACTGCCACTTCAGGGACAGATCAGGAAAACTGCGATAGAGACGGAACATTCCGATCAAACCAGGATCTCTCCTCGGTAGAAAAGCTGACACAAATCTTTGATGGGAATAATGCATCACATTTTGACGATTTTGTTTATTATACAGATTCAACTGACGCGGGTATATGGACTAGGTTGACAGCCACAACACCTGGTCAGATCGATATAGCAAACACCAATGCCCAGAATACAAAAATTGGAGCCTTCCCTACATCTGCTCCAGCGACATGCGCCACTGAGTGCACACCCATCTGTGCATCAGCAAAGGCGGCTTGTGATTTCTCATGCGGCGGTAACGCCGCATGTCTAGCCAGTTGTGCCGCCGCAAAAACCAATTGCGACAGCTCTTGTTTAGCAACAAATTGCAAATCTCTCCCTCGTACAAAGGTTGATGTTGAGGGATCAGTCAGAGCAAATCAGGTGAATACCAACAGATTATGCTATGACAACTCACCAACGGGCTGTACTTCAAATTTGGCTGTTCCCATTCCGTATGGAATGTTCGCACCGCGCACAGTTGGAGGAATACCAACTACAGGAGCGGGAACAACACCTGTAGGAAACTCAGCAATAGCTCCCTCATCAACAAACATTTTCCGCAATAATGGAGGAGGTATTCTTTGTCGGTCAAATATGGCTATGCGTGGGATGGGTACAGGTGAAGAGTTGTGCGCTTATACGACATACTTCTCAAGTGCCGGCACTCTCGGTACTTCTTCTTGTGGATCAGGGTACTACGCAAAAGGAATTAACTCGGACGGCACATTCTGTTGTTCAGATGCCGCCTCATGCTATTAGGGATAACATGACAAAAAACGAAGATCGCAAAACACAAAAGATTGCCTACAACGATAGGTCGCGCGAGCAAGGTTTCACTTTGATTGAGCTGTCAATTGTTATCCTGATCTTTGCAATCATGGTAACTCCGTTGCTCTCTCTATATTCCAGATATATCGAAGAAAAGAAAATCGTAACATCAAAAGAAGTCCTCGCAGACGCAAACAGCAGACTCGCAACCTATTATAGCTCAAGGGGGGTATATCCTTGTCCTTCTGATCTTTCCAAAGGACTTGGAAATACTGATATGGGGATCGATTTTTGTGGATCAAGTTCTTTCGCCGCAGTCGCCCTTGCCATACCACTCAACACATGCATTAACGGCGGGGGTATCTGCCGCGTGGAGGGGACAAGAGACATGGATGGCGACGGGTTTAACGACCCTATCCTGATTGGGGGGGTTCCCTTTGCAACACTGGCTGCAAAACAGGAAGGCACAGTGGGGATTGATGATGTCGCCAGAGACGCATGGGGAAACATGCTTTATTATGCGATATCACAAAATCTAACAAGCGCATCACATACCAACTTGAACAGAATAGAAAATGGCCTTATCAACGACTACAGCTATGGAGTCATCGATGCAAAAGATGAATTTGGAAATGATACCAGTGGAATGAATGGTGATGCCCAGTTTCTGGTTTTTTCACCAGGTCCTAACCAGATTGGGGCATTTACAATTTCTGGTGCAATATCTCTACCTTGTGACACAACAACGACGGAAGGGGAAAATTGTGATCAGGATGGTACTTTTGCATCAGCATTAGGAAACTATGATGCGAATACAGCATCACGATATGATGACTTAATTTATTTCAATAAAATCCCCACTGGGGATTTGTGGGGATATATCTTGAATACATCTACAGGAACAACTACAGCAAGCATCAAAAACCACAATGCGGGAAATGTAGGCATTTTAACGACCTCCCCGCAAGCAAAACTTGATGTTAACGGTACATTATCGACGCCATCCATTTTGGCCAACGCATACTGTAAACCTAGTGGAGCTGGAGTTACGGGATGCCTCCCTCTGGATTTCTTCTGGTACTCCTATACATCTCCAACACTCAAATCCACCCCATCAGGCAACGTATTTGTTAAAAACACCTGCTCACAACACTACGAAGCCATAACTTCCATCAAGAACGGACAAGTCACCTGCACCAAAGTTTCCGCACCACCTGCGCCAACGGGGCCAAAAGAATGTGACTCTGGATACTACGTTACCGGAATTAAAACAGATGGATGCATATATTGTTCAGGAGGAACCAGTCCGAAATGTTAAATTTATTTAAGAAAAATACTTGTTTCATTTCAAGAAAACCCTGTCCTGAGAGCGGCTATAGCCTAATCTCCGTGGCTATCAGCATGATTATTCTAGGCTTGGTATTTGCAGCAGGTCTGACAGCCTATGGTACATATATGGAGAAACAACGTATAGAGATAACAGAGAACAATGTAAGGGAAGCCATTTCCGAGATTGAGACTTTTCGTGAAGTCAAGGGAAGATACCCCTGCCCATCATCTCTCACCGCAACACGAAACCTGTCCACATATGGGCAAGAGAATGAATCTGACTGTATTAACGCCGGGCCTGCTATCCCTGCAGGATCCTGCGTAGACGGTGTATGTGTCGTAAATAGCGAAGCAAGTCGGATTGGTATAGCTCCAACGGTAAGAATAGGCGCACTTCCTTTCCGCGCGCTCCAAATGGATGAGAAAAAAACTTATGACGCTTATGGATCTCGTCTGCTTTATGCCGTCACCGAAAGACAAGCCGTTGAAAGTACCTTCTCGGAAACGTCAGGTGGCATTGACATTATTGATGAAAATGGGAATAGCGTTCTGAGCCCCATTGGGAGCGGGAATTTTGTTGTATTGAGCCATGGCTCCAACAAAGTTGGAGCATTTACCAACGGAGGGGCTCAAAGTATAGCCTGCCCAACACTTGGGACAAGCCTTGAAGCCAACAACTGTGTTGATTTAGCCTCCCCCCCACCCAATGCGATCTTTAGATCAAGCTTTGTAGCACTTGCCGGAGGAGCGACAGAGTTTGATGACACTATAGACTATTTTTCCACCGTATTTGACCCAACTTGGAAAAGAATATCATCTTCCCCCAATGATATTCAGGCCTTAACAACCAATAATCTTGGAGCAGGCATCTCTTCACCATCAGAAACCATAGAAATTGGTCAGAATGTTAATACTCCAGCTGGAAATGGCGTTGGAAGAACTTGGGATGGTGGGTTGCGTGTCTCAAATGACACTACAGGCACAAGTCTGCAAGCCAATAAATTCTGCCAACAAAATGGGGCTGATTGTTTTGATATTGAGGATTTTTCAGGATCAACGGGGATAGAATGTACAAACCCCGGGGAATATATGATTGGAATTGAAGGAAATGGTTCAAATGCCACGGCAAAATGCGCCCCCGTCATGGTTCAATGCCCTACCGGACAAGTTTTTAGAGGTGTAAATGCAACAACCGGCGCACCTCTTTGTTCAGTGGCGTACACAAACTGTAATGCAGAAAATGTTCAAATCTGCAATACATCAGGAAATTTCGACCCCAAACATAGTAATCAGGCACAAACAAACGCCATTCCTATTTTAAGTGGAGTCCACAACGAGGATAGAAATTTAACCGACACAACCCCTTATACTTTTGCAGCAAATCCAAAAGTTGCAAAATTCCGTTGCGATGGCGGAATATGGAAATACTATTCCGACGTGGGCGGTTTCTGTGGAAACAACTGTATACCTCCATCTTGGGCAGGCCCAGCACCATACACGGGAACCAACACAAGCCTGCCGTCAACAGTTGCATGTACTGGCGCTATGAGTGGCTACGAAACAACAACAAGTATAACAACTTGCTCATTTGCTATAGCAACCTGTTCAACAAATTGTGCGGCTGCAGTTGCTCCTTGCAACTGCGCAGCCTACTTCCCTGTTGATGTAAATGGGGAACCAACGACAGGAACGTCTGGAAACCCTCCTCCTCCTAAACCGGGGGATATCTTAGGCACGTGCCCTACAGGATATAACAGCGGTGGTAAAACTACCACCCATGTGTGGGATAAAACTGATGCTGTTTGTAATTGGAAACTGGGCCCAACTGCAAACACATGTTCATGTGATGCTACCCTTGCTGGCACAGCACCCAATACCGACCCTGGGAAAGACTGTAATGATCTGATAGTGGGAACATCTGGTCATGCTGATGCTGTTTGGGCCTTTGACTCAACCGCTGGACAATGTAAATGGAAAGTCACTGGCTATGATACAAGCAGTTGCTCGTGTGATACAACCACAGAACATATATCTGGTACACCGCATGCCCCGACATGTAATACAGCTTGTGATACAGAATCAACACCAGCAGTATGGGCTTATAAATATAAATTGGACGCTGGAGTTTGTGTCAAAGATACCGAGTACATTAAAACTCCTGCTGTATGTGGAAACAAGTCTTTCTCATGGACCGCTATCACATACGTGGATAGTAGCGCCTCGCTACCATCTGGTATTAAACAATGTGGTACCAGTTGTAGAACATCTTCTGTAAGCTCCCCAGTAACAACACCTCCATATGCTGTTGTTGGAAGCTCTGCATGTCCTGAGCTTGGTTCAACAGACTCATGTTGGAAAGCAGAAGGCGTTTACAAAACATACAATGCCAAATGCCAGGCAAACTAATATGCTAGCATAAGAAATTTGAGCAGCCTCCTTGGAGGCTGCTCTTTTTATATTGCCATTCATATAAACTCCATATATCTCATACCCCATGGATATGATCACATTTTTGAAGACGATTGGGTATATCGGGACGTGGGCAGCTTTGTTCAGCGAAGGGGCTTTTTTCTTTGGCATTTTTTTGCCCGGCGACAGCCTGCTCTTTCCGATCGGTATTCTAGCCGGACAAGGCATCTTTAATCTCTGGATTATGTTACCGGGATGTTTTTTGGCTGCTTTTCTAGGCAATCTGGTCGGATATGAAATCGGCAAACGCTGGGGGACAAAACTTCTGACCACCAAATACGCCTCACGCCTTGTTAAAGACCACCACCTGAAAACCTGCGAAGATTTTTTCGAAAAATATGGTGAGTTCACCGTTGTCATCTCGCGCTTTATACACTTCGCCCGTACGCTGGTTCCATTTATGGCCGGAATGACCCGCATGGATTACAAACTATTTGTGGCTTATTCTGCATTGGGCGCGGCAGTCTGGGCGGCAGGAATTCCCCTGCTGGGATATTTTGTGGGCGAACTCATTCCCGATGGCAGCATCGACAAATATCTTTTACCCTTTATCGGGATCCTGATTTTGATTGTGGCTTCTCCGGCGATTATCTCGGTTATCAAGCGCCGTTATTTTTCAAAAAACGTTTGAATGCACTCAATGTCTTGGGGCTGACATGATGCTCTACCCCTTCGGCATCCAGATGTGCGGTCTGCTCGTCAATGCCTAGGGCGCATAGGAACCGGAACACGATATCATGTCTCTCCTTGCATTCTTTGGCCAGACGCTCTCCTTCTTCGGTCAGGAATAAAGACCGATAAGGCCGATTGGTCACAAACCCCTCACGGTTCAAACGCCCGATAATCTTGTTAACCGTGGCGTGCGATATGCCAAAATTTTCGGCCAGATCGACTACCCGCGCCTCACCACGTTCAGCAATCAGATCTGCAATCATCTCGACATAATCTTCCGCTGTTTCGCTCTGATGAGCTTTGCGGACATATTCAAACGCGGCAGCTCTGGCTGCGACTTGATCCGATTCAACTATTCTGGGTTTTCTGGTCATGGCGTTATCATGGTATTTTTTTGGCCTCTTGTCAATTTTGTTGCCTAAGCTACACTTTACAGTATAATATAAAAAGTAAAGGATTTACTAAACCATGACACCAAATGCCCTGCGCACCCATCTTCAAACGCTAAGTCTGCCGGAAGTCAACGGCACCATTTCTGTGCGTAAACATGGGTCCTTCTGGCGGAAATTCATCTCGTTTCTCGGCCCCGGCTATCTGGTCGCGGTCGGATATATGGATCCCGGAAACTGGGCCACGGCCTTGGCGGGCGGCTCCCAGTTCGGATACACCCTGCTCTCGATTTGCCTGATTTCCAACATCATGGCGATTATCCTGCAATCCTTATGTGTCAGACTGGGCATTGCCACGGGGCGCGATCTGGCGCAGGCTTGCCGCGACCATTACTCCAAACCCGTTTCGTTTATACTCTGGATTCTGGCAGAACTTGCCATTTGCGCGACCGACCTCGCCGAAGTCATTGGAACGGCCATTGGCCTTTATCTTCTTTTTCAGATTCCCATGGAATGGGGCGTGTTGATTACCGGCCTTGATGTGTTTCTGGTGCTTGCTTTGCAACGTTTGGGGTTCCGATGGGTTGAAGCCTTCATCATCACCCTGCTGATTGTGATTTTCGGGTGTTTTGCCGTACAAGTCTGGCTGGCACAACCGGATGTCACAGGCATCCTGAACGGATTTATTCCATCATCAGAAATCATAACCAACCCCGCCATGCTCTATATTGCATTGGGGATCATCGGCGCGACGGTCATGCCGCACAATTTATACCTGCACTCTTCCATCGTTCAAACCCGCGCCATCGAAAAAGATGATGAGAGTAAGAAATCGGCCATCCGCTACGCCTCGATGGATTCCACAATTGCCCTGATGTTGGCGCTTACCGTAAATGCCTCAATCCTTATTCTGGCCGCCGCAACGTTTCACAGCACCGGACATCAAGGCATAGCAGAGCTTCAAGACGCTCACAGCATGCTCATCCCCTTGCTCGGCACATCGATGGCTGCCACCTTATTCGCCGTGGCGCTGCTTTGTTGTGGCTTGAACTCGACCGTTACAGCCACCCTCTCGGGCCAGATTGTCATGGAAGGCTTCATCAACATCCGCCTTGCCCCATGGCTACGCCGGATTATCACGCGCGGCATTGCCATTGTTCCGGCGATGATCGTAACTATTCTCTATGGCCAAAGCGGCACAGCACAGCTCCTCATTTTCTCTCAGGTTATCCTGAGCCTCCAACTGCCGTTCGCAGTCGTCCCGCTTGTTTTGTTCACAAGGGATAAGATAAAAATGGGAAACTTAACGGCCCCGCTCTGGATGACAACCTCCGCCGCGATTATCGCCGTGATTCTGATTACCCTGAATATCAAGATGATCTGGGACACGGTCACGGCTCTCTAGCCTTCTATTGCTGCGTCCACGCCTGATAATATGTATAAAACACCAGAGCGCCCATCACCAAAGACATAGGAAGGGAATAACGTAACCGAACACCAAACATAAGATCCTCTCTTTCTTTTGACTTGCGAACAGATTATGTTCTGTATTTGTTCTTATAGAACATAAGAGGAACAAACGCAACCCCTTTTCTTGAAAATCCTCTCCAGACCTTATGAAAACGCCTTAATGCACCGCCGATGTATCGACCTGTTTGGTCGGTCTGGGTGCAAGCCATATCGACATGGCTGCAAAAGCAAATGTGAAAGCGACCAACAACATGACGTAATTGGTTGAAAGCATTACCGCCTGAGTCTGGATTAGAAAATCAAGAGTATAAGTTGCAACCTTTTCACCGGTGGCACTTATATCTCCCATTAGACCTGCTACAAACGAAGGATTCTGAGCCTTTTCCACAAGATCATAGCGGAATACGGTCGTATTATTATCCCACACGGCCGTGACCACCGATGTCGCAATGGCGCCAGAAAATGTTCTCAGGAAATTCATGATCCCGGCTGCCGAAGCTGTTTCCTCGTCATCCACACTGGCAAGCGCAAGACTGGTCAACGGCACAAAGAACAAAGGCAGACCTATTCCTTGCAACAACATAGGCCATGCAATATCCCACGCGGTCATATCAGTTGATGCGAGAGACCTCACATAGGTCATAATTCCCAGCCATAAAACACCTATGAATACGAGTTTGCGCGGATCAATTTTCTGGGAAAGCGTGGCTGCAACAGGCGCCATCACGACAGCAAGCACACCAGTTGAAGCCGTCACAAAACCTGACCATGTCGCCGTATATCCCATATAGGACTGAAGCCATAAGGGGGTAAGCACCACAGTCCCGAAGAATGCGCCGAATGCAAAACTGACCGTCGTAACACTTGCCGAAAACCCTCGATGCCGGAAGACCCGTAAATTGACAATCGGATTCTCGTGCGTCAACTCCCAAATCAGGAAAGATATAAAGCCAATCACTGCAACGATCGCAAGAACGCGTATCTCGACAGATTCAAACCAGTCCTGATTTTTTCCTTCATCCAGCATAATCTGGAGCGCAGAAACCCAGACCACCACCAACCCCATACCCACAAAGTCTATTTTTGACTTTGTGACTTGATTACTAAACCTCTTCAACAAACCATACGAGAAGACAGAACAAAATAGGGCGATCGGAATATTAATGTAAAAGATAAATTCCCACCCCCAATTGTCACAAATATACCCCCCACAGATCGGCCCAAGAACAGGCGCAATCAACGTGGTCATGCTCCATAAAGCCAGAGCCATCCCTCTTTTTTCTTTTGGGAATATCTGGATAATAAGAGCCTGTGAAAGCGGCATAAGAGGGCCGCCGGAGAGCCCTTGAAAAACACGCGCCAAAATCAGAAAGTCAAGTGAGTGGGCAAGACCGCACAGCACCGAGAAGACACCAAAGAGTGCCATACTGATACTAAAAACTCTTACTGATCCAAAACGAGAAACCAGCCAGCCTGTCAAAGGAACCGTAATCGCCTCTGCCACCGCATAGGACGTAATCACGTAGGTTCCTTCGTGAGAAGACACAGCCAACCCTCCCGCGATGTGGGAGACAGATACGTTTGCAATCGTTGTATCCAACACCACAATAAAATTGGCCAAGGCCAGAACCAGACCTCCTAGAACCAGCCAAATTCCTTTCAGTGGCTCCTGATGGTCTTTTATCGAATTTTCGGCGTCACTCATGTTCTACATCCACGTTGATTGTTGTTATTTATTCGGCTATGTGAATATCTACATCCATGGAAAGGCCAACCTGAAGCGGATGCTGCGCCAGCTCTTCAGGCGAAAGGTCAATTCTGACGGGAAGACGCTGAACCACTTTAATCCAGTTTCCGGTAGCATTCTGAGCGGGAATAACTGCAAAGGCCGATCCTGTTCCGCCTGATATGCCCGATATTTTTCCGTGGAAAACAACGTCATGCCCGTACAAATCGGCTGTCAACTCGACGTTCTGACCAATCCGCACCTTTTTAAGCTGAACTTCCTTGAAATTGGCATCAACATGCATCTTGTCCATCGGAACAATCGCCATGAGATTGGTTCCTGCCTGAACCCGTTGACCAAGCTGGACTACGCGTTTCGAGACAATACCATCTATAGGTGCCTTGATAATTGTCCGGTCAAGATCAACCTGAGCCTGATCGGCGACTACTCTGGCCGCATCAAGAATAGCCTGAGCCACCAACATATCATTTTCCGTGGTCGTCACCTCTTCGTCAGAGACGGCCCCCGATGATCCCAACGATTGTCTGCGTGTATAATCAAGCTTTGCCCGTTTCAGTCCAGCTTCCGCTTTGGCCAAATCCGCCTGCGTCTTGGCCAGAGCCAGTCTGGCATCCGTATCATCAATCACAACGAGAACATCTCCT
The DNA here is from genome assembly GCA_001871905.1 of Alphaproteobacteria bacterium CG1_02_46_17. Lineage (GTDB taxonomy): Bacteria > Pseudomonadota > Alphaproteobacteria > Micavibrionales > Micavibrionaceae > UBA1573. The sequence goes on along the minus strand of MNUG01000009.1, from coordinate 207,323 downwards.
GCCTTGACCGCCTGCGTATCGTTGTAATTAATAGCCTTGATTGTCCCGCTTGTAGAAGGGGCAATCTGGGCAATCTCGGCCCCGACATAGGCATTATCGGTTGTCACATGCTTTGACAGAACAAGAACGTAATACGCCCCCGCCCCTATGGCACACAAGGCTACTACAACAAAAAAAATGCTAAAAAGAAATTTGCGTTTCGAGGGTTTCCGGTCATTTCCGTGTTCAATATTTTGTGTATTCATCATGTTTCTCCTAAAAAATTATTTTGAACTATTTCCAAACAAAAGCCCGCCACCAAGCGCCTTGACTGCTGCAATATCAAGCGTCAAGGTTCTCATGCGGATGTCTGTTAAACTGCGTTGATGTGAGATGACGGCATCTTCTGCACGCAAAACCTCGATATAGCTTCCAAGCCCGCCTTCATACCGTGTCTTGGCAACTTTATAGGCCTTCTCCGAAGCGCCCAGCGCAGCTTGTGTACGAGAGATTCTTTTTCCCAATGCATTAGTACTTGTCCGCACATCGGCAAACTCTCCGATAGCATTGAGAATGGCAGCATTATACTGGGCAAGGGCTATGTCGTAATCCGCCCACGCTCCTTTATAGTTGCCATCGAGTTTTCCTTTTTCGAAGATTGGAAGACTGATCGCTGGCCCTACTCCTCCTATAAAAGAATCACCCTCAAAGAAACTGGACAGACCGAGTGCCTGCCGTCCCACGAAGGCAACAAGATTTATATTGGGATAATATCCGGCGCGCGCCACATTGATCCGACTAGCCGCAGCTTCAAGCCTGTCACGCGCAGCCAGAATATCAGGACGATGCCCTATAAAATTGGCCGGAATATTTTTCGGGATTTGCAATGTTTTGAGCTTTGCAACATGAGGCCGCTCCAAATTTACAGATCCGTCAGGATTTTTCCCGACAAGAAGGTAGATACTGTTTTTGGCAAGACCAATTTGCTCTTCCAGAAAAGCAATCTCGGCTTCTGCGGCTTCATAATTGGCTTTGGCTTGCTCGACGCTACTCTGGTTTTCCAGACCCTCTTCATATCTTTTCTGGAACAATGCTATTGTTTCGCGGCGTACATCGGAAGAACGCTTTGCATCATCCAGATCGGAATAAAGTCGCACCAGATCGGCATATGAAGCAGTGATAGAGGTGCTAACGATGAGTCTTGCTTGCTCGGCCTCATATTGCGCGGCGCGCTCTTCGGATACAGCCGCCTTCAGGCTATCCCTGTTTTTTCCCCAAAAATCCAGCTCATATTGGAAATCCAGCGTCATCTTTCCGGCATTCTTGAAGCCCTGAGGAACAAAAGCGGAAGGAACTCCATTATTATAACTCTGCCGTGTTCTTGTAACACTAGCATTGACATCAACATTTGGAGATAAAGGCGCTCCGGCCAATTCACTTTGAGCGCCGGCTTTGGCAAGGCGCGCAAAGGCTTCATCAATGGTCGGGGAGTTTTCCAGTCCTGCTTCAATCAAATGATTGAGATTTCCATCTTCGTATTTCTCCCACCACTTTGCATCGGGATAGGCATATTCTTCACCATTCGTAACCGCCCCCACCAATTCGGCGCGAGGGGCCTTGAGCATCCCCATATCCGGTATGGAACACCCTGCCAACAACAGGGACAGGGTAACCGCACCACCCAATCCGAACAATCTATTGCGTTCTACATTGCATCTCATTTTTTGCTCTTTTGTTTGTTATTGACTATAATATAACTGTACCGTACAGTACGTTTATAAAAACTTAAAATTCCTTTGTCAATAATAAATTTTCAGGCAGAATGGGCACCAAGAGGAAAAAATGAGAAAAAAATCGGATGAAAAACGGCAATCCATCATTGATATTGCAACCCCCCTTTTTTTGAAAAACGGGTATAGCGCAACATCCATATCTGAAATTGCCCGACTTGTTGGCGGATCAAAAGCCACTCTCTATGGCTATTTTCCATCAAAAGAGGATTTATTTCTTGAGGTTATTCTTCAGTCAGCCGAAAAAATGGCAGGAAAGTCTTTCGATTATCTAGAAGAAGGGCTTCCCCCTGAAGAAACGCTTTATAAATTTAGCTTTGATATGCTCAAATTTATTACATCCCCAACAATGACCGATATAGCGCGATGTGTGATCGCAGAAGCCCATAAAACAAGTGTTGGCAAGGAAGTATATGAACAAGGGATCAGAAAAAACTGGCTGCGCGTGTCAGCTTTTTTTGAACAGCTCATCAAAGAAAAGAAAATGCGCGAATGCGACCCTTGGCTGGCTGCCATGCACTTGAAAGGTCTTCTGGAGGGCGAATATAAAGATATGCGTCTGCTTTCAGTAAAAGCTAAAATCTCTGATGAAAACATAAGAACCTACGTCGAGAAGGCCCTTTGCTTTTTTTGTGGTTACTATTTCATAGAACAATAGAGAGAATCTATCCCCTCACCTGTGGCAGGGAGGAATCCATCACCAATCGCGGAGAATGGCTCATCAACTGAACAGACGACAAGGCATTTCCCAACCATGCAGGCAATGACGCTTCGGAACTGAGCAACTCGAACAAAACCGCCAATGGATTATCGGCAGACGGCAAATGTAGAATTGTCAACTCATGGCGGGATGCCAGACTATTATTCTTGGCAATCAAATCGAGAACATCATTCAATCCACCGATCTCGTCAACCAACCCTTTTTCTTTGGCTTCCCGACCTGTCCAGACATGCCCTTTGGCAATCGCCTCGACCTGTGCCGGAGTTAAACTACGCCCCTTCGCTACGCGGAGAATAAAATGGTCATAGACATTATCCAAAGTCAGCTCAAACTGTTTTTGTTCGGACGCAGAAAACGGTGTATTCATCGACATCATACTGGAATTTTTGCCGTAACTAACGCGCTCCCAGTTTACATCATATTTTTCCCAGAGCTTTTGCAGATTGATCTTGCCACCAACCACACCGATTGATCCGGTCAAGGTCGCATCCATTGCATAAATCTTTGTCGCCTCGGTTGAAATCCAGTATCCACCTGATGCGGCCACCGACCCCATCGACACATAAACCGGCTTTCTCTTGATAACCCTCGCCCAATGAACAGCGCGGGCAATGGTCTCGGAAGCGCTAGGGCTTCCCCCCGGACTATTCACGCGCAACACAATTGCCTTGATACGCTTATTGCGCGCAGCAGTCTTGATCGAGTCTGCAATATCATCTGCGCCAACCATAGAATCTTCCATACTATAAGGGGAACCGCCGCCACCGCGTCCACTGACAATCATGCCCTCTACATGGATGATCGCAACACTGGCTTTCTTACTTCCCATCAATCTATCACGTTGCGCGACACGGGAATATGTATCCACACTAACCGCATCAATATCACCATATGTCTTATCCAACTCGGCAAACAAAGAATCCTCATAATCCATTTTGTCGATCAAACCGGATTTCAAAGCCTCCTCATCGGTGAGCATTCCGAGATTCAACAGGCCATCAAAAGTTTTTGAAATTTGCTTGCGCTCGGCCTTGATCGGCTCGATCAACTGGGTCGCCATACTATCAATCAGCCCTTGCGTTTCTTCACGCGAAGCCATACTCATTTTCGAAGATGTCAAATGCTCCATTGCATTTTTATATTCTTTGCGTTGAAAGAACTGTGCCTCAACGCCATATTTTTCCATGACATCCTTGAAGAATGGCATATCGGCACTGATCCCACCAATCGCCACAACGCCCACGGGCTGCATCCATATCTCGTCAAAAGCAGAAGCCAGATAATAAAGCCCCAGCCCATAACCGGATCCACCATAAGACTCGGAATAGATATAAGTCTTCTTACCCGATTTTTTGAAAGTCAAAACAGCTTTGCGAATTTCCTGCAACTGGGAAATGTCATATCCAGTGCTTGAAACATTCAACGCCAAAGCTTTCACGCGTTCATCCGTGATGGCCTTTTCAATCGAGTCAATCAACACATTGAAAGTCAAAGGCTCATCCCGAATATTCAGCAACGCCAGATATTGGGACATGCCGCTTTCTTCCGGAATACGTCCATCAAGACTCAAGGTCAAAATCATTTGATCGGGAAGAACCGGAATTGATTTTTTTCCGGCATGCATCGCTGACCAGACACCGATGACCGCAGAAAACAAAACCACTGCGCCGATCACCATGCAAGTTCGCTTAAGCGCCGTCCATAAAATCCTCCCGATGCGAAATCGCTTGGGCTTTGAAGGCGCTCTAGGAACAGGGTTATAAACAACTGTACGGCCTTTCAGCCAGCTATGATCGGACATGATTTTACCAGTATGAGATTTAAGAAAAATTCGCACAAAAACTATACACTAATATAAAAATACGATCCACTGTAGCGATACAAAATTCGCTCATGCGCGTGCGAAAATGATGGTTTTCGAGAACCGGATCGCAGCGTACTTTAAGGTACGTGAGAACCGGAAGCACAGAAAAACAACATTTGCAGCCCGCAGGAGTAGAATTTTGTACTCTACAGGCACTGCGCCTTATGCCGCAACCAATGATCCGCCAAAACACAGGCCATCATCGCCTCGACCACCGGAACACCACGAATTCCAACACACGGATCATGCCGTCCCTTGGTGATAATATCGGTCTCTTGACCATATTTATCAACGGTCTGTGTCGCAATCAGGATAGAGCTGGTAGGCTTGAACGCCACACGCGTGACAATATCTTGTCCGGTTGAAATGCCACCCAATATGCCACCGGCATGATTGGACTGGAAAACGGGTTGTCCGCCATCATCAATACGAATTTGATCGGCATTTTGTTCGCCGCTCCACTCGACTGTTGAAAACCCGTCACCAATCTCAACACCCTTCACGGCATTGATCGACATCATGGCCTTGGCCAGATCGGCATCCAGCTTATCATAGACAGGAGCCCCAAGCCCGGCAGGGATACCAGATGCAACGCACTCAACAGCAGCCCCGACACTCGACCCAGATTTTCTAACCTCGGCCAAATATTCTTCCCATTGGGTGACAACGCCCTTGTCTGGGCAAAAGAAATCATTCTTATAAACTTCTTCCCAATTCCAGTAATCGCGATTGATATAGCGCCCGCCAATTTGCGTCACAGCGGCACGGATAGAAACCTCATCTCCCAATTCCGCGGCCAGTATTTTTCTTGCCACAGCTCCGGCAGCTACACGGCACGCCGTCTCGCGTGCAGATGACCTGCCTCCTCCGCGATAATCACGAATGCCATACTTGGCCTGATAGGTGAAATCGGCATGGCCGGGACGAAACTTGTCTTTGATCTCGGAATAATCTTTCGATTTCTGATCGGTATTTTCAATCATCAACGAAATTGGTGTACCCGTCGTCACACCATCAAAAACACCCGATAAAATTTTAACCAGATCGGCTTCCTGACGCTGCGTGGTGAATTTCGATTGCCCCGGTTTGCGCTGATCCAGAAAAACCTGAATATCTTCTTCCTTCAAAGGAATATTCGGCGGCACGCCATCGACCACAACACCAATGGCTGGGCCATGACTTTCTCCCCACGTTTGATATTGGAATAAAGTACCAAATCTATTTCCTGACATGAACAGTTTCCTTTTGCGTACTCAAAGTCCCATGATCGATGATGGCAACTGTCAATCGTGAGATGGCAACCCGCTTGCCGGTTGCCTCTTCGGTCATATCGGTTTGCCAGACCTGTGTTCTGCGCCCGATATGAAGCGGTGAACAAACGCCAATAACAAAACCTTCTGTCACGGCGCGAATATGATTGCAGTTAATTTCCAATCCGACGGCCCGATACTGATCTGGATCAATCGTCATCCATGATGCAACACTTCCCAGTGTCTCGGATAAAACACAAGACGCGCCGCCATGCAGAATACCGAATGGCTGGGTGGTGCGATGATCGACAGGGATTTTTCCGGCAAGAAAATTTTCACCAATTGCGGTAAATTCAAACCCGATATGCGTGCCCATATTTGCGTTGCGCAAACCTTCGAGCATTTCAAGCGTATAAGGTTTGAACCACATTGATCTTAGGCTGCCTCTTCGGAATTTTTCGGAGCAATGCTCTCAAGAAGCTGTGCGGTTTCCGCAGCAGAGTCAATAGACACCATCCCAACGGTATGATAACCGGCATCCACATGCAGCACTTCGCCAGTCACACCACTCCCCAGATCAGAGAGCAGATACAAACCGGAATTTCCAACATCTTCAATGGTGACGTTGCGTTTCAATGGAGAGTTCAACTCGTTCCATTTCAGGATATAACGGAAATCACCGATACCGCTTGCTGCCAGTGTTTTAATTGGGCCGGCAGAGATGGCATTAACGCGAATATTGTCTTTACCCAGATCGGTTGCAAGGTAACGCACAGAGGCTTCCAAAGCGGCCTTGGCAACACCCATCACATTGTAATGCGGCATCACGCGCTCTGCTCCATAATAAGTCAGAGTCAACAAAGACCCGCCCTCTTTCATCAAAGGCACAGCACGTTGGCAAACAGCCGTAAAGGAATAAACGGAAATATCCATGGTTTTAAGGAAGTTGGCGCGGGTGGTATCCAGATACAGCCCATCGAGCTCGGCCTTATCGGAAAAAGCAATCGCATGAACGACAAAGTCCAGTTTGCCCCATTTGTCTTCAATCGCTTTGAATGTAGAATCAATGCTGGACTCGTCTGTGACATCACAAGGAACCACTATAGTGGAACCGACTTCATCAGCCAAAGGGCGGACACGCTTTTCCAACGCATCACCCTGATAAGTAAAAGCTAACTCGGCTCCTTGAGCATGCAAAGCCTTGGCAATTCCCCAAGCGATAGACCGATCGTTGGCGACCCCCATAATCAAGCCTTTTTTTCCAGTCATTAACGAAGAAAACGTCATGTAATACCCTTTTTTTATTTTACTTTAATAATATGTGTCCAGAACGCTGACATCCTACATATTTATAACCAAACGTCCAGAAAGAATAAACATTATTACATATTCCCTTAACTTTTAACTGCTAGGATGAGGCAAGTCTAAAGATTAAAGCTTCTGGCGTTATGGAATTATGGCAGATATCAAACTTGATAAAACGCAGAAATTTTGCGACCGCTATTCGGAAGAACTGAATCGTATTTTCCCGAATACGACGTTGCACTATATTTTGCACTACCGGGGACAAAAGCCCGAGCAAATCGCAAAACTTTTGCCGAATCTCCACAACCACCCTGCTTATGACGAAGCCGTCTCGTTGCTCAAATTCAGATCACCCGGGCATGATAACTCCGCCTTTCTGGGGATGGTGATCGGATTCAAGAAATCAATGCTGGGTCTGAAAAAGTCGCCCGAATGTCTGGCCTTCGTTTCAATCAATCTCAACCAGCATGACAAGGAAGAAGATCTTCATTTTGCCATTCATGCGCTGACCGCTCATTTTCTTGAAACAGTGGACTTTTATACGCGCAAACATGCCGGCACTCAAAGCAATCAAATTCTGCAGCCAAAAAGAAACAACATCTCGACCTGTCGGTTAAATCTGAAATCCGACGTCTATAGCGTCTTGCAAATGACCTATGAAGGATACGACAACGCGGTTGAAAATCTGGCCCGCAAAAGAGCCCATAATGCCGTCACACCGCAAACTGGTCATCCTGAAGAATTCCCCTACCCGATTTCTCTTGATGTAACGAAATTTGCTATTGATAAATTTATATCAGCCCCGAAAAAATCTGCGATCAACAGCGCATATACTCTGGCGCGTCATGTCGCGGCCAGCTTTGACCTTGAAAATATCGAAACATGGATCAACTTTGTAAACCCTGCACAAACCATGGCGTGGAGTGGCTACAAACCCAGCCAGATTTTAAGTGCGGCGCTCAATGCCTCAAGTAATCCATTTCTGAAATCAACAGCGCATATGATGGGTGAAATTCTTGATATTGAACCAGCCCCACTGGAAAGCCTGCCAAGTGGATATAATCCCTTCGCCTTGCCGGAGGTTAATTACATCCAGCACGAACGCTCGGTCGAAGAAACATTTGAAATGGTTTTAATCCACGCGATGGAAGCAGACAGTCACCTGCCCTTGATCCATGTGGCAAATAACCAGAATGAAGGCTTGCTCAAAGGACGTTTTTCCGGTTGGTGTGCCCACGCTTTGCAATCTGCTGCCACGGCCTACACGACAGCCTCGATGCGTGGTATGCCAAGCGGACAGGCCGCCCGCCTTGAATTCCAAAGTGCGAAACAACAAACAGGCTGGAAAGAACTCAACCACATCGGAAGTTTCGTCACAGACTCTCATAAAAACGGTAAGGCCGTGACCTTGTCCGGAATTTCCGAATGGTGCGAACATAATCCACAATACAAAGCGATCATGGAATCAATAAACATGACCTTGGCTGATCCGGTGTTCGCCAGAAAACTGGAAGCCTCGGCGGAAATGCCCTCTCCTGGCCCTTTACCACAAGCCGCACCACAACGCGCGCTCTCTCACAATTTTGTACCACAAATGGCACCAGCCGCAGCACCGGGCCTTGGATTGGGTGGTGGCGGCATGGGTGGAGGAAACTTCATGTCCAACCCTCCTTCCCGACAAAAACCGGCCCCGTCCGAACTTCTGGATTTCAACGTCGAAGACAAAACCGAAAACTAGATCACAAAAAAGCCGCCTCTTTCGAGACGGCTTTTCAAATTCATAGTAATGAAACTTAGTTCACGATCTGCCATGATCCATCAGGACTTTGACAAGCTGTGCCGTAACCGGTTTGTTGCTTGCCATCCACATAAATGGTCTGGCTGTATTCGCGGCAATAGCTGCCCGATGTATTGCTGTACTCTTCTTTGGTCGGGGTGAATGTACCCGAATGACCTGAATCAGGGTTGTTCCAGCTGATATTCTCACCGATAGGCGCTGCATAGGCTTTCTGTTGGGCTTGATTTGCATACATCAAGTCTGCTCTGTCGAGTGATTTACCCAACTCGCTACCTACCAATGTACCAAGCAAAGCACCAATACCGACGCCGACCAATTGTCCGGTTCCTTTACCAAACTGTGCGCCGGCTACACCACCAAGAACGGCACCTGCGGCAGAACCCACCATCTGTTTATTCCCCATATCTTGCGTACATGCAGCCATGGACATGGAGACCATTGCCAACAACGCTAAAAATTTCATTTTCATCTTCCGGTTCCTTTCGGTAAATAATACTTGCCCTTAATGGGCGACTTAACTGTATAACGAGACTATATATAGGTTTCCCCCACTAGAAAACATTAGTATTTCAAAAAAAATTTAAGAGAATAAATATGTCAATAAAAAACACCCCGACCCCGATCCAATTATTCCATCAATGGTTTGAAGACGCCAGCCAGAGCGAAGCAACCGATCCGGATGCTGCCTGCCTTGCAACAGTTGACAAAGACGGCCTGCCGAACGCGCGGGTTATTCTGGTCAGGAAGATTGATGAAAACGGATTCTGCTTCTTTACCAACTGCGAAAGCGCCAAAGGACAAGAACTATTATCCTCGCAGAAAGCAGCCCTGAATTTCCACTGGAAAAGCCGCAAACGTCAGGTGCGGGTTCGCGGGACGATTGCCCCTGTGTCTCGGGAAGAAGCCGATGAATACTACCAAAGCCGCCCGCTGGGCAATCGCATTGGCGCATGGGCATCGTTGCAATCCCGCCCGCTCGACGCTCGGGAAACCCTGATTAAACGTGTTGAAGAATTCGAAGATAAATTCGGGGAGAATCCCCCCCGTCCCGACCATTGGGGCGGGTTCCGGTTAACGCCTGTTTCGATCGAATTCTGGCAGGAAGGCGAGTTTCGCCTGCATAACCGCCTCCTCTTTGTAAAAGATGAGAACGGCTGGCAACAGACGACACTTTATCCATAGATACCCACCTTTTCCCTCTCCCTACTTTCCCCTCCCCCTACTTTCTCCTCCCCCTTGAGAGGGGAGGGTCAGGGTGGGGGTGAGAAAACTCGTGGGGGTGATAAAACTCGTGGGGGTGATAAACTCAGCTATAAAACCGTAGCGTTCTGTCTGCGACCTCATAAATTAGATTTTTAATGATTTTTACTTGACAAAATCATATGAAAAGGGCGAAGCTACCCTCAATAAGAAGCGGGATTTGAGGGGTAGCTTGCACCGCTTTATAATAAATTGCTAAAGCACTATGGCTCATTTCCATACACCCCACCAATAAAAACACAAATTTTTGTGAGGGTGAGCATGAGCGTAAAAACTTTTGGCGACGTATCGTCTTTATTTCAAAAAACATTCCAGATAGATAAGCCACAAACAAACAGGCCAAAAATTGTCTTCATTAATTTGATGGATAATGCGCTTGGGACAGAAAAACATTTTCTCAACATCTTGAAAAAAGCATCACCGGATGCCGAGGTTATTTTGTGCCGGATGGCCTGTAACCACAAGGATCCTCGATATTTTAACGAACAGAATTACCTGAACTCGGATCGCTATCAGGACTGGCAGACTGTTATTGGCAACACCTATGCCGATCAGGTAATTGTCAGCGGAATCAACCGCGGACTTCTAAGCTATGATGACATGAAGAATGACTACAAGGATTTCTGGGATGAATGCTGCACCTTGTTCCGCAAACTTCAACATGCGACACGCAACGGACAGGTTGGTCATGCAACCTTGATCTGTTGGGCTGCCTTTGCCGCGATGAAAGACCTTTACGAAGTTGAAAAAGATATTCACGCGGAAAAATTCTACGGCCTCTTTCCCCATAAAATCCCCTCATCCGATCATCCGCTAGTCAAGGGGACTCAAGGCTCTGAAATCCTTATTCCACAATCACGTTATTCCTATATGGAATCATCACACTTAAAAGACGTCATCGACTATCATCAAGGGACTGTGGCGATGGATGGGCCGGATGGGCCTGCGATCTGGACGCTCGAACAACAACGCATTTCTTGTATTATCAATCATCCGGAATACAGCATTGATACCTTGCACAAAGAATATGAATTCGGGAAAAGCAAAGAAGGCGATGATTTCGCCCCTCCCCGCAATTATGATGTCCAGAACATCAATTGCGCGAAGCACAGGGAAACCTTTGCCGAACTGGAAGAATTCTGCACAGTTTTTTATCGAAACCTGATAAATCACGCTCTGGAAGCACGCCCAAACGCATCCCTGCCCTATAAAAGGTCGGACGAAGAAAATTCCCGACCCGATATTGTTCTGCGCCAAGACTTTCAACGCGGTTAATTCTTGTCAAACCAGTGTAAATCCCCTAAATCATTAGGGGATTTATTTATTGCATAGCAACAGAGACAAGTATGACCACAAACTGGACACCTGAAAGCTGGAGAGACAAACCAGCCAAACAATTACCAACCTATGGCGATGCCCCCTATGCATTGGCTGCGGCAGAAGCAGAACTGCGCCGGATGCCACCACTGGTTTTTGCAGGAGAAGCCCGCCAGCTCAAAAGTCAACTGGACAGCGCATCAAAAGGTGATGCGTTCGTTTTAATGGGTGGCGACTGCGCCGAAAGCTTTGCCGAATTTGGTGCAAACAAAATCCGCGATACATTCCGCATTCTGTTGCAAATGTCGGTGGTGATGACTTTTGCTGGCTCCATGCCGATTATCAAAATGGGGAGAATGGCCGGACAATTTGCCAAACCCCGCTCCGAAGACACTGAAACCAAAGACGGGGTCACGCTCCCGACCTATCGCGGCGACATTATCAACGGAATTGAATTTTCAGCAGAGTCCCGCAAGCCAGACCCGATGCGGATGGTACGCGCCTATAACCAATCAGCTGCGACGCTCAATCTTTTACGCGCCTTTGCCAAAGGTGGATACGCTGATCTTCACATGGTCAATAAATGGAACCTGGATTTCATTGCAGACAGTCCCCAAGCCGAACGCTACCAGAAACTCTCCGAACGGATTGAACAGGCGCTCGATTTCATGACCGCGTGTGGCATGACCGGTGAAAAGATTCCCCATATCCTCAAGCAAACAGATTTTTACACCTGCCACGAAGCTTTGCTGCTCCCTTATGAAGAAGCATTAACACGCGTTGATAGCACGACTGGCGACTGGTACGACTGCTCCGGTCATTTCGTCTGGATTGGCGCACGCACCAATCAGGAAGACCACGCCCAGATCGAATTTGTCCGTGGTATCAAAAACCCGATCGGCATGAAATGTCCACCGACCACCACACCGGATGATCTGATCCGCCTGATTGATAAAATCAATCCGGACAATGAACCTGGACGTCTGACCCTGATTTCGCGCATGGGTGCTGGAAAAGTATTCGATCATCTGCCGCAGCTCGCTCGCAAAGTGAAAGATGAAGGCCGTATCGTAACATGGGTTTGTGACCCGATGCACGGCAACACCACCAAATCCTCAAGCGGATATAAAACACGCCAGTTCAATTCGATCCTGAGTGAAGTTCAGGACTTCTTCTCGGTTCACAAAGGCGAAGGAACCATTCCGGGCGGCATTCATATCGAAATGACCGGACAAAATGTCACCGAATGCGTTGGTGGGCTGCAAGATCTGCGCGATGAAAATCTGTCCGACCGTTACCATACACATTGCGACCCGCGCCTCAATGCTTCGCAATCTCTGGAACTGGCATTCCTTGTGGCCGATGAACTCAAATCCCTGCGTAGTGACAGAAAACAAAATATTCTCAATATTGCAGCGGAATAAAACGGGATCAGAATGCGGCTCACCTTGGCACAAATCAATCCGATCGTCGGGGATCTGGATTATAATCTGGAATTGATTGACCGTGTCTGGTCAGACCACGACGCAACATCTGATCTGATTATTTTTCCTGAAATGGTTCTGACCGGATACCCGCCGGAAGACCTTCTGCACAAACCTTCTTTTATCGAAGACTGCCAGAATAAAATCGAAGCCTTATTGGATCGTGGAACAAACAGATCCTCCGCTATTCTAATCGGTGCGCCAATTCAACAAAACGGTCTTCTCTATAATGCAGCCCTGTTGATCGACGGTAAAACCATCCACAAACCTGTCACCAAACATCACCTGCCCAATTACGGCGTGTTTGATGAAAAGCGCTATTTCACAGCAGGAAGCCCCCACGACCCGATTGATTTTCGTGGCACAAAACTTGGTGTCATGGTCTGTGAAGATATGTGGTTTCCCAACATCGCGGAACACTTGAAACAAAACGGAGCGCAGATTCTGATCTCGCTGAACGGCAGCCCCTTTGAAATTGGCAAACACTCAACCAGAGTGTTGCAGGCCAAATTCAGAACCGCCGAAACCGGACTCCCGCTGATCTACGTCAATCAGGTTGGTGGACAAGATGATCTGGTTTTTGACGGAACGTCTTTTGCATTGAATGCGCAAGGCGAACCCATCCTGACCTGTAAATCTTTTGAAGAAGACATCAAGTCTTATCTTTCCGGACATCTCGAACCATCATCTTCTTCGGAAGAGCTGATTTTTAGGGCGGCCTCACTTGGTCTCAAAGACTATATGCGTAAAACGCACCAGAAAAAAGTTCTGCTGGGCTTGTCAGGCGGCGTGGACAGCGCACTGGTTGCGGCGATTGCCGTGGATGCCCTCGGGAGCGAGAACGTCCACACCGTGATGATGCCCTCCGAATTTACATCGCAAGAAAGTCTCGAGGACGCCAAAGAATGCGCCAAACGCCTCGGCATTTCTTACGAAATTGTTCCGATCAAAAATATGGTTGAAACTTTTATCAAAGACCAACCGCAAACAACCGGACTCGCTCACGAAAATCTGCAATCGCGTTTGCGTGGCCTTGTTTTGATGACCAGATCAAACATGACAGGTGCAATGGTTTTATCCACCGGAAACAAATCCGAAATGGCGATGGGGTATGCAACACTCTACGGCGATATGTGCGGCGGCTATAATCCGCTCAAGGATATCTATAAAACGCAAGTTTATAAAATTTGTGATTGGTTGAACAAAACGCGCAGCAATCTGATTCCAGACAACGTCATCACCAAAGCGCCGAGTGCCGAACTCCGTCCCGACCAGAAAGATCAGGACAGCCTCCCCCCCTACGAAACGCTGGACGTTATCTTGCATTGCCTGATTGAACAGGATTTGGGAATCGCCGACACCATCAAAACGGGATTTGATAAAAGCACTGTTGAAAAAGTGGCAAGGCTACTCAAAATCGCCCAATATAAAAGAAACCAGTCCCCCCCGGGGCCAAAAATAACGCCGCGCGCCTTTGCCCGTGACCGCCGCTATCCCATTGCCAACGGCTATAAAGGGTAACCCCACCCCCACAATCCTCTCCCTTGAGGGGGCTCAATCTCTTCTTTCCCCTCCCCCTTGAGGAGGGAGGGTCAGGGTGGGGGTGCTTTAAGTATGGAGTTGACTGGATTACGTCACTGTCGCTCACAATGACGAACTCTTGGTGTCTTCGTGTCTTGGTGGTTCAAAAATGAAACTGGAAAAAACACGGTTTGTCTTCCCAAAAACCCTTCTTATCCATTGAATTTCCCCAAGAAATCCGTTAAAACGTCTCTATCATGACAGATCAAATTCGCGTCCGCTTTGCCCCTTCCCCGACCGGAATGTTACATATTGGTAACGTCCGCACCGCCCTTATCACATGGCTGTTTGCAAAAGCCAACCAAGGCTATTTCCTGCTGCGGATCGACGACACCGATCTGGAACGCTCCAAACCGGAATATGAAGCCGCGATTTATGAAAGCCTGACATGGCTGGGCATCACATGGGATGAACTGGCGCACCAGAGCAAACGGCTTGACCGCTACGCTGAAGTCATTAAAAAATTAAAAGAGGATGGGCGTCTTTATGCCTGTTACGAAACGTCCGAGGAGCTTTCCCTTAAACGCAAATCCCAACTGACCCAAGGCCTGCCACCGATTTATGACCGCGGCGCATTGAACCTCACGGAAGAACAAAAGGCCAAATACGAGTCGCAAGGTCGCAAACCTCACTGGCGCTTTCTGATGAAAGACGAACCAATCGTCTGGCAAGATCAGATTCGCGGCGAAGTCCGCTTTGAAGGAAAAGACATTTCTGACCCTGTGCTGATCCGCGAAGATGGCTCGCCACTCTATCACCTGTGTTCGGTGATTGATGACGCAGATTTTGGCATGACCCACATCGTGCGCGGTGAAGACCACGTCTCGAACACGGCGGCCCACATCCAGATGTTCGAAGCCATCGGATTCAAAACACCTCAATTCGCCCACCTGCCTTTGATTTCGGACGCCGAGGGCGGCAAGCTTTCGAAACGCCTCGGCGCTTTGAGCATTATCCAACTGCGCGATGAAATTGGTCTGGAACCTTTGTCCATTTCCTCTCTGCTGGCACGCCTTGGAACGTCCGACCCGATCGAGGCGTATAACGATTATGCTACACTGATCGAGAGTTTCGAATTTACTAAGTTCGGGCGCGGAACTCCGAAATTTGATCCTGACGAATTACTGCGCCTCAACTCCAAAATCATTCATGGTCTGGATTACGACCACGCTAAAATTCGTCTGGCACAAATTGGTCTTGAAGAAATTACCGAAGATTTCTGGAATGTCGTGCGCGCCAATCTTGAAGTGATCACCGACATCAAGGAATGGTGGACAGTGGCGAACGGGCCGGTCACACCAGTGGTCAATGACAATGACTTTGCTGCCAAGGCCATTGAACTGATGCCGCCTGCCCCATGGACACCGGACACTTGGAAAGAATGGACAACTGCCATTAAAACCGAGACAGGCCGCAAAGGGAAAGAACTCTTTATGCCCTTGCGTCAGGCCTTGACCGGTATGGATCACGGGCCGGAACTCGGCGATTTGCTGCCGCTGATTGGCCCTGAAAAAGCCAAGGCACGCCTTTCTAGCCAAGCCGCATAAAGTAAGAAATCCCCTCGATTTTCAACCGAGGGGACTTGTTCCAACACCATAGGAATTCTTAAAAATAAGTCTTAATTCTTGTCGTCTGCCATAATTTTTTCCAGACGATGTTTGAGCATGATCTCGAGTTTATGGGCATCGCTTTCCGTAGAGTGGGGCCAGAATGCTCCCATGGTTCGCTTATATTCCATCGTCCGATGCAACATAATCAAATCCAACAATCTCATTTTGCGCGACGTCTCCAGACGGGAAAACGCATCAAAAACATCAAAACGGGGACTAACGTCATTTGAAGGGACAACGTGCCTATATTCGAAATGATCTAACGCAACTGCAGACATAATCAAACCACCCTCTTCGAAACTCGCTCTATTAAAACAACTTGTAACGTTAATATATCGTTAACCAAAGAAATTGTCAAATTGCACTATGTAAAAAGTTAAGCGGAAGGACTTATTCCCTTCCCCCTTGAGAAGATGCCTTATTCCCTTCCCCCTTGAGGGGGGAAGGTCAGGATGGGGGTGTTAAGTATGGGGGTACTTAAAGTATGACGATGGATAAAAGTTAAGCAGAAGGCAATATAGTCGAATCAATTAGCTTTGAGACAAGGAACGAGCGACGCCCCGTATTGAACATACGGTAGGAGCGCTGTGACGATGGATAAAAGTTAATTGAAAAGACTATATGTTGTAATTTCCGGCAAATTCTTTATACGTTCCCCCATGACCGGAACCAATAAAAACGAGCTGACAAACCTGCCAAGCGATGAAACTCAGCCCATTATCGTGCTGGTTAATCCGCAAATGGGGGAAAATATCGGGGCAACAGCCCGCGCGATGCTCAATTGTGGCCTGTGCCACCTGCGGATTGTTAATCCCCGCGATGGCTGGCCGAATGAACGGGCCAATGCCATGTCCTCGGGCGCACTGGACTTGATGCCGCCGGTTCAGGTTTTTGAAACTCTGGGGGATGCCATTGCCGATTGCCACACAATTTATGCCACAACCGCCCGCCCGCGCGATCTGGTCAAACCGGTTCTGACGCCAAGATTTGCCGCACGAGACATATCAGAACTAATTGATAGTAAACAAAAAATTGCCATTCTGTTTGGAGCCGAACGTGCCGGCCTGACCAATGACGAAGTGGCCTTTGCCCATAAAATCATCTCGATTCCCCTCAATCCCGGCTTTTCATCACTTAATTTGGGGCAATCTGTGCTGTTGGTGGCTTATGAATGGTCGCAACAGGTCTTTTCTGCACCGGAAGAACACCTGCCCACGGGCAAAAGCCAACCGGCAACGGCTGCAGAATTCAACAACTTCTTCAACAGGCTGGATCAAGAGTTAATCGCCTCGCGCTTTTATCGCGTTGACGAAATGAAGGATATAATATCTAGGAATATCAAATCGTTATTTCAAAGATCTAATCTAACAGATCAAGAGATAAGCACGCTTCATGGCATCCTGACGTCCCTGACGACCCATCGCCAGAAACAAGACTAGATAAAGATAATAAATTAAATGAAATCAAACGGTTGCGGATACATCTTGACGTGACCAACCAAGATATCCTTTACACGCAATCGCCATTGAAATTGTGTTATACGCAATAAATCCGTATTGGCCGGACATCATGGCAACCGCCAACGCCGCAAGACTGCTACAAAACAACATGGCAAAGCCAACAGCGCGCCGCTTGGTAATCAGATAACTTCCCCATAGCCCCAAAAACATGGTTAACCAGTCCAGACCATAATAGGCGAATATATTCTGAAAAAATTCTGTCATGCGGTACACCTGAAATATTTTTTAATTATGTAATGTGGAAAATTATATGTAATTATGCCTATAGCTTCCATAAAAATAGGTTAAAAGAGCTGGAACAAATCATCGCACAGATAAAAAAACCACCCAATCGGGCGGTTCTCTTAAAATTATTGATCTGTATAGCTCTATTAACGAGAGTAAAACTCGATAACCAGATTTGGTTCCATTTGAACTGCATATGGAACATCTTCCAGTTTAGGAGTGCGAACGAAGGTTACTTTGAACCCTGCTGCATCTTCTGTCAGAAATTCAGGAATATCGCGCTCACCTGATTCGCGGGCGGTGATAACCAATGGCATTTGACGTGATTTCTCACGGATTTCCACGATATCGCCTGCTTGAACTTGGTAAGAAGGAATATTCACGCGTTTTCCGTTCACTTTAACGTGACCGTGGCTAACCAACTGACGGCTTGCAAATACGGTTGGTGTGAATTTCGCACGGTAGCAAACAGCATCCAGACGGCTTTCCAACAAACCAACAAGGTTCTGGGAAGAGTCACCACGCAAACGGATAGCTTCGAAATAATAACGGCGGAATCTTTTCTCGCCAATGCTGCCATAATAGCCTTTCAGCTTTTGCTTGGCGCGCAACTGCAGACCGTAATCGGTTGGCTTACCGCGGTTTGCACCGTGTTGGCCTGGGCCGGTCTGACGAACATTATAAGGTGATTTTGCACGACCCCAGAGGTTACAACCCAAACGACGGTCGATTTTATGCTTTGCGCTTAAACGCTTTCCTGCCATGGCAGATACTCCTTTTTTTAATTGTTATTGTCCCGATTACCAAAAAAGATTGAAAAACAGCCTGTAAACAAGCCATTCCAACGCTCTTCTCACGAAGAAACTTCTCGGGAATGGCGGGAATATAAGGATTCTCACGGAAATGTCAAACATTTAAGTACAATTGAGTGCAAAAAAGCCGCAACAGCTTGCAAAATCTCGACAATTAGAGTGTGACAATATAATCACCTGATTTTTTATCTTAATTCTTCCTTTTCACTGGACACCTCCCTGAATTTGGGAATATGTTGCGCCCGCGAACACGGAAATAATGGCAAGAATGCTTAATTCTATTGATCGCGAAAGAATAGGACGGCGACCCTTCAACATACTGAATATAGTAGAGGTAAGACCAATGGCGTGCACAGAAGCTTTTATTCCGAATTTCATCAAACTTGACCCCAATCAAACCGTCAAGGACGCCCTAAAGATTCTCGAAGACAATCACATCCGCGTTGCGCCGGTTATTGATGCCAACGGAGATATCGTCGGCATGTTTGGACTTCACTCCATAATGGAAGATCTTCTTCCGATGGCGGCTCAAATCGAAGACGGTCTGGAAGATCTTGATTTTATTATCGGTGGCGCACCGGGTGCCGCGAAAAAAATCCGTAAGATCGGGCCAAGATCGGTTCGTGACCATATGCAAACAGATATTGAAGATCTGCTCTTGACCCCTGAAACACCACTGCTCGAAGTCATTCGTTGCCTGACCCGTTATGGAAGCCCACTGCCGGTTGTCGAAGAAGGCACACGAAAATTTGTTGGTCTGGTTTCTGAACAATCCTGCCTGCACTGCCTGCACGAAGTGCTGCTGGAAGTCGAAAAAGAAGAACAAGGCCAGAAATAAGAAAAGTAAGTCTAAGAAATTATAGAGATAAAAGTACTTTAGAGGGTAACTATTATGAACGAACTGATCCTTGGCATCCCCGCCCAGTATATTGCAGTCGCTATTATGGGCATGGTCTATGCCGTTATTATTGCCGAAAAAATGAACCAAGCTGTGATCGCTCTCGTGGCATCATCCTTGGCAATTATTCTTGGCCTACTTAATCAGGAACAAGCCATCGAGGCCGTGGACTTCAATACATTATTCCTGTTGATCGGCATGATGGTGATTGTCGGCATCATGAAGGAAACCGGAATTTTCCAATATGTGGCAATCGTTGCCGCAAAATCGGTGCGCGCCAGCCCGCGTGGGCTCATGGCGGTCTTGTCCGTAATTACCGCAGTCTTCTCGGCTTTTCTGGATAACGTTACAACAGTAATGCTGATCGTCCCGATTGTAATTTTGTTGACCGAACAATTGAAACTGAAACCTTTTCCGTTTCTGCTGGCACAAATTATTTTCTCGAATGTCGGCGGAACAGCAACCCTGATCGGGGACCCACCCAACATTCTGATCGGTTCTGCCGTGGGGTTGAGCTTCACAGACTTCCTGTTCAACATGGGGCCAGCCATTGTCTGCATCGTCGTTGTTATGCTGGGGGTCTTCGACTTTTTCTGGGGACGTCACCTGACGACCTCGATGCGCGCGCGCGCCCACTTGCTGCGCTATGAACCGGCAAAAGCCCTGAAAAACCATAGCTTGCTCATCAAATCCTTCTTCGTATTGGGGCTGGTGATGGCAGGATTCACCTTGGGGCATAACTTCTTGCACATCGAAACCGGAACCACTGCACTGGCTGGCGCGGCGTTGCTGATGTTCCTTGACGGGTTTGGCCACAAGCTGACCGAAAAGAACAAAAAAGCTCACGCAGCGTTCCATGAAGTCGAATGGGATACGATTTTCTTCTTCCTTGGTTTGTTTATCGTGGTGGCCAGCTTGGAACATACAGGCCTTCTGGCACTGGCAGCCCAACAAATCACCTCACTGACTGACGGTGACTTTACCAAAACCGGAATGGTTATTCTGTGGGCTTCGACCTTCTTCTCGGCCTTTGTCAACAACATCCCGTTCGTGGCAACCATGATCCCTGTGATTCAAAGTATGGGGGATACATTCGGTCAAGGCGATGCCCTCAACCCATTATGGTGGAGTCTGGTTCTTGGGGCGTGTCTTGGTGGTAACGGTACACTGATCGGTGCTTCGGCCAACGTGATGGTGGCCTCCTTTGCCGACCGTGCCGGACATTCGATTTCCTTTATGAAATACATTGCCCTCGGCTTGCCGCTGACACTCTTGACCATTGCTATTGCCAATGTTTACCTGCTACTGGTCTATTTCCTTTAGATTTGCTAGACTTCGGGCATGAATAAGATTCTTGCCACAATAAAAGAACTCTATGAAAGCGATACGCCCCGCGCGCATCGCTTTCGTTATGTCCTGCTTTCCCTTGATGTTGTGACCCTGCTGTTTTTGATTGTCTCGACATTTTTTCATGGCAACGACTTCATCGAATTGATTGATATTATTTTTGGACTCTATGTGGCGATAGACTACGGAGCACGATTTGCAATTTCCCCGAAAAAAGTTTCCTTTACCATTTCTCCGTTGAATATTTTTGATCTGGCCGTCATCTTGTCCTTCCTTGCGCCACTGATCGGTGAAAACCTCGCGTTCCTGCGCGCTGCCCGTGTTGTCAGACTGCTGCGCTCTTATGTTTTGGTCAAACGCCTGCGCGAAGACTTTACGTTCTTCCAGAAGAACGAAGACATTATTCTCAGTATAACCAACCTGATGCTTTTCATCTTCGTCATGACACAACTTGTCTATGTTACGCAGGTCGAGACCAACCCGAACATCAAACACTTTGTTGATGCGATGTATTTCACCGTAACAACGCTGACCACCACAGGCTTCGGAGACATCACGCTCAACGGCAGTTCGGGAAAAGCGATCTCGATCCTGATTATGATTTTCGGCGTATCCTTGTTTATCCGCCTGATTCAGACGGTGTTCCGTCCACATAAAGTCCGTTTCTCCTGCCCCAAATGCGGACTTTACCTGCACGATCTGGACGCGGTTCACTGCAAGGCCTGCGGTAACATTCTCAACATTCCCGATGAAGGGCGCCTCTGATATGACCGGAAAAATACAGGATAAAATTTTCACCTCGGCAACCGATCTGGCCCCTGTTCTGGCTGACCTGAAACAACAGGGCAAGGTGATCGTGACCACCAACGGCATTTATGACTTTTTGCATGCGGGCCATGTTGAATATCTGGAGGCCGCACGCAATATGGGCGACGTTCTGGTGGTGATCCTGAATACCGATGCCTCGACCAAACGGATCAAAGGCCCTGCCCGTCCGATCAATGCAGAACAGGATCGCGCCTTTGTTGCTGCGGGTCTGGGCTGCGTGGACTATGTGACCTTTTTTGATGAAGACACCCCGATACAGGTTCTCGAGATTCTCAAACCTGACCTTCACGCCAAAGGCGGGGATTACGACCCCGATAAAATGCCAGAAACCGCGACCATCCGCAAAAATGGTGGCGATGTCCGAATTATCCCGCTAAAGCAAGGCTATTCCAACAGCAAGCAATTCCAGAAAATCAAGGAAGCTGCCGAATATGACGCACAGTTCCAGCGTCCCGACTGGTTAGCTGGAAGCAAATAAGAATTACTTGCAACTAAAAGCATCCGCCTGCTATAAATATAAAAAACGTGGGAGTCTGCTGTGCATATCTGTATCTGCCGTGGGATAAACGATAAACAACTACAAGATTTTATAAAGAAATATCCTGAGTTCCTGAAGAAAAACTGGGAAGAAGTCAGCACCATCATGTCCGATGAGGGCTATCAATGCGGGACGTGTGAAGATCATGGCGAGATGTGTCTGGATGAACTGCGCCAAAATCAACCCCAGAATCAAGATTCCCTCACCCCTTAAGCGAGCGCCCCTATTCCCTTCCCCCTTGAGCGAGCGGCCTTATTCCCTTCCCCCTTGAGGGGGGAAGGTCAGGATGGGGGTGTTAAGTATGGGGGTGTTAAGCATAGAGGTGTCTTATAAGAATCCGTCATTGCGTAAAAACCAATCCGGTTTTTTTCTGCAAAGATTCCAAGGCTCCATGCCCTAACATATCTTCTAAAGGAACCAGAACATCGACGACCTGTCCCGTCTCGGGATGGCGTCCAATCATGGTCAGACTTCTGCCCGTTGCCGAAATGGCCGCCAGTTCACCAAAGCGGCGGCGTGCAGCCAACACATCCTTGCGATAAGCTTTTTTAACTTCAGGAGCTTCAGAATAAGTCGCGACAATAAAACCCGCCTCTTGCAGCACTTGCAAAGCCCGTGCTGCCGAAATGGTTGATGTCTGCTTTTTGAAATCGTTACCCTTCATAGATTCTCGATGCTCCCTCAAGGGAGCATAGCACATATTCAAATCAAAGAGGACTCAGGAACTAACAGAAATCCCGTTCTCTGCCAGCTTGACGGGACAAAACAGCTTCGCCCGTTGGCAGGTGAAGTAAATTAATTCCTGTCTCAACACGCAACGCTTCCAACTCGGTTCCGCGCATATGTCCGCAAGGAGCAACAAGAAACTCCGCAGGCCGTCCTGTCTCAACATGGAATCCTGAAAACTTCATCCGGCGTCCACCATTACTGACATCAAGAACGTCCATCGGCGTCATCGCCTGAACCCGATTATATTCTGCCCTTAAACCTCTAAGAACGTCATCTCCAACATTGCCTCTTCCCAAGGCGATGCTCAAACTGGATTGTGCGGCTTTACGTATTTCGCTTAACTTTTGTTGGGCAAGTTCGTTAAACACTGCACAAGTTTCTTTGGCAGAAGGAATACGGGAAGTCCTGACACCGGAATTCTTTTCCCCTCCCTCGGTAACACAGGTAAATCCAGCTTTTATAAGTTCTCCAACGACCTCACGAACACTCACGCTTAAAGAGTCAACACCCGGTTTTTTATCAATTCTCTTCTTGTTTCTCATACTCAGTACTCCCTTTTTTTGGTTTTGGTTTTAACTTTGTTTTCGACGCTGGCTTTCAGATTTCAACTGACCACAAGCGGCAAGAATATCCCGACCTCTCGGACGGCGGATCGGTGCTTCATATCCTGCACCCTCCAGAATACTGGCAAAACTTTCAATCCGCTTCATCGGGGAACATTGAAATCCACTGCCCGCCCAGGCATTAAACGGAATGAGATTAATCTTGCACGGAATGTCATACAACAGATGAGTCAATTCTCTTGCCTGTTCATCACTGTCATTGACCCCATCGAGCATCACATATTCAAACGTGATCCGCCGCATCGGGGAAATCCCCGGATAATTCCGACAGGCCTCCAGCAAATCCTTCAAAGGATATTTATTGTTGATCGGCATAATGCTTGATCGTAATTCGTCATTCGATGCGTGCAAAGAAATCGCAAGGTTGACACCCAACTCTTCCCCACACTGAACAATCTGCGGCACAACGCCGGATGTTGACAAGGTTATATGGCGCTTGGAAATCCCTAGCCCATCCGCATGCATACAAATCCTCAACGCAGCCGCCACATTCTCGTAATTATAGAGCGGCTCGCCCATGCCCATCATCACGATATTGGTGAGGTCACGGCTTTGCTTTTCTCCATCAGAAGGCCATTCTTTCAAAACATCTTTGGCATACATAACTTGTTGCAAAATTTCATGTGGGCCCAGATTTCTAACCAAAGGCTGTGTTCCGGTATGACAGAATTTACAAGTCAACGTGCATCCGACTTGCGACGACACACATAACGTCCCGCGCGTCGGGGTCGGGATAAATACCATCTCGACCTGCTGTCCATCCGACATGCCAAGCAACCATTTGATGGTGCCATCTTCCGATTTTTGTTCTGTGATAGCTTTGGGACGATCAATCACATATTTTTCAACCAGTGTGGCCCGCAAATCTTTTGGTAAATTTGCCATTTTGTCAAAAGACGTCACACCGCGCTGATAAATCCAGTTCCAGATTTGTTTGGCGCGAAAGGTTGGCATGCCCTCTTCAACCATCACGGCCTGCATCTGGGGCAAGTCCATCCCGACCAGCTCGATCCGTCCCGCAGAATCCATGCGCGGAGCTTCAAATTTATCGGCATGGGAAGATACACTCATTAAAAAATCCTGCTGTGAAGTTTGGTAATTAATCTGTCGATATATATAAAGGACAGCCCTACATGAGCTTATATATTATGTCAATGATAAAATATTGATTTTTCCTTGTAACCTTTTTGTCGCACCGCCGAATACCTATCAGAGACAGAAAATAATAAATTTGGTCGATCTTAAAACGGAACCAAAACTGCCTCATAAACGTAAGAATATCAAGGTTATAAGAACGAAGGAAAAGGGTATTAACAATGGCACATATTGACGATCAAGGAACTCAAAAATCCAACCTGAACTACATCCGATCCTCGATGAAAGAGCCGTTACTGGAACGTGAGCACGAGGCAGATTTGGCGCGCAAATGGCGCAATGACGGCGATGAACGCGCGATGCATGAACTGGTTAAATCCTATACCAGACTGGTGATTGCCGCGGCCTCCAGATATAAAAATTATGGACTGCCGTTGGGCGACCTGATTCAAGAAGGCAATATCGGCTTGATGCAGGCTGCCAACCGGTTTGAACCGGAGCGCGAGGTTCGCTTTTCAACCTATGCCGCATGGTGGATCAGAGCATCTATTCAGGACTATATCCTGCGCAACTGGTCGATTGTTCGTACAGGCACAACCGCCGCACAAAAATCCCTGTTCTTTAATCTGCGCCGCCTGCGGACCAAGATTGATGGGGCCGCGACTGAAAACGGCCTGACCTCCGAGGGACGCGAGAAAATTGCAAAAATTCTCTGCGTGCGAGTCAAGGATGTTGAAAACATGGAAGGCCGGATGAGTGGCGGAGACCAATCGCTGAATGCAACGCTCTCCGAAGACGGCGACGATGACTTTCAATCGTTCCTGTCCGACACCCGCCCCAACCCCGAAGACATCGTCATCGGGATCAAGGATGCCGGAACCCGTTCCGCATGGCTTAACTCTGCACTCAAGACACTTTCTGACCGCGAGCAACGCATTATCCGTGAACGCCACTTGCAATATG
This sequence comes from Alphaproteobacteria bacterium CG1_02_46_17, assembly GCA_001871905.1. Lineage (GTDB taxonomy): Bacteria > Pseudomonadota > Alphaproteobacteria > Micavibrionales > Micavibrionaceae > UBA1573. The sequence continues at coordinate 181,786 of MNUG01000009.1, read as the reverse complement.
ACACCGTCACTTTGGAAGATCTGGGTAAAAAACTGGGTGTCAGCAAAGAACGCGTCCGCCAGTTGGAAGCCCGAGCCATGCAGAAATTGAAACAAAATCTGGAACCACGCATCGGGAAAGATATCAAGGATATGCTGACCGACGCAGCGTAAAAAAGTTTTTTCATCTCCCCTGAAAAAGGACTAAACCGGCAGGACTCCCCTCCTCGCCGGTTTTTTCTTTTTATCGCACGACCTTGTATCTCTGTCCGGTTTTTACAACGTCTTTGGCGCCCATCCCGTTGAGGACACGGAACCATTCATCCGAATACCCATTACTCTGCATCTGCCGTGACAAAGTCCCGACCGTGTCTCCTGCCTTGGCAGTGACCAATTCAATCCGGACTGGTCGAATAGTTTTCTTTTCAGCATCGCTCATTTTGCGAAAACTATATGTGACGCGCTTTAACTCATCGACACTTTGCTGGGAAAGACTTTTCGGGATAACCATCTGGAACCTGACAAAATCTCGCGCTCCCCATTGAATCGCAACCAGACGCAAAACGACGGGCTGGTTATTGAATGTTCCGTCCACAGCCAAGGTAGCCGCAGGTGACCCATTCACACTGATGGGCTCGGGACGTGCCGCAACACCCTTGCCATCCAGCCAGTCGCGCGACAGATAAGTCACAGGATCGGTCATACCCCGACTGGCGGCCATATCCATGATAAACACTGCCCCGTCGCGCCCCTTGGCGATCACCTGATCCGGCTGGTTAATCAATTTATATCCGGCAGGAACAGTAAACGTAAGACCCAACTCCGGATGATAGAACCCATGATTGCGGACAAATCCTTGCTTCTGGCTATCGCCATAGGTCATGCCACGAATTTTTGAAAGATACCGTTCACGATTAATGGCTTTTTCATCCTGCACAGGTTTGACAAGCGGATAGCTTGCCGCCATAGACGATGTTGCCGCAACACGGTCTGCGGTGATCGGGTGATCGGAAAAGAAACTGCTCTGCTGCTGCTTACCTTCGATTTTCTGCTCCAGACGATCCTCCCGATCCAACTGGTTAAGCAAGGCAGGCATGGCAAAAGTGTCATATCCCGCACGGCTTAAATACCGCAGCCCCAAAGCATCGGCCTGACTTTCCTGATCGCGGGAATAAGAACTCATATAAAGATTTGTGCCTGTGCTTAACGCCTGAGACACGCCGGGCGTACCGGAAACCGCGCCGATAATCGACGCTCCCAAAGACGCCAGAACACCGGTCGAAAAACGCTCGGCCTGATGGCGCGCCGTGATGTGTCCAACTTCATGAGCCAGAACAGACGCCAGCTCATCCTCGCTATTGGCCAAGGCCAGAATGCCACGCGTGACATAAATATATCCCCCCGGCAAAGCAAAGGCATTCACTTCCGGACTATCCAGCAATGTAAACCGATAGGTAATATCCGGACGCTCGGTATCCTTGGCAACGCGCTGACCGATCTCATTCACATAAGCCTGCAAGCCGGGATGATTATAGACCCCGCCAAACTCTTTGATAATGTCCTGATGATGCTCTGCACCCAGTGCCTTTTCCTGATCTTCCGACATCAATCCGGTAAATTGCTTCTCTCCTGTGGCGGGATTGAACGTACAAGCCGCCACTCCAAAAAACAGAGCACAAATGGACAGACCCAACACGAAAGGCTTGCAAAAAAGGTGATAATCCATAAATCTGGCTCCATGCAAAAGCTGTTATCATTTATTCTGCTGACTATGACTTGTTTCATAGCGGTTATCCTTATACCACAAGCCAACGCCGAACAGGTACAGGAGAATAAAAATATTGCACCTGTCACATCCCGTTTTGACGGATTGGGTAAGACATCAACCCCGCTCACCGCCGAAACAATTATCGACGGCACACATTTCATTGCAACCGACAAAAATATATACGTTTTGCCGAACATAAAAACCCCTGAAAATTTTTCAGACCTATCCCTTCAGTCCAAAACGAGGTTGCACGACCTGCTCGATCAACACCGCTGCACACTCTATCAAACCCGCACAGCTGAACTGGGACGCATGAACCGGATGGGGCACACAATCGCTCAACTCGAATGCGGAAAAGATAAAATCTGGATTTCGGGTCAACTGGTGCGCGAAGGGCTGGCGATGGTCTGGCCATCTCCATCAAATCCGGAAATGGTTCCTGATTTGTTGAAACTGGAGCAACTTGCCAGATCGGAAAAACTCGGTCTTTGGGCAGATGAAAAAATCACGATTCAAAATGCCGAAAGCATCAAAGACCATTTGAACTCCGAACAGATTATCGAAGCCAAAATTGAAAACGCAACGCTCACCAAAAATAATCTGTATCTGAATTTTTCGCCCGACTGGAAAACCGATTTCACTATCGGCATATCCCCTGCCCTGCAACGTGACTTTGCCAAACGACAGGTTGCCCTGCAATCGCTGCGCGGCAAACAGGTGCGGGTGCGTGGCTGGGTGCGTTTTTATAACGGGCCATTCATTGACCTTGAAACACCCGATCAACTCGAGGTGCTTGGAATGCAAGATCAGAATGCATCGGCTGGAACATCCATCAACGAACCAAAAAAACCATCCATGCAAACCATCTCCCATCCGGTTGCCCCGACGATCGAAAAACCCTCAATAACAAAGCAGGAAGAACCGAAATCGGAACAGGAAAACCTGGTCAAAGAAATTATTCAGAAGATTAAGACCAACGATTAGCCTATTTACAAGTAGCGTTGTAAACGTCCAGTCCGGATTTTGGATCAATGTTGGTTGGGCACTTTTGATTGGGTGCATCATTTTTTTGAGGAAACACACCAGCAAGCGCAGCCGTAGCATGGTTGACAGCAGGAACATCGAACAAGTCAATTTTTACGGCAATGGCGGTTCCTAAAGCAAAGACAGGAACCAAGCTCGCAAGTCCAATTTTCCAACTCATAATTAAAAACACCCTTTATAGTTATAATAGAACGAAACACGCGCAAATTATTATACATAATAAAATATGTCAACTTGTTTTATTGTCGGATCTAGTTACAGGATTTAGAATCTATGGTTTTGTAACAAGCACAGGGGCAAACACTGAGATGCCCCCAAAAACAAAAGCCGCCAAAGCCAAGACAAACAACCGATTGTGGCGCACACTCTGATGGTCGATAATTTTACGTTTGTCCAAGGTTTCTATTTGCCAGATTTTAGAGCCGTGATACCACAGTGTCACCTGTTCCTGTGTTTGCACCAAAGCACTCAAGCCTTCAAGCGGGCAGAGCGAACTTCCATTTTGCCCGTAAGCTTTTCCTGAGCAGGTTAAAACCTGACCATCGCTTAGAGAAAATTCGGCGCGCACGCTCGACCTGTAAGGATGCACAGACATCACAACGGCATGCGACTTTGTCATCGACCCAAGCGCGGGAACCCACGCTAGATAAAAACTCAACCCCAGCAAGAAAACACAAAAAATCCGGAGCATCAAAATACTTTTAGCCATCTATCTCTCGCTGGTTACGGCCTCAATGAGATTGCGCCGAGACCGGCACGCCGAGTAAATCATAATCTTCGGCACCTTCGATTGTCACGCGCAAATTGTTATACATAACAAAATATGTCAACTTGTTTTATTGGCAGATTTTATATACGACTAAAGATATGAAAGCACAGACGGATTTGCAATCAAGTGGGCCAAGATCCCTCAGCTACGCATCGGCATTGCATCCACGCCCGATGAGAAATTTGTTTTCCCCCATCGCGCCCTACTCCCAAGGCTTCCTCGCCGTCGATGAAACCCATACACTCTACTGGGAACAAAGCGGCAATCCGGATGGTATCCCTGTTGTTGTCCTGCATGGCGGCCCGGGGGCTGGAGCAACTGCAACCCATCGCCGTTTTTTTGACCCCAATTTTTACCGCATTATTATTTTTGACCAACGCGGCGCCGGACGCTCCCAGCCACTGGGCAGCCTCAAGAATAATACGCTTGATGATTTGATCGCAGATATGGAGAAGATCCGCCTGCACCTCAAAATTCCACGCTGGCATCTGTTCGGTGGATCATGGGGAAGTACTCTGGCACTGGCTTACGCCCAACATTTTCCCGACCACTGCATCTCTCTGGTTTTGCGTTCGATCTTTCTGATGGAACAATATGAAATCGACTGGTACATGCATGGCATGTCCACAATTTTCCCCGAAGCATGGGAAAACTTCACCGAAGGCCGCACACCAAAAGATCTGTTACAAACCTATTACGAAGACTTAACAGGCGACGATGACCGCAAATCAATTCACGCCGCCATGCAATGGAACGCCTATGAATCGACTTGCGCGTCATTCTTCCCGACCAAAGAAACGCTGGTTTCCGAAGATCAACGCTACTACGCCCTCGCCACGGCAAAAATCGAAGCGCATTATTTTTATACGCAAGTCATTAAGCCGGAACACAGCCTGCTGAAAAACATCCGGAAAATCCGCTCCATTCCTGCAACGATAGTTCAGGGGCGCTACGATATAATCTGTCCGATGGCCTCGGCCAACCGCCTGCATCTTGCATGGCCCGAAGCTGATTACGTTATTGTTCCGGACGCGGGACATTCCTTCCTTGATCCGACCCTTCGAACGCGCCTTATCGAAACCACCGAAGCCGCCAAGTCGTTGAAATAACTTATTCCCCTTTCCCCTCCCCCTCGAGGGGGGCCAATCTCCTCTTTCCCCTCCCCCTTGAGGGGGGAGGGTCAGGGTGGGGGTGATAAAATTCGTGGGGGTACTTAAAGTGTGGGGGTGCTATTCTTCAATCAGAAGAACTATAAAATCCCCTTGACATTATAGGAATAATATCCTACAGTAAGGCGAAAAGCTCCAAGGAAATAAAATGACAGAAAAACAATCTTCTACACCTGACCTCAAACCGCCCCCGATAGAGGCCACACAAAACGAACTATCGGATTTTATATGGGCAAGAAACAGGAAAAAAAGAGAAACTAATATCTACAATTGCTACGACCTTGAAGAATTTTTGGGGGAAATGAACTGCCCCGAAGGAACAGACGCTCTGAAAGATGACTATATTACGGGATCAATCGCAACCCAGTTACACCAGATGAATGCCACCATTCAATTTTTGTTGTTACGGTTCGGACGCAATGAATTGAAACATGTGACGCAAATGCAACGTCGCTATTGCGAAACTGTACATCTCCTTCATAAAATTAAAATGGATAATCTCAAATTAGAATCAAAATCCATCAAGAACAAAGCTGGAACGACACCCTAATAATGGCTTGTGGATGGACACCCGAAAAAAGAAAATCTGCTGCCGCCAGATGCCGCGCAAACCGCCCATGGCAGAAATCGACAGGCCCTCGGACTGACACGGGGAAAATTGCCTCCTCCCGCAATTCTTATAAAACAGGCTACCACTCCTGCGCACGGCGCGAACTGCGCTCCCGTGGGCGCGCCCTGATCCGCGCCAATACCGAACTTTGTCATATATTACTGGCATGGCATCTGCAAAAAACACAAAAACCTGCAAAACGAACTGAGTTTGGTGAGGATGTTCTTCCCTTCTCCCCCTTGCACTTTCACCCCGAACCCCCTAAATATAGACCATATTTTAACTCCCAACGGCTTCGAAGGTAATGATATGGATTTTCAATCTCTGAAAAATATGGATGTAAAAGGTAAAATCGTTTTGCTGCGTGCGGACTTGAACGTTCCTGCCAAAGACGGTGTTATCACCGATACAACCCGCATTGATCGCCTGAAACCGACAATTGATTTTTTGACAAAGAATGGCGCGAAAACTCTGGTCATTTCTCACTTCGGACGTCCAAAAGGTATTACCCCTGAATTCTCTTTGAAATTCATGCTGCCTGCATTGGAAAAAAGCTGGGGCGTCAAGGTTGGCTTTTCTGATGATTGCATCGGCGCATCTGCCGAAGCTGCGAAGGCCGCACTTGAAAACGGGCAAATCACCCTTCTTGAAAATGTTCGCTTTCACGCTGAAGAAGAAAAAAATGATCCAGCTTTCACCAAACAACTCGCAGCTCTCGGAGACATCTATTGTAACGATGCCTTCTCGGCTGCCCACCGCGCACATTCTTCTACCGAAGGTCTGGCACATCACCTGCCCGCTTGCGCAGGCATGTTGATGGAAGCAGAACTGAACGCGCTCAATGCTGCTCTTGAAAATCCGGCACGGCCAGTCTTGGCGATTGTTGGCGGAGCCAAAGTATCAACCAAACTTTCCGTTCTCAATAACCTCGTCAAAAAAGTGGATTATCTGCTTTTGGGTGGTGGAATGGCCAATACCTTCATGTATGCGCAAGGAATCGAGATTGGAAAATCATTGTGTGAAAAAGATATGGCTGATGAAGCTCGCGCCATCATGGAAACTGCCAAGGCCGCAAACTGCGAAATTATTCTGCCGGTTGACCGTGTAACGGTTCTGGAATTTGGCGCCAACGTTCCCTTTGAAATTTTCGCAGCCGATAAAATGCCAACCGAACGCGAAGCCGTTGACGCAGGCCCTGCAACGGTTGCCAAACTCCGTGAAGTGTTGGCGAATTGCAAAACTGTATTGTGGAATGGCCCGTTGGGTGTGTTCGAAGTTAAACCATTTGACACTGGAACAAACACAGCCGCTCAAGCTGTTGCCGAATATACCAAGGCAGGAAAAATTGTCAGTGTTGCAGGTGGCGGGGATACCGTTTCAGCGTTGGAACAAGCAGGCTGTGCCGATGACTTTACTTATGTCTCGAGCGCCGGCGGAGCCTTCCTTGAATGGATGGAAGGAAAGCCCCTGCCGGGCGTCGAAGCACTTTCTTCCCCAAAAAAGGCAGCGTAAAGGCACACTCTCTATACCACCGCCTCCCCCTACTAAACTTTTCAGAGCGCAGCCACACTTAATGTTGGCTGCGTTTTAATATCTTCTTGGCCAGATATGAATTGATCCGGTTATAATAACTTTGTGCCTTACCAATATTCTCTGACGACACAACGCCATCGGCATTCACCATACGACGGGTCAACATAAACATGGACATGAAATCCTCATTTGAAATCTCGCAAGCCCGCGCAACAATCGCCAATCCCTGACCGTTATGTTGCTTTAACAAAGATACAACAACGCTTGGGTTCAAGTTGGAAAAAACGCTCATCTGGGCAATGAAGGATGATATCTGTCCGCGCTTCAAGGTTCGCACCATCAAGGTGACATCAAGTTTCCCCTGTTGCATGAACATCTCGGCGGCACGCAACATTGCCGCTGTCGGCATAAAGGAATCCCCTGACATTCTCGGGGTGACAAATTCATTCAAGACATCATTGATGACATCTTGTACTTCTTTCTGATCCGCATCAGAGACTGTGGAGCCAAACTGCGAAGATGTAAAGTCTTTCAAATCACGGCTGACATACTCATGAATTTTGCGCGCGACAGATTCCGGAACATCGGAACGCAGCAACAACGGCTTGGCCAATTCTTCATTCTGCATGGCCATTTGCTCAAGCTCATGCAACGAAAAATCGGTTAAAGTGATGGTCTCGTTCTCGACCAGAACTTTTGCAGTCGGGACATCATGTGTGGTGGCCAAGGCATCAACAACATTCTCTTTAATAAAACGACGTGCGGCAATTGTCTGCCAGAACGTGGTGTCGCGCGACTGGATAATATAAAGCAGATCAAGATCATTCAAAACAGGACTGTTAAGAATGATCGGACGTGCGACAGAGATATCTTCATTGAGAAGCTGCAACAATAAACGCAACGGGACATTGGGTAGCAATGCCAGACGCTCTGCCAATGCCGACTTTAATTCTTTTTCCGACTGGCGCAACAACGTCACCAGCACATCGGTAACCATCTCACGGTCTGAAATGCGCGACGCGACAGACAACAAATCTGTCATCTGACCGCAAACAATCTCTCTGGAATGTGAATGGTTTTCCGGATCTTGTGCATATTGTTTATGAGAATCGTACAACTCCACCAACATTGGCGAAATTGATCCTGCCCCGGACATCCCATCACGCCCGTTTCTATCACTAAAATCCAGATCCACTGAATCCTGAATTCCCATATCGGTTACCCCAAAATCTTAAAAAAAACTCCTTCCGGTACCGCCACCGGTGCTGCTTTAACAATATTTTTCACACACTCTTATATATTGATCTTCACACGAATTGATTTACAGAAGGTAAATTCATTCCCCTGCAAAGCCGATTTTCTGCAGAAAAAATACTCGATTGGGCTATCAATAAAATATTAATGCTTATATTATACACTTGTTGGACAGTCACAGAACCGCCAGCTAGAATCTGGCCAAATCAAGGGTAAGGTAGAGAAAAAAGATGAGCGCAATCACAACGCTTTCCAGTCAACCAACAGCGACACCGCTGACCCAGCAGTTGAGAAATGACACCGCGACCGAGTTTGGCCTTAAAAACCGTGACACCTCGAAAGAACGGATCGCCGGCATGCAAGCAGCAGGAGACCGCGTCTCCTCCGCAAACCAGAATGCAACAAGCCTGACACTGGCGAGCAATAAAACTGAAAATAATCCAACCAAAACAAGCACGCAACGAGGCTCTTTGGTTGATCTATCCGTATAGTTTTTGGGAAAACCGGATAAATAAGAATATATTCACATAGTGATTGAATTTTTATAGTCCCTTTTTATTCTGAACAAGAAAAAAAGGGCTTTTTTGCTTGCATTGACGGGGCAAAGCCCCTATAAACAGCGTCAATTCACATACAGGGCTGGGCGGATAAGGCAGACAAATCTTATTCAACCCTACCGGTGTGACGAATGGTTCGTCATCACAACCCTGTAGAGGCTAAACCGGAAAAAGGAGCTAAAATAATGGCAATGCCAGAAGTCAACATGCGCGAACTGCTTGAAGCAGGCGTACACTTTGGACACCACACCCGTCGTTGGAACCCGCAAATGCGTCCGTTCATCTTCGGCGTTCGTAACGGTGTTCATATTCTCGACCTTCAACAAACCGTACCAATGCTGGATCAGGCTTTGCGCACTTTGCGCGAAATCGTGGCCAATGGCGGTCGTGTTCTGTTCGTCGGAACCAAACGTCAGGCACAATCCACTGTTGCCGAAGCTGCAAAACGCTGCGGTCAATACTACGTCAACCACCGCTGGTTGGGCGGCATGATGACCAACTGGAAAACAGTAACCAACTCGATCAATCGTTTGAAAGAGCTGGAAAACATTTTCTCTCATGACAAAGTCCCTTACTCCAAAAAAGAAATTTTGATGTTGCGTCGTGAAATGGAAAAACTGAAACTGTCCATCGGCGGTATCAAGGATATGGCTGGTCAACCTGATGCAATTTTCATCATCGACACCAACAAAGAAGACATCGCAGTTAAAGAAGCCAACAAGCTGGGTATTCCTGTGATTGCTATTCTCGACAGCAACTCCTGCCCTGATGGAATCGACTTCCCTATTCCAGGTAACGATGATGCTTTGCGCGCAATCGAATTGTATTGCAACCTTGTATCTTCCGCTATTCTGGATGGTATTCAGGCGGAAATGTCTTCCAAAGGAAAAGATCTCGGCGAAGCAGAAACTGTGGAAGTAACTCTTCCAGCAGCAGCAAATTCCGCTGAAACTCTGGAAGAATCTGAGAAAAAAGCTGCAGCAACCGCCTAATAAAATTCGAAGAGGGGCTTATATAAGTCCCCTCTTCCCTTATTAAAAATATGATGATGAACCCCGAAACAAAATGAGGATAAAGATGGCTGATATTACAGCATCAATGGTAAAAGAACTCCGTGAAAAAACCGGCGCTGGTATGATGGACGCAAAGAACGCTTTGGTCGAATGCGCAGGTGATATGGAAGCTTCAGTAGATTGGCTTCGTACAAAAGGTCTGGCCAAGGCCGCCAAAAAATCCGGACGCACTGCCGCTGAAGGTCTGGTTGCTGTTGCAGCTAACGCAAACGGTCTCGAAGCCGCTCTGGTAGAGATTAACGCAGAAACCGATTTCGTGGGTCGTAATGAACAATTCCAGAACTTCGTGAAAAAAGCTGCAACGATTGCCCTTTCAACTGACGGCGCAACCGAGTCTCTGGCGAATGCAGCCTTCGAAGCTGGCAAGAACACAGCTGAAGCATTGACGGCCCTGATCGCAACCATTGGCGAAAACATGTCCTTGCGTCGCGCGACCAAACTGACCGTTTCACAAGGTTATGTAGCATCTTACGTTCACAATGCGATTGCCCCGAACTTGGGTAAAATCGGCGTTCTGGTTGCCCTCGAATCCGCTGCCCCTGCAGAAGCTCTGCAAACTTTGGGCAAACAACTGGCAATGCATGTTGCTGCTGCTGCTCCTGAATTTCTGGATGTCTCCAGTGTCGATCCTGCTGCGGCAGAACGTGAGAAAAACGTTCAACGCGAGACCGCTTTGGCCTCCGGCAAGCCTGCCGAGATTGTTGAAAAAATGCTCGAAGGCCGTATGCGCAAATACTACGAAGAAGTCTGCATGATGGAACAAGCGTTCATTATGGATCCTGAGACAAAAATCTCTGCCCTGCTCGACAAAGCGGGAAAAGAAGCTGGAAGCCCGATCAAATTGGCTGCATTCTCGCGCTTTGTCCTCGGTGAAGGCATCGAAAAAGAAGAAACCGACTTCGCTGCTGAAGTGGCTGCTGCCGTTAACGGTTAATATTTTTTCGACCAAAGAATTAAGGAAGCCGGCTATTTGGTCGGCTTTTTTGTGTACCAAGCGACCGAATTTCTTGCATTTTTTCGCGTCAGTGGTATGACTTGTGCGAAATTCAAAAAAGGAAATAGAGATGCCCGCCATGCCCGCGATAAAAGACGAGATCCATACTGAATCCTCTGCCAAACCAAAATACAAACGCGTATTATTAAAAATGTCTGGAGAGGCTCTGATGGGGCCCAAGGAATTTGGGCTTGATCCTGAAACCGTGGCGCGGATCGCCAATGACGTCAAAGAAGTCGTGGATATGGGGATTGAGGTTTGTATCGTCGTCGGCGCAGGAAATATCTTCCGTGGTGTATCAGGGGCATCAAACGGAATGGATCGTACCACCGCCGACCACATGGGAATGTTGGGAATTGTCATCAACGCTTTGTGCGTCCAGAACGCTCTCGAAAATGTTGGGATTAAAACCCGCGTTCAATCCGCCATCCAGATGGATCAGGTCTGCGAACCTTATATCCGCCGCAAAGCCATCCGCCACATGGAAAAAGGCCGCGTGGTTATTTTCGCAGCCGGAACCGGTAACCCCTACTTCACTTCTGACACGGGCGCAGCACTGCGTGCGTCCGAGATGAACTGTGACCTGATTGCCAAAGGAACCAAGGTCAACGGCATCTATACTGCTGATCCGTTCAAAGACCCTGAGGCTAAAAAATACGATCATCTGACCTATATGGATATCCTGACCAAAGATTTGAAGGTGATGGATGCCACGGCTGTTTCTCTGGCTCGTGAAAATAAAATTCCGGTTATGGTTTTCTCGATCCGCGAACACGGAAATTTTGCCAAGGTTATGAGAGGCGATGGCGATTACACCATCGTCAGCGACAAATAAGACCTCAAAAACAAAAAAGAAAAGGACGTAAGAATGGCTATTGATATGAACGACCTCAAATCCCGCATGCAAGGCGCTGTTGATATGCTGGAAAAAGAATATACAGGCCTGCGGACAGGCCGCGCATCTGTTCATATGCTCGAACCCGTTGTCGTTGATGTGTACGGTGCCAAAATGCCCCTCAATCAGGTGGCCACCGTTGGCGTTCCGGAATCACGCCTTCTCTCGGTTCAGGTCTGGGACATGAACAACACCAAGGCCGTTGAAAAAGCGATCCGTGATTCAGGTCTGGGACTAAACCCTCAGGCCGAAGGTTCTTTGATCCGTGTGCCGGTTCCTGAACTCTCGACCGAACGCCGGACGGAACTCCAGAAAGTTGCCGGAAAATATGCCGAACAGGCCCGCATCGCGATCCGTAACATTCGACGTGATGGGATGGACATCCTGAAAAAGGCAGAAAAAGATAACGAAATTTCAGAAGACGAACATAAAAAAATGTCGGATGAAGTTCAAAAATTGACTGACCAGTACATCAAGATTGTCGATGACCATCTATCCAAGAAAGAATCCGACGTGATGAAAGTCTAGGGAAGAGATAAGTCTTGAAGCAGCCTGAAAATCCGAACCTGAACATCCCCACACACATTGCCGTCATCATGGATGGCAATGGACGGTGGGCTGCTGCGCGTGGATTGCCTCGCACGATGGGACATCAACGAGGCAGTGAAGCCGTCAAACGCATCACACATGCCGCAGCCGAACTGGGCGTCAAATACCTGACCCTATTTGGTTTCTCGTCAGAAAACTGGTCGCGCCCGGAAAGTGAAGTCAAGGAATTGATGAAACTTTTGCGATCCTATTTGCGTTCTGAAACTGCCGAACTGCATAAGAACGGCATCCGCTTGCGCGTCATCGGAAACCGTCGCGATTTCGATCAGGACATTATTGATCTGATTGATAACGCCGAACGCCTGACCGCAGACAACCGCAAGATTACGCTGGTTATGGCTCTCAACTATGGCGGACGTAACGATATTTTGCATGCCGCCAATGCGCTTGCAGATTACGCAGCGAGAGAGAAACGCAAACTCTCGGAAGAAGAAGTCGAAGCCCTGTTTCCGCAATTTCTGATGACTTCCGGAATTCCCGATCCCGACCTGATGATCCGCACCAGTGGCGAACAACGTATTTCAAATTTTCTGCTCTGGCCCTGCGCCTATACCGAATTTGTGTTTACCAACACACTCTGGCCTGATTTTGACAAGCAATCATTGGAACAAGCCATTGAGGAATATAACCGGCGCGATCGGCGCTTTGGCAATATTGCCTCAACAAAACGCTAAAGGTAACGCGAAAGGTATCGCATGATCCACGCACGCCCTCCATCATCTCTATCGTTGAGGATTTTATCTTCCATCGTCCTGATTCCTCTGGTGATCGGGGTAATGTATTGGGGCGGTTGGGGATACGGCGTTCTGCTTGCCGCCTGCATCGGGGTTGCAGTGGCAGAATGGATGCACCTCACTGTCAAAATCACTCCCAAGCTCTGGAAGCGCCTTGCTCTGGGCATAATCGGCATCATATATCTTGAACTGTCATTTATTGAGATGGCATGGCTGCGCCTGTGGCTGGCTGACGGATTTGAGTGGATTCTGTTTTTGTTCCTGACGATCTGGTCAAGCGACACTCTGGCTTTCATCTTTGGTAAAAATTTCAAAGGGCCAAAAATGACCCCGACCATCAGCCCCAACAAAACATGGTCAGGATATGCAGGCGCACTTCTTGGGCCCGCCCTGACCCTCTCTTTGTGCATTCATGTTCTGACTCCTGACAGCCTGATAGGCCACACGCCTTCCCTGATCTCAACCATGATCGTAGGTGTCGCCATAGGCATCACCGGACAATCCGGAGATTTAATGATCTCGCTGATGAAACGCAAAGCAGGAGTCAAAGACACAGGCAACCTGATCCCCGGTCATGGCGGAATCCTTGACCGCATCGACGCCCTATTACTCGTCTTGCCAGTCTATTGCGCCTATCTCATATTTATTCATCCGGATTTTTAAGATGATCGGCCCGCATGAAGGTAAAGAACTGGATTTAATGTTGAAAGGAGAAAAATCTTTCGCCATGTTCCATGACATTGAAAATACGGATCAGAATGCTCCAGAAGAAATCATCCCTGAAAAAGCGTTTTCCCCTCATGTTAAATCTGGAAAAATCATTCGCAAAGAAAAATCCTTCAAATCCAATAAATCTGATGACCTGATAAAATATGTCTGCTTTGCTCTCCCCGATCAAGTCTGGCGTATAGATACATTTTTCTGGATCAAAGAAGAATTTTTTAACGGAAACCAGTTCCCCGATGATGCTGACGATATCATCATCGGTCGCATGTTGGGATATAGCAATCAAGATATAATTGATTTCCTTTCACCCAAAAGATGACTATATTTTAGCATCACAATCTGAACAAATAAGTTCACTTGTATATGAGAACGCAACAGGGATACCATCCTATATTATCAAGAAGAAAAATGCTCATTAAAACCATCTCCATTCTCGGCTCAACAGGTTCCATCGGCACCAGCACGATTGATTTGATTGCACCCAATCCCGACCAGTTCAAAGTCCGCGCCCTGACCGCCGGAAAAAATGCCGATCTGTTGATTGAACAGGCCCTGAAAATTGCCCCCGAATTTGTGGCCATTCAAGACGAAACCCAATTTGAAAAGGTTAAATCCGCTCTCGCTGGCACACAAACAAAAGTCGGCGCAGGCCGCACAGCCATTCTCGAAGCGGCGTCCATGGAAACCGATTTATGTATGGCGGCCATTGTCGGCATTGCGGGACTGGAACCTGTCCTCAAAGCCATCCCCAACACCAAAGCCCTGACCATTGCCAACAAAGAACCTTTGGTGGCAGCGGGCGAACTGGTCTTATCCGAAGCCAAAAAGTACAATACAAAGATCCTTCCTGTGGACAGCGAACATAACGCCATTTTTCAAGTCTTTGAAAAGGCCAACCGCGCCCAGATTAAAAAGATTATCCTGACCGCATCGGGTGGCCCGTTCCGCACATGGACAAAAGACCAAATGGCAACAGCCACACCAGAACAAGCCATAGCGCACCCAAACTGGACTATGGGCGCGAAAATTTCGGTTGATAGCGCCAGCATGATGAACAAAGCTCTGGAAGTTATCGAGGCTCATTACTTATTTGATATGCCCGCAAACCAAATAGATGTCCTGATCCACCCGCAATCTATCATTCATTCAATGGTCGAATATCTGGACGGATCAGTTCTGGCACAACTCGGTGCACCTGATATGCGAACACCCATTGCCTATGCACTCGCCTACCCTGACCGCATGGCAACAACAGGCAAAACTCTGGATTGGAAAAATCTTTCAAAACTGGAATTCGAACAACCGGACACCGACCAATTCCCGTCCATTAAACTGGCTTACGATGCCCTTGCTGCCGGACAATCCGCATGCATCAGCATCAACGCTGCTAATGAAATCGCTGTCGAAAGATTCTTAAAAAGGGAAATCACCTTTGGCGAGATTATGCCTTTGGTCAAAAAAGGGCTGACATTTGCCACCGGAAAATCTGTCTCAACGCTGGAAGACATTATTGCCCTCGACCGTGAAACCAGACGTTCCCTCGCATAAATGATCTTCCTATTTTAACTTCAAGTTCCGCAGGACGGCAAAAGGATTATCATGATCCGCAGCTTCGGCAGAAAAAACTCGAGGTTCATTGCGGAACTCTTTCTTGTCTTTTTTACGATCATCAAATTTATTTTTCTTGAATTTTTTATGCTCGCCATCATCTGACTTCTTGGCACCCTTGGCGGCATAACGTTCTTTCGGGAAAGATGGCTTATCCGCGTGTTCAGGTCGCGGCGACCGTTCAAACCGTGGACGACGTTCGGCTGCCTCAGAATGGATTTTACCACGACGCAGGAAAAAGAAATCCAACTCCGGCTTTTTCTGAGGCTCTTTTTTCTCTTTTACTTCTACTTTTACGTCTTCTGTCGCGGCTGTTTCTGGAACTTCTTCAGGATTTTCCTCAACCACACTCTCGACAACAGCAACAGGAGCAACTGCCGGAGGAACATCATTGGCATTGGCAATCTCTGCAATTTCAGCAACAGGTTCTACAACTGGCGGCGCTTCAATCCGTTTATGACCCATAGAGTCCAGAATGGCATAAAGATCGACAATCGGACATCCCATCCATTCTGCCATAGAATGTTGGGCTTGAAACTTGCCCCCCTTGGCACCGTCATAAACTGCATTAATCACACGATCCAGCATATCAATCCGGATCACGCGTGGCCCATAAAGCGGATAACCAATCGCACGGTAAAAATCAGGGTTGGCCGTTGTGACATCGACCACAACCGACATCGCACCGTCTTTTGGTACGGGCGCAGGCAATGGCTGATCGTGGTGCAAGCTCCACAACAACCCACGCAAGCGAACAGCCGCTGGCTTATTGAGATCAGGTAAAAAGATCAACAATGGCCCCAGACGAACCTTTTTATCGCGCAACATCTTGCGCATCTCAGGATCAAGCAAAGCGATCTGGTCTTCGACATCGCCACGCGGGACAATTCCGGTACCAGAGAATAATTTCAAGGAAATGTTACGAACAGGTTCCGGAACAGACTCTGCCATGGCCTCATCCGACACCAAAGCAAATAGAGGTTCCAGAACAGTATAGATATGTGCCTTCAACCAAGTGGCCACATGAGCCTGCACAGCATTTGGATCTTCACTTCCCAGATCACGCCCTGCCAGAATCTCTACCTCTGGAGCCAGTAAGCTCTCTCCCTTTTTTACAAAAGCCAGAGCCGCTCCCGGCAAGGGGTTTGTGGAATCCGGCTGGAAGAAAATTTGCCCGTCATCAGCGAGGGTAAATTGTTTAGAGATAGCAGACAAAATCATGGTTGAAATACACACCCTGAAAAATTGGAAACAAGGGAAACTTATAGCCCCAAACAGCATTCAATCCAAGCAAAAAGGCATAAAATGGAAAATATTTTTGTATTGGGACACAGCCAGAAAAAACTGCTAAACTGCCCCACGCAATATATCAAAACATCAGGCGAAACACCGATCAAGTACAGGAAAAACCATGAAACACATCCCCCGCACACTGCTTTTAACCATGCCGACCGCCCTGCTGCTTATGTCCACCACGGCCTCTTATGCTGCTATTGACGCCCAAGGCGCTGCAGAGCTTAAATCATTGATAAGCAACTATATTCAAGAACAACAAAAGATCACAGCCGCCACAGGCGCCACTCTGGTGGCTAACGGGGAGACCACCGTCACCCCTCAAGGTACTTATTATTCTGTCATTTTACCACATCTGGTAACCCGTTATCCGGGGGATGTTGTATCCTATGACATGGGGAAAATAGCGATCAACGCCATGCCGGGCAAGACAGCTGATGAATGGAAAGTGTCCTTCTCGCTGCCTAGAACTGTTTCTGTAAACACACCAAAAGACGGCAAAGTTGATTTCCATTTTGGCCAACAAAAAGCATCAGGTCTCTGGAACAGCAAGATGAACTATATGTTCCAGATCAATGCCGAATATAAAAACGTTACTATTGAAAAGACCATGCCAGACACACCTGAACCTCAGGTGCCTCTGGTTACAATCGGCACAATAAATATCAAACAAAACCTTCAGGAAGATACACCGGGCAGCAAAACATGGTCTGGCCCTGCCGACTTTTCTGCTCAAAACATTCAAACTGACAAGCTATCGATTGGCGAGGTATCCGCCAATTATATGATCAAGAACGTTGATTACACAGTCATGACCAAAATGCGGGACGAATTGAAATCAATGGGCGAGAACAGTCAAAGCCTGAGTGATCTTCAGAACAACCCGACAGCCGCCCTTAATATGTTTGATGTAATGGCCAAGATGTTTGAAAACCCTATGGGAGAGTTCACCTCCGAACTGACTCTGAAAGACTTGAAAGCAACAGGATACACGAATACTCCTGAAGCATCGGGTGATGAAGTGACATTGAAATCTGCACATTTTGGTATGGATATGAATTTATCCAATCCCCAAAAAGCCTCAATGGTATTTCGTCTTGGCCTCGACGGGCTGGATGTTCCTCTTGAAGACAAAAAGGATGTCACCCCGAAAAATGCTGAGCTGGAAATCAAAGTAGACTCCCTGCCTCTGATGGAACTAGTAAAGACAACCCGCCAAATTGCAGGAGTAGAGATGCAAGGGGCAACTCCGGACGCCACACCGGTTAAACCCTATCCGCAGATTCTGGCCGAAGCCCAAACCAGCTTTTCAAACAAGGTCGATATCAACACCGATATCCTCAATGTTCATGGACAAGGCGCGGCGCAAGCCTCCGGACAAAGCATGATTGGCCTGACAACCGATCAGAATTGGGAGATCAAAGGACTGGATGCTTTGCTTGAAAAACTGAAAAACGACCAACAAAATCCAGAGATTAGTCAACAGATCGCCCAGAAACTTGCAATTTTACAACTCATGGGGCAAATGTCACCTGATAAACCGGACATCAGAACCTATCATCTGGTTGTCGATGACCAAGGAAAAATGACCATGAACGGGGCAGACCTGATGTCCATGATGGGAAATATGAAATAACAAAAATTATGATCTGGCGATCAAATACCCCAGAACAGAATTAAGACATTTGAATCCCTGCGGCGTTGTTCGCAGGGATTTTTTATCATCCTCGAGGATTCCACCTGCGATCAGATGATTGACAGCCTCCATATCCAGAAAACCCGAATACTCGCCGCCCGCTGCGGCTGATAACCGCTCAAATGGAACTCCCTCGCGCAGTCGCAATCCCATCATCAGACATTCTTGAAAACGGGCTTCTGAACCGACTGTTTCAAAATCATGTGATCCATGTCCGGACTCTGTGACACGATTTAACCAGATTTCCGGCGCCCGATGATCACGGGTCGCAATCTTTTCTCCAGTCAAGGTCACGCGCCCATGCGCACCGGGGCCAATCCCCAGATAATCTCCATATCTCCAATATATCAGATTATGACGGGACTCCTGCCCCACGCGCGCATGATTGGAAACTTCATACGCAGGATATCCGGCACTCTCCAAAACATCTTGCGTGACATCATATAAATCTGCGGCCAGATCCTGTTCGGGAATGACAAATTCACGGCGTGCATGACGCGTATAAAACGGCGTACCCTGCTCGATTGTCAACTGGTACAACGACAAATGCCCAACCGAAGACCCCGCAGTTTCGGCAATAGACAATGCCTCGCTCAGCTCCTCACGCCACGCAGAGACAGTTTGATTGGGACGCGCATAAATCAAATCAAAAGAAATCCGGTCAAAAATCCGGGCGGCCTGCATAATCGCAAAACGAGCCTGATTGGAATCATGTTCCCGCCCCAGAAATTTCAAATCATCCACATTGAAAGACTGAACACCGATGGACACACGATTAACCCCCGCCGCGCGAAAGGACTCGAATTTCGAAACTTCGAAAGATGTCGGGTTTGCTTCCAACGTCACTTCCCAATCAGAAGCCACCGTCCAGTGACAACAGATAAAATCAAGAATGACCTTCACCGTCTCTGGCTCCATCAAAGACGGCGTGCCTCCCCCAAAGAAAACCGTATCCACCACACGGTCAGACGTTTGGCGATACCAATATTCAAGTGATTTCAAATAGGCATCTCGCCATTGAGCATGGTCAATTTTATCATGAACATGGGAATTAAAATCGCAATAAGGACATTTTGATTTGCAAAAAGGCCAGTGAATGTAAATGCCGAACGACATACAATATCACGATCCAAAAATCTTTTTGAATTCGGCAAATGCCTTGGCACGATGGGAATATGATTTCTTTTCTGTCATATTCATTTCACCGAATGTCCGACTGTCTCCATCGGGCACAAAGATCGGGTCATACCCGAACCCGCCGTCTCCCCGCGCTGGCCAGACAAGATTCCCCGTACAACGCCCTTCGAAAATTTGTTCGCCTCCATCAGGCAGTACAAATGCAAAAACAGAAATGAAATATGCCGAACGATCATCCACCCCACCCATTTTATCCTGAACCATCTGCATCGCCCGATCAAAATCCTTTTCCGGCCCTGCCCAATCAGCCGAATAAACACCCGGATCACCATTCAGCGCATTAACGCAAAGACCACTATCATCTGCCAATGCCGGCAGTCCGGTCTGAGAACAAACATATCGCGCCTTAATCAGGGCGTTGCCAATAAAGTTATCTTCGGTTTCTTCCGGTGCGTCCAGCCCGAAATCAGCCGCCGAGACAACCTCCACACCAAAGGGCGACAGCATATCCGACATCTCGGCCACTTTGCCTTTGTTATGCGTTGCCAGAACAAGTTTTTCGATTTTCATGATATTATTCTTTTGAACTCAGCGCATGATTTTGCGCCATTGCCAGATCCTTGCATCCCTTTTTGGCCAAGGCCAACAACTCAAGAAGCTGCGCTTCGGTAAAGGGTTCTTTTTCGGCAGTGCCCTGAATCTCGACAATCCCACCGCGTCCAGTCATAACAAAATTGGCATCGGTTTCGGCATTAGAATCTTCAGCATAATCAAGATCAAGAACGGCTTGCCCTTTATAAATCCCGACCGAAATGGCCGCAATACTGTCATGCAACGGCATAACCTGTAAAAGGCCCAAGCTCATCAAATATTCAAATGCCTTATACAATGCCACATAACTTCCGGTAATCGCAGCAGTCCGTGTCCCACCATCAGCTTGAATGACGTCACAATCCAGACGCACCTGACGTTCTCCCATTCTCTCGAAATCAACAACGGCACGCAATGCCCGACCGATCAAACGCTGGATTTCTTGTGTGCGTCCGGTTTGCTTTCCGCGTGCCGCTTCGCGGTCAGTCCGTTTATCAGTCGCACGGGGCAACATACCATATTCTGCGGTAACCCATCCCCTGCCTGAATTTTTCATCCAGCCCGGAACACCCTCCTCAACTGTTGCGGTACACAGAACATGCGTATCACCAAATTTAACCAGACAAGACCCTTCGGCATGTTTGGACACATCACAAATGATTTCAACCTTGCGAAGTTCGTCTGGCACACGACCTGATGGACGTCCGGAAGAGGATAAAGAGGCGTGGGAAGGATGGGTCATAAAATATGCCTTTGCTTGATAATCTGGGGTTTTACAAGTGAATTCTTCCCGCATAGAAACGGTTGCCGCCCCAAATGTCAAACCTGAAATGGGGCAAAAAATGGAATTTTAGTGATAATAGCGAACCCAGAAGACAAACATCCCCGATGAAAGGGAAAATATCAGACCATAATAGGACGGCAAGTGAGGAGAATCATCTGCCGCGAGCTTCAAGCCAACCAGAAAGGCAAAGCCCCCGATCAAACTCCAGAAATCATCAGGGCTCAAATCCACCGGAGAGTAATTAAAGAGATCTCCCATCACACACCTTTCCCGATTATATTATTGTATGCCCTCTCGCTTTAACGAATATCTAAAGATACTTTGGATTTTAATCGCATTTTGTGTACACATATACATATGGATGAACGGACATTACATATTTTCAAATTGATTGTTGAAGAATATCTGAAAAAGGGAACCCCTGTCGGATCAGAAACAATAAGGCAAGCCGGAATTGACCTTTCACCTGCGTCCATACGGAATGTCATGGCTCGGCTTGAGGACGAAGACTATCTGTATTCTCCCCATACTTCTGCGGGTCGCCAGCCCACCGAAAGAGGATTGCGTTTTTTTGTCGATCGCCTGATGGTTGTCAACACACTCAAACCCTCCGAACAAAAAGATATCAGGTCTAGAATATCTGCACCCGAGCAGACACTTATCCCACTTTATGAACGTGCCAGTTCAACGCTCTCGGGCCTGTCTTCTTGTATTGGACTGGTTATCGCCCCCAAAACGGATCGCCCTGTCCAGCAGATACAATGTCTGGAACTGGAACAAAACAAAATCCTCGCCATTATCATGATGCAAGATGGCACGATCGAAAATCGGGTGACAAAACTTGAAAACCACATCAATAAATCTGATCTGGAAAAATTAACCAACTATCTGAACGAACATATTGCCGGTCGTACCCTTTCGGAATTTCATGCGGCACTCCATAAATCGGCGAAAGAGAATCAGGATCGTATTCAGGATCTTGCTAGAACATTATTGGATAAGAACATTCTCCCTTCCATGGAACTGGATCTGGAAGGCCATATTTTTATCCAAGGGAAATCCCATCTGTTCGAAGATCATCAAGCGCAAAGAAAGATAGATGAAATCAGAGACTTGCTGAAATTTCTTGAAGAAAAGAAAGAGGTTTTGGGAATCATGTCTGCCCTTCAGGAAAGTGAGGGCGTCCGCATCTTTATAGGAAATGAAAACCCGATCCTTCAACAACCAACATGGTCAACCGTCATAAAAGGCTACCATGACCAGAACGGGCGCGTTATTGGAGCCACCGGCATTATCGGCCCAACCCGACTGAATTACAGCCAAATTGTTCCAATTGTCGATTACACGACATTGATCATGGAAAAAATGATTAATCTGGGCCCTCTCACCCCGTGACCTCTCCGATCTTGAAGCTTTCGCACATTTACCTTATATACACTGTATATAGTTTGTGAGTGATATAGGAGCGAGCCTTGATTTTTTGACATATGTTGCATATCCTCTCGCAAACATTCAAAGAAACACTAAATATTCGCCAAATCCAAATATAGTAAATTGACAATAATGACCCCAGAAGACACCACGCCGCCAAAACCAGTTGATACTGAAATTCCTGAAGGTTTTACAGACCTCACAGGCCCTGCTGCGTTCAAGGCACAGACCAAACACGCCCAAAACGCTCAAGAGCAGTCGGGTGATCAGAATAACAACAATGCAGAAGCAGTTGCAAAACTCGAACTCGCTCTGGCCGAATCCCGAGACCAGCTTATCCGTACCATGGCTGATATGGATAACTTACGTAAAAGATCGATCCGCGAACGCGAAGATGCCATGAAATACTCTATTTCAGGATTTGCCCGTGATCTGCTTGATGTCGCAGATACGTTCAAACGCGCTTTGGACGCGATTCCGCAAGACCTTCGTTCCGAAGAACGGATTAACCCGTTGATTGAAGGCATTCAAGCCATGGAACGCGTATTATTGACCTGTTTCGAGAAAAACGGAATCCGAAAAATCGAACCACTCGACGAAAGCTTCAATCCGAACTTTCACGAAGTTATGTTCGAAACCCCTATACCAGAAAAACCTACCGGCACGATTATCCAGATTATTGAACCCGGCTACCTTTTGCATGACAGATTACTAAGACCTGCGCGCGTTGGCGTTTCAAAATCCGAGACACCTTCCCCACACGGCGTGGACACCCAAGCCTGATAAGTACAAAATTACGGAAAACACAGTCTTAAATAAAGCAATAAAGCGAAATATGCTGTGCATAAACGCAGCATCGTTTATATATATTTCATGTTTTATTAATCTCCAACTATAATCAAAAAGAGAATAGATTCGTAACTGCATCCTTAAAAGCGGGGGTTCTTGCCCACAAACGATCAAGCAAAATTGTTGCATAACTAAAGATAGATATTGTACAGACATTATGAAACAACCGTTCAAACTACCCATTCTTCTTAAAACCGCAACAATACTCACCCTTCTATTGGCGCCACTGCAAACAGCTTTGGCACAAGATAGCTCATCCCCGTCAATGCAATACAATGATATGCATGAGGACGACTCGCAAGACACCCATTCTCTAGACACTCAGGACAAAATCCAGACTCTGTTCAACAACCTTGAAACGATTGGCAATAGCTATAACTCTGGAGGAAGCAAGGCCGCAGAACTGGCCCTTCTTGACAGCGGCTGCCAAGCCGCCATCGACAGGTTTTTGAAAACCAATCTGGTTCACGATCTCACCCCCACTTTAAATAAAAGCAAGAGCCAACCAAATGAAGCTATGGCATGGGTCGATGCAAAGGTCAGTGGCCTGAGTGTCAGGGCCAAAAGTGCTTTCTGTGCCATGATTAAAGGCGAGAAGATTGACTCTCTCGATCTTAATGAAACGCTGCACTCAACCGTTCGCGATGACATCTTCCCCATGCTGATGATGCAAGGGGTTGGCTGGGCAAATAACAGCCAGCTCCCCTTCCTGACCCAACTTGAAGTCGAACTCGGCTCCTCTGACGGAGATTTCATCAGCTCCCTCACCTCTATACAACCGCTCTGGCAAGATCAGACAAATACGCATCATGTATTTGCCCAGCTTTCCTATTATAAAGCGCCTGATGAAACCAACGACCAAGGCTTCAAAGTCAAGCACGACACTGTCAATGCCGGTGTCGCTTATCGCTATTTGACTCCTGATAAGAAACTCCTGTACGGGGCGAATGTGTTTTTTGACCATGCTCCAAAAAGAAATCATAACCGCATGAGCTTTGGTGTTGATGCCCGTACCAGCCAGCTAGCTGTCTCGGCAAACCGCTATATGCCCCTTTCTACATGGCGAAGCCTTGATCTTTACTATGAAGATCGAGCTGCAGCAGGATGGGATCTCGAATTGCGCGGTCAAGTTCCCGAACTCCCAAGCTGGACAGCCTCAGTCAAAGGGTACCAGTGGGACGATCAGGATGATGGTGCAGATTTATATGGAACCACAGCTGCTATTGAATACTCCCCTATCCCTGCCATGGCGTTTCGTCTTGGCCTGAACAAGGACACACAAAGCGATCCTTATCTGGAAACAGCCCTACGCTTTAATTATCGTTTTGATGATCCGGAAGGCCTGCAATGGAAACAAAGAACCGAACTCGCTCCGGTTAGCGACTTTATCTATGAGAAAGTTCAACGTGAAAATATCATCCGAACAAAAGTTCGCAGGAAACATTCTTCAAAACTGGAAGTTATAGAGACAGCCGGAGCAAATACATCTATTGAGACAACCGGAAGCACTTCTTTGTATGTTAGCCAAACTCTCCTGATGCCAGTCACCGTTACGACTGCCAATACAGTTGGAGCCTCCGCACGGCTGAGGTTCGCCAAAGGGGCAGTCCTGACCTTGGGACAAAATACACAGGTTCAAATTGTCCCCGATCTGATTACTCTGGTAAGCGGAACCATTCAGTACGTATCTGATGGGGTCATCACGAACGTCGCAGTTCCAGGAGGAACCATTCAACTTCACGGAACGGATATTGACATTGTATCAAACGGTATTGACTCAAGTGTTCGTGTCCGCGACGGGTCAGTTACCATCGCCGGAACAGTCTCCGGATCAGCAACGATTGGTGCTGCAGAAATGGCGCGCTCAATTGCTGGTGTGGTTGGAACCGTTGCATCAGGGACAGCCGCCTATACAACCCACACCGATCAGGTATCAACCCAGATCGACCGTGTTGCATCCTCTCTGAACGGAGCAAAAGTAGCTCCATATCCCTATGAAATCCCGCGCATTGTGTCTGAAAATCTAACCCCGGGACAACAGATCGTAATTGGCCTCAAATTCAATGATGCCGTGACCGTATCGGGCGGAGTGCCCTTTATGAACGTCTCCATCAATGGCAATCTGGGAACAGCGCCTCTGATTGGCGGTAGCGGAACAAATGACCTGCTGTTTGAATACACCGTTCAACCGGCAGATGGTGGTGCAACATCCATTACCATCCTGAATATCGATCAAAACGGTTCTTTTATGATGGGTAATGGTAAGAATGCAATCACAACAATTGCAGACGCAACACTAAACCTTAGTGGTTCGGTATCTGATATTACGCCTCCAGCAGGATATGCCGTGGCCTTTACGACAACACCGGTAAACATTGCAAATGTCAGCGCGGCAGCATTTGAGATTACAACGGCAGAAATTGGATCAACATATAGCTACACAATTTCCAGCTCGGGAGGCGGAACAAACGTAACCGGCACCGGTACAATTGCAGGCGCAACAGAAAGCATCACAGGTTTGAACCTTGCAGGATTAAATGATGGAACATTAACCGTCAGCGTAACTCTGACAGATCCATCTTTGAATGTTGGAACTGCCGTTACAAATACTGCAACAAAAGATGTTGTTGCTCCCTATATTGTATCGGTAACTCCGCCAGCAAGCACAACTTACGCGCCGTAAAAAATGAAAATT
Source organism: Alphaproteobacteria bacterium CG1_02_46_17 (assembly GCA_001871905.1). Classification (GTDB taxonomy): domain Bacteria; phylum Pseudomonadota; class Alphaproteobacteria; order Micavibrionales; family Micavibrionaceae; genus UBA1573. The sequence goes on along the minus strand of MNUG01000009.1, from coordinate 155,989 downwards.
AAAGCATCTGCCTTCCTGACTTTACTGCTACTGACAGTCGCGGACGAAGTCAAGGCAGCCCCTGCGAATGTTGATTTCACCATCACAACGAGTGAAGCGGTGAATGTCACAGGCTGCCCCGCGAACTGTCCCCGCATCACCGTCACTGTCGATGGACAGACAAGGTATGCAGAATATAGTGCTGGAACAGGGTCATCCTCCCTCACCTTCTCCTATGCCCCGACCATTGGTGATCTTGATTTGGATGGAGTAACGCTCACTTCACCGATTGATCTCAATGGCGGAACTATCACCGACCTGAATGGGAACCCTGAAACCGATCTGACCTTTACCGTTCCCGATACCTCCGGTATCAAAATAGACTACCCGTCTCTCTCGATGGATGTTGTTTATGACGCCGATGGACGCTACACCCTCAACGGGACGGTCTATAATGATCTGTTCTCATTTTTAGGCGCAGCGGGCGGGTCATATACCCGCGCATCAACAGCAACCTATTTCGATTCAACAGGGACACTCCAAACCGCAGCCGCCAACCAACCCAGATTCGATCACAACCCAGTCACACTTCAACCCAAAGGCATCATTATTGAAGAATCCAGAACAAACTACATAAGAAACAACACCATGCAGGGAGCCATAGTAGGAACTCCAGGAACTTTGCCAACTGGATGGTCTGTCAGCCTTGCCGCCGGTATCTCCTATGATGTTTCTGGAATAGGGCAGGAAGATGGAATTGATTATATTGATATTAGATTATACGGAACACCCAGCACAACAAATGCAGCCACTATTATCTTTTCTCCAACAATGGATACTAGCGCTAGCCCTAATGAAATTTTTACACATTCATCATACTTTAAGCGTCAAGCGGGCACCGCGACGAACGTTCCTTATGTTGTCAATAGGATAGGGAATTATAATAGTGGTGGATTCTCAATTGGACAATTAGCTTCATCAGCCCCTGTACCAAGTACTCTTCCACTTAGAAGAACCTCAATCGGGGTTACTTCAAGTGCCGCAACTTTTTCCAGTACCTCGACTGCCTATGTAAGACCATTTATTTTCGTCCCTGTTAGCGCAGCAGGGGTTCCCATAGATATAACGTTTAGAATTGGAACTCCCCAACTAGAAAGAGGGGGAAATAGAACATCAAGAATACTTACCTCTGGATCAGCAGTAACACGGGATGCTGACGCCATAACCATTCCTGTGGGCGGATGGTTTTTAGCATCCGCACAAACATTAGCCGGACAATATTCCAGTGGTGCACCTTCTGGATACTCGACACGATTAGCGAGCTTAAATGACGGAACGAGTAATAATGCATACCAAATAGCGAATGCAGCCTCCGGAACAATTTTCTCCCAAAAAGCTGTCTCTGGCGTTATTTCCAACAGTTCAGGCCCTGCTTATGTGTCAGGAGCCTCCTATAAAGTTGCAAGTTCCATGGATGCGTCCTCCAGCCCCTTTGCTGCTAACAACACACTCTACAACAATAGTAACGGGGGAATACCTTCCGGATTAACACGTCTACAAGTAGGCTACCAAAGTAACTCATCTTTCTTGAATGGAAACATAGAGAACTTAAAATACTACCCCACCCGCGTATCCAATACCCAACTCCAACTTTTAACACAATAGACCAGAATTAAGGAGGTCATCCGATTTATATTGCCATAAATAATAATATTTGCTACGGGTGCTAAATGTCCCTGAAACACACCTTTGATTGCCTAGTCAAAAATTACCGTGCTCGTCCGAACGAGCCGAAGCCTTCTTTAAGACAAATATTTGCCAATCAGGGAAAACTGTCGTCCCAAGTTGTTCATATCGTTTATCCAGATACACTCAAGCAACTAGCCGAACTCAATCACTACAATGATGACCTGTATAAAAATCAAGGCCGAAGAGGAGACTTTCTGCCCTGCCTGTTCGTTGAAAACAGCCAGCCTGACAGCCTTTTCTTCATCATAGCAGATGACCAGAACCGTTTTATTGCCAGTATGACCCTTCATCCGGCGCCTGATGAACCTCAACGGCTGCAATTATCCCAGATATCAGTTCACAAAAATTACCAGAACATGGGATTAGCCACTCGGATGCTGGACACTGCAAAAACATATCTGAACAAAGACCGCCGCGACATCACAGAAATCATCGTGACCAGCTTTGAAGAAGATGGCACGCGCTGGTTGCGTCCCAAATGTCTGGATCTGAGCCAAGGTCTCAAAGCGCAGGTTCTACGCAAAGATAACTACACAGGAGATCTCATTCCCCTTGGCCCTATGCCCGAATAAATTCCCCTTGACATCTAGGATAAAAATCCTAATAATTAATTTGTAGATTATTGCAATTTACAGCATATAACGGGGTGTCCAATCGGAGTCCAATGCGCTATATGTGATACCATACAGAAACTTAGACAAAGTTCTCTGTGGGAATTTGTGTCGATGCTCACGGTGAGGTCGCGCGAAATTTGCCAACTAAAATTAAGAGGTATAAAAAATGTCAAAAGTTATTGGTATTGATTTGGGGACAACCAACTCTTGCGTCGCGATTATGGACGGCAAAGAGCCACGCGTTGTTGAAAACTCGGAAGGAACCAGAACCACCCCTTCCATGATCGCCTTTACAAAAGATGGTGAGCGTCTGGTCGGTCAGCCTGCAAAACGTCAGGCTGTCACTAATCCGGATAATACTTTGTACGGGATCAAACGTCTGATCGGTCGTCGCTTTAATGACCCTCAGGTTCAGAAAATGAAAGAACACGCGCCATTCAACATTATTGAAGGCGAAAACGGAGATGCCTGGGTCGAAATTGATGGCGAGAAATACGCCCCTGCCCAAATTTCTGCGATGGTCCTCAAAAAAATGAAAGAGACCGCAGAGAACTTTTTGGGTACAACTGTTGACCAAGCAGTCATCACAGTTCCGGCTTACTTTAATGACGCTCAACGCCAAGCCACCAAGGATGCAGGTAAAATTGCAGGGCTTGAGGTCTTGCGTATTATCAACGAACCAACCGCGGCAGCTCTGGCTTACGGACTTGATAAGAAAAACCAAGGAACAATCGCAGTTTATGACTTGGGTGGTGGAACATTTGACGTGTCCGTCCTTGAAATCAGCGACGAACTTTTCATGGTCAAATCAACCAACGGGGATACCTTCCTCGGTGGGGAAGATTTTGATGCGCGCATCATCGACTATCTCGCAGACGAATTCAAAAAAGAACAAGGCATTGACCTGCGTCAAGACAAACTTGCTCTGCAACGTTTGAAAGAAGCCGCAGAAAAAGCCAAGATTGAGTTGTCTTCAACCACACAAACCGAAGTTAACCTGCCGTTTATTACAGCAGATGCCAACGGCCCAAAACACCTGAACGTCAAACTGAGCCGCGCAAAATTCGAGTCTCTCGTGGATGATCTGATCCGCCGTACGATCGAACCATGTAAGGCAGCTTTGAAAGATGCTGGTTTGAAACCATCCGAGATCGACGAAGTCGTCCTCGTTGGTGGTATGACCCGTATGCCAAAAATCATCGAGATTGTAAAAGAACTCTTCGGTAAAGAACCTCATAAGGGCGTCAACCCTGATGAAGTTGTGGCTGACGGTGCTGCTGTTCAAGGTGGTGTTTTGCAAGGGGATGTGAAAGATGTTCTCCTGCTCGACGTAACCCCTCTATCCTTGGGGATTGAGACTTTGGGCGGCGTGTTCACACGTTTAATTACCCGCAACACAACAATTCCAACCAAACAGTCCCAGACTTTCTCGACGGCGGAAGACAACCAGAACGCAGTGACCATCCGCGTATTTCAGGGTGAACGCGAAATGGCTGCGGACAACAAGATGCTCGGTCAGTTTGATCTGGTTGGTATCCCTCCTGCCCCACGCGGCGTTCCTCAAGTCGAGGTAACCTTCGATATTGACGCCAACGGGATAGTCCATGTCACGGCAAAAGATAAAGCGACAAGCAAAGAGCAGAATATTCGTATTCAAGCCTCTGGCGGATTATCTGACGCAGACATCGAAAAAATGGTCAAGGATGCAGAATCCAATTCCGAAGCTGACCAGAAACGTCGAGCTTTGGCAGAAATTCGCAACCATGCCGAAGCATCGATCCACCAGACTGAGAAAAGTATTTCCGATCTGTGCAGTGACGTTCCTGCTGCCGACAAGGAAGCCGCCGAAAAAGCAATTGTAGAACTCAAGGCCGCAATTGATGGCGATAGTGTAGATGTCATTCAAAACAAAATGAATGAACTACAACAAGTCTCGATGAAGATCGGTGAAGTTGCCTACCGTAAGTCTCAAGAAAAAGAAGCCGGAACAACAGACACTGAAAACCGTTCCTCTTCAAATGCAGGGTCTTCCGACAAAGAGTCTGGAGATTCAGAAGTCATTGACGCAGACTTCACCAATATGCAGTTCGAAGACGATGAGAACGATAAGAAAAAATCCGACGGGACAACCGAGTAAGGATATACGAATAGGACAGGCGGCTGGAATGTCCGGCCACCTGTCCTTCTTTCTGCGATTAACCTCCATTCACTCCAATGGAAACAGAACAGAATAAAAAATGAGCGACGAAAAAGATTATTATAAAATTCTAGGTGTTGAGAGAGACGCCAGCGAAGAGGATATGAAAAAAGCCTATCGCAAGATGGCCATGCAGTTTCACCCTGACCGCAACAAAGACAATCCAATTGAAGCTGAAGAAAAATTCAAGATTGTCAATCAGGCGTATGATGTTTTGAAAGACCCACAAAAACGTGCAGCCTATGACCGTTTCGGGGCCGATGGCCCTGCCGGCATGGGCGCGGGTGGTGCAGGATTTGGTGGTAACGCCGGATTTGGATCAGCTTTCTCGGATATTTTCGAGGATATGTTCGGCGATATCATGAGTGGTGGCGGGCGCCGCAACCGCTCTGGCCCGATGCGCGGGTCTGACATGCAGTTCTCGCTGGATATTTCTTTGGAAGACTCCTTCAAAGGTAAAGATGCCAAACTGAAAATTCCGACCGTTGAAACCTGTGACGACTGCAACGGAACCGGATCAGCCGACGGCGGAAAACCGGAGCAATGCCCCGACTGTCATGGATCGGGACGCGTCCGCGCCCAACAGGGGTTTTTCACGATCGAGCGTACTTGCGGAACCTGTAATGGCGCAGGAACAATCATCAAATCACCTTGCAAGAAATGTGGCGGCGCAGGAAGAATGCGCGGAGAAAAAACCGTCAAGGTTTCTATTCCCGCAGGGATTTCGGAAGGACAGCGTATTCGTCTGGCAGGACAAGGTGAAGCAGGTGTTCGCGGTGGGGAAAGCGGCGACCTGTACGTCCTGATTAACATCAAACCTCATAAATTTTTCAAACGCGACGGAGCAACACTCCATTGCCGCGTACCGGTTCCAATGACCACCGCCGCATTAGGGGGGAATATCGAAGTCCCGACTATTGAAGGCCAGAAAAACTCGATCAAGATTCCATCCGGCACACAAACCGGACAACAGGTGCGGGTCAAAGGCAAAGGGATGAGCATTATGCGCTCGGAATCCCGTGGCGATCTCTTTATAGAAATCTTTGTCGAAACGCCGGTCAATCTGGATAAAAAACAGACCGACCTGATGAAACAACTGGACGAAACCTTGCAAAAAAGTGGCCGTAAAAACACCCCTGAAAGTGAAGGCTTTTTCAAAAAGATGAAAGAACTCTGGGACGATATCAGAGAGTAAGAGGAATAAAAACATGGCAACAGGAAAGAATCTTAAAATAGGTATTGCCGGTTGCACGGGACGTATGGGGAAACTTCTGATCAAAGAGATCATGGCCTCTTCTGACCTGTATCTAGCCGGAGGGATCACGCGTGACAAAGAAAACCTGCCTGAAAATATCCCCATCCTGAAAGATATTGAAGACTTGTTTGCTGTCTCGGATCTGGTAATTGATTTCACCGCCCCTGAGGCCAGCGTCCGCCATGCGCGGGTTGCTGCCAGCACAAAAAAACCGTTATTGATAGGAACGACCGGCATTTCCGAAACCCAAATGGAGGCTATTCGTGAAGCCTCACAAATGGCCCCTATCCTATACACACCGAATTCTTCACTTGGTGTAAATCTGCTCAGCCAGTTCGTAAAAAAGGCCGCAGAAATTCTGGGGAATGATTTTGCCATTGAAATTCTTGAAGCCCACCACAGTAAAAAAGTCGATGCCCCATCGGGAACAGCACTGGCATTGGGCAAAGCTGCTGCCGAAGGTCGGAATATTTCATTTTCCAGCAATTCCGTTTTTGACCGTCACGGGCACACAGGAACCCGCACCAAGGATGAAATTGGCTTCTCGGTCATTCGCGGTGGTGATATTGTCGGCGAACATACCGTTATGTTTTTAGGGAATGGTGAGCGTTTAGAGCTAACCCACAAAGCAACCGACAGATCCCTATTCGCACGCGGATCCTTGCAAGCCGCCCGTTGGTTAATCAACCAGCCTGCCGGATATTACAACATGCAGGATTTTCTGAATTTAGACTAACTTCCATCTTCAAAAGTTTCTGCTTCATGGCATCTCCCCATCCGTAATGACAAACGGAACCATTTTTCTGGATCACACGGTGGCATGGAATGAGCAGCGATACAGGGTTTGCCCCAACGGCGGAACCAACTGCACGAACAGCCGTCGATCGGCCGACAAATTCAGCAACTGCGCCATAACTCACCACATGTCCACAAGGAATATGAAGTAAGCATTCCCAAACTTTTTTCTGAAATGCTGTTCCTGAAACAATCAGTGCCAGTTTTTCTGTGGCCTCGCCACGCCAGACCGCGAGAATTTTATCTGCATATGCCCTGACACCTTGCTGGTCTTTTTTAACAGACACGCCTGGAAAGAAATGAGCAATTTTTTCCAAAGAGCGCTGTTCTTCAAATCCCAGATAACAAAGACCTTCCTCACACCAGATCAAAGTCATCGCCCCAAATGGAGATGAAACAGTGCCGTAAAATAATTGGTCAGGACAAACATCATCCCGCAACCTGACATTCATCACCGGACGTTTTGCGGGATGGGTATCAAATATCAAATTCAGATGATCAAATTTCATATGATTTCTCCGTGGGTTCACTGTATAACCTAAACATGAAGAAAGAAAATATCCATGAAATGTTTCGCCTGTTACATGCCCAAAATCCGGACCCAAAAGGCGAACTGAACTCGGTTAATACCTACACCCTACTGGTCGCGGTTATTCTTTCTGCCCAAGCAACCGATACGGGTGTTAACAAGGCCACCGAAAAACTCTTCAAGCTCATTGATACGCCACAAAAAATGCTGGGGTTAGGTCTGGATGGTCTAAAAGAACACATCAAAACCATTGGCCTGTATAATTCCAAAGCTGCCAACGTCATTGAAATGTCACGCCAACTGGTTGAAAAACATGACGGAAATGTTCCCAAAACGATGGAAGAACTCGTTGCCCTGCCCGGCGTCGGACGAAAAACCGCCAATGTGGTGTTGAATATCGCTTTCGGCCACCCCACCATAGCCGTTGACACCCATGTATTCCGGGTCTCCAACCGCACAGGCCTTGCCACAGGAGAGACCGTAAAAGTCATTGAGAAAAAGCTGGAGAAAGCCATCCCTCAGGAGTTCAAGCGCCACGCCCATCACTGGTTAATTCTGCACGGTCGATATATCTGTAAGGCGCGGAAACCGGAATGTGACCGCTGCATTATCAATAAATTATGCAAAAGCGCATTCAAATACTAAAAAAACCACTGAATAGGTTGATTTAGAAAGAAAAATTAAGTTGAGAAACATGCCGTCCTGACCTAAACTCTGCCCCACACAAAATTTTAACAGTACCGCTTAGAAATTTAGAAATGACGACCAAAGCCAAACCTGTCGAGTCCATGAACTTCGAAGATGCCCTTGAGGAGCTCGAAAACATTATTCGCAATCTGGAAACAGGAAAAACATCTTTGGAACAATCCATTGAGTCATACGAACGCGGCATCTCTCTCAAAACCCACTGTGAAACAAAACTCCGCGAAGCCCGTATGAAAATTGAAAAGATCACTGTCGGCCCGAACGGAACATTATCGACCGAACCACTCGACCAATAACTGCAATAGGAGAACAAAATGGCCCCGTCCCCACGCGAGACCAGCCCCGAACTTAAAGAAGCTCTGGAAGATACCGTCCAGATGGTGGACAAAGCCATTGCGCGCCTGTTGCCCGAAACCGATCTGGCCGAAGCCCAGCTATATGACGCGATGCGCTATGGAACATTGGCCGGAGGAAAACGTCTGCGTCCCTTTATGGTGATGCAATCAGCCAAACTGTTCAATGTTGATCCTTCCCGCGCCAAACGCGTCGCCGCCGCCATTGAACTGGTTCACGCCTATTCTCTAATTCACGATGACTTGCCCGCCATGGATAATTCCGACATGCGCCGTGGGAAACTGACCGTACACCGCGCCTATGACGAAGCCACGGCTGTTCTTGCAGGGGATGGTCTATTAACAATGGCCTTCCAGATTCTCTCGGCCTCAGAAACACACGAAGACCCATATGTCCGTTGTGCGTTGATAGCTGCCCTAGCCGATGCCGCAGGCCCACACGGAATGGTCGGTGGACAGATGCTCGACCTGATCGGCGAAAATACCGAATTTGATCTGGGCACAATTTCCCGCATGCAACGCATGAAAACCGGAAAATTGATGGCCTTCTCCTGCGAAGCCGGAGCAATCCTTGGCAAAGGCGGAGATTCTTACCGTCGCTCCCTGACCTCTTATGCCTATGACCTTGGTCTGGCCTTTCAGGTCACCGACGATATTCTCGACGTCGAAGCAGACCCGAACGAAAGCGGCAAACCTGCCAACCAAGACGAAAAAGCCGGAAAATCGACCTTCGTATCAACCCTCGGGAAAGAGCAAGCCCAACAACGCGCAGAAATGCTGGTTGAACAAGCCATCAGCCACCTGCACGTCTTTCAGGGGCGCGCAGACATGCTCGAACAACTGGCTTATTATGTGCTGAACCGTCGGGCATAATGTTACCATATAGTTGTAAGGCTTTATATGAAGTTTACAGTGGCTGCCGTCTGTTAGATGCGGCAACACAAGTGGCCCCAACAATGAGAGCGGTACCGCCAAGCATACCGAGCAAAAACATGCCCTTATTATCCTCATGCTTTTCGCTTACGCATTCTAGAACCTGTTTGGCAAGCTGAGGGGTTACACCATCACGGACACCCACTCGGATGGAAAACTGTTTCTGGCATTCTGGAAGCCATTTTTCAGGATTACTGGCCACAAAAGGGTGTCCTGAAACTGGTATCCTCATACCCTCATAAGCTTCTGAAGTTGCCAACTCAACTAGTTTATTTTCTCGCTCCTCTTTGTGAACCGCAGCAGATTTCTTATCTGAATCTCCGCTCAAAGAGTCTACCGCCATAGCACCTAAAGCAGCACTAGTGACAAAATCATATTGAGCATAAGCATCCACAGAAAGACCTGTCACGGCAGCCAAAAACGACAATGGCAATACCCTTTTTCTTAACCCCCTCAACATTATTTTCTCCTTTTGCTTTAACACTATTCTGTATTCGCAGCATGGTAACAGAATTACAAACTTATGTCAATTTTCAAAATGGTGACTTTGCTAAAGAAAAACTATAAAAGCATCAAATGCCAAAGAAAACTTTAGTCACTCCCAATCTACGCAATTCCAAAATCGACGATCCCGCCGATTTGAAGAACCTGTCTGTTGAGCAACTCAAAAACATTGCCGATGAACTCCGCACTGATTTGATTGACGCCGTATCCAAAACCGGCGGGCATTTGGGGGCAAGTCTGGGTGTCGTCGAACTGACTGTTGCTCTGCATGCCACATTTAATACCCCGAAAGACAAATTGATCTGGGATGTTGGCCACCAAGCCTACCCGCATAAAATGCTGACCGGCCGTCGCCACCAGATTCATACAATCCGTCAACCGGATGGTCTGTCCGGATTCACCAAGAGATCGGAAAGCCACTATGATCCGTTCGGTGCAGGTCATAGCTCGACCTCCATCTCGGCTGGTCTGGGTATGGCGGTCGCCCGCGATCTTAAAAATGAAAATAATTATGTGATTGCCGTAATCGGCGATGGCTCCATCTCCGCAGGCATGGCATATGAAGCCATGAATAATGCCGGAGCCATCAAAAGCAATATGATTGTCATCCTGAACGACAACGAGATGTCGATCGCGCCGCCTGTTGGTGCCATGAGTAAATATCTGGGACGCCTTGTCTCAAGCAAGCAATATATGGGCGCACGCGAGATCGCCAAGCACATCAGTGAAAAGCTCCCCGCCCCCTTACGCGAAGCCGCCAAACGCGCCGAAGAAACAGCCCGCGCCGCCATAGGTGGAGGCACGCTATTCGAAGAATTGGGTTTCTATTATATCGGCCCGATTGACGGGCATAATCTGGAACAACTGGTTCCAATCCTGAAAAACCTGAAAGACAACAAACATGACGGCCCCGTCCTGTTGCATGTTATCACCCAAAAAGGGAAAGGTTATGCTCCGGCAGAAAACTCCCCTGACAAAATGCACGGGGTTGTAAAATTTGATGTGGTGTCCGGCACACAAAAGAAACAAAAAGCATCTGCACCTCCCTATACAAAAGTTTTTGCACAAAGCCTGATCGCAGAAGCCAGACACGACAAAAATATCATCGCAATCAATGCCGCCATGCCATCCGGTACAGGACTCGACCTGTTCGAACAGGAATTTCCTGACCGCTGTTTTGACGTCGGAATCGCCGAACAACATGCCGTCACATTCGCAGCAGGCATGGCCACCGAAGGACTAAAACCCTTTGTCGCCATTTACTCGACCTTTCTGCAACGAGCCTATGACCAGATTGTCCACGATGTCTGCATCCAGAATTTGCCTGTCCGTTTTGCAATAGACCGCGCGGGTCTAGTTGGCGCAGATGGGGCCACCCATGCAGGAGCCTTCGACATTGCCTATCTCGGTTGCCTGCCCAACATGGTTTTGATGGCACCAAGCGACGAAGCCGAACTCCAAGACATGGTCGCAACTGCCGCCGCCTATAATGATGGCCCGATTGCGCTGCGCTATCCTCGAGGAGAAGGCACAGGAATAAACCTTCCCCAGCGCGGCACACCAATCAGGATTGGCAAAGGCCGTATCATTCAAAAAGGAACGGATATTGCTCTGCTCTCTTACGGAACACGTCTGGAAGAATGCAAAAAGGCCACCGCGATTCTGGAAGAAAAAGGATATTCAGTGACCATCGCAGATGCCCGTTTCGCCAAACCGCTGGATATGGATTTAATCGAAAAACTGGCAACCACCCACAAAACGCTTATTACGATTGAGGAAGGCTCAAGCGGCGGATTCGGTGCCTTGGTCTTACAAGCACTTGCCAACCAAAGACTTCTGGATCAGGGCTTGAAAATCCGTACCATCCACTTGCCGGATCAATACCAGACTCATAATTCACAAGATGCCCAGTACCGTGAGGCCGGATTGAACGCCGACGCAATTGTTCGCGCAGCCCTATAGATCCCCCGTATAGAAAAAACCGGAACATTTCTGATCCGGTTTTTCAAAAATCCTATAACTGGATAGCCGTCAATTAATGACCAGCCGCACGTTGCAAAATCGGCAGATCATCTTCCTCAGGAGAAATTTGCTCTGCTTTTTTCTTTACGGGAGCGCCCGACTTGGACGGCTCCCTATGCGACTTTTTTTCAGAGGAAGCTCCTTTGCTTCCCAATGGAGTGATTTTACCATCAATCAAAGCACCGGCTTCAACAGCAAGTTCTTTGTATGATATCGCTCCAGTGATTGAACCGGTCGAACGAACTGTCAAACGGCCATTCACAGTCAAGTCGCCTTCGAATTTACCAGCGATGGTAGCTTCGTCGATTTCAACAGTCCCGTAGAACATACCGGTTTCTGCAATTTCCAAAACGCTTGCGCCTTTCAGAGCAGCTTCGACTGTTCCTTCAACGACCAGAAGATCACAAGACTCGATCTCACCTGACATGGTGATACCTTGTCCGATAATCAGACGACGGCTTGCTGCATCAGCAGAAGTCGAAGCCGACGCAGAAGAAGAAGGAGCACCAACTCCGTATGCACTCGGGTAAGCATTATAAGCCGGAGCAGCAGCAGCCCGTGGCGCACTTGGCATTGCCGCAGGAGCAGGTTGACCAGGCCGTTGGAATGGGCTGGATGGGATATCTACTGAACGATCAGCCGCAGAGCTTTCGTTCGATTCTGTGTTTTGTGGAGCCTGGCTCATATTTTCTTTTTCCCCTTGCTCGGAAGTTAGAGTATCTGATGTTGCAGGACGATGAAACATTTGGTTCAACTACCTTTCTAAAATTACCAAGTAACCGATTGCAATTTCACACAAACTATGGTGATCAAACATCCGGAAAACCTTGCTGACAGCCAAGACCCTAGCACGGTCGCCAAAAACTCCGCAAGTGATTTATGAGGCTTTTTTCATTTTTTTAAGCAAAGAAATCAAGTCCTCCGCGCGCGCGTCCATCCACTCAATCAGAATGGAAAAAATCATATATCTGCTGGGCCAGAATTACGGAGACACCCTCAACCTTCGCCAGATCTTCAACGGAAGCTTCTTCGACTGCCCTAGCAGACCCAAAATGCAACAACAAAGCTTTCTTGCGCTTGGCACCGATACCCGACACATGGTCAAGCTTACTGCCCAGTGCAGCCTTATCCCGTTTGTTGCGGTGCGTGCCAATGGCAAATCTATGGGCTTCATCTCGCAACCGCTGAAGATAGTGCAGAACAGGGTCACTTATAGGAAGCTGAAACATCTCGCGCCCCCGTATAAAAAACTTCTCGCGCCCTGCGTTACGTTTCTCACCTTTGGCAATCCCCACCACGCTCAGATAGTCAGAAATACCCAACTCATCCAAAACTTCTAAAACAGCGCTCAACTGTCCGGCGCCACCGTCAATCAACAAGAGATTTGGCCAATTTTTATCAGTAACATCAATTTGCTGTAGATCAATTTTTCCAAATCGCCTTAACATGACTTCCCGCATCATGCCGTAATCGTCAGATGCGCCCGCCTCGCGGATATTGAAAGTTCTGTAGGCTTTCTTCTCGAACCCTTCAGGGGAAGCCACCACCATCGCGCCGATCATATTAGTGCCGGAGATATGAGAGTTATCGTAGATCTCGATCCGTTGCGGGACATCATCCAGACCAAACAGATCAACCAATCCCGCCAGTATTTTCCTGTCACTTCCCTTTTCCACCAGATGCCGCGCCAGAGCACTTTGAGCATTGTGAATGGCCAACCCCATCAATTCAACCCGATCACCCCGATATGCCTCACGAATTTTAACGTCATAGGCCCCTTCAATTAAAGAGGCATCTTTGGGCATGACGTTGACCAAAACCAGAGCTGGAACCGGACGGGCCTGATAAAATTGAGCAATAAAGCCAGAGAGAATATCCGCCTCGACGACCCGCCCCTCGATACGCCAGAAGAACGGCTTATTCCCGTAACTCTGCCCTCCGCGATAGAAAAAAACCTGAACACAAACAACGCCTTCCTGCACGACCAACGCCATCACATCGACATCCCCCACGGAAACCGAGCTGACCCCTTGTCGTGACTGGATTTGTGTTAACACCCTGATCCGGTCACGCATTTGCGCTGCCAATTCGAATTTTTCCTGCGCACTGGCCTCCATCATGGATTGGCGCAGACGTTCCTGAACCTCGCGGGATTTTCCAGAAAGAAAATCCAAAGCATCTTGAACCTGCAATTGATACTGCCCCCCATCAACCTTTCCCACACAAGGCGCGGTACATCTTTTGATGTGATACTGCAAACAAGGTGTCTTGCGCGACGCAAAATAGGAATCCGAACAATTCCGCAACATAAAAACCCGTTGCAACAATGACAGCGTTTCATTCACCGCCACGCCGCTGGCAAAAGGGCCGAAATATTTCCCTTTAACACTGGGTCGCCCCCTGTATTTTATCAACTGCGGGAAGTCATGTCCTTCCGTCATCAAGATATAGGGGTAGGACTTATCATCTTTAAGTAAAACGTTATATTTCGGGCGCAAGCTCTTGATTAAATTTGCTTCTAAAAGCAAAGCTTCCGTCTCTGTCTGCGTCTTGATAAACTCCATTTGTCGCGTCTGGGCAATCATCCGCTGTAACCGAACCGGTAACAACAAAGGGCGCGTATAACTGATAATCCGACGACTTAACGATTTTGCTTTGCCCACATAAAGAACGTCACCGGTTTCGCCCAACATCCGGTAAACACCAGGCCCATCACCGATCTCCCGCGCACCTTTTCGGATCACGGAAACTCCCTGAGCCACTGAATCTGGTAAGATCTCCTTATCCATCCAGCGGCCCCAACATCCCGTACATATAAGGAATAAGGCGGGAGAACATAAAAAATATTGACATCGCCTCCTCCTTCTATTAAGAAACAATTGATATGTGTCAATTATTGATAGTGAGCATCTTCTGGGGATCATCCACATCGATATTGATCCAATACTTATAAAAAAAGGACTGCCACGTCTAGCGCGGCTGTTCGATAAATAATCATCTGACCATTGGGAGAAAGAAACGATGATCACAATACATCTGAGTAACCGGGCCGGGAAAGACCTTTATTCTGGCCGGCATAAAGACGTGCGCCAAGCATTGGAATTTTGCATTCACGCCAAAATCTGCCTCGACGGCATTATCCTCGACCATGAAGATCTTCGCTATGCCAATCTGGATGGGTGGAGCGTCAGAAATGCCTCATTCAAGGGGGCTGACCTGAGGGGCTCTAACATGTCAGAAGCCACTTTCTTGCATTGCGATTTTTCTGAAGGCCTAATGCAGGAGGCATGCCTTTGTTACTCTGATCTGTTAAACTGCAACTTCTATGGTACAAAATTCAGAAAAACCGATATCTCCGAAGCCAAATTGGACAATCCGGTATTCTCACACAACATTGATACCCATCTGAATCTCTCGACCGCTTATCGGATTACTGGCATTATTAACTCACCATCAATACACCCAATGATTGTGTTTCAAAACCTTAAACAAACAATAATGCTCCTGAACCATATCGAGAAAGGAAAAATTATTGCTGTCCTAAAACACCTTATAAAAACAGCCAACTCCAACCAAGATCACTACTCTTTACAAGAGCACACATCTTCTCTGCAACGCAACAAAAGGTAGTATTTACAAATATATGATTATGAAAATATTAATCATACTGTGAAAAAATAAAATATTGGGGCAAACAAAAAAGCAAATTGTCAGATGGTGGGGCTCATCTTGGAATTATATATGAGACTTGGCACCCTGTGTGCCATATATATAGACATATCAACTATCAACCAAATAAAACCATTGTTTTCTATCAATAAATGGCATAAAGAAAGAATCGTGGATCTTCCATGGACGAGGATTATTCTGACTCCAAGGGAGAGCCTGATCGCGGAATACCATAAAACGGAACCATGTTATGCCCCTTCTCGACCAAAAGAAAAATAAGAGCTTTCTTCTTGTCCTAAATCAACTTAAGCAAATTGATCCGGAATTCCCCATTCAATACGCCATTTGTTTGGCCGAAATTGCCGAATGCGAAGGATGTTCCCTGACCGATCTTTCAGAAAAGACAGGGCTTGCCCTCTCGACCGTCTCGCGCATTGTCGGCGCCTTATCAAACTACCGGCAAAAAGGTGAGGCCTATGGTCTGGTTGATATGCGCGTATCAGAAACTGAACGCCGCAAGAAAGAGCTGTTTCTAACGGAAAAAGGCCTTCATACACTGACAAAGATACTTTCATCGTTCGAATAAACCCATCCAACATAAAAATCCTCCCATGAAAATTTTCTCTTGGCGCACAAGAATTTCGAGGCTATAGATAATGCCACAAAAAATGCGGGCGTGGCGAAATCGGTAGACGCAACGGACTTAAAATCCGTAGGGCCGCAAGGCCTGTGGGGGTTCAAGTCCCCCCGCCCGCACCACTAGCTTTTAACTTTGAAATGAAAGTTTAAGAGGCCTCACACGTCCTTTGATAAGTCAACAGAGCACACGGGCCACGGTCATTGGCGGGTTTCTCCAATTTATTGCATTCAAAGGTGGCCTTGCTGTCATCAGTAGCTTCACGGAAATTAACCAGCAAAGTATCACCTTCTCTCGCAGCACCGCCCAGAATCAGTTTGCTAACAACCGGGTCAATCTGGTTGTTAATATACCGCTTCATTGGTCGTGCACCATGGGCGGCATCAAAACCACCCGTTGAGACTTGATCGATGGCCGCCTTTGTGAATTCCAGCGTAATACCTTTATTCTCAAAGAGTGTTGCCGCCTTAATGCGCAAAAGTTTCTCGGCAATCCTGTCAATTCCGTCTTTCTCCAACGCGTGAAAATCAACCACAGCATCCATCCGGTTGATAAACTCGGGGGAGAAGAATTGAGTGATGGCGTTTGGAACGGTTTCTGTGTCGGCGACCGCATTAAATCCGATAGAGGATTTCTTCTTCTGGGCCTGTCCGGCATTGGTTGTCATCAGAATATAAATATTCCGGCAATCTACTGGTCGTCCTTGTCCGTCCGTAAAGTGTCCATTATCCATGACTTGCAGAAAAATATTAAAGATATCCGGGTGCGCCTTTTCAACCTCATCCAGCAATATAACTGAGTAAGGTTTGTTCTTAATGGCCTCGGTTAATAGACCACCTTGATCGTACCCAATATATCCCGGAGGAGCGCCGATCAATTTGGATACGCTGTATTTGTCCATGTATTCAGACATATCAAATCGTTGTAATTCAATTCCCAATGTCTCGGCGAATACTTTTGCAACTTCTGTCTTTCCAACGCCTGTCGGGCCAGAGAACAGAAAGTTTCCTTTTGTCTTTCCGTCTTCTCTCAGCCCTGCAAAGGACGCCTGCGCAGCTTTTGCCAAAGTGGCAATGGCTTTGTCTTGTTGAAAGACATGGACTTTCATCTTTTTCTCAAGATCAACGGCCAGCTTCTGATCAGAATTTGTTAACTGGGCGATTGGTACACCTGCTCTCTCTGCAACGACTTGTGCGATCTCCTCGGCTGTAATGAAGGCGCCATCTTCCATGTTATACTGGGAATGTGCCCCTGCCTGATCCAGCAAGTCAAAGGCAGAATCGGGCATGGTTTTCTCGGGAAAGTAGCGTTTTCCCAGATCATAGGCCGCTTCTAAGGCGGACGTCGAGTAGGTCACATCATGTCTTTCGGCCATTTCTTGAGTGGAATTCTGAAGCATTTTCAGTGTTCCATCCCTATCAGGTTGCTGAACCTGAACAACACCAAAACGGCGGACAAGTGCCTTATCCTTTTCAACATATTTCCGGTATTCTTCGGTGGTAGTAGCTCCGATAATAGTAATATTGCCGCGCGCCATTGCCGGTTTCATAAGGTTTGCAGCATCCATTCCACTTGATGCCGCTCCCGCACCAACGATTTTATGAATCTCGTCGATGAATAAAACAACTTTGCCTTTGTTTCTCTCGGCAATATCGAGAATCGATTTCATACGCGCTTCAAATTCACCGCGATACATGGTGCCAGCCACCAATTTTGCCAAATCCAGAGAATAGACCTGCGGCTTTGCATCAAACGGATAGCGGGCGTCATTTTCCTCAATCAAACGAACCAAACCTTCAACAATGGCTGTCTTTCCAACCCCGGCCTCGCCCAAAAGAAGGGGGTTATTCTTGCGGGTTTGCAGCAGAATGGTTTGAACCTGTTTCAACTCTTCAGATCGTCCAAAAAATTCAGGGAAAGGGCCTTCATTCATGTATGCTGCATATTTTTTAAGAGTCTCATGATCCTCCGTAGATAACTTGCTATCATTCTTGGCTTCCCTGTTTTCCGCAGCATCGTCAGGATTTGATGCACGGTAAGAGGTTGTTACCAAGGCCCCTCCCTCAACATTTTTATGTTCAGGATAAATCTTCTGGCTGATCTTTTGATTGAGCGTCTGATAAATCGGGATAACACATTCTTCTATTTCGTGGTCAATGTCCCCGTTATTTGCTGTAACAATTGTCTTGCAAGCTCCATAGATTAAGTCTAATGGCTCAATGGTTTTATGCCCCATGAGTTCTGCCGATTGAGTGGCATGTCTAAAAATAGTTCTTTGATGCAGTTCAAGAGAGCCATTGAGATCCAATTCTCCCCAAGCTTCATTATGTTCTATTTGATCGATTATGGCGCAGTATTGTTGGCCAGCCTCAACAACACTGTTGCCAAGTTCCTGAACCACACGGTCTTTCATACCGAGATAAAGAATGTAGTAAGGAAGCGAGTTGACTTGGTTTGACTGCATCTGGTTACTGAAAGCAAGACCAAAAAGATAAGATGCTCTTATCGAAAGTTGTTTGATAGAATCTCTGTTATTATCTTGCTCATCAATCATTCTTATAGCTCCCTGTTAAGAAACGATATTTGTTTTTTCTCAGGCTAATTCAAAAGATCGTGAATATGCAAACAAATATTTCATAAATCCAATAATTGGCAGATTTTTGTGATACCTACGCTCTCAGATACGAATAAAAGCACAACCTAAAGAATTTGTGCGTACTCTTCTTTGACTTTTTGGTTGGTACGATTCAGGGGTAACATAATCGTATCTCCGTGTGCACAGCCAGGGCAAGACAAGGAGATACCATGAAAGCTTAAACAATCTGACAACATACAGCTTCATTATTTCGGGGATCTTTTTTCTAAGGCCTCCAACAAATCATCAGTATCCGTGATGTGAACACCTTCTTTAATCAGGAGGGCCTTATAGATTTCGGATTGTTCTTTGGTCAAAGGCGCACCTAACGGGCTAACTGTCCTAAGATATACTTGTGACTCTGAAAGTTTTGATTCCACCGTATTTCCCCATAATCCTTCTAAATCTATCATAGACCATACCCCATATACATTTTATTATTGCTGCCTTCCACTTTTAGTCTAGCATCATTGGCTGATAAATCTAACTTCCTTTCATTTTCAGCAGAAACCCTAAAAGCATTTCCTAAATCCGGTGCCGATTTGGCAAATTTCTCACCCTCAACCGGTCGTAATGGCTGTTCAATCTTTGGTGTTTGTGTTGTGTTGGAAACAGAACTGGTCGATTGAGAGCGTGTCCGTACATTATTTGAGCGTTCTGGCCCTGCTCTCTCTTCATCAAATTTCTTTTGAAGACTATCCTTAATAGTACTCTCTGCAACCTTCTTGCCCGCTTCTGCACCTGCAAAGGCTCCTCCAATTGCGCCGGCAAGACCACCTACAAATCCTCCGATCACAGCTCCGGGAGCCGCGCCAACACCACCAAAGAATGCGCCGATAGCAGCTCCGGCCATTGATCCAGCTTTTGCTCCAACAACGCCTCCGGTGGCTGCCCCTGCAATGCCCCCCGCAGTTCCTCCGACAGCCTCTGCCGCACGCGCACCATCCCCCTGCTTGGCTGCGATCTTGTAATCAATGGTGCCTGAAACAACAGATAGCGCTACGCCAACAGGTGCAGCAATTCTTGAAACTTTTGCAGCCGTTTGGAGGCCTTTGCTGGCTTTTTGCAAACTTGCCAAACCATCTGCACCATCCACAGCAACAGCGGCAATGTCAGAGGCGGTTCCGGCCTGCGCCAAATTTTTTGTTTCAGGGTTTTTAAGATCAGTTTGTAACGTTCCATTTTCACCGAGTTTTTGAACTAGACCATAAACGCCCATACCAACACCGACACCAGCCCCCCCCACAGCATGAACGCGTGACTCTGGCGCACCATTCATTATTTTGGGATGAGTTTCTTCCGCAGTTGCAGAAACTTTTACCCCCTCGGGGATATTTTTTATCGGAGACTGTTCCAAAATTTTATTATCACGCAACGCATTCAAGTTCAAATCCGCTTGAGTCCGTACGCGTGAGACAAAGGATGCTCCACTTAAATTGTGACGTCCGCCATCAACTATTTCCGTTGCAGTGGCGACGTGAATACCATTAACCCGCCCTGTAATTTCTCGATTACTTGTCATTGCGCGTTCTTTGGGATCTTCTATTCCAGCGAAGGTTGATACGCCGTCCATAGCAAGAGATTTTCGTATGTTGTCATCAACGCTAACACCACCTCTCTCAAGAAAGTCGCCGACCGATTGGCCGTTCAAATCAATTGTCCGTTTTGCTATTTCCTTTTCAACCTCTGCAACTTTTCCTTCTGATACAAATTGGAGAGACCCCTGCTTATCGTGGACAGCAGGATCAATCAGAACGCTAAAGTTCCCTCCTCCATGATGGGCGATTATATAAGGTTTTTTTCCTGCTTTTTCATCTCCTCCCAATCCTGAGGATTCCATGGAAGAGGCAATGATTTCCGACCCCATATGACGCAAAACCAAGTCGGCATTATGATGTCCCAACTGGCTATTCAATCCTGCAAGATTATGAAATGAAACAGCCATAACGTGCGGAGAAACATCATCAACCGACCGCAGACCTGCACCCTTTAGGGCTTCGGCTGTTTTCGGATCGGTTGGATCAATGGTATTCCGAAATTCTTCTGCTTCGGTGCCATAAATCCCTATCATGGCAATCATATCTTTTGGCATCATAACTTGAGCCGACGGATCTATCGGGGTCATATTTTTAATGCTTTGTCCTAAGAAAAATCTATCTGATCCAGACATATCGACAAAATTTGTCCTTAAAAAACTTTCTGCACTTACTGAGCGACGATCCTCTAATGAAGAAAGTGGGCCTAACCCCCGAGGTCTATTTTCCAGAGAGTAATTGTCATTGGCAACAGCTTCCGGAAGGGGGCGAAATACCAGAGGCGTATCTGCCATGGCTGATGTTGCGGAATCAATATAGGATGTAAACCCCTTTACTCCACCCTCCAACAGGGGATTATGGAGAGGATTGCGACTATGCAGAGTATCAGCATAGCTCTTTGCTCTTTGACGCTTCGTCTCCAGTTCACTGGCAAGAAAGGTGTCCTTGTCCATACCATCGGGGATTTTTATTTTTCCACTATCCAATTCCATTTCGATTTTTTGAACTGTTGATTTCTCATCAATCAGTCCAAGGCGCGCCTTCCCTAGAATTTCTTTTTCAATTTTTATCCGCTCATCCAATTCCTGAATAAGGGTGGTAGGAGCATTTATATTACGCATATCCTGAATAGCAATCGCGGCTCCGAATCCGTTGCGAGTTTGATTTGTCGGGTCTTTTAAGTGGGGATGATCCTGTAAGCCCATCGCTGCAACGTGTTGTTCGATAGCGACATGCATCATAGTTTTAATCCGGTTCAATTCTGATGGATCCTCGATCCCCGTAAACATCAGACGCAGTTCATCTCCCCCTGTCCGGATAGGGACGATTTTTGCACCTTCCGGTAACTCTTTTGCTAATGTGGATGTCATGCTGTCGGATAGAAGTTTAACGGCATCATCTGTTAGCCTTTCTGCATCCTTAGGATCAACTTGATCAACAGGAATTCCTCTCTCTTGTGCGATCCGCTTTTCAAATTCCTTATTGGTTCCTCCCATGTTGGAAAAATCAACCTCGGCCATGGAGATTGCTCTGCCTGTTTCGGTTGCATATAAATGTCCCAGTCCAGTTGCAATATAGGCATGTTCTTTACTGAGATATCCTGTGACAGATTCAGGGACATTTCGTGACAGCTCAATATCAGTTACAAATTTTTTGAATGTTGCATCAGAATTTGGAGAATATTTTTCAAATAATTCCGCTCGGAGTTCTGCCGGACTTAAAAAGCCCTTCTCATTCCAGATGGATTTAACATCTTGCAAGACATCATTGGTATTTTCGGGAAATTTTACAGTCGGGGATTTATCACTTGCTGCATTTCTGACATCTTCAGGCAAGACAAACGCCGCCAGAAATCTTTCAACTTCATCACCTTCCAGAAGATGCTCAAATTGATCAGTCAATCACACCCCGTCTTAGGAGCGCCGATTTTTAGACGCTGCCCCACGAATTATATAGTGATTTTAGCATGTTAGCGTTAATTCGCGGTTAAAGAGCATTGGCTTGCCCATACATTCCATCTCCCTAATCTTGGCACTTGGCAAAAGGCATCAACCTTGCTGCTTCAGCTTGTGCATAACGCCGCTCGGGATAGTCAGAATAGTAGCACCGATGTAAGCCACAATCAAAGACGCCACACACCCTTTAATAAGTAAACCCAGAATGCATAGATACATTCTTTCATTTCCTATTTTGATACTATAGAATAAGGGTCTTCACTTGGAGAGCAGATATGAAACCCAGCATCACCCGCATCCTTTTTTCTACCTTGATCATTTTTGCAATACCCGTTCATGCAAACGATTATGAAAGCCATAAAGATCAAATTGCACAGGCAGAAAATCTGATTTTAAACTTCCAATCAGCCCTTAAATCCGAGCTTAAAAAGGCCATAGAAGAAGGCGGAGCTGAAAAAGCTATCGTCGTCTGCAATGAACAAGCCCCTTTAATAGCACAGACGTTATCAACGCTTGAAGGAGTCTCGATAGGAAGAACTGCGTTACGGGTTCGCAACCAGAATAACCTTCCTGACGCATGGGAAAGCGAAATTCTTAATAAATTTAACAAGCAGAAAGAAGAAGGCTCCACACCCGAGGAAATGATCGCATATAAAGAAGACGGCTCATTCAGATATATGAAGGCCATTTCTATGCAACCAATGTGCGCAATGTGTCATGGGGAACATATTGACGAAGGTTTGTATGCCAAGATCAAAAAAATCTATCCTCATGATACTGCCATAAACTACAAACTAGATGATATCAGAGGCGCGTTTGTAGTCAGCCTTCCTAAAAAATCTACTCCTCAGTAAACTGGGAAGACTTATTCCTCCTGAAAAACCCAGGAGGAATCCATCTCGACAAATTTTTTCTTTACCTGCCTATTATTAACAAGATCCCAAACAGTTTTTGCATCAAGAGTTGCCATAAAAGCGCGCAAAGCATCTCCCAATAGGGATCTTAATTGACAAACCTTGACAAGAGGGCATTCCTGATTACCTTTTTTATCAAAACATTCAAACAAACATAACGAAGGCTCGATAGAACGAACAACTTCTCCAACATTTATTTTTTCTGCGGGCATTGCAAGAAAGATCCCTCCATACTTGCCCCTGGATGCCCTGACATATCCTTTTTCAATAAGCAGGGATACGATCTTTCTTAAATGGTTAAACGAGATGCCATACACATCCGCAATCTTTCTGAGTGAAACTGGCTGACCATCGGAAACAGCCAGAAACATAAGAACCCTGAATGCATAGTTAGTAAATTGTGTGAGTTGCATTTTTTATATTGATTTCTTTTTTTATCAGATTTATAAGAGTTAATTATATATATAATATACACAATTAGAATACACCGCAACATCTTCTTTAGCCAGAAAGATAATGAATTATGATTGACGAACTTTTTGTAGATCTCTCTCGTTTGCAATTTGCAATAACGGCGCTTTATCACTTCCTGTTTGTCCCGCTCACTCTGGGAATGGTATGGATACTGGTTATTATGGAATCGGTTTATGTCATGACTGGCAAAGAAATATACAAGGACATGACCAAATTCTGGGGAAAACTGTTCGGTATAAACTTTGCCCTCGGTGTCGCCACCGGCTTAACGATGGAATTTGAATTCGGGACAAACTGGTCATATTATTCCCACTATGTGGGTGATGTTTTTGGCGCCCCACTGGCTATTGAAGGTCTTATGGCCTTTTTTCTTGAATCAACATTTATTGGTTTATTCTTCCTTGGCTGGGATAAATTGACAAAAGTTCAACACTTGGGCGTAACCTTTCTTGCTGCTCTCGGCTCAAATCTCTCCGCCCTCTGGATTCTTGTTGCTAATGGCTGGATGCAATACCCGATTGGTTCGGAGTTCTCAGCAGAAACCATGCGTATGGAGATGGTTAGTTTCTCGGAAATTGTTTTTAACCCCATTGCACAAGCTAAATTTATCCATACAGTCGCGGCAGGATATGTAACCGCTTCCATGTTTGTTATGGGCATTAGCAGTTATTATATGTTGAAAGGAAGAGACCTTGGCTTTGCCAAACGCTCTTTCTCTGTGGCTGTTGGGTTTGGTCTGGCAGCTATCCTCTCTGTAATTGTTCTTGGTGATGAAAGCGGCTATACGCTCGGACATACCCAACAGACAAAACTGGCTGTTATCGAAGGGGAGTATAAAACAGAGAAGCCTCCTGCCGCATTTACACTTATAGGCCTTCCCAATGATGAAACGATGGAAGTCGATCACGCCATTAAGATGCCTTGGGCTCTCGGACTTATTGCGACAAGATCTGTCGATAAAGAAGTTAAGGGGATTCAGGATATCATGTCTGATAATGAGGGACGAATTCGTAATGGCATAGTTGCCTATTCATACCTCCAGAAAATCCGCAGCGGAGATAAGTCCGAGTCAACCAAAACAAAATTTGATGAAGTTAAGAAAGATCTTGGCTACGGCTTACTTCTAAAAAGATATGTAGAAGATCCATCCTCCGCCACCGAAGCACATATAAAAGCTGCGGTTAAGGATACTATTCCGGCTGTAGCACCTATGTTCTGGAGCTTTCGTCTAATGGTGGCCTTTGGTTTCTATATGCTTACCATCATTATTCTGGGCTTCTATTATAATGTACGCGATCAAATCTCTGAAAAGAGATGGCTGCTCAAACTCTTCCTTTATGGCATCCCTATTCCATGGATTGCCGCAGAACTGGGATGGCTTGTCGCAGAATATGGGCGTCAGCCATGGGCGATCTCGGATATTCTTCCAACGTTTCTGGCAACTTCCAGTCTCACAACCGCAGATCTTATTTTTAGTATAAGCGGCTTTGTCCTCTTCTATACCTTCCTGTTATCTGTCGAAGTTTACCTTCTCTTCAAATTCGGAAGAATGGGGCCAAGCTCACTCCAAACAGGCAAATATCATTTTGAAAATACATAAGGGGTTATCATGATACTCGATTACAAAACGCTCAAATTTATATGGTGGGGACTTGTCGGGGCATTGCTGATAGGCTTTGCCATTGCAGACGGCATGGATATGGGCGCAGGAAACCTCCTCCCCTTTGTTGGAAAAAATGACGAAGAACGACGCGTTGTCATCAATGTTGTAGGCCCTCACTGGGACGGAAACCAGGTCTGGTTTATTACTGCCGGTGGTGCCATCTTTGCAGCATGGCCCGCCGTATATGCGGCAGCGTTCTCCGGATTCTATATGGCCATGCTACTGGTTCTCTTTGCACTCTTCTTTCGTCCTGTCGGTTTTGACTACCGGTCAAAAATTGGTGATGCTCGATGGAGAAAAGCTTGGGACTGGGGACTTTTTGTTGGCGGCGCAGTTCCATCTCTTATCTTTGGTGTCGCTTTTGGAAATCTTTTGCAAGGCGTCCCCTTCTATCTCGATGACATGCTAAGATCTCATTACGAAGGGTCACTTTTAACCGCTCTCATCCCTCTCCTTAATCCCTTCGCACTTCTGGCTGGTGTCATTAGCTTTGCGATGCTAACGGCTCATGGTGGTGTCTGGTTGCAACTAAGAACGACAGGCGTCATTGCAGAACGTTCTAGAAAATCAGCGATGGCTTTCTCGGCTATTTCCATGGCATGCTTTGCGCTGGCTGGCATCTGGGTTTATTACGCCATAGACGGATACCGCATTATTTCGCAACCCGCCTTTGATGCGCTGCCAAATCCACTCGCCAAGGAAGTTGAAATCGCCAAAGGTGCCTGGTTTGATATCTACAAGAACTATCCGGTCGCAATTCTGGCTCCAACTCTTGGACTTGTCGGCGCTTTCCTGACTATTCTATTATCGATGATTAGAAAGCCCGGTTTTGCCTTTGTAACCAGCTCGCTGAGTATGGCAGGAATTATTTCAACTGCAGGGTTGTCAATGTTCCCATTTGTGATGCCATCCAGCATAAATCCAGATTCAAGCCTAACCATCTGGGATGCTCCGTCCAGTCACTTGACGTTAACTGTTATGTTCTGGGCCGTCGTCATTTTACTGCCAATCGTTCTTCTTTACACAGTTTGGTGTTACACAAGAATGTGGGGAAAAGTAACCGTCGAAGAAATCAATCGCAGATCTCATTCTGCATATTAAGGGAGTTAACATATGTGGTATTTTACATGGATACTTGGTCTGACAGCCGCTCTGGCACTCGGCATAATCAACGTGATGTGGTATGAATCACGCGAAGAGAGGAAAGAAAATAAATAAATCCTTATCTTGTTTAGCCATGTCTCAAACACCGTCAGACTATCTGAAAAGATATAGCCACTTGTCGAAACCGCAGACTCGTGGCTCTATTTTTTGGGGGTTAATTACAACTCTAGCCATTATAATTCAAGCCTACGCTCTCTCCAGAATCATTTATGGCATCGGGTTCGAGAATAAAGAATTTGAATGGATAATATCTTATGTTGTGGTCTTTATTTTTGCGAGCATCTTCCGCTCCCTGACATCATTTACAGGGCAACGCCAAGCATATAAGGCCGGAGAAATTATAGCGATCAAAATACAACAAGACCTCCACACTGATATTTTTTCACGCTCTCCTCTTTTTGTATCAGCCCAAGGCAGCGGCACCCTTTCAACTCTTTTGATGGATGCTCCTGAAACAATTCGCCAATATTATCAGCACTATATACCCGCATCACGACTTGCTGTTTTATCACCCACCCTGATCTGGGTCTTTGTACTTTATTCTGACTGGCTTTCAGCGTTGATCATGATACTGACTGCCCCGATGATTCCACTTTTTATGATCCTTATTGGGCATAAGGCCAAACAAAAAAATCAGGAACTCTGGACAACTCTAACCCGCATGGGGAATACATTTCTTGATACTATTAAAGGTATTCCAACACTCAAGATTTTTGACACGGCAAGACAGCAGGAAAAAAATATTGAGTTCAGTTCAGAACAATATCGCGAAAAGACACTGTCCGTTCTGCGCTTGGCCTTTCTTTCCACTGTAACTTTAGAATTTTTTTCAACGGTCAGCATTGCCATCATTGCCGTTATCATAGGATTTCGATTGCTCTGGGGAGATATTTTGTTTCTGGATGGATTATTTGTTTTACTTCTTGCACCAGAATTCTACTCGCCCCTGAGAAGAATGGGTTCTGCCTATCATTCAAAAATGGAAGCTACTGCCGCCAGCGAGAAAGTTATTACGACATTTGAATATCATACCCATACAAACAAAATCGAAGAAAATAAGGCTCCAGAAAATATCACCTCGATTGAATTTGATGATGTTTGCTTCATTTATCCTGATAAGACAATCCAAGCTATCTCAGATATTTCTTTCAAAGTTATGGCGGGACATCCATTGACGATCATGGGCCCATCTGGGTCTGGAAAGAGTACAATCTTTCTGCTTCTCGCAGGATTTATCCTTCCCACATCAGGGACTATCCGCATTAACAACCTGATAGATCTCAATCTTTTAGACAAAAGAGAATGGCGCAAGCATATTTCATGGGTTCCACAAAACCCTACATTATTCCATGGAACAATTTTGAAAAATTTGCGCCTTGGCATTCCCGACAGTACAACGTTTGAAAAGATCAGGAATACTTGCCGCGAGATGCTCATGGATGACTTTATCATGTCCCTGCCCAATGGATATCATAGTCAAATCGGTGATAATGGCGCTGGTCTCTCCGGTGGACAAATCCAAAGACTTGCGCTGGCGCGCGCACTTTTACGAGATAGTTCTGTCCTATTGCTCGACGAGCCATCGGCCTCTCTTGATAAAGAAACAGAAGCCGTTATCTCTCAATGCCTTTCATCATGTAGATCATTAAATAAAATTGTGATGACGATCACTCATCGCCAACATACTTCCCTACAGGAAGAAACTCTCCTTTATTTGAATGGAGGAAGGCAGACATGATCTCTAATCTTGTCCGACTGATTGGTATCTACCGGTCCCATGCCTTGATATTATTTCTGGGCGTATTTCTGGCAATTATCAGCTCGATATCCAGCATCATTCTTGCCTCTACGTCGGGCTGGTTCATTACAAGTATGGGACTTGCAGGTGTTATGGGGGTTTCCATCAACTATTTTACTCCGGCAGCCATCATCCGTGCCTGCGCCATAATAAGAACAGGTGGAAAATACCTCGAACGACTGATAACGCATAATGCAACGCTATCTATTCTACAAAGCCTTAGACTCTGGTTATACAAAAGACTGGTAACCGTATCACCAATTGATTTACAAAATTTATTTCGCGCCGGTGATCTATTTAACCGATTGAAAACAGATGTTGATATACTCGACCAACTCTATCTGTCCACTCTTGTTCCCTTATGCATTGCCTTGGGGAACATAATACTGGTTGCAACCATTACTTCGTTTTATTCCATATCTTTGGCTGCCATCATCACATCAATCCTGCTGGTTTGCCTGATTATTATCCCTGCCGGATGTTTTCTGTTGGCCCGTCAGCCGGAAGAAAAACTGGTTAGTTATCTTGGTCAAACCCGTGCCAATCTTACCTCTCACCTTCAAGGTATTCGTGAACTTATGATCATTGACGAAAATAATGCCGCAGAAAATTCCTGGAAAAATCAAATAATACAAATTAAAGCCTATCAAAACAAAATTGACCGAACACTCACTATAGGTCAGTCACTTATTTTATTTTTATCTCACATCTCATTGCTTATTTCTCTTATTTTTTTACTGCCCCACTTTGCCAATGAGGAGATAAAGCTTGCCATTCTGGTTATGATAATGATGCTTTCTTGGGTATCATTCGAAGAGCTTGGAAGAATTCCTTTCGCAATTCAGTCTCTTCCCAAGATCATGCGTGCTGCCAGTCGTATTTTCGAGCTTGATAGATATGCCCCTGCTGGGAACCAAAATCGGAAAGAAATTTCTCCGGATTTTCCTCTTTCATTTGACAGGGTATCTTTTGCTTATGCGCAAACAAACAGCCCTGTCCTTAAAGATTTAACGTTTTACCTTCCAAAAGGCCAATCAATGGCGATCGTGGGGCCGACAGGATCAGGGAAGACAACCATTCTAAATTTACTATTGGGATTTTGTTCACCAGATGAAGGATCAATTACTCCGACTGGAACAGATTATTTTTCAGTGGTTCAGCAACGCCCGCACCTGTTTGATCGTACAATCGAAGAAAATCTAAGAATAGCAAACCCCTCTGCAACAACCGAAGATATTGAACAATCCTGTTTAATTTCAGGACTATTGGATTTTATTAAGTCCTTGCCACAAGGTTTCAACACCTATGTTGGAGAGAGTGGGTTAAACCTCTCTGGTGGAGA
The DNA here is from genome assembly GCA_001871905.1 of Alphaproteobacteria bacterium CG1_02_46_17. Lineage (GTDB taxonomy): Bacteria > Pseudomonadota > Alphaproteobacteria > Micavibrionales > Micavibrionaceae > UBA1573. Next base: position 126,568 of record MNUG01000009.1, on the reverse strand, counting down.
ATTAAAGCGCCTTGCTTTGGCCCGCGCCCTACTGAAAGATTCTCCATATTTGATTCTTGATGAGGTCGGCGAAGGCCTTGATCATGATATGGAAGAAGACATCATGAACAGAGTCTTGAGCTTTACATCAAACAAAGGGCTGATTGTGATCACGCACAATAGGAAAATTGCAGAAAAAATGGATTTAATTATTGATTTATCAAAGGAGCATCCCAAATGAAGATAGCAGTAACATCACAAAATTATAGGACAGTAACAAACCACGCAGGCAAATGCAGGAAGTATATTATTTTTGAGGTTGATAGCGGCAACCACATAAACGAGATAGACAGATTAAACCTCCCTCAAGACCTTGCTTTCACAAACTTCCGTGGCGAAAGCCATCCTTTGGATGAAGTGGATGCCCTGCTCTCCCTATCATTTGGCAGAGAGTTCCACAAAAAAATGAAAGATAGAGGAATCACAGCGAGCATAGCAAAAAGCGATGTCATTATGGAGGCAATAGAATCCTACCTCAAAAATGGACAGACCCTCCCTGTTTTCGATAGTACCGCAGCAGATGAGGATTCCTGCTCTTGCCATTAAAGATTTTTGAAGAAAGACAAAAAATGAAAAACATATGCATTATTGGAGCTGGATTTGCAGCAATCTCGGCAATTAAGCATCTCAGAAAGCATGATAAAGACCTTCAAATCACGCTGATATCAGCATCTAGCGACTTTCTTTATTATCCTAGCCTAATCTGGATTCCTACAAAGCTAAGAAAAGGAAAAGACCTCACCTTCTCGCTTTCAAACTTTTTAAGAAAAAATAACGTAAAATTTGTTCGTGGCAATGTCTCCACAATTTCCAACGGTGGCCGGCAGGTAATATTGGAAGACAATACAGCCATAGAAAACGACGCCCTGATCATAGCCACGGGAGCCAAATTCATAAAAAGCATCAGCGGGATAGAAAACACATACACTTTATGTGAAGGCCTAGGATCTGCTGAGGCCATATCAAGGAAACTGGATAGTCTAGACAGCGGCGTTATTTCCTTCGGTTTTTCTGGAAATCCAAAGGAAATAACAGCTTTGCGCGGAGGGCCGATTTTTGAACTTATGTTTGGTGTGGATACATACCTTCGAGGACACAAAGACAGAAATAAATTCACATTAAAGTTCTTCTCCCCTGCAGAAAAGCCGGGCATAAGATTAGGGGAAAAGGCTTATAACGGACTGATACAATCCATCAAAGAAAAAGGGATCGAAATTGCCAGCCTTGGCGCAAAATTAGTGGAGTTTAGCGCGAATGAGGTCGTAACAGAAAAAACAAAATTCCTTTCTGACTTGACCATTTTTATGCCTGGCTTAACAGGGCCAGATTGGCTTAAAAGTACAAACCTTCCCCTATCGGAAGGGGGCATGATATTGGCAGACAAGCACGCGCGCGTGTTAGGCTTTCAAAAAACCTATGCTATAGGTGATTGTGCAAGTTACGATGCCCCAGATTGGGCTCCAAAACAAGCTCATATGGCGGACATCCAAGGCAAAGCAGCTGCACTCAACTGCCTATCTGATCTTAACGGAGAGATAGGATTACATACATTTAATTGGGAACTCGCCTGTATTATCGATACATTGGACGGAGGAACTCTTGTATATAGAACACAAAAACATTCAGTTGTAATTTCTAGCTGGCTCTTACACTGGGTAAAAATTATGTTTGAAAAATACTATATATGGCTTATCCGCTAACTTAATAGTCCTCGCCCCCCTCCAAGTCTTAATAAATTGCGACATTTATGCGCAACTGTGTGTTTTACAAAGGCCATTCCCTTTGTTTTAATAAGATTTAACCCTTTTAATTCAATCTGGGATATAATCCCCGAAACATCTCGGACATTTCTGCGTAAAACCACTTGAAACAATAAATTTCTGCGGGAGCGTCAGCTAAAATGAAAAGCCTGTCAAATTTAAAAATATCGACCAAGCTCAATGTAATTCTGCTTGTGTCAATAGTGCTTGCCCTGACACTCCCCGCCCTACAATTTCTGGATATGAAAAGCCATATGCTGGCTGACCGCTATGCAAAAACCAAAGAATTGGTCGAAGTCACATACGGCATCATCGAGCATTTTCACAATATCTCGACGGATGGTGGTGGAATAATCGCTGTCGAAGAGGCCCAGAAACAAGCCTTGGAAACAATTTCAAAACTCAGATACAGCGAAAAAGAATATTTCTGGATCAACGATACATCTCCGCGCATGATCATGCATCCTTATAAACCTGAATTGAATGGCAAAGACCTGACCAATTTCAAAGACCCGACAGGAAAGGCTCTGTTTATCGATTTTGTCAAAGTTGTTTCCTCAACCCCCGAGGCTGAGGGGTTTTCCGATTATATGTGGCCCGCACCAGGGGCTTCAAAGGAAGAGCCTCCTATTAAGAAAATTTCATTTGTTAAATTATTCAAACCATGGGGATGGGTCATCGGGAGCGGTATCTATATTCATGATGTAAATGAAAGAATTCTGGATGTTCTTTCAGGAATTATGCCCAAGCTTTTGATCATTATGGGGCTTATGATTTTCTTCAACCTGAAGATTACCCGCGATATTCGTCAGCCGATCCTGCAAACAGCAAAGACCATGGAAGCACTATCCAATGGCGATACCTCGGTTGAAATCAGCGGCATAGACCGGCAAGATGAAATCGGCACCATGGCCAGAACATTGCAGACATTTCGCGCCTCATTGATGAAACAAGCAGAGTTAGCAGAAAAGGAGAGACGTGCCGATTTTGATAAGCAGGAAAAATCAAAACGTATGGACGAAATTATTACTGACTTCAACGCGCGCATTCATGCTTTGTTGAATGAATTCTCAACAGATACCATCTCGGATGGCATTACATCCACCAATCTGAATTCATCTATCAATGAAGTGAACCAATATGTTTTAAGAACGCAAGAAGCCATCGCAGAAGCCACACAAAAAGTTGACACGACCATGAACACAGTTTCCGATCTTGTTACGTCGGCGCATAAAATTGGCGAGATCACAAAATTGATTAACTCAATCACATCGAAAACGAACCTGTTGGCACTCAACGCAACAATTGAAGCTGCCCGCGCGGGAGATGCCGGAAAAGGGTTCAGTGTCGTGGCCAACGAAGTTAAGGTTCTGGCAAACCAGACCGCGCAGGCCACAGAAGATATTACCCAACAGATCAATATGATCCAGCAAGTCACCAACACCACGGAGACCGCTGTTGACGAAATTAATCAGAGTATCAATGTCGTTGCAGATTCTGCAGAAAACACCAAAAATGCATCTCAAAATGTTCTCGATTCATCCGGAGAAATTCTAGAGTGGACGAGCCGCATTCGTTTTGCCGTTGAGGATTTCTTGAGAAAAGTAAAATCGGTATAGAGTAACCGCTGATAGATAAAATATAGGGGGAAACAAATCCCCCTTATTTATTTCAAGAACATTTATCAAGACTGGGATTTCAAACTAAGTGCTTGCATCCGGCCACCACTTTTCTTGATCAGGTCGATAACTTTTTCCGTGGCTTCATTCAATAATTCTTTATCTATCGACCTCAGAACAACGGACAATCCCAACTCCCCTGCTCTGAAATGCGGATAACTACCGATCTCGATATTCGGATAAGCCTTTTGTATCGCGGCCAGTTGAATAGCAATCATGCTTTCAGGTAAATCACATGTCACAGTATTGGATAAGATAGGAACCCCGGACACCAGATCAGGTAAAATATGATCGAGCATCGCCTGCATGATCATGGGGACTCCCGCCATAACAAAAATATTATTGATCCGGTACCCCGGCGCACCGGAAACCGGATTGGCAATCAATACCGCACTTTGTGGAATATACGCCATTTTTAATCTGGCCTCGGTCAGTTGATCTTCACTTTTGTAATAGGACAGCAATATATTTCGTGCCTCATCATCCAGAACGACAGGAACACCGACCGCCTTAGCCACAGATTCAGTCGTAATATCATCATGGGTGGGACCAATTCCCCCTGTTGTGAACAGGTAATTCGCCTTGGGTTGCAAGTCGTGAATGGCCTCAACAATCCGCGCTTCAATATCTGGGACAACACGCACCTCGACCAGACGAATTCCACGTTCGGCAAGCTTTGCCGCAATCCACGGCGTATTAATATCCTGTGTCCGCCCCGACAAAATCTCATTTCCTATAATCAAAAGAGCCGCCGAGTGTTGTTCCGTCATTTTATTGCCAAACCAGTCTGATTGGGTTAAACTTGAATCTCTTATATAAGTACGAAGCGACAGGAGAAAGGTCAAGTGAGAGAACCTTTAACTAAAAACAAATTTTCACAAGGAATTGAACTCCACACGGAATCCGATTTCGAAGGCATGCGCGCCGCAGGAAAATTGGCGGCGCAAACGCTCGATATGATTACCGAGCATGTGCAAGTTGGAGTTACAACCGAAGAGCTCAATACCCTATGCCATGACTTTATTATTAAAAACGGAGCCATTCCCGCCCCGCTCAATTATCATGGTTTTCCGAAATCCATCTGTACATCCATTAACCACGTCGTTTGCCACGGTATCCCCGGCCCCAAAAAGCTGATGAACGGAGACATCCTCAATATTGACGTCACCGTCATTCTGGATAGCTGGTACGGCGACACAAGCCGGATGTACATAGCAGGAAATACAAACATCAAAGCCAAAAAGCTGATTGATGTAACCTATGACTGCATGATGAAAGGGATCGAAGCAGTTAAACCCGGGGCAACCCTCGGTGATATTGGACGTGCCATCGAAGAAATTGCCCACGCCAACCGTTTTTCGGTCGTCCGCGATTTCTGTGGCCACGGATTGGGTCAGACTTTCCACTGTGACCCACAAATCTTGCATTACTACACACCGATGTCAGACCAGACCGTCCTCCAGCCCGGAATGTTTTTTACGATCGAACCAATGATTAATACTGGAACCTATGAAACCAAAGTCTTGCAAGATGGCTGGACAGCTGTAACGCGAGACAAAGGCCTGTCAGCCCAGTTCGAGCATTCAATGGGGGTTACCGAAACGGGTGTCGAAATTTTCACCCTCTCGCCCAAGGGATATACGAGACCGCCTTATTGATAAACGGGACTATCGCAAAGATAGAACCATCGCAATTTCATGGGTTTCCGGAATCTTGATCGCGTTTGCCAATTTTGCAGCATCAAGGCGGTTTATAATCTCGACCTCATAATCCAGACGGCGTGCAGAAGCAGCAGCCAAGCCTGCAGCCATTCCAACAGACTGCATCGCGCGATCACGCTGTAGGTTTTCATCTCCGCGCATAATCGAGAACATGTCATCCAGATAGGCTTCGCGATCTTCAAAACCGACCCTATCCCATAAATCGGGGTGAGGCTTCCCCCATGCCACAGTATCAACCGCAAAGACGATCAACATCCGGCAATGGTGTTTGACGTAATTAGGGAATACGTGGGCCTTTACCAATGGATCTTGGATAAAATACATGTGCCAATTCGGAATATGATGGTCAAAGGATAAGGCTGACACATCTGCAGTGATGTCATCTATATCACTATGAAGGTTGTCAGACTGACGAATCCAACCTTGTTTTGTCAGAACACCTGCTGAAATTGTCATTATATTTCCCCTGTTAAGCTGTAGAATTATTAAAATTTCAAACTACTTAAAAAACTATATAGGAAGGCTTGCTCAAAAAAAAAGAAAAAAACATCTTGTGGCGCACAAAAAAACAAATAAAACATATTGTTATGCAAGATCATGGCGAAACACAGCAAACCACACAACCGCATTACACAGGGCATCGCGATCGTTTGCGTGAAAGATTCCTCAAAGGTGGGGTCGAAGCTTTGGCGGATTATGAACTGATTGAACTGTTGCTATTCACTGCAATCCCCCGACGGGATGTTAAACCCTTGGCCAAATCCCTTCTCAGCCATTTTGGCTCCTTCACATCAATTTTTCACGCCTCTGCTGATGATCTGCGTAAATTCGGCTTAACAGATCCCAGCATCACCACACTCAAAATCGTTCAAGCTGCTTCCTTTCAATTCATGAAAGGCGACATAATGAAGAAAGAGGTTCTGGGCAGTTGGTCAAAACTGATGAATTATGTGCAAGCCACCATGGCGCATGAAAAGAAAGAAAATTTCCGTATTCTGTTCCTCAACAAGAAAAACGAATTGATTGCTGATGAAATCCAGCAAACCGGAACGGTCGATCATACCCCCGCATATCCGCGCGAAATCGTCAAACGGGCCTTGGAGCATTCTGCAACCGCGGTTATCCTGATCCACAACCACCCGAGCGGCGACCCGACCCCAAGCCAGACAGACATCGACTTGACCTCACAAATTATTGCCGCCGCCAAACCATTAGGCATTGTTATCCATGACCATCTAATAGTATCAAAGAACGGCACAACTTCGATGCGCAACAAAGGATTGATATAAAACATGATACCACGTTACACCCGCCCTGAAATGGCTGCTATTTGGGAAGTCGATAATAAATTCCGCATTATGTTGGAAGTAGAGACTCTCGCCGCAGAAGCCATGGAACAAAGCGGCATCATTCCACAAGGCGTCTCGAAAGCTCTACGCGAACGGGGGAATTTTAATGCTGACCGCATTGATGAGATTGAACGCGAGGTTAAACATGACGTCATCGCCTTTCTGACCAACGTCGCAGAATATGTCGGCGAAGAAGCCCGTTTTATGCATCAGGGTATGACGTCTTCAGATGTTCTGGACACCACCTTTGCTGTTCAACTGAAACAATCTGCGGAACTTCTTATCACCGATCTGGATAAAGTCCTTGCTGCCCTGAAAAAACGCATCCTCGAACACAAGGACACACTTTGCATAGGCCGCAGTCATGGCATCCACGCAGAGCCAACAACTTTCGGCGTTAAACTCGCCGGACATTACGCAGCCTTTGCCCGCGCGAAAAAACGCCTTGAAGTCGCCAAGCAGGAAATTTCCGTGTGCGCAATCTCCGGCGCTGTCGGTACATTCGCAACGGTTGACCCGAACGTCGAGGCCTATGTCGCCGATAAACTCGGTCTTGAACCGGAAACGGTTTCGACTCAGGTTATCCCGCGCGACCGTCACGCCATGTTCTTTGCTGTGATGGGTGTCATTGCCTCGTCCATTGAAAATCTGGCAATTGAAATTCGTCACCTGCAACGCACCGAAGTTCGCGAGGCCGAAGAATTTTTCTCGAAAGGCCAAAAAGGATCAAGCGCGATGCCCCACAAGCGCAACCCGATCCTGACTGAAAACCTGACTGGTCAAGCGCGTGTCATCCGTGCCGCTGTTATTCCGGCCATGGAAAATGTCGCCTTGTGGCATGAACGCGACATCTCGCATTCTTCCGTTGAACGCTTTATTGCACCAGATACTTGCGTTGCCCTTGATTTCGCATTGAACCGTCTGGCGAATGTCATTGAAAATCTGTTGATTTATCCAGAACGCATGATGGCAAATCTGGAACGGATGGGCGGACTTGTTTTCTCCCAACGCACTTTGCTGGCCCTCACACAAGCAGGAATATCCCGCGAGAATTCCTACAGCCTTGTTCAACGCAACGCGATGAAGGTCTGGGAATCTGATGGAAAAATCACCTTGCGTGACTTGATCGAACAAGATGCCGAAATCTCTGGAAAACTTGACAAAGCGGCGCTGGATAAAATCTTTGATTATTCGGCCTACACCAAACACGCAGGAACAATCATCAACCGCGCTCTGGAAAAATAGGAAGGTAGGATTCCTATCTTCCTATCCCGCCATCAGTAATCGGCTTGAAGCGCGCAATCAGATATGGTTTCTTCTCGGCCAGTTCTTTGCCATGATTAAAGATCGGAGCTTCGTTCAAACGGGAGATCGTCACATAAATATATCCGTCCGGTGCAAAGGAGAACCCGTCTGCCCATTGCAGGCGATCATCCTTGATATAGGTTTTATAAACACCGTCCGGTGACATCACACCGATCTCGCCTTTGCCAAATGCCGCAATATAGATATTGCCAGCAGAGTCCACGGTAATTCCGTCACTTTCAGGCTTATCGCCAATCACCTCGACACGCTTAATGACATCCTCTTCAGAAAACGCAATATCAGACAAGCGGGACAACGGGACACGGTACATCTTCCCCGCCCCCATCGGCGCGAAATACAAATAATCCTGCAACACATCAATCGTAATAGAGTTGAGCGCAGCATGTACCGGAACTTCCTTGCCATCTTTATCAATAGTCAGAACCTTGCCATTCACCTTGACAGGCTCTTCCGGTGGCATAATGCCGGGGAAGTTGGTAAAGGTACGGTGAATCCATCCTCCGCGCATATCAACGTCAATGATGGCAGGTTTTGCAGGTTTAGTTAAATCTGCCTGCCCCATATCGGCAATATAGATATGCCCTTTATCCCAATCATAGGCAAAGTCCTGCAAGAACGATTGCTCTGTTGTAAAGTCGCGGGGTATATAACGCACACCGACAATCACCTGACCGCGTAGATTGAGTTCCACAAGTCGCGGTGCATGATCTTTATCCCCCATATCGAGAACAACCACTGTCCCGTTAGTGGACGCCCTCACTCCCATCACATTGGTAAAACCAATACCATTGGCATCCGGCCCATCACCTTCATTCCATTTAACACTGGGAAACGGTTCGGTCGTGCCATCTTTTTTTATCAGGATCATTTTCGTAGCTGGCTTATCAAACGGATGCATCGACACAACGATCTGACCATCAACCGACACAGCCAGATTGGCAGGACGGCCCTCAAGTTCGGCCACTTTCTCCAGCTTTGGTGCTTCAACAGCTTTAGAATACTGCTCAATCTTGGTTGCCTCGCCCGCTGCCATGGTCATGGGAGCAAATCCCAAAACAGAAACACCAACCATTAAACCCATCATCAATGAAACGCGCATTACAACTCCCGTTTTTCAAACTAAAAAAATCTGCTACACAGTACGATAGAAACCAACCAAAGGACAACCCCGCATGATAAAAACTCTGTTTCTTACCGTCATTTTAGTGGCAACCTCCATAACACATACCGCACAAGCCTCCGAGGGCAATACACTCTATATCATGCTGCCCCAAGGTCAGGTGACCATCCAGATGATGCCCGAAATCGCACCAAAACATGTCGAGCAAGTCAGAACACTCGTCCGCCAAGGGTTCTATGATAATCTGGAATGGTTCCGTGTTATCAAGGACTTTGTAGCCCAGACCGGATATCCGCTTGATAAAAGCAAAGGAACCGGAGGCAAATCCACCCTACCGGATTTGCCTGACGAATTTTCGAAATACAAATTCAAGCGCGGCACAGTGGGCATGGGAAAATCTGATGCTCCCAACTCTGCAAACTCTCAATTTTTTATCTGCCTGAGCGATGAAATGTGCAAAGACTTAACCGGACACTATACAGCTTGGGGACAAGTCACCGATGGAATGGGCCTTGTGGATCAGATTAAAATCGGCACACCACCAAAAAATCCCGACAAAACCATCAAAATGGCCATAGCCGCAGACCTAAAATAAGACGTTATAACAAATAAAGATCACATAAACTGTTGCCTTTGAGACAAACAGATCATAATCTGTGCGCCTATATTTAAGTCTGTTCGAAAGGAATTCATTCATGCGCAGTCTTTTACTTTTACTCGGGAGCTTGATTTTAATGACCACATCCACACCATCAAATGCCGACGATTTGAAAATCGATCCGGAAAACACCATCTATCTTGACCTGACCTATGGCCGCGTTGTCATCAAACTGATGCCCGATGTTGCACCAGAACACGTTGATCGCATCAAAAAACTGACCCGTGAAGGGTTTTATGACGGAATTATTTTCCACCGTGTGATTGAAGGATTTATGGCGCAAACCGGCGACCCTACTGGAACAGGCATGAGCGGATCGGAATACCCCAATCTGAAGGCCGAATTTAACAGCACCAATTTTGGACGCGGAACCATCGGTATGGCGCGCTCTGCAAGCCCTAACTCTGCAAACTCGCAATTCTTCATCTGCTTTGATGATTGCAGTTTCCTCAACAAACAATACACCGTTTGGGGACAAGTCATGGAAGGTATGCAATTCGTTGACCAGATCAAACGCGGTGAACCACCAGCCAATCCTGATAAAATTGTCAAAATGACAGTAGCCGCAGACGAAGCAAAAACAGAAGAAGCTCCAGCAAAAGATGCAGTAGCTCAATAATAGATCCTCTTAAAAGAAAACGCTCTCCAATTATTTTGGAGAGCGTTTTCTTTTATACTATAAAATTTACTATTCAACTTGATGCGCTGTTAAGAATATTGCCTTCTCAAGTGATGTAAAGAACTGTTGGTATGGCAACGGGTCTTCAACTGTAGTTACCATATATTGCGCGTTAGCACGCACCAAAAGTTGTTTTGATCCTTTTGGCCTTACAGTTACTGTCATTCTTAATTGATAACCATTCAGCTTGGTGGCGCTTACTGTTCCCAGCTCATCATCCGCTTTATCAATCACAAAACCAAGGTCTTGGAGAGTCGAAATAATTGTTCTCAACATCTTGGTACGATTTGTTGTATCAAATGCCCTAGACTGAATCTGTCTCAACTGTACCTGAGACATATCCGTTGTCAGAGCCTCTCTAGCTGACCCTGTTGCATTGCAAGCTGTTAGCTGAACTAAAGACATGCCAATCATGCAGGATAATAAAACTTTTCTCATATTCTTTCCTTTTACTCTTCTATATTTCATTTGCTGTTAAGAAGACGGACTTTGATAATTTATCAAAGAAGCCTTTGTAAATTTCTTCATCATTCACAAATTCCAACCGACTAACTTGTCCATTTGTATTCCAGACAATTCTTTGGAACGTCACACGCAAATTAGTCGTTTTGCCAGAGGTGGGCTTAGTAACAACAGAGACTCTAATTTTCTGTTTGTCGTCTATAGGGACGCTCCCTCCACCAAGTGCTGCAATCAGTATGGCTCCTGCAACCTGCCCTGCATTTGTAGCATCAGCATCCTTGGACCCTACGATAGCCCCAAGCTTCATTTCACTCTCTTCGATTGTGAAGCCCATATCCTGCAAAACCTGTGCCCCTGCCGAAAGTAATTTTCTCTCATTGCCCGTTTCAAATCTCTTGGTCTGAAGCTGTCTGTTCTTAAGACTTTCAGGTGTAAATGTAAGAGCATCCTTGGGCACTGTCTGCACACATGCCGATAACAAAATCGCGCAAAGAGACAGCAAGGATATGACTCGAAAACCTTGAACCTTCATACTATTTAATTCCTTTAATTTAGAAGCTGGATGAGTGGTATGCGTAGTCTCTGACTTTGTGATTACCATCAAATTTTATGATAACTGTAAGCGTTCGTTGTGAAGTAGAACTAGCTCCTGCTGCCGAATCAAATCCACCTCCGCCAAGTCCGGCCACGGCCCCGCCTGCACCTGCAGCCCCTAAAATAAGCCCGCCACTGCTAGCTGAAACCACTCTCAGCGTAGATATTTTGTCGTATATCCACACCTCTCTACCATTTTCATCGGTAGAAACCACATTAGGTGACCCCAGAACTTCAGCAACTTCCGCCCCAGACATTCCTTTTCTGATTTGGCTTTGCACTTTGCCAACCGTCAAATTTTCACCCTGAGCAGCATTTACTTGCTGTGCGTGCTCTTGCGCCGTCATGCAGGATGTTAAAAGCATTGTCATGCAACCCAAAACCAAATACTTTTTCATTTTCAAACCTCAAAATTACTTACTAACAACATTTAACTCTAACGTGACTAGAGCATTTTACTTTCAAGGTGGCAACTCGATTCATTAAATTAAGCACAAAAAAAACGTTGCCTATCGGGGGTATTTTCTAATATTTAAGATGCCAAAAGCCCTCCGCACACCGGAGGGCTTTTTTTGTTAGTCAAACCTTATGCGATTTTATAAGCCGCCATACTCAGAATAATAACCAGACTGACCCACACAAAGCTCATGATGCCGAGGTAGATAGCCTGTCGCAAATGACGCCGTTCAACACGCGCCGTACTGCTAGAAGAGCCAACCCAAGCCCTCTTCAAAACACTTCCGCCAATATCTTCAACAGGCCCCCCCAGCGAAATGCCCATTGCATAAGCCATCGCTGTCATAGCCAGCCCACCTTCGGCATAAGGCGAATGTCCCTTTCCCCTCAACAATCCTTTTAAGGTTCTCAACATTCCGGCATTTGGAGTTGCCAATGCCCCCAGCGCAATAAAAAAAGACGCCACTATTTGAGGAACCACACCGAAAAATTTCTCCAACTTCAAAGCCAATGTACCAATTCCTTTGGAGAACCCATCTTTCGACAAACTCCATCTTGCCGCGGCAATCCCGCAATAAATATAGGCCGCAGGCAATCCGCCAATCAGATACCAGAATAAAGGTGCGATAAGTCCTTTATCAAAATTGCAAGCAACCAACCCAATTCCCACCCGAATAATTCCATGATCATCTGTCGAATTCAAATTGGTTCGTGTGGACACCGCAACCTGATAGTAACTTCCTTTGCTTAATCCGTTCTTGCCACGCAACGCATGATGCAATTTAATCAGAGCCGACCACGTTGCCCCGCCGCTCAATGTAAAAGACAGCAAAAGAGGATCCATAAAACCAGACAAAGAAAAACGCCGTTCGATCAACAAGGCAATGGCGGCAACAATTCCGGTAATCAACAAATAAAGCGCCAAAAGAATGGCGCCACGGAAATGCAAAGACTTCAAGGTACGATCACGATTATAAGTCTTGGTTACCAAACCTCCGCAGACCTTATCAAGGAATCCCCACAACAACGGATTGGTATTCCCCCAGGCCGGCCCGATCATCATCCCAAGCAGTGACACCATCAACAATGCAACGAGAACCGAATTTAACCGATCGGGAGAAAAAATATGAAAAATAGTGATATCAAACATCGCCGATGACCAAAGGGTAAAAATGGTGTACACTGTTTACGCATTGCAGCATTTCTAGCGTAGCCAGACTCCCAGCCTGCGTCACCACTGCGTTCTAATTGTATTTTAACACATTTGACTTACATTTAATATCACCGCAACCACAATAAATTCAGGATTTTACAGTGCTTTACCATCTTTATGACTTGCAGCACGCCATGCTCACCCCAGCCAGACTAGGCGCCGAAGTGGTGAAAATGGCCTTTCAAAGCCCCGTCAACCCAGCATCTTATACACCGCTAGGACGCACTGTTTCAGCTACGGCAGAAATGTTTGAGCGCATGACACGGCATTTCGGCAAACCATCTTTTGAGCTTCCCCATACGATGATAGGCGGTAAAGCAGTTCTGGTAACCGAAGAATTCATCGTCGAAAAACCGTTTTGCAACTTGTTACATTTCAAACGGGACACAAAACGCAAAGACCCAAAAGTTTTAATTGTTGCCCCGATGTCCGGTCACTTTGCAACACTGTTACGCGGAACTGTCGAGGCACTTCTTCCCCACCATGATGTCTATATCACGGACTGGGTGGACACCCGCATGATCCCTCTCTCAGAAGGACAATTCAATCTTGATGACTACATCAACTATGTGCGTCAGTTTTTAAGTTTACTTGGGCCAAACACATCCGTTATTGCCGTGTGCCAGCCTGCTGTTCCAGTACTGGCTGCCGTCTCGTTAATGGCCGCTGAAAATGATCCGAACCAACCTCTGGGAATGATCCTGATGGGTGGCCCGATTGATACGCGCGTATCCAAAACACAAGTGACCCAAACCGCAGAAGAACGCCCCCTGTCTTGGTTCAAACGTTCAGTAATTAACGCTGTTCCGTTCTATTATCCGGGAGCCTACCGCAAAGTTTATCCGGGGTTCCTCCAACTCGGCGGCTTTATGTCGATGAACTTGGATAAGCACGTTGGAAAACATCTTGATTTCTACAAACATCTGGTGACAGGTGACGGTGAGTCAGCTGAATTCCACCGGAAATTCTATAACGAATATAATGCTGTGATGGATTTGCCTGCCGAATTTTATCTGCAAACTGTTGATGTTGTTTTCCAACGTCACTTGTTGCCCAAAGGCCTTATGAAATGGCGCGATCCGCTGACAGAGCACCTCTATGATGTTTTGCCGAATAAAATCAAACATACCGCCCTTCTCACAATCGAAGGCGAACTGGATGATATCTCGGCACGCGGACAAACAACAGCCGCCCATGATCTATGTTATTCCCTGCCACAATCAAAACAATTCCACCATTTCCAACTGGGATGTGGACATTACGGGATTTTCAACGGCGGCAAATGGCGCACCCAGATCATGCCGCGCATTCGTCACTTTATCCGCGACCTTGATAAAGGATGTGACGCAATCCCCGAGATCGACCTGAAAGAAATCCCCGATCTGGTTCCTGACCGTTATGACCGCGATAAGCACGGCGTCGTCGCAATCCGTCGCTGGCTGACAGAGCGCGACAAGCGCGTAAAGGATGACCGCATTACGGGTTAGCCCCACCTTTCAAACCGTATTTAAGACAGGCCGGATACGGCCTGTTTTTGCACCGCAAGATGCATTTATAAAGAGAATCTGCGACAATCTGGCCGAAATATTAAAAACAGGGTCAGGTTTTACTTCTTCGTGGACGACAATCGTAATAAAAAACTCCGACATTATTTTCCTCCCCACAAATCCGCGAGGAGCAGTGACTCCGCTATAAGCCAGATTGATCCTACCTCCCGCCCCAGTTTCGGGCTAGGCCTGATGGGTGGTGGATCATGGGGAGCCTTTACCGCTGGAGCGCTCGAAGTCCTGCTCCCCGTTCTTGATTCCATTGGCGATATTAAAATCATCTCGGGAACCAGCGCAGGGGCAATCAACGGAGCCGTAGCAACCAGTGGACTAAACGACAAAGGGGCACACGAAGCTGTCCGGCGCCTGAAAGCCGTCTGGGATCGTGTCAAAGGTGTCGGGTATCTGGTCAACCATCTGGTTGCTCCCTGCAATATGGATTTTATGCTCCCCAGTAAAGACCGTTGGCCGAATATTCCGGGCCAATATCTAAGTTTGATGACAGCCTTTCAGGCCGCGAACCCATTACTGGTCACTGGTGTTCCTCAATACTTGTCCAATCTGGTCAAAACATCGATTCCCGATTGGCAATCTGTTCAGGAAGGCCGAGTAAAATGCGCTGTTAACACAGTTCAGGAACATGTTCTTACAGGACAAACAGATCATTTGATTTTGACTGGCCGTGACCTGACGCCGGATGGCATCACAGCCTCTGCTGCCCTCAAACGCATGGGGAACCACCAGATTTGGGACAATCCAAACATGAGGGGCCCTCAATATATTTACCGTGATGGTGGATATATCCAGAATCCACCGCTTGAACCATTAATCGATGCAAACCCTACCGACATTATTATGATTATCCTTCATGATCACACAGCACCAGAAGCAGACCCTTCCCTTGCCTTGGATAAAATGTATGACCGTGAAATCCATACCGACCTTGCACGTCTGACCTTACATGACTCAAATCTAATTCGAATTCATGCCATCCAGATTGAAATGTCTGATGGCGCCATTAATGGTTGGCATTTGAATGACACCAGCAAGTTAAATGCCTCACCCAAATTTATTGATGCTTTATATGAAGCCGGACGTGTTGCTGCCAAGAAGTGGCTTATTGAAAATCGTGACCACCTCGGGAGCGAATCTACATACCGTCCAAAAGATCACGCTGTTGCCGAACTGGCTGCCTCCGGCCTGCATTACTAACAAAAATTACGAAAAATAATTAGGGCTTGAATATTAACTAAATAAGCGCACAATGGCTATATGGTTGATTTCTCTACCATCTCTCCACATCTAAACGTCCGAATCTCACCGAAAGCCAAACGGCTTGCCTTGAGACTGGATGCCCATGCCGGTTGCATCAATCTGGTTATTCCATCAAAAGCCAGCATGAAAACGGCTTATGAATTTGCAGAATCAAATCAAGGCTGGATCGAAGACAAAATCGGAGCCCTCCCTCGCCCTGTCCCTTTTGCCCATGGACAAATTATTCCAATTATGGGGGTCGATCACATTATCGAGATTGAAAAATCTGACAAAAAATATACTGAAATCAATATATTGAATGGCAAAATTCATGTAAGGACGCAACAAGCAGATCCTTCCACGCGCATCACCAGAGTCTTGAGAAAGTTTGCCGAGGCCGAATTAAAAAAATTGTCCGACGCCAAAGCCGACATTTTGGAAAAAAAGCTCAGCTCCTTTTGTGTCCGTGATATGAAAAGTCGCTGGGGGAGTTGTTCAACCGATGGTCGGATGACACTTGCATGGAGATTAATCTTTGCCCCAATGTGTGCGATAGATTATGTGGTGTCACACGAATCTGCTCACCTGATTCACGCCAACCACGCCCGTAAATTCTGGGAATTATGTGAAGAACTATCCACAGACTACTCCACAGGCAAAGAATGGATGCGTCTTAACGGTGTTAATCTGGGTAGGTACGGGAAACACCCATCTCAGCCTCAAGAAATTCCTGAAGAATAATCTGGGCCGCCATTTTATCCACAATCTTGCCCCGCTTGGCCCGTGAATAATCCACAGCATCAATCATGAACTTCTCGGCCTTGTGGGTTGAAAACCTCTCGTCATAAAAGACAGCAGGAACATCCGGAATATGCTTGAACAATTCCAGCATGACATCTCGCACCCCCTGACATCGCGGGCCCTCGGTTCCATCAACATTCAATGGCCAACCAACAACCAGTGCTTTGCAATCATATTCGCGCATAAAACCTGAGAGTTGAGCCCCATCCACCGCCATTTTTTTCCGGTTTATGACATCTATCGGGCTCGAAATTCCTACCGGCAAAGTTGCGCTGGCGACCCCTATGGTTTTGGTGCCAATATCCAGCCCCAGAAGCCGCACGCGATCCGGCAGGATTTTCTTGAATTCTTCGAGTGTGACAATGCCCATTCTTGTTGCAGCGCGCCTTCTAGGATGTTAAGTCTTTGGAATATATTATCGAAGAGAGAAAAACAATGTCCATTGATAAAACAACTGTATCCAAAATCGCGTCCCTTGCCCGCATCAAGGTTACTGATCAGGATCTCGACTACTATGCCCCTCAGCTCCAGAATATTCTGGATTGGGCCGACCAGCTTCAGGAAGTTGATACAACTGGCGTTGAACCACTGGCCAATGTATCCGAAATTGCTTTGACCTTGCGGGAAGACAAAGTGACAGATGGCAATATTCAGCCCGCCATTCTGAAAAACGCACCAGAATCTGTCGAAGGATTCTTCGTCGTGACCAAAATTGTTGAATAGATTTTTTGATAGAGAAATAAAATGACCAGTAAACTGATTTCCATGTCCGTCACCGAAACATTGGCAGGTTTGAAAAATAAGGATTTTTCGGCAACCGAGTTGATTAAAGATCATATCGCCCAAATGGAATCCTGTCGGAACCTCAACGCCATGATTACCGAATTGCCGGAACAAGCCCTCGCTCAAGCCGCAGAATCGGACGCCCGCATCGCCAAGGGCGAAATGCGTCCACTCGAAGCTATTCCGATGGCCATGAAAGACTTATTCTGTACCAAAGATATCCGCACCACGGCAGGAAGCCACATCCTCGAAAATTTTATACCTCCCTATGAATCAACAGTCAGCCAGAAATTGAAAGATGCCGGAACAATCTCGATCGGCAAAGCCAATCTGGATGAATTTGCTATGGGCGGCTCCAACACCACTAGCTATTTCGGCCCCGTAGAGAATCCATGGAAAAGCACAACCCATCCGGACAAAAAACTGGTTCCCGGTGGATCATCAGGAGGATCAGCCGCCGCTGTCGCCTCGGGCATGACCATGCTAGCAACCGGAACCGATACCGGAGGATCAACCCGCCAACCTGCCAGTTTTTGTGGTATTGTCGGCGTCAAACCAACTTATGGACGCTGTTCCCGTTGGGGCATTATCGCGTTTGCATCCTCACTTGACCAAGCTGGTGCTTTTGCTCGCAGTGTAGAAGACGCTGCTCTAATGCTGGGCACAATGGCAGGACATGACGCCAAAGACTCGACATCGGCCAATAAGAAAGTCCCGGACTTTGCCACACTGTTGAAACAAGATATCAAAGGACTACGCATTGGTATCCCCAAAGAATACCGTGTTGATGGAATGCCACAAGACATTATCGACATCTGGGAAAAAGGGGCAGCCATGCTCAAAGATGCCGGCGCACAGATAGTTGACATTTCCCTGCCCCACACCAAATACGCAGTTCCAACTTATTATATTGTGGCCCCTGCCGAAGCTTCATCGAATTTAGCACGTTACGATGGCGTTCGTTATGGTCTGCGCGTAGAAGGAAAAGATCTGCAAGATATGTACGAAAGCTCGCGCGCCGAAGGATTTGGTGCAGAAGTTAAACGCCGCATTATGATCGGAACATACTGTCTGTCTGCAGGTTATTATGATGCTTATTATACCAAAGCACAAAAGATCCGCCGTCTTATTTCCAATGACTTCACCGCTGCATTTGAAAAATGTGACGCAATTCTCACCCCAACCGCACCATCTTCTGCTTTCGCGATTGGCGAGAATGCCGACGACCCAATTAAAATGTATCTGGGTGATGTTTTTACCATCCCTGCTTCTTTAGCTGGACTCCCAGGAATCTCAGTCCCTGCAGGTCTGGACGATCAGGGATTACCATTGGGATTGCAGATTATTGGCCGAGCATGGGATGAAGTCACTATGTTCCGCACTGCTTTTGCGTTGGAACAGGCTGCTGCGTTTTCTGCACAACCACAATTGATTAAAAGTGTTGCGTAACCAATAGTTGCTTATCCTGAACATCCGAAAGGGCACGAAATGAAACATATGTTTTTTACACTGCTGTCTTGTATCTTGTTGATTTGCATGACGCCTTCTGTCGCCCATGCTCAAAGCGAACTCTCGCCACAAAATTATAAAAACTCAAAGCCGGTTTTTAATCCACAGGCCGCCAGAAATGTGGCGTCGAATATCATGCCCATATTACCCAACGATGTTCTTGAGGCTGCTCCACTGGATCGCATTTCGAAATCAACCGTCAATAAAATTTATGACCAGTGCATATCTAAAGTGCCGCCCCGGTTTACGCCTGACGCTCACCAATATTATTGCACATGCTCTGCCGCAGCGACCGAGGCAACCATCAAAATGAGTGAATTAAAAGAACTCCAGAACCGTAAGAACTGGAAACTGGGTAATAAACCATTTGAAAAATATGTTCACGAAGTTGTTATGCCCTGCATCGACATGCCGGTTGATGATATGGAGTATGTCTCTTGTGTTTCCTATCGCGGCAATGACTGGCGCGTCAGCCGTGTTCCCCAATACTGCCAGTGTGTCAGCAAACTCATGAAAAAGCACGTCATCGAGATGGGGGAATCAGAAATGATGATTGAATGGGGAGATCAGACTAAATTCTACCTCTCACCTCTAGATGCTTTATGGAACAGTGGCACATATAACCGTTACAAAAAGCAATATAGTGAACAGTGCCTTGGCAGTTACATGAAAAAAGATTATTTGGGCCGCCAATAAAAACATCAGAAAAGAATTGAGATCATCATGAACACAAATTCAAAATCCATACTGCTAGTATTCTTTTTTCTGGCGACAGCTATCATTGGCTTCAACGCCCACGCATCAACCCCTATTACGGGAGAAATGGCGCAGAAATATTACCAGCAGTGCCTTGTAAACTCACAAGAAGACGGCACGATGACAGTGGAATCTCAAAAGTCTTTTTGCACCTGCACCGCCCAACATATGCAAAAAAATATGATTGTTGAAGAACTGGTCTCCATGCAAGGACAAGATCAGGCTGCTCGCGATGCCATCAACAAAGTCATAACAGATGTAAACGGCCCTTGTATGCATATCCCATTGCATGACAAGGTGTACGGCAAGTGTATGACAGAAGTAAAAAAACA
The DNA here is from genome assembly GCA_001871905.1 of Alphaproteobacteria bacterium CG1_02_46_17. Taxonomy (GTDB): domain Bacteria; phylum Pseudomonadota; class Alphaproteobacteria; order Micavibrionales; family Micavibrionaceae; genus UBA1573. The sequence goes on along the minus strand of MNUG01000009.1, from coordinate 106,530 downwards.
CGCCATTTGCGAATGTCTGGCCAGCGGTATCTCAGAAAGCCTCTCATCCCAAACTCAGGACATGATGAAAAATATTCTGGCCACAAATCCGAACATATACGACCCAATGGGTGAATTGATGAACACGTCGGAATATAAAAATGCAGAAAAGCAAATAACATATGGCTGTGCCGCATCATCAGGATTCTAATTTCAATACTAAAGGAACATAAATAATGTCAGCAATTATTAAAGGTGAAACAGGTGATTGGGAAATTGTAATCGGGATGGAAGTTCATGCCCAAATCACAGCCCAATCAAAACTTTTTTCTGGCGCCGCCACGGATTTCGGATCTGCCCCAAACTCACAAGTTTCTCTTGTCGATGCAGCCATGCCCGGCATGTTGCCAGTCCTCAACGAATATTGCGTCGAACAGGCTGTCCGCACTGGTCTTGGCCTGAACGCGCAAGTTAACTTGCATTCCGTTTTCGAACGCAAAAACTATTTCTATCCTGATTTGCCTCAAGGCTATCAAATCTCGCAATTCCTGCACCCGATCATCGGCAAAGGCATAATCGAGATTGACCTGCCCAATGGAGAAACCAAAGAAATCGGAATTACCCGCCTGCATATGGAGCAAGACGCAGGAAAGTCTATCCATGACCAACACCCGACCAAAAGTTTTGTTGACCTTAACCGCTCCGGCTGTGCGCTGATGGAAATCGTGTCAGAACCTGATCTGCGCGGCCCTGAAGAAGCCTGCGCCTACCTGACAAAACTCCGCATGATTTTGCGCTACTTGGAAACCTGTGACGGCAATCTGGAAGAAGGTTCGATGCGCGCCGATGTAAACGTCTCAGTTAGAAAACCGGGGGATGAACTTGGCACACGTTGCGAAATCAAGAACGTCAACTCGATCAAAGCCGTTCAAATGGCAATCGAATATGAATCAGTCCGTCAAGTCGAACTGATCGAAAATGGTGGAAAGGTCAAACAGGAAACCCGCCTGTGGGACAACGCCAAAGGCGAAACACGTTCCATGCGCTCGAAAGAAGAAGCTCATGACTATCGCTACTTCCCCGATCCTGACTTGTTACCTCTGATTATCGAACAAAGTTTTGTAGATCAACTCAAACAAACCTTGCCTGAACTTCCTGACCAGAAGAAACACCGCTTTATGGAGTCTTATGGCCTTGGAATTTACGACGCAACCGTTCTGATTATGGAGCGTTCGCGTGCAGACTATTATGAGGAAGCCGCACAAAATCGCGATCCAAAAATCACGGCAAACTGGGTGATTAACGAACTTCTAGGCGGACTGAATAAAGACGGAAAAACTCTGGATGAAAGTCCAGTATCGGCAAAACAGCTGGGTGAACTTGTCGGACTCATTTCCGACAAAACCATTTCTGGGAAAATAGCCAAGGATGTCTTTGCCGAAATGATGGCCTCGGGTAAAAATCCAGCCGCAATCGTTGACGAAAAAGGCCTGAAACAAGTTACCGACACTGGCGCGATTGAAAAGATTGTCGATGAAGTTATCGCAGAAAATCCGGATAACGTTGCAGCCTATAAAGGCGGCAAAGACAAACTATTCGGCTTCTTTGTTGGTCAAGTTCTTAAAAAATCGGGCGGCAAAGCTAACCCCGATATGGTCAATGAACTGTTAAAGCAGAAGCTGGATCAATAAGTATAGGGAAGCATTTCCCTATATAGTTATAATCAAACATCTAATGTGGGATTGCACCAACCGTACAAACATCTGGTGCAATCCTCAGATTACCACGATCTTTGGCTCGCAAGATATTTGACGACAAATTCATCAATGCCAAGATTTTATCATCACCAACGCCCTTAATTTCCTCGACGCAGCCACCAATATTTGTTGCTACACCCGCAATCGAGACGTAGGAAAACTGGTCTTTCATCTCGTTTCTCATACGGCTATAGATTTCATCTTCACTTAATCCTGTCGAACGGGAAATGACATATGTTAAGATCATAAAACGCACTCCTAAAAATCCAGACGTTAATAAAACAATATATTAAAAAAATTTGCAATAAAATATGACAAATATTAAAGGATAAGAATGTGTTGTCTCCTATAAGAAAAATGCATGGCTTTACAATCCTCCGCGGCGACTTGATCCGTGGTGGACTTAAAAAACTTCCCTTGCTCAAATATCTCCCCGAACAAAATCACACGCACTTTGCCTATGCCGGAACGGTCTTCGGTTCAGGCGGCTGGGCACTGGCCACAGCCTGCGAAGAACTGGGGTACAAATGCACACTCTTTATCGCCAAATCCAAACACACACCCGATTGGGTCAATGACCTCACCCCACACTCATGCGAACTTGTCTGGTGTAACCCAACCCCCGTTGAACAGATCAAATCAGACATTGAACAATCCCACCCTGACCTTCATATGCTTCCATTGGGATTTGATGATCCCTCTTTCATTAATTATACGGCCCAAACGCTCAAGGAACTAATTCCCGATCCACCAAACCAAATCTGGCTCTCGGCCTTAAGCGGTGTTCTGGCACGCGCAGCTTGCCTTGCGTTTCCCGAAACGGACATCATCGCCGTATCTCCGGTAAAACATGTCGGTGATTGTGGTCGCGCAAAAATCATTCATGCTCCCGAAAAATTCCATCACCCAGCAATCACGCTGCCGCCTTACCCGTCTTGCCCCTACAGTTGCGCCAAAATCTGGCAATTCGCGCATTTACAAGCAAGCCAAAACGCCTATATTATCAATGTCGGATATAAATAAGGAGGCCACCATGCCCAACACAGCAAAACTGCACCGTGTCTTAAAGTCCCCACCGGAAAGAGTATTCCGCGCCTTCACCGAACCAACCGCCATTGCCCGTTGGATGCCTCCCTATGGCTGGATCGGCAAGGTCTTCTCAATGGATGTCAAAGTCGGCGGCACATTCAAAATGTCCTTCACCAACTTTTCAAATGGCATGGAACATAATTTCGGCGGGACTTATTTGGAAATCACCCCAAACGAACGCCTTCATTATACCGACGAATTCGAAGACCCGAACATCCCCGGCACGATCACAGTAACCGTGACATTCAAAAAAGTCTCAGTCGGAACAGAACTCACAATCATACAAGACGGCCTGCCGGATGTAATACCGCTCGAAGCCTGTTATCTAGGTTGGCAGGAATCTCTCGACCAACTGGCCAAACTGGTCGAACCTGAAATTGCATCTCAGTACTCGTAAGAAAGAAGAAAATGGCGGATCGGGAGGGATTACTTTGATATGGTCGCGATGCTCCCTATCAAAGTTGCAAAGAGCAACAAGGGGAGCAAGTCTCTACTTGGCAGAGGTCAGAGCAACTTTAATGCCAAGAGTAATCAACAAAGCGCCACAAACACGGTCGATCCACTTCGTTGCTCGCAGAAAAAACGCTTTGACCGTACCTTGGCTTAAAACCAGAGAAACCAAAGAAAACCATAGTATAGCCATTACCGCACAAGTCAGGCCATAAATCGCCTGCCATATGAACGGTGTTGACGGACTTATGATCTGACTAAAAATAGCCAGAAAGAACAAAGTTGCTTTCGGATTGAGAGCATTCGTTAGGAAGCCTGACCACAGGGCTTTGAAATCCGGCAAGGATGCAGACGGCGGCGCTTCTGATGTCGCATTTTCAACAGCAGCTTGCCCCATCCCCTTCGAGCGCAACGCCTGAATGCCGATATATACGAGATACACAGCGCCTGCCCATTTGATAATGTTAAATAGGAGAATCGACTTGGCAATTATCGCTGAGATGCCAAAAATCGTATAGGTAACATGAACAAGCACGCCAAGCCCGAAACCGATAGCCGTGAAAATACCTGCGCGCCTCGAATATACAATTGAATTTCTTACGGCCATAACGAAATCAGGGCCGGGAGAAATGACCGCAATTGAAAAAACAGCAATAAGCGTAAGCCACTGTATAAAATATAATTCTCGGGAGAAAGAAAGGAAATGGCGGATCGGGAGGGATTCGAACCCTCGGTACAACTTACGTAGTACGACGGTTTAGCAAACCGTTGCCTTAAGCCACTCGGCCACCGATCCTCGATATCAAAAACAATTTTGGTCAAATCGAGACATGATTTCTACGGGTAAATTTCATAAAAATCAATGGCAAAATCCCAATAATTCTTGAAAGAGAAGGAAAGAAACCCTTTTGAACCACCCAAATTGATTTGCAATATGAAAATATTGGGGTTTTGAGCCACATAGGTCAAAGCCCCTCCCCCTTACAAATCTTCCTGATACCCATATTCTGGAACCAAAGCATCCCAACCCAGATCTCTCTTAATACGTTCGCACATGGCAACAGCAGCGGAGGATTCCCCATGCGTTACAAAGACTTTGCGCGGCTCCTTTTGCTGGGTCTTCAGCCACTTCATTATTTCGGCATAATCACCATGGGCAGACATATTATCCAGCTTGATAATCTCCGCCGCCACATCCCAATATTGACCATGAATCTTGATGGTTTTTTCACCTCGAGCCAAACGATCGCCGCGAGTCCCAGAAGCCTGAAATCCCGCCAGAACAACAGTCGAACGGTAATCACCCAGATAATGAGCCAGATGGTGCAAAACCCGCCCGCCTGTTGCCATACCACTGGCCGAAATAATAACTTTCGGCACTCCGTTATGATTGCCATCCAGTGCTTTTGACTCATCACGGGTCCGCACATATTTTGCCGCTTCGCAAACCTCCTGACACAATCCCTGTGATAAACGATGATCTCCGGAGTGTTTGCAAAGGAGCTCAGTCGCGCTAACAGCCATCGGACTATCAAGATAGATTGGCAAGGAGGCATGAATCCTCCCCTCTTTCTTTAATTGATGAACATAATATAGAAGGCTCTGGGCTCGTCCCACAGCAAACGCAGGAATAACAACACTCCCGCCACGCTGAACTGTCCGGTTAATAATATCTTCCAATAGATCGGCTGGGTCGGTTGTATCATGCAGCCGATCCCCGTAAGTGGACTCGACAACGATATAATCTGATTGCTGAATATGCACAGGCGCCTTCATCAGCGGATCATTTTCCCGTCCCAGATCTCCAGAGAATAAGATGGATGTTCCGCCATCAAATTCAACACGAATAGACGCCGCGCCAAGGATATGTCCTGCCCGATGGAGTGAGAAAGAAAACTCCCCACCCGGAACTTCGATTTTTTCACCAAAAGTAACAGTCACAAACTGTTCCATCGCATGTTTGGCATCCCTCTCGGTATATAATGCCAAAGCCGGTTGGTGTTTGGTGTACCCATATCTATTGGCACGTTCAGCATCGTCTTCCTGAATATGGCCACTATCTGTCAAAATAATTTCGGCCAGATCACGCGTGGCCTCGGAACAATATATCTTCCCGCGAAATCCGTCTTTGACAAGTTTCGGGATATAACCGCTATGATCCAGATGGGCATGTGTCAATAAAATTGCATCAATATCCACAGGGTGGACGGGCATCTCCTTCCAATTCAAAAGGCGTAAATCCTTCATCCCTTGAAACAAGCCGCAATCAACCAGAATTTTTTGAGTTCCGGATTCCAGAAGATATTTTGACCCCGTAACCGTATGGGCCGCGCCCAAGAAAGACAGCTTCATTTTTATTCCGTTCCATTCCCGAAAATCGGGGTAATTTCTAATTATGAAACAGAGTACTCCTGTTCAAATTGATGTGAAAGTCCAAAATTCCTCACTCATCAAATCTGATAGATACTGATCGTCCGTGCGCAGGCAGGCTTTCCATTTTAGCAAACATTTCAGCAGCACTCCGTGTCTCTTCCAACATCTTTCTGGAAAAATTCTGGACACTAATTTTTTTCATGAAATGACCTGTGTTTAGGCCGGAAAAAATACGTGCGGAGCCACCTGTCGGCAAAACGTGACTGGAACCTGCAACAAAGTCACCGATGGGTTCTGGTGTCCATTCCCCCATCATGATCGCTCCGGCAGAAGTAATCAAGGGCTCGATCAGCTCCGGACTCTTGGTCAAAATCTCGACATGCTCCGGCGCATATTCATTGCAAATTGCGACCACTTCTTGAATATTCTCGACCTTGATAACAAAGATACTCTTCTCAATGACCAAATCCATCGCCTGACTTTCGGGCAATCGGCTGCGTTGCTTGGCGACCTCACCTTCAATCACATCAACCAGAACTTGGGAGTTTGTCACAAGGACAGCCTGCTCCCTGCCCGATCCATGCTCTGCTTGGGAAAGCAAATCAGCCGCGACATAAGATGGGTTAGCACTCTCGTCCACAATCACCATAATTTCACTTGGGCCTGCCAGCATATCAATGCCAACCACTCCGAAAACCTGTTTTTTTGCTTCAGTGACATAAGCATTCCCCGGCCCCGCAATAAACTGAACAGGATCAACCGTATCTGTGCCATAGGCCGCCGCCGCAACGCCATAAACACCACCCAATTGCAGAATACGCCGCGCACCAACAATCTTGGCCGCATATAAAATTGCAGGATGCACACCATTTTCCTTAGGTGATGTGATAATCGTAATATCTTCGACCCCGGCTGCCCTAGCAAAAGCGCAAGTGTGAATAGTGGTTGATACCAACGGAAATGATCCTGATGGAACATAACAGGCAACGGAATCAAACGGGACATATTTTTGCACGACATACCCTTCACGTCCACGTTCCGAACTCTGGGGTTTGGTTTGCAGCGCGAAATCATAAATCCGGTTATAAGCAAAGCGGATTGCACTCTTCTCTTCTTCGGATAACGGCAAAGTCTCTTCATCCAGACCATCAAGATCAAAATAAAACTGGTCGGGAGTCAGATCAATATGGTCAAATTTTTTGGCATATTCAATAATTGCGGAATTCCCCCGCTCCCGAACCGTAGAAATTATCTCTGCAACATCCGTAGAAATTTTTTGGTCAAAAACATTCTTCCGAGATAGACGGACGAATTCACTGGCAAATTCTTCTCGGCCATTGGTTTCAAAAAATAACATGATTAAATTTCCTATTTCTTAGTGTGACGATTTTTAAGGGTCTGGCAAACATCTTCAAATGGAATACCGGCATGTTCTAACAACACTATGGAATGATAAATCAAATCGGCAGCTTCATTAACGATATGCTCTTTTTCTCCCTCCATATGTGCCAAAGCCAGCTCCACTCCCTCCTCACCAACCTTTTGCGCCACGCGAGACTTTCCGGCTTCAAACAGAGAAGTTGTATAACTGTCTTTGGGGCGCGTGATATTCCGGTCATGAATCAGCGCAGCCAATTCATTCAGAAAGGACGTCGCAGGAATGGTGTCTCCTTCAAAACAACTGACAGTTCCCATGTGACAGGTTGGCCCAATTGGATCAGCTAATACAAGCAACGTATCCTTATCACAATCAATAAAAATCGATTTCAAACCCAGAAAATTCCCTGACGCTTCACCTTTCGTCCATAAACTTTTCCGTGTTCGGCTGAAAAAGGTTATTTTCCCGGTTTGCAGAGTTTTTTCCAATGCGTCACGGGACATATATCCCAACATCAAAACCTGACGGGACATATAATCCTGCACAATCGCAGGCATCATTCCGTCAACTTTTTTCCAATCCAGTTCTTCAATATTAATTTGTAACTTCATTTTCTTACTTTCTAATGCTTAATCCTTGTTGTGCGAGATAAGTCTTTAATCCCCCGATATGCAAATGCCCTGTATGAAAGACAGATGCCGCCAACGCCCCATCTACCTTTGATTTTGTAAAGACATCATAGAAATGCTCCATCTCTCCTGCTCCACCGGACGCCACCAGAGGAATGGTTAGCACATCCCGCGCCGCAGATAGTTGCGCCAGATTATAGCCACGGCGAACACCATCTTGCGCCATGCAATTCAAGACAATTTCTCCCGCCCCCATTGATTGCACCATAGAAAGCCAGTCAGTCATTTTGTGTTTTGATTTTATGGTGCGTGTCTCGTCACCTGTATATTGATAAACAACCCATTCATTGCCCTCTTCACGAGAATCCACACCAACCACAATAGATTGCACACCAAAAATTTGAGCAAGCTCCGTAATGAATTGGGGTCGTTCCAATGCAGGGGAATTAATCGAAATTTTATCCGCCCCTTCATTCAAAATACGCTTGGCATCTTCAATCGTACGAATACCGCCCGCCACACAAAATGGAACATCCAGAACGCGCGCAACCTTACTGACCCATGATTTATCAACAACACGCTGATCGCTGCTGGCCGTAATATCATAAAAAACCAGCTCATCAACGCCATCATCACGGTATCGCTGCGCCAGATTGACAATATCCCCCATCACAACATGATTGCGAAACTGGACACCTTTGACAACCACATCATCCTTAACATCAAGGCACGCGATAATTCGTTTTGTTAGCATGATGAAGCCGCCTTTACCGCACTAACCAGATCAATCTTTCTTTCATAAAGGGCTTTCCCGATCACCACGCCACCAACATTCAGTTTACAAAGTTCTTGAATATCTTCGATCCCCCGAACCCCACCAGAGGCTTGAATATCCAATGAAGGATATTGCGTCACCAAACTGGCATATAACCCAAGATTACATCCTTCCAAAGTTCCATCTCTGGAAATATCGGTACATAAAACATGGCGCAAACCATAATCCAGATACATCTCGAGAACAGCAGACAAGTAAACACCGCTATTTTCCTGCCAACCTGATACAGCGACCTGAAACTGTTCGGCATAGGGAATGACATCAATCGCCAAACAAATTTTATCGGCGCCAAAAGACCTGAAACAGTCCCTCACACTGTCAGGCTCCTTAACTGCCAATGACCCGATCACCACCCGCGCCGCACCAATATCCAATAATTTTTCTACATCTGATATCGCACGCACACCGCCACCAGTCTGAACTTTAATTCCTTCAACTGATACGATATCTTTGATCAAATCGCTCTGCCGATTCAGTGTACTCCGCGCCCCGTCCAAATCAACGACATGCACCCAATTTGCCCCTTGCTTCTGATACTCAAGCGCCACATCTGTGGGAGAAACATCATAAGACGTAGCACAATCAAACTGCCCCTTATAAAGGCGCACACAAGACCCGTTAAGCAGATCAATGGCCGGATAAATAATCATAAACTACATCCTTATAAAATTTTCCAATACACGACTTCCTGCAGCGCCGGATCGTTCAGGGTGAAACTGGCATCCCATAAAATTATCCTGTATCACAATCGCCGAGAAACTATTGAAAAAATAATCGCATCTTCCAACGGTATAACTCCCAAGCGGAGCATAGTAACTATGCACAAAATAAAAAAACTCCTTCTCTACCAGTCCTTGCATCAAAGGGTGATCTTTTTGTTCGATCATGACATCATTCCACCCCATATGAGGAATGGTTTTCCCTACTTCTTCTGTCAATCGTACGACGGGGGCTTTGATAATATCCAGCATATCTGTTTGCCCTTCCGCAGACGTTGAAAACAACATCTGCATCCCCAGACAAATTCCCAAAACCGGACAGGTTAGGGATTTAACACATTCATCAAGTTCTTTGGCGCGCAATTTCTGCATTGCATCACCAGCAGCCCCAACCCCCGGCAACATCACACGGCTGGCCTTTGAAATTTTATCGACATCGGAAGTCCATTCGGCACTGACGTTCAGCCGCTCCAGAGCGAAGCGGATTGATGCGATATTGGCCCCACCACTTTCAACAATCGTAATCATAAGACCCCTTTTGTACTCGGCAAAGAATCTCCATCCTGACAGCGTATGGCCATACCCAACGCACGCCCGAACGCCTTAAAACAAGCCTCGACCATATGGTGAGAATTCTCTCCACGCACTTTAATATGAAGGTTACACCCCATATTCTCCGCCAATGACCGGAACACATGCTCGACCATATCACACGGCATATCCGAGACATGTCGATCCGGAAACTCGCCATCAAAATTCAGATAAAAACGGCCAGACAGATCAATTGCAACATCACATAAGGACTCATCCATCGGCACAGTAAACCCATATCTCCCGATACCACGCTTATCACCCAAAGCCTGCTTGATCGCCACACCCAAGGCAATTGCACAATCTTCAATGCTGTGGTGTGCATCAACATCAACATCCCCGACACATTCTATTTGGATAGAAAATCCTGCATGTTTGGCGACCTGCTCTAACATGTGATCGTAAAAACGAACCCCCGTATTAATATTAACAAGATCTTTCTGATCAAGATTGAGGCTGAGATCAATCGCCGTTTCTGTCGTTTTACGAACAACCCGCGCGGTTCGTCCAGCACTTGTTGCCTGCGGAGTATTACCAGACAATACATCCAACAAACGTGACATATCCTCTTTAAATCCAATAGAAATTCGCACGCAATTTTGTATGCCCTGCAAATGAGATTGATTGCGAACAATAATGCCGCCATCCAGACAATTTTGAACAAAAAGATCAGCATCCCGAACTTGAATCAGAAGGAAATTTGCCGAGGACGGAAATATTTTTTCTACAAAATCGAACCCTGCCAAACGCTGTGCAAATTCTTCCCGGCGATCAATCGTATCTGCCATTTTGGCACTCAATCTTTTAATATTATTGGGATCAGTAATCCTGACAATTTCCTGCGCGACATTTTGCGCCACTGGATAAGGCGCAAGAACTTTTCTCAATAACGAGATGACATCTGCATTGGCAATCGCCACACCGGCACGCAGCCCCGCCGCAGCATAAGCCTTGGATAAAGTCCGCAACACCACCAGATTTGAATATGCAGATATAATATCAAGGCAGCTTTTTTGCCCAGAAAACTCAATATAAGTCTCATCAACAACAACCAAAGCCTGTCCATCACAAAAACGACAAATTTGTTCAATCTGTTCCAAAGGGATCAAATTTCCCGTTGGATTATTGGGAGAACACAGAAAAACAATCTTGGTATTGGGTCGAATCGCAGATTCAATTTCTTCTACATCAATGGAAAAATTATTTCCAATGTTTAATGGAACCTCTATAATTTCTGCACCTTGCAATGTTGCTGCTTGTCCATACATTGGAAAAGTTGGGGGACAAATCAGGATAGAATCTTGTCCTCCCTCACAAAAACTACGGACAAGAACATCAATAGCTTCGTCAGCCCCTCTGGTCAGAACTAAATTTCTGCTGGAAACATCATATAAACGGCAGAGAGCCTCAATAGCTTCGCGCGGTTGTTGTCCGGCATATCTGTTCAAATTCTGCGCCCCCACATAAGGTTCATAGGAACATTCATTGGCATCCAGAAAAATATACCCATCCCCAGCCTTATACAAAGAACGCGCCGAAGAATAAGCTTTCATAGCCAGAACAGATGGCCGCGCGCGTGATAAAATCATGTTTTGCTGCATCATGCTTTACTCCAGCATCTTCTCAATTGGAACAACCAGAATATCTGTTGCCCCTTTGCTCCGTAAATCTTCCATCGTGTCCCAGAAAACATCTTCATTACAAACAGCATGAACAGCAACTTTATCTGTCCGCCCCTGCAATTCCAGAACAGTTGGGGCATCAGATCCCGGAATGACATTCCGCAATTCATCAAGAGACTGGATCGGCGCATGAAACATAATATATTTGCTATTCTCGGCTTGCAAAACGCCACGAATACGCATCAATAAACGATCAAGAATCTTCTGTTGATCATCAGAGATCTCTGTTCCTTTAATTAAAACAGACTGGCTTTTGAAAATGACTTCTGCTTCTTGCAAACCATTTACTGCCAAAGTAGCCCCCGTTGACACCAGATCACAGATCGCATCCGCCATACCAACCCGTGGTGCAATCTCAACAGCCCCGCGCATATCCACGATCTCAGCCTCAACATTATTCAGCATCAGAAATTCTGACAACAATCCTTCATATGACGTGGCAATAACTTTGCCTTGTAATGATTGCGCATTCTCATATTCAAACCCATATGGGATCGCAATTGACAAGCGGCATTTTCCGAATCCCAAGGGAAGAACTTCTTCAACATCTTGTAGCTTTTTATTTTTTGACAGTAATTTCTCTTCACTCAAAACATTCTGCCCGACAATTCCAATCTGACAAACGCCTGAGGCCACAAACGCAGGAATATCATCATCCCGAACAAAAAAAAGATCGAGGGGAAAGTCCTGAGCAGTACAAAATAGCTGATCCTTGCTTTTGGTAAAACGAATGCCACATTTTTCTAATAATGCGCGGGAATCATCAGCCAACCGACCAGATTTTTGAACCGCCAGCTTTAATCTGGCATTATTTTTTAATTCATCATTCATCTACTCTTCATCCGATCTATAATTGTTCGATACCCGCTATTCCCATTATGAAGAAACCTCGCAACACGGGTAACCGTTGCCAGACTCACCGCTGCTTTTTCTGAAACTGTGCGATAAGGAATTCCTTCATCCAACATTTGTGCAACCTGCCACCGATCAACCATCGCCTCAATCTCTGCGGGCGTACAAATATCCTCGAAAAATGCACGGCATTCTCTTTTATCAGCCAAGGACAAAACGGCGTCATACAACGCATTTTCCAAAGCTTTTCGATTACCGTTCCTTGTCACTGTTTGCTTTTTCATTTTTTATCCAACTTTTATATGCCGAAGACTATGTTTTAATGTTCTATCACAATAGAACAAAAAGCACAAGGAAAAATCTCACCCCCCTCAAGGGTTGAAAATAACTAACTGAAAATAAAAGAATATTCTATGGATTGCGAACCATGGATTTTGAACCGCTCATTTTGCGATAAGAAGAATCCCCTAATAGATTATGGTCTTCTGCAGTTGAAATCATGTAATCCAATGGGATGTTGGCGTAGTGATGATAAAGAGATATGAGCTTCCAAACAAACACTGGCCCATGTGAGGTATACAACTCGTCTCCGTTTTCACCATTGGCAATCACCATGTGAGCAGACTCATGAATCGTATGCATTAAGGTTAAATGCGATAAATGGATGTTGCCATCAACATATTCGGAGTAAACCTTTCCATTCTCATCAACCTCCCCCTTCCCTTTTGATACTTTTGGCAATGGATTGATATTGTGGTGATAGGCAATCTTGCGGACCAGATCGCGCGCTTCTCCAAGTCCTAGATTCCTATCCCATGGTACAAGAAAACTATCCTCCCAATCATATGCATCTTGGCGCTGGACATCTGCATCAATAACTTTTCCAATATAAGGATGTGAATTTGGTTCAAAATTTATACAAGCATTCAAAAATTTCAAACGCAGGGATTTCCATTCAGGTCCAACTGCCTCTATGTGTGTTTTAGGAACATCTTCTATAGTCTTGCGCGGTTTCCAAATCAGAGCAAACCGCTCGCCCCCTTCAATCCCTATCCTTTTCCGGTCAAAAGCCATCAAATAGCTATCGAAATCGGGAAAAAATACACGTTCCAAACATTTTCCAAATTCTTTAGAGATCTCTATATGTGCAGCAGCCATAATCAACCCTCACGAATAAGCCTGCATGGCCGGATCATTCGGGGTAATTGAATTAGCGGGAACCAGATTCAATTTATTACGAATGATATTATCTACCATGCCACTTGCTCCTATGCGGAACCTGTCAAAACGAATACTGTCCCAACCAAAGAAATGACGGAACATATACATATAGGGAAGACAATCAGATAAATCCTTAACCCCCCCTGTAATTTTAATCCCGACATCCCGTTTGGAATCTTTAATCGCTTGCAACATAACCGCAACCGCTTCCGGTGTGGCCCCACCCGATGAATGTTTTCCTGTCGAGGTCTTAAGGAAATCAACTCCTGCAGAAATGGCAAGACTACAGGCCGCGCTAAGATCCTCCGCCGTCTTATACGATGCACTCTCGACAATCACCATTAATGTTACATCTTCCGGACAAGCTTTCCGCGCAGCTTTCAGCAGCTTTTTGGCATGTCCGCCAGCCATATGTTCATAATCGAGAACAATATCAACTTGACCTGCTCGCATTTCGATAGCTCGCTTAACATCAATTTCAACAGATTCAGGCGTTGCAATTTCGTTGATTCTCGTTCGGTGATGACCATCGGGAAAGTTAATGACTGTCGCTGTATTAACACCGGTTCCCTGCAGATAATTATACGAGGATTTTACAAATTCGGGAAACACACAAACAGACCCTGTATGGAGTATTGCCGCCTTGGCACATAACATCTCAATTAACATCTCGGTTTCCTGTCCCGTTAAAGATGTCAGATCAGTACACCCCAAAACCATTCTACTGTCAGACAAGTTCGGGACTTTCTGATTTTTTGCAAGATTAACCAGCCTTTGCAATTTATCATCAAGAATAAAAGATTTAGTGTTCATTACTTTCTCCACGCTCAACATAAGTTATTTACAAAATTCTTAGCCACACAGGACTGAACCTGAGAATCTGGCTTGAAATACATCATCCCCTTTTGGACATCAAAGGCATTAACTTCCGCAAAAGAAATTGCCAACGCCTTATTTTCTAACTTTCTTGGGTCCTTTTTCTGTTTCGAAAACAGAGCGCTAAAATAATCTATGGCCTGTTCATGCGTTAGAAATCCAAAGCTCAAGACCTCTTCTTCGGTAAAGCTTTCTACATCCTTCAAAGTAATATACTTTGCCTGCAAAACTTCTGTCTCGAACTCCCATCCGGTTGATTGACCATCAGCCTGCTCTCGAATACGAATAGCTCCATCAGAAATTTTCAAATGGTCATCCCGCAAGATGACCCCAGAAATAGGATATTTATACCCAGCCAATTCCGGTGAAACCAATCCCTCAAAAACATGTGTTTCAACATTCAGACTTTGTGCTTTTTGATTAGGCTGGCGCAAATCAAATAACGGGTATGGACCCGAACCGATAACTGCGATCCGGTCTTTGAATGATGGTATATTAAACCCCGTCGCCAAATATGCAGTCTCAACCTGACGGTAGAAGTCTTCATGCAGTCCGCCGGACTTTGGAACATCCACCATCTTTGCATTCGGAAGATGATATATTCTTCCAGATTTTTCTGCCCTAAACAAAAGATCTTTGTCATGGATCATCGATGCTTTATTAAAATGTTCGCTACATGGCAAAATCCACAAATTACGACCAGTCACAGGTTCAATAACCGGACTTTGCAAATACCTATCCGGTACATCCACAACGACCGAACGTTCCCGATCAACCGCAAAATTATGATTACGGATCGGATATCCGATATCCGGATCAACACCGGCCCAGTACAACAATTCCGGTGTAAACTCTTCCGGCTGTATGCTTTTGAGATACTCTTCGTATTCAGAAAGACTTGCCAGGCTATCATGCTGGTGCTCAATAAAGTCTTCCCATCCTCCAGGAATATATTTTTCAATTCCCTTCAAATCTTCCCTTGTCATCTCATTATTCTTGAGCTTCGACAAATCTCGTTGCCCTCGCCCCTTTGTGTACCACCTGTCCTCATGTCCATGGTGGTGTGGCATGCCTCTTTGGCGCAAGGTTGTATAGGCTCTAAGCTGAATCTGTGCTTGTTCTCCTAGAATATGACCGTACCCCAATGATTCAATCATCCGGTCAAGCACCAACGGCATTGTGTTAGCCACTTCATGACGAATAATCAAATTTCCGCTCTTTCTGGCGTCATCGATTTTATCCATGGGCCAGCCCATAATTTCCTGATCAGAATAACGAATCCCGTCTTTGTCCTCGAACCAGAAATGGTGACCGATATCCTTAATATCTCCACGAGAAAAATGAAAGCGTGCTATGTAAAGAATTTTTATTTTGTAAGCCATGGCACTATCAAAATCAGTAACCGGCCCATCAGGTTGAGGGATACGAACCCCACCTTTTTTCCCGAGTTTTTTATTCAGCTCTTCAATCTTGCCCAACATCGCATCAGGATTTTCTGCAAATCCCAAAAGGATATCTTCATCAAATTGTATAGCTTTCATCCATAATGATTTGATCTGCATAATATTTTGACGAGATTTTTGAGCAATCTCCTCAACTTTGTTCTTTACCCTGAAATGAACCTGTACATCCTCGCCCGCAGCCGCATCAAACAGTTCCAGAGTTGAAAACGTAAATAGCTCTTCTTCTGGTTGAGGCAGAACTATACGATCAACACCATGCAATCGTGGAAAAGCAAGACGTAACCCCTCCATAACTGCATCGGATATTTTTGCATCCCGAACAAAGCTGATACGACGGTGTATCTCCTGACGATTCATATCAAGATTAAAACCTGCCCGATATCCGACCTCTGCATCAAACAAACGTGGCGACTTATGCGCGCGAATAACTTTTAATGGTGAATTCGGATTATGCGAAGCATCAATCAATATCTGCTTCCAATCGACCGCAGTCATTTTTTTAATGGATTTCTTTTCATTGTGCGTATAAGTGCTTGGGTCAATATTCAAGTTCCAGACGACCGCAACTTTCGGGGCATTTCGGAACTGGTCAGTTCCAATCAGGGATACCATCTTCCCGTCAACAACGGGAAAGCATTTATCAACATATGCCAGAGGCGGATTATTACCAAACTCCCCATATATTTCTGACATTTTATTGACGACATATTTCCAATCTGAATTTTTTACCATTTGGCGAAAAACGTTAGGATGAACCTTGCGGATATAGCGAACCAGCGCCAGAAGAGCAAGCGAGTCAGATAGAGCCCCATGCAACTGGGACAAGTCAATATGAGCGCCATCCTCATCAACGATCCCTTCTACAATATCCCTCAACTCACTTGAATGCCGTGTATTGACCTCAAGAATACTGCCCTGACTAAATGACAAGTATTTCTCACCTGTCAGTGGATTCTCTTTCTCCATTGCCTTTAGGCCATTCTCACCCGCAGAGCCAATAACAAATGCGGATTCAACTGCGCGCAAGGCATCAAAACGCAACTTCCCCATCTGTGCCAAATGGGTCATAAAGATATTCTCGGCTCCAGACATATGAGCCGCAGTCCAGAGCCACTGATCATCGGCATTCACATTATTATAGCCGACAGATAAAGACTTGATATCTCGCTTAACCCATTGCCCGCTTTTGTTCTTGAAATAAAATTTTCTTAGATTCTCATGAATACGGATAAAGTCCCAATCAGTTGATCCATCTTCATTCTGCACAGGATAAGCATAATATTTTTTTTCTTTTCTGTTTTCTGCATCCTTGTAAACACCTTCTCGACAGCCCTCCAGAAACTTTTCGATATAGGGAGCCTTATCCAGAGATGATGAATATTCAAAGAATTTCATAACCTTGCCCATAAAGATTGCCTTTGGATCGCCGCGTTGCAGATCATCAAGACGCATACGCTGGACAACCCAAGCCATGGGGGAAATAACAGTGTGCGGGGAGATTTTTGCGCGATAGTCAACCTTGTGCAGAATATTTCCTGCAAGATCGGTAATACACCCGCCAAACTGGGTAATCTCTGCAAACCGTTTATCCAGATCGGTTGTCTCGGTGTCATAGACAGTTGAAAACAAAAGCCCCATATCGAGAAGATCAAACAAAGTCTCATCTTTACGGACAACCAATTTCTTTCCCGTATCCCGATTCATCAAATCATCCTGTTTTGCATCATGTTTCATCATGCCACCTTCATATCCAAAGGTTTCCATTCAGGCACAGAGGCAACAGGACGTAAGAATGGGCGTTGGGGCTTGGCGTGGCATTTATCCGAACGGACATCCTGCCCGACAGACGGATCATTGGCAGCATAAATATCTTCAATATCTTCCTGACCAAAACTGACCTCGGCAAATCCTCCCGACCTACCACTCAGCCCCAGATCATCATGGGGAGACCTATCAAAATTGATTACACGTTGGGTATTTAAACGCTTGTTATAATGCTTGCCTTCTTCGGCAATTTCTTCCGTCAAAACAACCGAGGTATGGGATCGACCAATCGCCCGAACAAAGTCATTTCCAATATCAACCTCCTCGGCGTTTTCAAAAATTCCACCCGGATGCAGTTTTCCTTCCTCCAAAATCGTGTCATATGCATCATGAACCGACTCCATATCATCTGTGTGGTGAACGCCAAAAAATTTCGCTTTCAACTTATGCAACCACAACCGAAAATCACCGTTTCGGCCATGACCGGATGAGTGAATTGCAAAATTTTCAAAAGCGATCGTATTGGCTTCACGAGTTGGTGTATGCCCGATTGTTGCCAGATACTCGGTAATTCTCTTTTCGAGTTTACCGGCATTATGCACACGGAATCCATCCCCGATGGCCTCAAAGACAATGGCGCCGCGTCTAGCTAAACGCTCGATCATTTGGCGTTGTTTCCCTTGATTTCCCGGAATAGCACTTTGCGAAACAATAATCGCGCAATCCTTCATATCGAGAGGACGTGCCGTCGGAGAAGTTTCTGGATCAGCATCAAAATAGGAGGTTCCCAATGATAATTTATATGTAACAGAATCTTGCTCGATATCTGTTCCTTGTGATCCGGACAGAAACGCCAGAATCCCACCGGGTTTTTGTGTCTCGAACCATTCTTTTGTCGTATCAGATGTACGACCGGAGAACTCAGTCGACGGAATATCTAGCTGTTCGGCATTCCATTTCAGATAATCTTTAACCCCCGTATATTTATCAGGGTCAGGGCGCGGGCAACGATACGGATTAACTCCAAGCTTATTGGCAACGGCAAAAATCTTTTCAACGGCAGCCCCAAAAGCTGTTGTCTTGCGTTGCGTTCGGTTGGCAATTCTCAATCCGGTTTCGCGCCGACCATCGTTTGTTCCAATCATCGAAATCAAAACATGCTTGTCGAATAGACAATTATTTATCAAATTAACCAGATTATCTTCAACTTCACTTTCACGAGCACCACGCCCATGCCGCTTGACCGACGTCCCATCTTGTTCGGTATAAGTCGGAATCAGGTTTTCTTCTTGCCCCTTTAGCGTCGGGTCATGTTTCAGCATCAATGAAACAGGGTTCCAAAACGGGCTGTCATGATCGGCAAACCAATCCTCGTCATACCGCATATCCCCAAGATACATGTAAGACCCAAGAATTTTCTTGCCATGACGCCCGTAAGCAATAAAAGGTGTGTCCTTTGCCGAGTGAGGAACGGCATCAACTCCATAAGCCACCGACATCCGGAGAACACCATCATCATCTTTCAAATCCAGAACACCGGCACCTTCCAGTAAATTTATTTTCGGCATCCGGGAATCATCCAGCTTGATCCCCCATTTGCTCAACTTGTCTTTGGCCATCTCGAAGACTTCGGGAGTCATGTGCAGACAATGATGAGGCTTGATAATCGCCCGCTTAATATACGGAATAATAAAATCAAGGTGATCAAGGTGATGGTGCGAAATGAAGATATCCTTGCAATATTCCAGATCCTCTACAATGTCTGGCCCGCCACCTGTCCATTTGGACTTTTTACGGATAATATATGCACCCAAATCCATGATAACGCCCAAACGACGAATGGATTTTGTTTTGCGATCCATCCACTCGGTGCGGACAACTTTGCAGTTTCCACCAATATCTTCACCAATGCCCGGATATATTTCACGCAGGTTATTCCCGCCACGAGACACCAGAACCAGCCGCCCTTCAAAAGATGGCGCAGCACTAGAAGAAGACATGGTCTCAAGATGCCCGAATTCCGCCAGATAATCTCGCATACTTGGATAGTTTCTCAGCTTCAACATATCTGCATGGGTACGGTTGATAACTCCGATCATACCCATAACGCCTCGAAACCCCTTCATCATGATGTTCTGGGACCGAACATTTAACCCTGTCAGTTTGGCAACACTGTCTTCATTCCCGTTTTTACTTTTAATAACAGACCAAGTGGCTTCCAATAACGGTTTTCTGCGCGCCCCCGAAACCGGAACATCCAGCTCCTGCTGCGATATTTTCAGATGACGTTCATTCGTATCAGTCTTATGTTTGAGAAGTTCCGAAACCATTTCAAATTTACGTCTGTTCTTCGGATTAGGCACGCCACGCACCCGCAACCGGTTTGTTTCGACATAAGAATGATCGGTATCAATCGTATTTTTTCGAATACCCATCAAAGGGCGAACAGCCTCAAGCGGCAAAATCAATTCTGGTTTTGCAATAAAAGCTGCCGAAAAATTAAAATTCGGAGAGATCGGAAAATACAATCTGGATTTGGAATGAAATCCGGGAAGAGGCAAGGATTCTCCGACAATATCTTCAATATTGCAGTCCTTGAAAATTCCGGCAACATCTGGCAATTCAGGTTCCCGATCACGTAAGTTGACGTGGATACGGCGAATTGCCTCGATAACCGTATCAACAGAACGACTGTCACTCAAAGAAATTTCACGACCAAGAACAGTCAGAGATGTAATCTTGACACGGTTAAAAGGACGCCGTTGCAACTCCATCTGAAATAGATGCTGCACTTCATACCGACCATCAGGATGGACAGCCCAATATTTGACGTCGAGCGCCTGTAAGAATCCTTCCGCATCAAAATCACCCAACGACAACATGGCAACACCACCATGACTTTTGGGATCAATTTCCCCTTTATCAATGTGCAATGTTTTTTTGCCATATGGCTTATGATTTTGTTGCGCTAGTCCAAGATCCTCTAACAAGTCTTGCTTGTTAAGCTCCATTCGGAGTTCTCCCTGTTCAACTTTTTATTTTTTTTGAAATCAGATCTAAAAACCAACCCAACTTATTGGGGGCCGTATCTACTCCTAACTCCTTTATCAAAATGTTCATCAATTCCCACATTCTGGGCTTGTCGCCCATGAACACGTATCCATGCATCTTTATATTCCTGCCTTAAATCGCTGAAATCTTCTTCAGCCCAAAGCCAGCACCATTCACTTTGTAACTCCTGCAAAGCGGTGCGACGGATCTGCGCAATATTTTCCATCTCTGTTGAAAATTCACGCAGGTTTTCAATACGCCGTTTTTCAAAACGGCAACCATTATACTGCTCGTCATTCATGCAGTCATAAATCTCAATCAATCGCGCCAAGGTCAGACTGATATGGCGAATCCCATATCCTTCCAAGACTGACGGATCCCGTGTTTCAGCAGCCCGCTTGATCTTCGGATCTTCTTTCAAACGGGACAAATATGTGTAAATACGCTCGATACGTTCGGCGAATGGAATATATTCCGAATCTTTGCCTAAAATTTTAATCTCGGTATTATTCCCCGCAGAGCGTTCAATCTTACCAAATTCGATTTTGGTTGCCAGCATCATCAACCGACATTCATCTTCTGATGCTTCCCAGTTTTTACTAAACTTTAATGTCGTTAAATTGCGTTTGAGCATTTCCATCATCAACGCCAGACGATATTCTGTCGGAACAGATAGCGGCCCGGGGCCATTGAAATGTTTCCGCTCCGCATTGATAACACTATTGATGTTGGCAATAATTGGCGTTCCGAAGGCCGGTACTTTCTTAATCTTCTTGCCAATTTTAGACTGACGGGCATCCTCCAGATCTTGTATTGCCTGTTCAAGATTTACCTGCCGCACCTGTTTGGAAAATTTATTTCCCAGAGCCCCAGGCAAATGAGCCAAATCAAAAACACCATTCTGGGCAGCGACATCCAAAGCTGCATCCCCGCGCTTCAAATCACATATCAAACCATTAAATTCAGGTGCATCATTATTATGGGCTACAATTTCCAACACTCCGATATGAGCCTTTGCCAATTGCTGGAACATCGGATCAAGCTTATCAAATGGGCGATCCGGCCAAATTTCTCCATCTTGCTTTGCAAATGGCTGGTTTTCAAAATCATGCAAACGGCGTGGAGGAATATAAACCCCGTGTGTCACGGGCTTGACCTTACATGCTTTTTTCGGATTAACCTCATCAGGCATTGCCAATTCCCACAAATCGAGCATTTTTTGCATCGGGATATTCTCCCTTTGCCACTTCACGGAGTCTGCGCCCTTCATATGCGCCTTAACCGGATGCTTTTCTTTGGCTTTGGCATACTCCTCCGGCAATCCTTCAGGCTTAACCAGGTGGGCAAAATACTCAAGCATAATTGGCTCGAATGTATCGATAATCCGATCCATCTCATGACATTCTTTTTGCGTGGGTTTCGCAATGACCGTATCCAACCCTTCCAGCAACAATGGCGCTGCCTGACGTCTATTATAAACTTCGTCAGTCCTCATCCGGTGCAGATCAATATGGGCTGCGGCCTCTTCAATAACCGAGTCAATCCAGATACCTTGAGTTCCCCATCGGACAGCGGCTTGAACTAAAGGCTTAAACGTATCAATCAATGGCGCTTTATAAAGGCTATGCGTGGACTCGTCATAAATTCGCATATCCATTTGGGCATCAGGCCGCAGCGGGTGAAGACCAAAACGGATATAATTCCCACGCCCCATTTCATAGGTTGAATTTCTCGAATTCACCCAATCTGATGTTCTTAAACGATCCTGTTCGCGTGTTTGTGAAGAATAGGCTTTGGCCAAAATGATTTCACGCTCGACACGTTCAATTGACGGCATATCAATGCGGACATCATCCAGTACAAATCCTTCACACTGATCAATCACCATGTTCCAGAACGCCATATATTCTTCGGCCTGAGGTGGAATGGACGTCAACTGACGTCCAAATCCACTTGCAAATGCGCGGGTGCTTCCTTCGAACATTGTCGGCGCGACAAAGAAGAACTCGTTCATTAAATCTTTAATCAAGGCAACCCGCTCAAGGCTGCGTTGACTGTTGTCTTTAATTGTCCGCCCGTGCCAATCACCACCGACTACGCGTGAAAGCCTGTCTGTTGTGTGATAGTTCCGCACGACTGCATCAAGATGGGCTCTTGTACCACTGGAAATCGCGCAGTTTTTATAAGCCAACGGCAAATGCCCGTAGGTTTCAAGAAACAATGAAAAAGCGATCCGAATTAGAGCCTTATTCGCCGCAACCTTATCGCCCTTTTCCTTAAAATATGGATGATAGAAACGATCATACTTTTGGGAAAATTGATAACGCAGGGCATGAAATCTGTCTTCGGAAATATGAGAAGCAATCTCGGGAGAGAATCTAAACTCTCCTCTCAGATAATCATCAGCCAGTTGGTTCCCTGTATTCATCATGGCTACATCCCTAAGGTAAAAGTAGTCTGTTGATTTTTATCCCTCTATTATCCGAAACCTGACCCAGCCATATTCGATTAGATCTTTTCCGACAAGCTATTTTTGGACGAGCTGTTTCGAAACCACAACCTCTGGGAGACTTCCCAGATCGATGAAGCCATCTACCTCATAGAAAATATTCATAATCACAGAATATAAATTCAATAATTCGAAAAATGTTTTGGATTTCTTATCGAATAACAAAAAGTAAAAATAGCACTGCCATGAAAATCACGGGCTACTTTTAGATTTTATAAAACGATACTTGGAAAAATACTATTTTACCGATCATTTCATGAGACAAAGAAGGAAAAAGGAACAAAAAAACTTGTGGAAAAATTTGTGGATAAAAATGTGGCTCCTAAAAATCAGACGAATATCTATATTTTCCGACTCCACAAAATCGGTGCATAGCTCTTTTCTTCCAAATATTCATTTGCCCTTTTGAAATGCCCACACCCCAAAAATCCGCGATGTGCCGACAAAGGTGATGGGTGCGGTGCTGCCAGAACCAGATGCCTCTTCCGGTCAATAAAGGAGCCCTTCTTCTGGGCATATGATCCCCATAACATAAAGACCACATGCTCACGCTTATCATTAATCGCGCGCACAATGGCATCCGTAAACTCTTCCCATCCCTTGTTTTGATGGGAACCAGCCATGGCCTGCTGAACCGTCAAAGTGGCATTTAGTAGCAAAACTCCTTGTTCGGCCCAACAGGTTAAATTGCCTGACTTGGGCATCTCACCACCAAATTCATTGATAATTTCCTTGTAGATATTCAGAAGACTGGGTGGGAATCTCACCCCATCCTGCACCGAAAACGAAAGCCCATGCGCCTGATTTGGCCCATGGTACGGGTCTTGCCCCAAAATCACGACACGGACATCGTCAAAGGCTGTGCTATTCAGTGCATTAAATATCTCGTCTCCTTTCGGATAGATCACTTTTCCAGACGACTTTTCTTGCCGCAAGAATTCCTTCAAATTCTGCATGTAAGGCTTGTCAAATTCCTCACCGACCTGATTAAGCCAGCTTTCATCCAATTTGATCGCTGCATTCGTCATTTTCTCACCTTTTCCGTGTTGCTCCGCCACCTTAACCCATGCTACATATTGATTTCACTGAATTTTTTAACTTTTACAGGAGTTTTTCACATGCGCGTAATGCTGCCCGATGGGTCTTTCAAAGAGTTCGAGACAGAAGTAAACGGTCTTGAGGTCGCGAAAACCATCAGCACCAGTCTCTCGAAAGCTGCTGTGGCTGTTCGTGTGAATGGCGAACTCCGTGACCTGTCCGATCCAGTACCAGACAATGCCGAAGTGGCCATCCTGACCTCCAATGACGACGATGGTCTTGATATTATGCGCCACACGATTGCGGCACAGGTTCTGGCACGCGCTATTAAAAACCTCTACCCCTCTGCCCGTTTGGCGATCGGCCCGACCATTAAAGACGGCTTTTATTACGACATCGCCTTTGAAGAAAACATTTCCCTTGATGATCTTGAAAAGATCGAAAAGGAAATGCATCGTATTATCAAAGAAGGCCACAAGATCGAGAAGAAAGTCTATAATCGCGCAGATGCGATTTCCCTCTTCAAGGATCGTGGAGAAGACTACAAAGTTAAAATCATTGAAGACACACCAAATTCAGACGCATTCCAGATTTATCATCAAGGGGAAACATCTTTCATCGACCTATGCCGTGGCCCCCACCTGCCGTCTCTGGGCAAAATTGGTGCCTTCAAACTGACCAAGGTCGCTGGAGCCTACTGGCGTGGCAACAGCCAGAATGAAATGCTGACCCGTATCTATGGAACGGCTTGGCGCACGCAAGAAGACCTCGACAAATATCTGCACCAGATTGAAGAAGCCGAAAAACGTGACCACCGAAAAATCGGCAAGGAAATGGATTTGTTTCATTTGCAAGAAGAAGCCCAAGGGTCGGTCTTCTGGCACCCGCACGGTTTTACGATTTACCGCGAACTCGAATCCTATATCCGCGAGAAGATTTATGCCGATGGCTATGTCGAAGTCAAAACCCCGCAATTAATGCATTCCAAATTCTGGGAAGCCTCGGGCCACTGGGATAAATACCGTGAAAATATGTTCGTGGTTCCAGACGTTGTGCCAAACATCGAACTCAATGGCCCCGTCTTCAAGGAAGAGCCAAAAGAATTTATGGCGTTAAAACCCATGAACTGCCCTGCCCACGTTCAGATTTTCAAACACGGGATCAAAAGCTACCGCGACCTGCCAATCCGCATGGCGGAAATGGGGTGCTGTCACCGTAACGAGGCTCATGGGGCTCTTCACGGTCTGATGCGTGTTCGTCAAATGACTCAGGATGACGCTCATATTTTCTGCCGCGAAGATCAAATCGGCGAAGAAGTAAAACGCTTTGTGGCCCTATTCAAAGATGTCTATAACGATTTCGGATTCACCAATATCAAATTGCTTTTGGCAACCCGCCCCGATAAACGTGCCGGAACCGATGAAACATGGGACAAGGCCGAAAAAGCCATGGCCGATGCCTTGAATGATCTCGGTATGGACTTCGAATATGCTCCGGGTGAAGGCGCGTTTTACGGGCCGAAATATGAATTCCATCTGGTTGACTCTATTGGACGGACATGGCAATGCGGCACCTGCCAGTTGGACTTTGTGCTGCCAGAACGCCTTGATGCATCCTATATGGGTGCAGACGGGGGACGCTATCGCCCGGTAATGATCCACCGCGCTGTGTTCGGCTCTTTTGAACGCTTTATCGGCCTCCTGATCGAAAGCACTGCCGGAATTTTCCCGTTCTGGCTTTCTCCAACTCAACTGGTAATCTCGGGAGTAACCGAAGCCAACAACCCAACCGCCGAAGCTCTGGTGAAAAAATTCAAAGCCGAAGGTATTCGGGTTGAATTTGACGGACGGAATGAAAAAATTTCCTACAAAGTCCGCGAACACATGAATGCCAAAGTCACCTATGTCGGGATCATCGGCAACAAGGAACAGGAAAACGGGACCATCACCGTCCGTCGCCTTGGGGTAAATGAACAGGAGACTTACACGGTTGATGAATTCCTCACAAAAATGAAAGAGGAAATTAAAACCCGTGCGTTGCCGCCAACTCCAAAAGACAGCGAATGAAAACGATTGCCATCATTGGTGCGGGGCCCGGCGGTCTGATGGCCGCCGAGCACTTGGCCAAAAAGGGATATAAAGTCGATATTTACGATCACAAACCAACCCCTGCCAGAAAATTTCTAATGGCTGGACGTGGTGGATTAAACATCACCCATTCCGAACCGATAGAAACCTTCCTCCAGAAATACGGAGAGTCTGAAGATTTCTTACGCCCCATCATTGAATATTTTACACCGCAAAGCCTGCGCATCTGGTGCGCGGAACTTGGTGAAGAAACATTTGTCGGCACGTCGGGCCGCGTCTTCCCGCAAAGCTTCAAGTCCTCTCCACTTCTGCGCTCATGGCTGAGCCGTTTGGCTGATCTGAACATCACACTGCATGCAAGCCATCATTGGACAGGATGGAATAACCAAGGAGAACTGAGCTTCACAACACCTGAAACCAAAACAATCAAACCCGACGCCACTATCCTTGCATTAGGTGGAGCATCATGGCCCAAACTTGGCTCTGACGGGTCATGGACAACCGAACTTGAAAAACGCGGTGTAGAAATATCCCCTTTCCGCCCAACAAACTGCGGGTTTCACGTTAACTGGTCTGATGTTTTCAAATCAAAGTTTTCCGGAACGCCGCTCAAATCAATTGCACTGACACACAATGATATAACGATCTCGAACGAAATCATGATATCTCAACATGGGCTCGAAGGTGGGGGAATATACGCCTTATCCAAATCCATTCGCACTTCTATCGAACAACACGGAACGACAACTGTCCACATTGACCTTAAGCCAGACCTGACCGAACAACAACTGGAAGACCGTCTGATAAAATCTCGCGGACGCGATAGCCAGACCAACTTTATTCGAAAGCAAACAGGTCTCTCCCCCGTTGCCATTAACCTGCTTTATGAATGCGGGGATAAAACCAAGCCCCTCGCCCACCAGATCAAGAATATTATGATCCCACTCTCGGAAACTTTTCCGATTGGCCGTGCTATTTCTTCAGCCGGAGGGATTAAACTTTCTGAACTTGATGAAAACCTGATGCTAAAAAGATGCCCGTCCGTCTTTGCCATTGGTGAAATGTTGGACTGGGAAGCACCAACCGGTGGCTATCTACTGCAAGCTACACTCTCGATGGGGGTTTTTGTTGCTCTTGGGGTGGACAAATATTTGAAATCTGCCAATATATAAATTCAATAGAAGTTATATATCACAGAGGTTCTAAAATGACATCACTCCTATTTGTTCTCGCAGGCTTTCTTCTGCTTTTGGCCGGAGGAGAAGCTCTGGTTCGCGGCTCAGTTGCCATTGCCAGCAAAATGGGGGTGTCGAAACTGGTCATCGGACTGACACTGGTTGGTTTCGGAACATCAGCACCAGAATTGGTAACCTCAATTCAAGCCGCCCTTTCAGGATCACCGGGGATAGCCATCGGGAATGTTGTCGGATCAAACATCGCGAACATTTTGTTGATTATCGGTGTATCGGCGATGCTGTTTCCGATGGTCTGTCCTCGTGAAGCTGTCCAGCGTGATGGTATTATCATGGGGATTGCCACAATTCTTTTGGCTTTGGCCTGCTTTAACGGAGAAATCTCCCGCGTTATTGGCGCAATTTTTGTTGTCCTGCTGTTTTGTTATCTGGCCATGACTTTTTACATTGAAAGACGTGGCAAAGGCAAAGCCGGAGAAATGTTGGAACATGAAGCCGAAGCCCGCCCCACACCTTTCGCATCAACTCCGGTAAACCTCCTGATCACCTGTGGTGGCATGGGGCTATTGGTTTTGGGTGCCAATATGCTGGTGCGTGGCGCCACCGAAATGGCGCAAGGTCTAGGCGTATCGGACACCATCATCGGCTTGACCGTTGTTGCTGTTGGGACGTCACTTCCCGAACTGGCGACATCCGTTATGGCGGCGATTAAAAAACAATCCGACGTCGCGCTGGGCAACGTCATCGGCTCAAACATCTTTAACATTTTGTTTATTTTGGGAAGTACGGCACTAATCAAACCTATTGCTGTACCAGAAGAAATTTTGAACTTTGATTTATGGGTAGTGATAGGAGCAACTTTGGCCCTGCTTGTTTTTGCCTACTCAGGCAAAAAGATCTCGCGGGTCGAAGGTGGGGTACTACTGGGAGCCTATGCTGCCTATATCGGCGCTATAGCCATTATGAGCTAGACGCCTCGCGCAGATCTTCCAGCTCCAACCACCGCATTTCCGCCTCTTCCAACTCGACCTTGGCGACATCCAGCCTTTCGGTAGATTTGAAGAAAGCGTCAGCGTCTCTTGTATAAAGATCGGCATCCTGCAAAACGACAACTAAACCCGCAATTTCAGCCTCAAGCGCCGCGATCTTTTTCGGAAGATTCTCCAGCTCATACTGTAATTTATAAGACAGTTTCTTCGACACAGAGGGCATCGGCAAAATAGCAGATTTATTATCTTTGTTCTGCTCCTCTTCAGAAGTGCTCTGCGGTTGATTTTGTTTTTGTCGTGCCTCAAGATAATCGCTATACCCGCCGATATATCCTTCGATCTCGCCATCTCCTTCAAAAGCCAGAATTTTTGATACGGTCTGATCCAGAAAATCACGATCGTGGGAAACAATAATCAAAGTTCCCTGATACACACTTAAAATTTCTTCCAGAACATCAAGCGTATCCATATCCAGATCATTAGTTGGCTCATCAAGAATAAGGAATGACTTCGGATCGGCTAAAACTTTTGCAAGCAATAAACGGTTCTTTTGTCCCCCTGACAAAGTTGAAACAGAGTGCCGCGCTGACGACGGGTCAAACAGAAAATCCTTCAGATATCCGCACACATGGCGTTGCTTGCCCATGACATTGATGTAATCTCCACCGCTAGGAACCAGATTTGTCCATAGGGACTCGTCCAGCTTCAAATCCTGCCGGTTCTGGTCAAAATAGGAAAACTCGATCTCTTTGTTACGCTTGACCTTCCCTGCATCCGCTTCTAATTCCCCAATCAGCAATTTGAGGAATGTCGATTTCCCTGATCCGTTTTTCCCTAAAATTCCGATCCGGTCACCTTTGGTAATCCGGATCGAGAATCCATCCAGAATTTTTTTATCCTCGAAACTTTTATGGACTTTTATAAACTCGGCAACAATTTTGGACGACCCTTCATATGCCCCGCCTTCAACCTCGACTTTTGCCATCATCCTGTTGAATGCAGACTTGTCGGCTCTCAAACGGTCGCGTTCGTCTTTCATCAGTGCCAAGCGCCTGACATTGCGCTTCCGGCGCGCCTTGACGCCACGCGACGCCCAATCAACTTCAACATCCAATAACTTCTCACGGTTTTTTAATTCTCGCTCTTCCTGCTCGATCATCATTTGCGACCAGTCATCAAACTGGGCATACCCTTTTGGGCAAACGCGCAAATTCCCCCGATCCAGCCAGAAAACCTTATCTGAAATATTCGCCAAAAATTTCCGGTCGTGGCTGATACATAAAAACGCCCCACGATAGGACCTCAAATATTGTTCCAGCCAGATAATAACATCCAGATCAAGGTGGTTGGTTGGCTCGTCCAATAACAAGATGTCTGGATCTTCAACCAAAGCCCGCGCCAACGCAGCACGTCGCTTTTGTCCACCCGATAATTGATCCATCCGGTCATCAAGGGAAATATGTAATGGCTCGGCCACCATTTCCATCCGGTATGTAAAAGCGTCCGTCTGGTTTTCTTCGCGTAAATCTTCCAGAATAAAATCTTTAACCGTCTGTCCGACTTTGAGGGCGATATCTTGCTGCAAATAACCGATTGTTGTTCCGGCCAAAACCCATCGCTCTCCCTGATCAATATCTTTGAGCCCGCGAATAATATTCATCATGGTGGATTTTCCGGCTCCGTTCTTGCCCACCAGACAGGTGCGATCCCCTTCCAGAATATGAAAGGTCAAATCTTCGAACAACGGCGCTCCGCCAAAAGTTACGAGAGCATCCTGAACACTTAATAAAACACGATTTCCAGCCATGACAGTGGACTTATCAAATTAGTTCCCGACAAACAACAAAAAAGCCGGACAAAGCCGGCTTTCTTTGTATTAATACTCAAAAGAATAACTAACGCTCCAGCGCAACTGCTTGTCTGGCAATTTTAGCAATGTTGACGAATCCCAACTTCTCGATTTCCCCAATATCCTCAACAGAAAACCCTGTGGCTTTAGGAAAATGTTCTGCCAAAACATCAACAGTCGCGGAATCATTGGAAATGGCAGCAGTAAAGAAAGCCTCTTTCAGAGCCAGTCCTACATAAACCTCTTCTGGAGATCCGGATACAATTTGTTCCTGACTATTTGTAAGAGCATGATAAGCTCTATATGTAGCTTCGGAAGCACCTTCCATTTTTTTGCCGTCAACATTTGTAACTGCCCAGTCGTACAGGCCGCGCACATTCTTTCCAAGGTTCTCGACAAAACCTCTACTTACAGCTTCAACCTTTGTCAGATCAAATGCACCTGAATTCATAAAAGCTACAGGAACAGCACCCATCTTTACTACCTCGTTTTTTAGGGTTAACAGAATACCGGACTTCTACTCCTTGCGTCAGAATGTCGCAAGAAAAAAATCACTTAAAATACCGGAATAAGAGGAAAATTAGCGTGGAGTGGGCCAGAAATACCACACACAAAACGCCACCACAGCCAGAAACACCAGCTTGGTCAGAATGATCTTTATGATAAATTTCTTATCCATATCAATAAGATACACGAGCAGATGACAAACGCAAGCAGAGTTGCTAGTCTCCCTCGCCTAAAGGGGAAACAATGAGAATAGCGATTTTAGAAGCACAAAAGATAGCTGGCTACGAAATAAAAGTACTGGCCCTGCCTCTGATGTTCCCAGATGCCGATATAACAGGCGTACAACCAAAACATATATGCCCGCATGAGTTGGCACAATATGACGTATTAATCCTACCGGGTATCAATGGCCTAGACAGCCCCTACCCAAACATACTCCCTGCCAGAAAAAAAGATGTGTTGGAAAATGCGATCGAGAACAATGGCCTGATCCTCTGGACAGAATGTGCCGCAACCTATTATTTATTCGAAGAATACAGATTTGCAGGCGCTAACGATCATATAAAAGAACGCTATGGCCTTGGAATACTCAAAGGAAGAGCAGACGGCCCTGCGTTCGCTGAAATGACACACAGCAATCCACCCTCCTCTGACAAATTTATCAGTAAGTTCAAACATCATGTCGTAGCAGACATTGAAAGCAGCAAAAATTATCTACCCTATCAAGCGTTGGATGTGAACGGCCCTGCTCTCTACCCATCTTCAGATAACCTTCCTTTTTCTGAAGTATTCAAATATGCCGAAATGCCCAAAAAACCTATATGCGGCCTTATTCAGGAAAGAGGTCAGGGCCTCATCATGGCATTCAGTTTTCATGCTGCCATGCCTTTTACTGCCTTGCCATTTGTTCACCACGGACGAGAAGAAAGCCGGAAAATTTTCTTGCAACATAAAACCAATCTGATCCGCAGACATTTGGCCCCTAATCAAGGATAAAATCATGACACATAAACCAATCCACATTATCGGCGGCGGTATGGCCGGAACAGAAGCAGCATGGCAAGCCGTCTCCATGGGTGTGCCTGTGATCCTGCATGAAATGCGCCCGCACACCAAAACCCCTGCGCACCAGACCGAATGCCTGGGTGAACTGGTATGTTCGAATTCCTTTCGTTCAGACGATAAAGACTATAACGCGGTTGGGCTGCTGCATGAAGAAATGCGGATGCTAAACTCGCTGATGATGAAAACCGCTGCCACACACGCCGTCCCTGCCGGTGGTGCGCTAGCCGTTGATCGTGAGTGTTATTCGGCAGACATTACAAAAACAATGGAAGACCATCCGCTCATTACGATTGAGCGCGGCGAAATCTCAGGCCTTCCGCCCGAAAACTGGGACTCGGTAATTATTGCAACAGGCCCCCTCACCTCTCCGGCACTCTCGACTGCAATTAAAAGCATCACCGATGAAGACGCTCTTGCATTTTTTGATGCCATCGCCCCGATTGTCTATTTTGACTCAATCAATATGGACGTGGCATGGCTGCAATCCCGCTACGACAAGGAAGGCCCTGCGGGGACAGGCAAGGACTATATCAACTGCGGCATGAACAAAGAACAATATCTTACGTTCTATGATGCCCTGATCAATGCCGAAACCACAGAATTCAAGGACTGGGAAAAGGACACTCCCTATTTCGAGGGCTGTATGCCAATCGAGGTGATGGCCTCACGCGGCGTTGATACCTTGCGTTACGGCCCGATGAAACCGGTAGGACTGACCAACCAACATGATATGTCTCGACCTTATGCTGTTGTTCAACTTCGTCAGGATAACGCGCTCGGATCACTTTATAATATCGTGGGATTTCAGACCAAAATGAAATACGGCGCTCAAACCGAAGTTTTCAAAATGATTCCGGGACTGGAAAACGCTGAATTTGCACGCCTTGGCGGGATTCACCGTAATACCTTTATCAATTCCCCGCGCGTCCTCAATGAAAAACTACAACTCAAGAACCAACCACGGTTGCGCTTTGCGGGACAAATCACCGGATGCGAAGGCTATGTTGAAAGTGCCGCCGTTGGCTTGATCGCAGGACGTCTCGCAGCCTCAGAACGTCTAGGAAAAACGATGACTATGCCACCTGCCACCACAGCACTGGGGGCAATCATTTCGCACATCACAGGCGGAGCAAATGAAAAGACCTTCCAACCAATGAATGTCAATTTCGGCCTGTTTCCGGACATCGACGCTCCTAAGAAAATCAAAGGCCGTGACCGAAAAAAACTCTATTCCGACCGCGCCCTTGTTGATCTTGCAGGTTGGATTAAAACGCTTTAATCCAAACCCGCAATTCCTTAAACACCACAGGCTGAATGTGGAACGGATCAAACCCTGCACGCTCAATCTGCTTCAGGTATAATTGTGTCAAGGCCTGAACCGCACGCAAATATCTAGTTTGTGGGTGGTCAGGTTTTCCGACAGAACAACCTTCACCAACAACATTTATCAACCGCTCCGAATGTGGTTTAACATCAGAAACATTTATCTGTGGCATCATCACATGCCCTAGACTTCCATGAAACGGAACGGAGCGCACCAAACCAATTAAACTATAGAAACGCGCAACATTCTGAATATCCTCTGGGGCGCAATCAAGTATCCGCCCTTTCATCTTCATCAAAACCCCATGCGTCCCATCTATATATGAGAGGAGTTCATCAAAGCTCTCGGGCGCACGCCCTTCGAATTCCAATTCACGCGCATGGAGCATACGATCAAAATCCTCAAAGGCAAGACCATGTGCCGGGATAACTTCCGACAACAAAGAGAGAACAGGATGGTTATCCGACCTGCCCTTATCATAAATCCGCCTGATTTCGTCCCGCCACCATTGCAGCCGGATCAACCCCATATGTGGGTCGCGCACCTCTTCCCGTATGTGGGATATTTCGGCATTCCATAAATCAAGGATTTGCACCGCTGTCCTAACTGTAATGGGCGCAAACAACGACAAAAACGCCCGATCCGGATCGAGCTCTCTGAGTTGATAAAAGATGTGCGGTTGATTATTTTCCATTTCCGTATAGGTTATAACCAGAATTCATATAAATTGAAAAAGGAGATTTTATCATGGCTTTCAAACTCCCCGAACTGCCCTACGCAATGGACGCACTTGTTCCCTACATGTCGGCAGAAACATTTGAATATCACCACGGCAAACACCATCAGGCCTATGTTAATAAAGCCAATGAACTGGCCGCCGGAACCGAATTTGAATCGATGAGCCTTGAAGAGGCTGCCATCGCAGCTAAAAAAGCAGGGAACCAGAAACTTTTTAACCAGATCGGCCAGATTTATAACCACAATCTGTTTTGGGAATCGATGGCAGCAAATGGCGGCGGCGCAAAAATGCCGGGAAATCTGGAGAAAAAAGTTACCGAAGACATCGGCGGATATGACGCCCTGCGCGCCGCTCTGCTGGACAAAGGAACCACCCAGTTTGGCTCTGGTTGGGCTTGGCTGGTTTTGGACAACGCCACCGGCAAACTCGAAGTCACCAGCACAGGCAACGCCGAAACACCACTGACAGACGGTAAAACCCCGCTTTTGACCTGCGATGTCTGGGAACATGCTTACTATATCGACTACCGCAACGCGCGCCCCAAATTCTTGGAAGCATGGATTGATAACCTTGCCAACTGGGAACATGCCGCAAAATTGCTGGAACAAGGCCCCCTCAAAATCGCGGCCTGATCAACAAGAAAAACGCAGCTATTAAGCAGGAATTAAGGCCGCAGCAACCCTGCGGCCTTCGCTTGTAAGGACATTATAAGTCCGGCACGCAGCAGGCGTATCCATGACATCAACAGTAAAGCCCAAACCCTGAAACTGAACGCGCTTGGATGGCGGCAACACAGAAAAACTTTCACCCGCTCCGATCAGTAAGACATCAACCTGCCCTTCCAAGCTGCGAATTTGGTCATTCACCTCATCAAAAGCAGATACGTCCCACGCGACGACAGAATACCCAAAAATTAAAACCGGATGGGAATAAACTTGCCCGTTAATCCTGAACTGCCCAGAACGATAAGACTGAACCAGCTTCAGATCAGCAGATACAAGCGGAGTAATATCCATTAAGCCGGCACACTTTCTTCTTCGGACTCATCAGCATCGACATCGCCGCGCTTTTTGGAATCATCGAATTTGAAATACAACAAGGAAGACGAGGCAACATAAACCGAGGAATAAGTTCCGATCACAATCCCAAAAATCATGGCGTTCGCAAAATCGCGGATCACTTCACCGCCAAACAACCACAACGCACCCAACGCCAATAAAGTCGTAAAGGATGTATTCAATGTCCGCGCCAATGTCTGGTTCAACGACATATTGATCACATCCTTCATCTGCATCTTTTTGAACTTGCGACGATTCTCACGAATACGGTCAAAGACAATCACAGTATCGTTGGTGGAATAACCAGCAACCAACAACACAGCCGCCAACGTGCTTAAATCAAAGTTCATCCACATCAACGAAAACAAACCAATCACAGCCGTGGTATCGTGAATCAGAGTAAAAATGGTAGCAACACCAAATTGCCATTCGAACCGGAACCATACATATGCCAAGATCCCTACGATAGTCAGTATAAACGCCCAAGCGCCGGATTTTTTCAATTCATCCCCGACCTGAGGCCCGACATACTCACTCCGGCGATATTCAACATTTCCCTCGACGTCCTTATATTCAGCATCAATCGTGGCCTTAATCTGCTCGATCGCCTGTTTTTGGGCATCCTGACCACCTGTTTGTTCCGGCACACGGATCAATACATCCCGCTCGGTTCCAAACTCCTGAATCGAGATATTCCCCAACCCCAAATGATTCAGGTCTGTCCGCATTCTAGTCAAATCGGGAGCGACAGGAGTTTGCACTTCCATCATAATCCCACCGGAAAAATCGATCCCGAAATTCAACCCTTTACCAACCAGCAACCCGATTGACCCCAAAACCATAATACCGGTTACAACAAAAGCGAGATACCGTCCTTTGACAAAGTCGATTTTCAAATCATCTGCAAACCTAAACAAACGCATAATGCTTTATCCTTTTATCTTTCTTGATTATATCGGCAGCGCTTTTGGCTTTTTGGTTCTGAGCCAAACCACCAGCATCAAACGAGTCAGCATGATGGCCGAAAACAATGAGGTAGCAATCCCGATAGACATAGTGACCGCAAATCCTTTGATCGGCCCCGTTCCAACAGCATACAGGATAACCCCTGCGATCAATGTGGTCAGGTTCGAGTCAATAATCGATGCCATGGCTTTCTCGTATCCAGTATCCATAGCAGAAATGATTGAACGCCCAGACCGTATTTCTTCACGGATACGCTCGAAAATCAGAACGTTTGCATCAACTGCCATCCCCATGGTCAGCACGATACCGGCAATACCTGGCAATGTCAGGGTCGCCTGCAACATCGAAAGGAGAGCAATAATCAGCACCATGTTGATGAACAAGGCCACACTGGCAAACACACCAAACAAGCTGTAAGAAAAAACCATAAACGCAACAATCAGCAAGAAGGCAACCATCGTTGCAATTTTACCCGCTTCTACCGAGTCACTTCCCAAAGAGGGCCCGACAGAACGCTCTTCAACAATACTGAGTGAAGTCGGCAACGCCCCCGCACGAAGCAGCAAAGCCAGATCATTTGCCTCCTGAATTGTAAACCGCCCGGTAATCACCGCACTGCCGCCACAAATTGCCTCATTAATACGCGGAGCCGTAATGATTTCACCATCAAGGACAACCGCAAACGGTTTATCGACATTGTCCCGCGTTACGTCACAAAACTTCTTTGCTCCAGCCGAGTTCAAACGAAAACTAACAATCGGTGCTCCATCCTGAAAAGTCGGCTGAGCGTTGGTCAACATCTCTCCGGTCAAAAGTGGGCGACGGTTGATTGGCAAGGTTTGTCCCTGACCTTCACGCATTGGTAATGTTCTGACATTCAAACCTTCTCCGGTCATGCTTACCAAATGGAAACTGAGCTGGGCGGTTTTATTCAATAGTTCCTTAACCCGTCCCGGGTCATTCATACCCGGCAGTTGAACCAGAATCCGGTCATCACCCTGCCGCTGGATAATAGGCTCTTTGGTTCCTGTTCCATTAACGCGACGACTGACGACTTCAATCGACTGAGAAAGTGTCTGGTCTGTAATGGTTTTCAGCCCTTTTTCGTCATACGAAGCACTGACAACCATGCCTTCGGCCTCAATAATCAATAGTTCGTCGGCTTCACGGAAAATTTTACGCATAGCGGAAACATCATCTTCCGATTTCAGTTCAACAGAAACACTCTCATTATCGGCAGAGATATCTTTATAGGAAATATTCTCGCTTTTGATCTTGCCGCGGGCGAAACTTTCAGCATCATCAAGATGTTTTTTGATAACGCTATCTATGTCGGCTTGTAATAACAAATGCGAGCCACCCTGCAAATCAAGCCCCAAAGAAACTGATTTGGAGGGCATCCATGATGGCAGGTTTTTCTCCCACGCGTCACGCGTATCCTGAGATACAAAATTCGGCAGACAATACGCAAAAGAAAGAATGACGGCGACAACCACCAACACCCTTTTCCAAAGTGGGATGAACATCATTTTGCAGATTTATCCTTTTTATTTTTTTTGTCATCGTTGGCAACTTTTGATGAAGACGGAATATTATCTTCATAACGTCCGATGATGTATGACCGCATCATACTGACTTTGATCCCGTTTCCGATATCAACTTGAATTTCATGATCGGAAATAACCTTATCAATTGTACCAATCAAACCGCCTTGCGTTACAATTTTGACGCCTGGCCCCATCGCCTGCAGCATATTAGCATGCTCTTTGAAACGCTTTTGCTGGGGGCGGATCATCAACAGGTAGAACAAAACCCCGAGAACCAGCAACATCCCGATATTCATCATAAACGTCTCGGTTTCACTTGGCGGAGGAGCGATAACCCCACCAGAATCAGGAACCTCTGTCACTGCTGTTGTACTTATTGTCTCCTCAGCGGCATAAGCAGGCGTAAAAAACATCATCAGATTTATCCTTTTTCTTCAAAATGGTATTTGGAAACAGGCAGACTATAGTTTCATATATAGGAATGACAAGCTGAGAATCTAAAAAAGAGTAGTTTATCCGTAACTCTTTCTAATGTTATACTAATATGAATAGAGTGAATCAGGCGAAGTTCGCCTTTATCAATTGGAGCCTTTCATTCAAAGGGAGTGATCTTCGTATTATGGAATTAAAGAGTAATCAAAGATTATTTTCTCTTAAGGGCATGTTCTTCTGTCTCTTGCTTGCCTCCCCATGTTCTTATGCTCATGCTCAGACCTCCTCTTCGTTACAGAATAACTTTGTTGTGAGCACTGACATCACGATTACAGGAAACTATCTGGTTCTTAAAGACGACAAACAAGATTATGACCTGGACACCCAATGGCCAGTTGACCAGAAATATCAATGGCAAAGAGTTCTTTACAGCTTTGAGAGCCTTCCAGTTGAACCTACTTTATATAACCCGATCATCGAAAAAGATCCGGAAGTTATTATTTTTGTCCAGAATAACCCCGACCAGATCTCTGGGGAAGATGTATATATGTCAGGTCACGGTACAATCCTCCGCGTACAACGAAAGGCCGTCGATAGAGTGTTCTATGATGAAAAGCACACGTTTTTTGACTTTCTGAACGACCAGTTACTCTACAATAAATCAATTAGCCAAAAGACTGACAGTTCGGATATCATGATCAATACTCCCGGCCTTGTTATTATTTATCGCGGCAGCACAGCTCTGGAAAATCCGAGCTGGGTTGTAAGTGATCCAAAGGAAATAGAAAAATACACACTTTTTCTCAGTACATTTATTGACGTACGGGCCCCCAAAAATAGGTTTACCTACGTCGAAAGCGACGAAACAAATTTTGATGGACTCGATACCTTCATGATTTATACAAACTATAAGGGAGCATCCTCGAAACTGCTCTCCATCAACGAGCATGGCTATATGAGATCAACGCGTATAGAGCTTTTTGCAAGAAGCTATGTTGATAAAATGCATTTCTTCAAAACATTTTTGGCACAAGCCCTGGATGAAAAAGCAATGTATAATGAAAGCGATGAAAAGAGAAAACAGCGTGAGCTGATGCACGATTTCTAAACGTCTTATAAATTAATCAAGGCACTGGGATTAATAGCCTTCTTGCCTTTGCGGATTTCAAAATGAAGCTGTGGAGAATCTACGTTTCCACTTAATCCGACCGTTGCAATCGTCTGCCCACGCTTCACGATCTCCCCTTTTTTAGCCAATGTCTTGTCCAAATGAGCATAAGCGGTCACATACCCTCCGCTATGACGGACAAGAACCAGATTTCCATACCCAGCAATCTCGTTCCCCGCATAAACAACCGTCCCATTTTCCGCGACCCTCACCGCCGTTCCCCGCGCGGCCTTGATGTTGATTCCATCATTATGCAACCCGTCTTTCTTGGGGCCAAAATTGGAAACAACTTTCCCTGACACAGGAGACAAAAATCCTGAACCACTCCGACTTGGAGAGGGGTCAGAAATCACATGGCTCAAACTGGTCACTTTTTTAGGCGGTGTTACAGAGTTCTTCTGTTCTTTGCTGGCCAGAACTTCCGACTGCACAGATTGAACCGGCGCGACAACCCCCTTTTGAACCACTTCAATAGAGGATTTAGGAGACACCACAGACCTGTGCAAACCTGACAAACGCAGCACTTGTCCTTTGGATAATACATATGGCCTTCCAATATGGTTCAATCGGGCCAACTCGGTTGTCGTCGTATCAAAAATACGGGACACACGATATAAAGTATCTCCGGTTTTCACTGTATAGATGTGGGGTGAAGGAATGCGAATCCGTGTGCCCGTACGAATGTTATAAGGCGGGTTCAAATGATTAAGATCGAGCAAATCACGCAATTCAACACGATAGGCCTGTGATATCCCCCATAACGTCTCGCCATCTTGTATGGTATGAATACCTAGGCTTTTTGCTGTTTTGGATTGTTCTCCGTAATGATGGACAGGGACTCCTCCACCTGATTGGGAACAATCGGTCAGTAACACACAACAACTAACGGCAACTAGAATTTTCAACTGAACCTTCACGCCGTCAATTCCTCCAGATCATGTTCTGTATATGAATTGTTTCTTGGAACCTCCGGCAATAACGGAACAAAGCGCACTGGTAATAAATTCTGAACTCCGAAAACATCTTCGGATTCTTTTTTATATATTTTCAAGGTCTGTGCCTGCCCCTGCGCCCCAACCGGAATAATCATCAATCCACCGATTTTCATCTGCGCCAAAAGAGCAACCGGAGGCTCCCCCTCACAAGCCGCCGTCACAATAATCCGGTCAAACGATTGCTCCCCCGGCCACCCCTTTAACCCGTCTCCGGCCAATGTTGTAATGTTACGCAACTTCAATTCATGAAATCTTTGTTCAGCAAGTTCCAAAAGGGGCTTATGCCGTTCGATCGTATAAACCCGCCGCGCCAGTTGTGCCAGAACTGCGGCCTGATACCCCGACCCCGTTCCGATCTCGAGGACTGTATGTGTTTTTTCAACTTTCAAACAATCAGTCATATAGGCCACGATATAAGGCTGGGAAATCGTCTGCCCCAAACCAATAGGAACAGCCTGATCCTCATAGGCATGATCCTGAAAATGCGGCGGAATAAAAAAGTCGCGCGGCGTCCTCTCCATAGCACTGAGCACATCGGTATTGGTAATGCCGGCTTGGCGCAAATGGATAATCAATCGGATGACAGATGCATCGGGGATCATAAGATTACTCAACTCCCATCATCTTTTTAAGACTGGTGTGGCAAGTCCAGTTGGTCATGACCGGCGTTACGGCAATCCCGCCCCGCCGCAACACATCCAGATCATCTGTAACATGCTCATTTGAATGCGGGGAATAATCACGACGAAACTGTGTCTGCACCTTCATTTTTGTGGAGTCATTATGATCCACCTTAATTCTTTCGATGATACTCTGTTGCTCAACCGGAACCCAATGACACCGAGCCACTTGGGAATGAAGATAGGTTGGGAAATTGACATTCATGACCGTATGTGAAGGCCAGTCTTTCGAAAAAATTTCATCACAGACCAGCCCCAAACATTGCCGCGCAATAGTAAAATCCGGTTTATCTTTGCTGCTAAAAAGCTGACTGAAAGAGATTGCCGGAACATTATGAAGTCCGGCTTCAAATGCCGCACCAAAAGTGCCGGAATAAGTGATCGCATGCCCGACATTTTCACCATGATTGACACCCGATAAAACCAGATCAGGCTTTCCTCCTTCAAAAAGATGGTGCAGACCAAATATGACGCAATCAGTTGGTGTCCCATCAACCGCATAACGATTTTCACCACGTTTTTCGACATCAAAAGACCTATGATGCGTTATCGAACGTGCCTTGGCGGAATGCTCATGAACAGGAGCCGTAACAAACACTTCTCCGAATTTTTGGCGGGCAAATTCTTCCAGAACAGAAAACCCTTCCGCATCGATTCCGTCGTCATTGACCAGAAGCACATGAAAGTCCGAAACAGGTTTGTCTGTCAAAATTCCCGCCAAAACTAAGCCCCTTTAACGATTTTTTCCAAACCGCCCATATATGGTTTCAAAACTTCAGGAACCCAGATTCCCCCATCGGCCGGATCATAATAATTTTCCATCACTGCTACCAACGCACGACCAACAGCAACGCCTGACCCGTTCAAAGTATGAACAAATTCGGTATCCTTGGCACCCGCCCGTTTGAAACGAGTCTTCATCCGGCGTGATTGAATATCACCACAATTCGAACAGCTCGAAATCTCGCGATATTTATTCTGGGACGGAACCCACATCTCCAGATCATAGGTCTTGCGTGCGGCAAACCCGATATCCCCGCCACACAAAACAATCGTACGGAATGGCAATCCGAGCTTTTTCAAGATATTTTCGGCGCATTGCGTCATGCGCTGATGCTCTGCTTCGGAATCTTCCGGTTTGACAATACTAACCATCTCGACCTTATAAAATTGGTGCTGGCGAATAATGCCGCGTGTATCTTTACCTGCTGATCCAGCCTCTTTGCGAAAACACGGCGTATGCGCACAAACACGGATCGGGAAATCTCCCTCATCCAGAATTTGTTCACGCACCATATTGGTCAAAACAACTTCTGCCGTCGGGATCAACCAACGCCCATCCGTTGTGCCAAACTGGTCATCACGGAATTTCGGTAACTGGGTCGTTCCATACATGACATCATCACTCACCAACAACGGTGGACTAATCTCGGTATAGCCATGTTCTGTCGTGTGAGTATCAAGCATAAACTGGCCCAAAGCACGCTCCAGACGTGCAATACCGGCTTTTTCAATGACAAAGCGGGCTCCTGCAACCTTGGCCGCAGTTTCAAAATCGAGCATCCCCAGCGCTTCACCAATTTCCACATGATCTTTGGCCGCATTAGAACCCACTTTCGGCTCACCATGACGGCGGACTTCGACATTATGCTCTTCATCCGGCCCATCAGGTGTATCTTCCGCCAACATATTCGGCAAAGACGACAGCAACTCAGTCAGTTCATCAGCCTTAACACGTTCCTGCTCTTCCAAAGACGTCATCTTGTCCTTGATCGAAGCCACTTCATCCATCAAGGCTTGGGCATCCCCGCCCTTGGACTTCACCGCACCGATTTCCTTGGACGCTTCATTGCGACGTGATTGCAAAGCCTGCAATTCAGTCTGTAATGACCTGCGCTCTTCATCCAGCTTCAGAATGGGCGGGGTCTGAGGTTCCAATCCGCGACGGGCCCAGTTTTGGTCAAATTGTTCCGGATTGTCCCGAAGAGCTTTAAGATCGTGCATAACTTTGATTCCTGTAATGAAAATTCGTTCCACAGCTTATATAAAATAGGAATCCGAAACAAGTTGGCATCATGGAAAAAACACCGCATCACTTGAAAAATGTCTATGAAATGCACCCATCGAAACATGGAGATTCCCCTCTTGTTCTCGACTCTCCCCATTCAGGGACGATCTATCCGCCAGACTTCAATTTTTCATGCCCAATTGACCAGCTCCGCCATGCCGAAGACCAGTTGGTTGATAACTTGTTTGAAGACACCGCCAAAACCCACGATATCGGATTCCTCAAGGCTCTGTTTCCACGCACCTATATTGACGTCAATCGAAATGCCGCAGATATCAATTCCGACCTGTTATCAGATCCCGAGAATTTAGAAGTCTTGCCCAACCCAACCCAACGCTCCAACGCTGGCCATGGGTTAATCCGCGAGACGATCGGACAACATACCCCTGTCTATGACCGCAAATTAACTGCCCGGGAAATTGAAAAACGCCTGAAAGACTACTACCACCCTTATCACGCGGCCCTAAAGTCACTGCTCGATGACTGCGTCTCCCGACATGGCATGTATTTTCATATTAACTGCCATTCTATGCCCTCCTCAGCCCTCCGCAACCACTATATGGGTCACCCGCCAGATTTTATACTGGGGGATATGGACGGAACCAGTTGTTCGATTACTTTGCGGCGAGCAGTTCAATTTTTTCTGGCTGATCTCGGCTATCGCATAGCTGTGAATGTCCCGTACAAAGGTGTGGAGATTGTCCGTCGCTATGGTGCTCCGGCACGCGGCAGAAACTCTCTTCAAATCGAAATCAATAAATCTTTGTACCTGAATGAATCGACAGGAACAATAACACCAGATTACAATAGGTTAAAAGGTGACATTGATAAATTGATTCAATTCTGCACCCATCTCGCCCACAGCCAAGCCTCCCCACAAGCCGCAGATTAAAATCCGATCGTATCGAAAGTCTTTTTCAAAGCCAGATCAATATCCTGCAGTGAAACATTTTTTTCCAATTGAGCCAAAGACGTTACCCCATGCTCTTTGATGCCACAGGGAACAATTCCATTAAAATGGCTCAAATCCGGATCAACATTGATCGAAACACCATGAAACGTCACCCAATGCCGGACACGCACCCCCAGCGCAGCAATCTTGGCTTCCTGCCCATTTCCCAGATCAACCCAGATTCCAACCCGCCCCGCGCGCCGCTCCCCTTGGACATTAAACTCGGCCAAAGACCGGATCACCCATTCCTCAAGCTGCCAAACATACTTTTTAATATCAGGGGTTTGCTGGCGTTTCTTCAAATCCAGAATCACATAACCAACCCTCTGCCCGGGCCCATGATATGTGTACTGCCCGCCACGCCCCGTGTCATAAACCGGAAAGCGCGGGCTCAACAAATCCTCGGCTCTGGCACTGGTTCCAGCCGTATAAAGGGGGGGATGTTCCAACAACCACACCGCTTCGTCCATACTGCCATCACGAATCCCTGCAACCCGTCGCTCCATCTCGCTAACGGCATAGGGGTAATCCACCAGCTCTTGGGAAATAATCCAATCCATTAAGATGATGTAATGCCAATCTTTTCCACTTGCAACTCCTTAGGCGATTTGATAGAAACTGCGAACCTTTTCGCGGCCATGGCGGAATT
Source organism: Alphaproteobacteria bacterium CG1_02_46_17 (assembly GCA_001871905.1). Taxonomy (GTDB): domain Bacteria; phylum Pseudomonadota; class Alphaproteobacteria; order Micavibrionales; family Micavibrionaceae; genus UBA1573. The sequence goes on along the minus strand of MNUG01000009.1, from coordinate 62,006 downwards.
GGTAGACGCGCAACGTTGAGGTCGTTGTGGGCATTAGCCCGTGGAAGTTCGAGTCTTCTTGGCCGCACCATCTCTCACATAGAGATCATTATGCGCTTAAACGTATTTCTACAAAGATCAGGAATTGGAAGCCGCCGTGAAGCAGAACGCATCGTGGCGGACGGACGTGTGCGCGTCAATGGCACAATAGCAACCGCCACGACTCCGGTCGAAGACGGCGACAAAGTCTCTGTGGACGGCAAACCTCTAACAATCGCCTCAGCCCCTCTGCCCCGCCTGTTTATACTGAACAAACCTCTGGACTATCTGGTGACCACGTCAGATTCCGAAGGGCGCAGCACAGTCTATGACCTTCCGGCCTTTAACCCGAAAAATCACCGCAACTCGCTGCCTCGTTTGATGAATGTTGGCCGACTGGACATAAACAGTGAAGGCCTCCTCCTTTTTTCCAGTGATGGCCCGCTGGCACAAGCCCTGATGTCCCCGCAAATCGGGCTGGATCGCATATACCGTGTGCGTGTTCATGGACGCCTGAGCGAAGGACAAATCATCAACCTTGCCAAAGGCGTGACGTCCAACGGCATCCATTATCGCGGCGCAACCGTGATGGAAGAAAAAGACCCGACAGGTCGTAATACATGGTATCGAATTGTCTTAAACGAGGGGAAAAATCGGGAGATCCGCAAGCTGATGGAACATTTCGGCTGCGTGGTCAACCGTCTGATCCGCACAAATTACGGCCCTTTCGAACTCGGAGACTTAAAACCGGGGCAGATGATCGAAATCCCCCCCTATAAAGTTGAGGCCCTGATCGAAGACCTTAAAAATCGTGGGGCAAAACTATAAAACCCTTGCCTTTTCCCAAACGCCCCCATAAATATGACCTATGGAAATAGAATGTTTTAACGTAGCCGCGGCGTATGGCCCCATCACAACAGATCGCGCGTTTGTCCTTATTTATGCCCAAGACAAAGGCCAATATCTGGCACAATTACGAAAAAAAGATGGCACATGGAGCCTTCCTGGTGGACTGGTTGATGGAGAAGAGACCCATAAGCAAGCCGCATTAAGAGAAACTCTGGAAGAAATTGGTGTCGAGCTTGATCCCGATCAATTGATCGAGACCCTTCACGGCCCTCTCTCTTCGGAATATAGCTGCAAAATTTTTCTCTACGTTATTTCAAAAGCCGACGAACTAAACATGGCTCTCTGTCCGATAGAAGTTGAGGATGTCCGCTGGTCAACATTGGAAAATTGGCCGGAACCAGCCCATACCCAAATGCGTGGGCTTATTGATCGAGCAAAACAACATATTTTATCCCAGACAACAAGCCGGATCAGTGCTAACCAACCGAACTGGGAACAGCATCCCAATTGATATTAACTTGATACTAAATGGAAAATAAAAGGTAACAAAAATCATGTCCCAAATTCTTGAACACTACGCAAATGCCGCGCGTCTTATCCATCAGATTTCCCTGCTCAATCCAGAAGCTCGCCGCGACATCGCGGATCTTGGAAATATAGTATATCAGGCAGTTTCATGTATTGAACTCGAAGGAGAATACGGGAAACGTCCAATAGACTCGGAAAAATTGGCGCACACCGTCAGATCCGAACTTGAAGAGACACTTCGTGATCCCCGCGCCCTTCGCCTCCTATCCAGAAAATTAGAGGATTCTTTTATACACGCAGCAGGAATCCTCGCTGCCGAACTCGCAAAAGAGCGCGTTAAAGACGGAATATTCTACGGAAACGGCCATCATGTAAGGCAGGATGTAACCGCCCAGATTCAATATCACGCGGCACAGGCTTGGGGTCTCAAAATGCCCGAAACACCCTAATCCAATAAATTGGCCAAGAGCACGTTCATTGAAGACTTGAAAACAATAGTTTTTATTGCACCACATCACAGTCACCCCCTTGAAAATATTCTGATTTTCTGGTCAGTTGCACCTACACAATTTTTAAGTTCAATTATGTAAGGATACTCCCGTGAAAGACAGTTTGCGCGAAGCCGCTCTTGAATACCACCGCCACCCTCGCCCCGGAAAAATATCTATCGTTCCAACCAAACAAATGACCACCCAGCGTGATTTGTCTCTGGCGTACTCTCCGGGTGTTGCTTTCGCATGTGAAGAAATTGAAAAAGACCCGCTAACAGCTCTGGATTATACATCCCGTGGTAACGTGGTCGCCGTTATATCGAACGGAACCGCTGTTTTGGGACTGGGTGCAATCGGTGCTCTGGCCTCCAAACCGGTGATGGAAGGAAAATCTGTTCTTTTCAAAAAATTCGCCAACATAGATTCCCTCGATATTGAAATTGACGAAACCGACCCGAAAAAACTGATTGAAATCATTGCGTCTCTCGAACCATCTTTCGGCGGTATAAATTTGGAAGACATTAAATCTCCGGAATGTTTCGAGGTTGAACGCACTTTGCGCGAACGGATGAAAATTCCTGTTTTCCATGATGACCAACACGGAACAGCGATTATCTCTGGTGCGGCTATTCTGAACTGGCTGGAAATCACGGGCCGCAAGATCGACGAAGTGAAACTGGTTGCCTCTGGTGCAGGTGCGGCGGCGATTGCCTGCCTGACAATGATAACAAATCTAGGTATGCCGAAAGAGAACATCACAGTATGCGATCGCAACGGTGTTGTTTATAAAGGCCGCAATGAAGGCATGGACGCGGAAAAGGAAAAATTCGCCATTGAGACCAAAGACCGGACTCTGGCTGACGCCATTAAAGGTGCGAATATTTTTCTGGGACTCTCGGCAGCAGGCGCTCTTAAAAAAGAAATGGTTGCCGATATGGCTGATGCGCCACTTATTATGGCACTAGCCAACCCGACACCTGAAATTATGCCCTCTGAAGCATTGGAAGCAAAACCGAATGCTGTTATCTGCACCGGACGGTCTGACTTTCCCAATCAGGTAAATAACGTTCTGTGCTTCCCATATATTTTCCGTGGAGCCCTTGATGTTGGCGCAACCGCCATCAACGAAGAAATGAAAATGGCCTGTGTCCGCGCTATTGCTGCGCTGGCCCGTAAGGAAGCCCCTGCCGAAGTGGCAGCCATCTACTCGGATGAATCTCTCGAATTCGGCCCTAAATACATGATCCCGAAACCATTCGATCCACGCTTGATTGTTGAACTGCCTATGGCTGTCGCAAGAACCGCAATGGAAACAGGTGTGGCCACCCGCCCGATCGAAGACTGGGAAGCCTATAAGAACAAACTGACCCAGTTCTTCTACCAATCGGACGCCATGATGCGCCCTGTATTTGCCAAAGCCAGAACCAATCCCAAAAAGATTGCCTATTGTGAAGGTGAAGAAGAACGCGTTCTCCGTGCAACACAAACTGTTGTTGATGAGAATCTCGCCCGTCCGGTTCTGGTTGGTCGTCGTGCCGTAATCGAAAGCCGGATCAAAAAGCTTCACTTGCGCATGAAACCTGACGAGGATTTCGATCTGGTCGATCCTGAAAATGATGCCCGTTATAACGACTATTGGGCAACCTATCAAAAAATTATGGAACGCAACGGCGTCACCCCGTCTTTGGCGCGTAACGTTGTCCGCACCAATACCACCGTGATCGGAGCCCTGATGGTTCACAAAGGTGAAGCAGACGGCATGATCTGCGGCACCGTGGCTCCCTATCGCGAGCATTTGAAAACAATCGTGGATGTCGTGGGACTTCGCCCCGGTGTTGAAACTGCTGCTGCCATGATCGGCCTGCTGCATCCGACCCGTGGCCCGCTCTTTATCTGCGATACCCATATCAATCCGGATCCCAGCGTTGCACAGATTTCTGAAATGACCATGCTGGCTGTCGAAGAAATCCGTCGTTTCGGGATCACTCCAAAAGTCGCCCTGATTTCCCATTCCAATTTTGGATCGCACCGCCATGACAGCGCCTTCAAAATGCGTGATGCCTGTTTTGACATCAAAATGCGCGCGCCTGAACTGGAAATTGACGGGGAAATGCATGCTGATTGTGCCTTGTCGGAGGAAATTCGCAACCAGATCATGCCCAACTCGACCCTGAAAGGATCGGCAAACCTGCTGATTATGCCGACTGTGGATGCCGCCAACATTACCTATAACGCCGTTAAGGTTCTCGCAGACTGTATTCCGGTTGGCCCGATTCTGCTGGGAACAGCGCACACGGCACATATTCTGACCAATGCAGCAACAGCCAGAACCATCGTCAACCTGACGGCGGTTTCAACGGTCGGTGCCCAGATCTTCGCCGAACACGAAAACCCGACTATTCTGCGCGAAGAAGCAGCGGCCTAAACCCCTTTTTTATCAACCCCTCGACATTATATTAGTCGGGGGGTTGAGCTTTTGTGGAATCTGAACTATGAAGGCGTAGCTTAACCTCCAGCACCCGAGGGGCACGCGATGAACAACCAAATACCGGAAGATGTAAAAGAAAATTTCGACTCATCGGTTCTTCCCGATGAGGAAATCGGTGCAACCGAATTTCTTGGGCTGCCGGATGAGACAATCCGTGAAATCTCCGATGCCCTCTTTGAAGAAAATAGCGAACAGGTTGATACACTTCTTGATGATCTAAGCACCAGCGACAAAGCAGAGCTTATTGAAAAAGTAACGGGTGAAACCAGAAGAACCTTGATGATGGGATTTGCCCGTCATTTTGATGCGGATGTCATTCCGGTTTTGGACGAAGAAGTTCGCACAGGTGTGCTGGAAAATATGCCAGCCGATCAGGTTGCAAAAATTCTTTCCGATCTGGATAGTGATGATGCGCTCGATATCATCGCCCCACTGGATACAGAATTCCAGCAAGAGATTATGCGCAAACTCTCGGCCAAGATCCGGCTGGCTCTGGAAGAAGGTCTAAGTTTCCCCGAAGATTCCGCAGGCCGTTTGATGCAACGGGAATTTGTGGCCATTCCGCAATTCTGGACGGTTGGAAAGACCATTGATTATCTGCGGGCGGCGCGCGACACCCTTCCCGATGATTTCTATGACTTGATCGTAATCGACCCTGCCCATCACGTCGTCGGGGAAATTCCGCTGAACAAACTGGTGCGGTCCCAACGCTCGGTCAAAATTGACAGCCTGACCCTTGATGAAGTCCACTCGATCCCCGCCACAATGGATCAGGAAGAAGTCGCCACACTTTTCCGGAATGAAAATCTTGCGTCTGCCCCTGTTGTTGATGACAGTGGTCGCCTGATCGGCATTATCACCTATGACGATGTGCTCTTTGTTATTGACGAAGAAGCTGAAGAAGACTTGTTGAAACTGGCAGGGGTCGGACAAGACGACTTGTACCGGACAATCATACCCACTGCTTTTGCCCGCTCCCGCTGGCTGTTTATCAATTTGCTAACCGCTTTTCTGGCGGCTTCCGTTATCTCGCTTTTTGATGCCACCATTGAAAAGATTGTGGCACTGGCTGTTCTGATGCCGATCGTTGCCGGTATGGGCGGAAACGCGGGAACACAGGCCATGACCGTGGCGGTACGCGCGATTGCCACCAATGAAATTTCGGGTGCCAACGCATGGCGGGTCATTGGCAAGGAAACTGCCGTGGGTGTCCTGAATGGTTTGGTTTTTGCTCTCCTGATTGGTTTGATTGCAGGATTCTGGTTTCAAAATACCGGTCTGGGGGTTGTTATTGCAACGGCTATGATTATCAATCTGATCGTGGCCGGTTTTTTCGGCTCCTCCATTCCGGTTGTCTTGAATAAATTCAATATCGACCCAGCGGTTGCCTCCTCGGTTTTCCTGACCACGATGACCGATGTGATTGGCTTTTTCGCCTTTTTGGGGCTGGCCTCACTATTTCTTTTATAAAAAAACCTAGGATATGTTGATATTTAAAATATTTTGCGACGAAAATAGTGGATTTTCGAGAACCGCATCGCAGCGTACTTCAGTGTACGTGAGAAGCGGAAGCTCAGAAAACCATTATTTGCAGTCCAAAGGATGCTGAATATCAACATATCCTATATTTTCCCTACCATTTTCAACATTATCTATGCTAAACACCCCGCATAGGGAAACATATGGGACGTGACAAAAGAAAAAGAAAGCTGATTGCGGGAAATCGCCCGTCAAGAAAGCCAACTCCTTCACTATTTCGCCGGCTGGTGAAATGGGGATTTGTGATGGGCTTGTGGTGTGTTCTTATTCTTGCTGCCGTTCTGGCATGGTTTGCCAAAGATTTACCAAACCTGATTGATAACCCGCGCTTTGAACGCAAGGCCTCGGTCACAGTTCTGGCCAATGACGACTCGGTCATTGCCCGTTACGGCGACATTAAAGAAGGCAACGTCACCGCAGAAGATTTGCCGAAAAACATCACCAACGCCATTATTGCGACGGAAGACCGCCGCTTCTACTACCATTATGGTCTCGACCCAATCGGGTTGACCCGCGCTGTTTTTGTCAATCTGACCAATAAAGGCCGTCATCAGGGTGGGTCAACCATTACACAACAGCTTGCTAAAAATTTGTTTCTGTCTCAGGAAAAAACCTACAAACGGAAAATCCAGGAAGCCATGCTCGCCGTGTGGCTTGAACATGAACTGACCAAACAGGAAATTCTCGCGGCCTACATGAACCGTGTCTATCTTGGCGCCGGAACCTATGGAGTGAAAGCCGCTGCAAAAATATACTTCAACAAGGACGCCCACGACCTAACGCTCTATGAAGCCGCCATCATTGCGGGTCTCTTGAAAGCCCCGTCCCGCTACTCACCACTTTCCAATCCGAAAGCTGCCCAAGACCGTGCCAAAACTGTGCTCTCGGTCATGGAAGATGCGGGCTTTATCACCGAACAACAACTCAAAAAAGCCAGCTCTGGAAAAATCAATAGGATCATCGAAAAAACCGAAGATACATCAGGTCGTTATTTCTCTGACTGGGTGGTTGATAACCTCGAAGATACAATTGGTGCACCGACCACCGACATCATTGTCAAAACCACCATGGACCCACAGGTTCAAACCAGTACGGCAAAGACCCTTCAAAAATATATTGCCGACAACAAGGAAAAATCAAAAGTCTCGCAAGCGGCCTCCATTGTCTTACGTCCGGATGGCAGCATCGTCGCCCTGATCGGAGGTATAGATTATAACGAAAGCCAGTTTAATCGCGCGACCCAAGGGCTACGCCAACCCGGCTCCTCCTTCAAGCCTTTTGTCTATCTGGCTGCCATCGAACAAGGTGCAACCGAAGACACCATCATTGATGACGGCCCACTCACCGAAGGAAAATATCGCCCGACCAACTTCGCCAATGAATATTTCGGAGAAGTCCGGATGATTGATGCACTAACTATGTCTCTCAATACCGTTGCAGTCAAACTGGCCAAGGCCGTCGGTGTCGAAAAAGTTATCAATGTTGCCCGCCGCATGGGGATTACCGCTGATATAGAACCGAATCTCTCGATTGCACTGGGAAGCTCCGAAGTCCCGATGATCGAAATGGCCGGAGCCTATGCCACCATCGCCAGCGGCGGCTATGCGATCAAACCATTCGGGGTTATGAAGATCACCGAAAAAGAAAGCGGCAACATTCTTTACGAGCATAAACCTGAATCCTCTCCCCGCATGTTCCGTTCCGATGACATCAGAACGCTGGTCAATATGATGATTAGCGTAGTGCAAAACGGAACAGGACAAAATGCCAAAGGATCATTTTTTGCAGCAGGAAAAACCGGAACAACGCAAGATCACCGTGACGCGTGGTTTGACGGATTTTCTCAAGACTATGTGAGTGTTGTCTGGTTTGGTAATGACGATAACTCTTCGATGAAACGCGTGACAGGTGGAAGCTTCCCAGCACGCGCATGGCGTGACATCATATCGGCGGCCAAAGCCGATCCCTCCCCGTCAAAATATAATTTAATTAAGGACATCTCCGGTTCGGCAGACTTTTCTGATTTGCTAAATAATTTGATGTCTGCGCCTTTCCCTGACCTGACAGGAGAAAACAGCGATGGCGAAGTTCTTGATCGAACAAACAACGCTCATCCATCCTCCACATTCAAACCTGATCGACCCGGCGACCGCGTCGGCTATGGTCGTTTTAACGACTAGAATATAGCTCCCCCTATACCCTGATAAAAATGCCTTCTGTCAAGGTCGGATAGGCACGGCGGAATGGTGCCAATCGGTCTTCCCCGATTGCATCCCAATGCATTTTCAATTCGACCATATCCCGATTGGCAGACCCTATTTCGTATCCGTCACGCATCAGTGCGGCGTCAACAAATTCGAGGTACATTTCAGGAAAAGCCAGCCGTGGGGCGCGTAACCCCAGATCGACCAGAACCTTGGCCACATAAGCATCATCAAGAACCATCATATCGGCAACGAATTGCATCGCTGTCAAAATCTGGATTTCCTGACGTGAGCAGGGAACCGTCCGCAGATGCCGCATGAAGCGCGCATAAATTTCCATCTCGGTTTTTGCGGCCTCATGCGGGTCTTCTGGTGGGAAAGGTAAATAAATCGGATCAACGTTCTGGTTTTTGTTTTGTTCTGTGAGCGTCATAGAGAACCTCCTGTTTTATCGATGTTCCGTATAGCTTCATCCTTGTGGATTCGACTTAATGACTCCTTAACAACAAAGAAAACATCTGATTTTGGGGGCTTATCCTGTGGATAACTATGAATAGGCGTCATACATATCTGGGGATTTACACACGACTCTAATCTCGCGCAAATTTTTGTACGGAAAAGAAGATAACACCCCCATTGTAAGACGTGCAGCCTTGCGGATTGGATAGTCTTTATTACCCATACCCAATGCCGGAAAAGCTATCGAGGAAACGCCTGCCTCCTCCGCCTTTTCAATCATCCCGCGCAAGCATTTCTTCAAAGCGCGTTCCTCGTCGTCCATCCCTCCATCCCATTTGGGAAGAATCCCCAGAATCAAGCGGGGATAAGGTGACACATCGGCCGGAATCAGGAACACATCACCGCGCTTGGGTTTAACCGCATGATCGAGGATATACTCATCCAGTTTAGGGCCAAACCTGACCAGAATAGCGGCATTCAACAGCCCCTGCCATGACAATTCCTCAGGCATAAAGAAGACCAAGGACTCAACGCCCTCCTGCTCCATAAAATTCCCATGAATAACCCGCAATTTAGGGGGATTTTGTGGGTTGGATGTCTTTGTCTGGTCTGCTAGGCTCTTGCTCATGTTCAAATCGCTAAAAATTGGTTTTGTTTTTTGTTTGTTATCTTCTTCGGCCTTTGCGGATGAAAGTTCCGCACTGACCGGCCTTGCTATGGTTGGCGAGCCACAGATGGCACAGAACTTTACCCATTTTAACTACACAAATCCAGAGGCAGCAAAAGGTGGTATATTGCGCCGCGCTGCTTTTGGGACGTTCGACACGCTCAATCCCTTTTCCCTCAAAGGAAATTCGGCCCAAGGTCTTAACCTGTTTTATGACCGCCTTATGTCCCGCTCATGGGATGAACCCTTTACCATGTACCCCTCGATTGCCGAATCGGTTGAGGTCGCCGAAGACAGATCCTCCATCACTTTCCACTTAAATCCATCGGCAAAATTTAATGACGGCACAGCAATCACATCAAGCGACGTAGAATTTTCCTTTGATCTGCTTAAGGAAAAAGGTCGCCCGAATATGCGGAACGTTTATAAGCTGGTCAAAAAAGTTACCCGAAAAGATGACCACACGATCATATTTGCACTGGGGAAAGGCTATGACCGCGAAACGGTTATGATTCTCTCGCTGATGCCAGTTCTCTCGAAAGCATGGTGGACAGGAAGAGACTTTAATAAAACAACGCTTGAAATACCGAACTCCTCCGGCCCCTATAAGGTTTCCGAAGTCTCCGCAGGACGGCGGATCGTCTATGAACGCAATCCCGACTATTGGGGCCAAGATCTTGCCGTCAACAAAGGTCAATATAACTTCGACAAAATATCTTTTGATTATTTTCGGGATCAGACCGCAGCCTTTGAGTCATTCAAAACCGGATCATTGGATGTCTGGCAGGATAACGATCCCGGACACTGGGTGTCCGCCTATGATTTACCGGCAGTTTCCTCCGGCATGATTAAAAAAGATCAGATCAAGCATGGCCGCGTTGAACGCATGTGGGGCTTTATCTTCAACACAAGACGCGCCCCGTTCGACAATCCGAAAGTCCGGCGTGCGTTGTCATTAATGGTCGATTATGACTGGATCAACCGGAATATTTTTCACGGCCAGTACAGCGTCACAACCAGCTATTTTCCAAACTCTGAACTCGCGGCCACAGGAACCCCCTCATCGGAAGAATTGGGCATCCTGAACGTCTATAAGGACGACCTTCCCGAAGAGGTCTTTGGCGCGGCGTGGCAAGCGCCTCCATCTGGTTCAATGGTTGCGACCAGAGCCAACCAGATCAATGCCGATGCCCTTCTCAAAGAGGCAGGATGGACTGTCCGCAATGGCTTGCGGGTTAACGAACAAACAGGCGCGCCGTTCAGCTTTGAAATTCTGGTCGGAAGTGCCGAAGATGAAAAGCTTGCCATCTCTTTGAAAAAATCATTGGAACGCCTTGGCATTACGGTCACGCCGCGCACCCTTGATTCTGCGGCCTTTCAAGACCGCCTGACATCCTATGAGTATGACATGATGCTTCATTTCTGGCAGAACACACTCTCCCCCGGAACAGAACAGACATTATACTGGGGATGTGCGTCTGCAAAAATGCAAGGCAGCTTCAACTATGCAGGAATTTGTAACCCTGCCATCGAACGGTTGGCCGGAGAAATCCCGAATGCAAAAACACGAGAAGAAATGGTGACCTATACACACGCCCTTGACCGGATCTTGACATGGGAAAATTATGCCATTCCCCTGTTCTACAGCGATCATGACAATGTGGCTTACTGGAACACTCTGGAACATCCCGCACAACCATCATTATATGGAAATGTGATGGAGAGTTGGTGGGCGACCCATCCGACAGCTATATCTGAAGATAGACCCTAAAACAGCATTGAGTCAGAGGCAAACCTCTGTTACGGTAACACGTCTTGAATCGTTAACTGATTAGGGTCGTCCTATGGCAAAAAGAAATATACTCCTGCTCTCCTGTTTAGCAACCTTCGCACTATCCGGTTGCGGAACCGATATGACCAAGGAATTTGAGGAAAATGGCCGTTACTGGCAACATATCGGCACAACTGATGCCATCTATCAGCAAGGGCCAAAAGCCCAGCAAGTGCTGTTTCAGGACATGGCTACTTGTACCGCCACCATCAATGAAATGGAACGTTTAGGCGCAATTAAAAACGCTGTTCCTGCTGAAACATGGGATGTTGATACCGATAAAATCGTAGCAGGAAGCACTGCTTCACGGATGGGCGCATGGGACACTCCGGAACGCGATGGATATATGCGCACCGAAATGTATGATTTCCATGACTTCGAAGGCTGCATGACCTCAAAAGGCTGGGAGCGCGTAAAATATGTGAACTATAAAACGGAAGAACGCGCCCGTGATACTTATCTGGATACAATCGGGTATGAAAAATACCGGACGAAAGTTCAGGAACGTACTCCGCAAGAACGCCAATACAACGAATAGCCCGAATTCAAAAGCCCCTTTTCAGGGGCTTTACTTTAACCTATGCCACAAGCGGTACGGCTCTTTTCAATTTTTCGACAGCATCATAAACAGAATCAACTGTTAAACTCGTCATCAGGGAATGATCCAGCGTTTTCGGATCATATCCCGAAAAGCTCTTCAATTCGTCAAATGTCTCTGGTGTCCGGACAAATGCGGCGCATGCGCCAAATGGCGCATATATTTCCGGATAACTGGCTCCAAACAGCCCAAGCGTTGGAACACCTGCGGCGGCGGCTGCATGCATCAAACCAGAATCATTTCCAATATAAAAATCACACAAAGATAAACAGGCAGCGGCTTCCCCGGGATTTCCCTTGGCGATTAGATCAATACCAGTTCCCTCGGGTAAACTGGCTAACAAGACGCGCGCGGCAGGCTCCTCGCCGGGTGCGGCAAAAACAGCAACCCGATATCCGTCAAACAACCCTCCTGATTTTATCAACCGGCCAGTCAATTCAATAAAATTTTCAATTGGCCACGTCTTCCCGATCCAGTTGGATGTCGGGCCAATCCCCAAAACAGGACTTCCGGCTGGAATAAGATTGCGCGCCATCTTCATTTGCTTTTCCGCAAACCACATCCGCGTCACAGGAATAGCTTTTAATCCAAGAATAGAAGCATTCTGGATAGATTTATGGGCTTTGCCATCAATCCCCGCCCCCATGCAATATTTCTCTTTCGAGAGGACAAGACGCGATACAGCAGAATTACGAATATCGACGACAATATCCCAACGGGTTGCAACAACTTCACGCCATAACTTCATCCAATGGCGCTTCCAGGATTGTTTTTTGAGTGGAATAATCCGCTCCAACTGGGGTAATCCGTCATAAAGGCTCTGCACCAACGGCCCACAGGCGATTGTCACTCTGGCATCCGGATATCTGGTCACCAAATAATTCAAAATCCCGTTCGATAAAACGGCATCGCCAATCCGACTAGAGGTGATAAATAATATTTTTTCCTGCATATTCAGCAAGATACAGGGTTTTCTGCCAAACTAAAATAGTAAAATCGACACTAGACAAGCCGGATTTAATTGATTATAAACACTCCACCAAATCAGGCGAGATTATTTTGCCTCATTGGTCAAACTGATTTGCTTTCAGACAAGGCGCAAGCGACGACACCTAGTAAACCCTAGGTTAGGAGCGTAGCAACAAAGTATGAAAACAAAGAAGGAAGACCAAAAGTGCCTAAGTAGCTCAGTTGGTAGAGCAAGCGACTGAAAATCGCTGTGTCGCTGGTTCGATTCCGGCCTTAGGCACCACTTCCCCCCTTTAACATTCTGTTTTTACTGATATAATAGAGCGTGCGTGTGTCGCCCGTTTCACCTTCTTTACAGATTAAAAATCTTTTATACGCATACTGAATAAAATGCCACAAACCAAAGAACTCAAATCACAACGTGACCGCTTTCTCGCGTTCGCCTTCGCTGCGGCTGATCTGCTCGTAGAGGTCACAGATCATGAGCAAATTTCCTATATATCCGGTGCCGTCAAAGCCATTACCGGCTATGATGAAAAAGAAGTTATGGGCAAAAAACTCTCCGAGTTCCTCGATGCCAACGATATCGACCTAACCACCAGTATTACAAAAAATACAAGGGCAGGAGGAAAAAAAGGCCCCTACCTGACAAAAATCACCCATAAAAATGGCGTTATTGAAGAAAAACATGTTTTCCTCTCCAGCTTCGCTATGAAGGACGATGGCCCGGTTTACATTGCAATCACCTTGGCGGATTCCCTGCTTAGTTTTATAGGCTTCAACCGCAACGAAGCTGCTCCCCAAAACATCCCGAGCGTTGATGAATTTGAAAAACTTTTACGCAAAAAAATCGCCAATTTGGGTGAAACCAATCAAGCTGTTGATGTGCAGGTGATGCAGCTCGAGGGAATGTCCGCCTTCCAGAAAAAACTGGATGCCAATTCATGGGCGGGCCTGACGGCAGCCATCGGTCAATTGATGATGGAAGCGTCTCTCGATGGAGAAACTGCTGTTAAAGTCGATGATGAAAAATTCCTGCTTCTGAAGACTGAAAACGGTCAGGCCGAAGACCAGTTGCAGAAAAAAATTATGGAGATTGCAGAACGCTATAATATTGCGGATTCAATCAATGTCCAGTCAAAAAATATCGAAGGGGATTTGACCGCCCTTTCTGCACGCGAAGCCACTCGTGCGGTTCTTTATACAATGAATAAAATGGAACAGGCCGGACTTGACGCCGTGGGCGGCGATCTGAACGCGTCTTTCAATTCCTTCCTTGAAGAAAATTCGATCAAGATCAATAATCTCAAACGGATGATCTCGCATCAGGATTTCAAATTACGGTTCCAACCAATTGTTATGATGAAAACCGGAAAAGTTTCTCACCATGAAGTTCTGGTCAGGTTCAATGCGGATGACTCTCCTTTTGAAATGATTACGATGTGTGAAGATATTGGCCTCTCCCCTGATCTTGATCTGGGCGTTTGCCGCCAATGCTTGAAATTTGCTGACCAGAACCGCAAGAAACGCGAGATCGGAAAACTGGCAGTCAATCTGTCTGGCCAATCCATTCAAAGCGAAATTTTTGTTAAAAAACTCACAGCAACCCTCGAAGAATATCCGGAAGCCGCGAAGCATCTGATTTTTGAGATCACAGAATCCAGCGAGATCAAAGACCTCGATAAGGTTGATGGCTATATTCAACAGCTCCGCCAAAAAGGGTATCATGTTTGCCTTGACGATTTCGGGGCGGGGTCTGCCTCCTTCCAATATCTCCATAAACTCAATGTTGATGGCGTAAAAATCGACGGGGCTTATGTCCGCAAGGTTCTCAATTCTCCTCGTGACGCAACAATGGTCAAAAACATGGTGCAAATGTGTCATGAAATGGGCGTCTATGTGGTGGCGGAAATGGTCGAAACAGAAGAACAAAGAGTCTTCCTCGACAGCATTGGCGTTGACAAAGGGCAAGGATGGCTGTTTGGCAAGGCCGAAGTCAATCCGCTTCCGATTGAGGACGAATAATATGCCTGCCTCATTCGTCACACTCCCCAATCGTGGCCTTATCACGATTGAAGGAAGCCCAGCTCACGATTTCCTGCAAAATATTATCAGCAATGATGTTGATCTTTTGAATACACACCAGAATATTCATGCCTGTCTTTTAACCCCGCAAGGAAAATTCCTGCATGATTTCTACGTTACAAAAACAGACACTGGCTATGCACTCGACTGCGAAGGTGGCGAACGCACCCAAGACCTTGCGCGGCGTTTCATGATCTATAAACTCCGTACCCCCATCACCATCAAGGCACAACAGGATGTAACCATCTACGCCAATAATTTATCGCGGGTGACCAAAAAACCGGATGGCGAAGAAATTTCTTTCGAGGACTGGGATATGAACCGCATTAAAAAATCCATTCCCGACGGTTCCCGTGATGCTGAAATCGGAGTTTCAACACTTGCCGAACTCAATCTCGATCAGGAAGCCGTTTCTTACACCAAAGGCTGTTATGTAGGACAAGAGCTGGTTGCCCGCATGCATAACCGCAATCTGGGCAGAAAACATCTGGTTGCAGCACGTTTCAAATCCACACCTCCCGACGCAGGAACAGTGATTGAAAACACTGGCCTTATGCGCTCATCTCGGGGTAATATAGGGCTGATTTTAATGAACCGCGACCGTGAAGCCGAATTGAGAGAAACACAAACCGATGACAGCCAAATTTATCTTCTGGGACTGTGACAGCACCCTTGTTGAAAACGCAAAACTGCACTGGGAAAAACATCTGGCCATCACAGAAAAACACGGATTATCCCTCCCTTCTGAATATCATGATCTGTTCTACCACAATAACGGACAACAAAACTGGGCAGCTCTTCAAAAGGATTTTGGGTTTAATGTTCCCATGGATCAATACTTGAAGGAAATAGACGATTGGTATCACGCACGCGTTATTGAGATCCCGTTGCGTCCCGGTGTTGACTATGCGCTTAATTTCTTCAAGGAAAATGGAGCCCGCCAATGCGTAGTCACCAATGCACGCGGCAAATCAGTGCGCCCGATGATCGAAAACAAAGGCCTGATGCCCTATTTTGATTTCATCTTATCCAAGGAAGATTATCCGGAACGCAAACCTCATCCCGCACCATACCTGATCGCACATGCGCGCATGGAAGAATTAACCGGACAAAAAATCGACAAACAGGACTGCATCGTGATTGAAGACGACCCCTATGGCGTAACCTCAGCCGCCGCAGCAGGCCTTCCGGTTATTCACCGCCGCTTAAACGATGCGACACCACCAGCCCCCGAAGCCATAGCCTCCGTTTATACAAAAGAAGATTTTCTCAAAGTTCTTCTGGGCTAGAAATCCGATCCACTACGCCACGGCTTTCAATTTTTCATCTTTCTTGGCGCGCAAAGCCGCTTGTGCCGCTGCCAGTCTTGCAATCGGCACACGGAAAGCAGAACACGACACATAGTCAAGTCCGGCACGTTCGCAAAAATCAATCGAATCCGGATCACCACCATGTTCACCACAAATACCAAGCTTGATATCTGCTCGGGTTTTCCGTCCACGCTCGCACGCTATTCCGATTAATTGTCCAACACCCTCCTGATCGATGCTGACAAACGGGTCTTTGGCAAAGACACCGCGATCAACATAAAACGGCAAGAAAGACCCTGCATCATCACGGCTCATTCCCAATGTCGTCTGGGTCAGATCATTGGTACCAAAACTAAAGAATTCGGCTTCCTCGGCAATATCTCCAGCCATCAACGCTGCGCGAGGCAACTCGATCATGGTTCCAACAATATATGGCAACGCCTTGCCATCCCGAACATAAACTCTCGATGCAACATCATCCGTCATCGTTTTCAGAACGGATAATTCCTTGCGTGTGGCAATCAACGGAATCATGATCTCCGGAATAACATCGACTTTAAGTGCCGCTGCAAAAATTGCCTCGACCTGCATCTCGTAAATTTCAGGATAAGTCATCCCCAAACGACATCCGCGATGCCCCAACATCGGGTTAGACTCTTTCAATTCATTCAAACGGCGATAGACACGATCGACAGGAATTTTGGCAGTTGTGGCAAAACTCTCGATATCCACTTTTTCATGCGGCAAAAACTCATGAAGCGGCGGGTCAAGCAATCGAATTGTCACCGGCAACCCTTTCATGATCTGGAATAACTCCAGAAAGTCGCCACTTTGTGAGGGCTTCAAGGACTCCAACGCTTTGCGACGCTCTGCTTCATTTTCCGCAAAGATCATTTCGCGGACTTTTTGAATACGCGCCGGATCAAAAAACATATGCTCCGTCCGGCACAATC
This sequence comes from Alphaproteobacteria bacterium CG1_02_46_17, assembly GCA_001871905.1. Lineage (GTDB taxonomy): Bacteria > Pseudomonadota > Alphaproteobacteria > Micavibrionales > Micavibrionaceae > UBA1573. The sequence continues at coordinate 45,017 of MNUG01000009.1, read as the reverse complement.
CAATTCCTTCCGCGCCAAAATCCCGCGCGACTTTGGCATCAAGCGGAGTTTCGGCATTGGCGCGCACGCCCATCCGGCGCACCGCATCTGCCCACCCCATCACCGTTGCGAAGTCACCCGACAAAGTCGGCTGTAAAGTCGGCACACGTCCCTTGATGACTTCACCTTTGGTTCCATCAATCGTGATTAAATCCCCTTCGGCAATTTCGACACCGCCCGCAATCATCACTTTTGATTTCATATCAATCTGGATTGCTCCGGCACCTGCCACACAGGGGCGACCCATTCCCCGCGCCACAACAGCAGCATGGGAAGTCATCCCCCCTCTGGTGGTCAGAATTCCGCGCGCAGCATGCATCCCGTGAATATCCTCTGGCGAAGTCTCAACCCGCACCAGAATAACATCTGCCCCGTCATGACCACGTTTTTCGGCTTCATCCGCACTAAAGACCGCAATCCCGCTCGCAGCCCCCGGTGATGCGGGCAATCCCTTGCCAATCACCTCGCGAGGCGCTTTCGGATCAAGCATCGGATGTAACAATTGATCAAGCGCAGACGCGTCCAAACGCAGTATGGCATCTTCCTTTGAGATCAGATTTTCCCCGACCATATCAACGGCAATTTTCAAAGCTGCAGCCGCAGTCCGTTTTCCGGTACGGGTTTGCAGCATATAAAGCTTGCCTTGTTGCACAGTGAACTCGATATCCTGCATTTCCTTGTAATGCCGTTCGAGCTGCCCGCGCACGTCATTCAACTGCGCGTAAACCACCGGCATGGACTCTTCCATCGACGGCAACGAGCTGCCTTCTTTTTCTCGCGCGGCTTTGGACAATGGTTGCGGTGTCCGAATACCGGCAACCACATCTTCGCCTTGCGCATTGATCAAATACTCGCCATAAAAATAATTCTCGCCTGTCGATGGGTCACGGGTAAAGGCAACACCAGTCGCGCAGTCCTCCCCCATATTTCCAAACACCATGGCTTGGACATTAACCGCAGTTCCCCAACTTTCTGGAATGGAATTAATCTTGCGATATGTCACGGCACGCGGGGTCATCCACGATCTGAACACGGCACCGATCGCTTCCCACAATTGCTCTTGCGGGTCTTGTGGAAAGGGCCTCCCCAACTCGCGTTGAACCAATGCCTTATACTCGGCAACAATTTCTTTCCAACCGCTGGCGGTGATATCCGTATCATTGGACAGCTGATGATCGCGTTTATAATCTTCAAGAATACCTTCAAATTCATGATGTGCCACTTCCAGAACCACATCGCCATACATCTGGATAAAGCGGCGATAACTGTCCCATGCAAACCGCTCGTCATTGGATTTTTTGGATAGGCCTTCAACCGTTTGGTCGTTCAAACCGAGATTAAGAACAGTATCCATCATGCCCGGCATAGAGACCCGCGCCCCTGACCGCACCGAGACCAGCAAGGGATTTTCAGCATCGCCGAACTGCGCCCCGACCGATGCTTCAATCTCGGCCAAAGAATGCATGGCTTGCGCTATCAATTCGTCTGGATATTTTTTGTCATTTTGATAAAAATAAGTGCAAACTTCGGTGGTAATTGTAAATCCCGGAGGAACCGGCAATCCGATCGAGGCCATCTCGGCAAGATTGGCACCCTTCCCGCCCAGCAGATTTTTCATGTCTGCCCGACCTTCACTTTTACCCGCTCCAAACCCGTAAACCCACTGTGCCATGGCATCCTCCATTGCTGGTTATATTGATATAAAAATAAATGTATTAGGTCTATTTCCAGATATTTTCTTTACATTCCCAAAACTCTTTTATATCAGCGAATCTGGAAACCCTTTCATTGATCCTTAAAATCTCTCTCGGATAAAATTCCAGCATAACGTCACATAATTTCAGCATCCAGTCTTTACGAGAATAATTCTGATTAATAACCAATCTGTTAGCATTGGCGATCTGTATCTGCCCCCACCCCAACGCACCGATCGTAAGACAGCCCCAATCAATAAACTCTATAGGGCAAAACTTCACGTCCGAAACCCTCACAGCACTGCCCTCTACCTGATAGCTGACCATCAAAATAGAGAAAATATTCTTATCATCCTCATAGAATCTTGAGATTCTTTCTACTGAAGTCAGATTGGGCATATTAAATGCGGTATCTTTTCTATGGGTTTTGACATCAACTATACAGTAATCCCCATCAGAAAATGTAAATGCAGCATCAGCCATAGCTCTTCTAGCAAAAACCGATGAGTATCCATTACATTCATCGCCTAATAAATCACCAAGTTTCTCTGCAACAACGTCTTGAATAGCATCACCGACAGCTCTTGGGCTTCTAGCCGTTTGCAAAGACATAAAGTCCGGCAATTTATTAAGATAACTCTTCAAGGACTCTTGAATTGAGATATTTTTTCCACTGTAAAAGAAGGAAGATTTCATGAGAATAATCCTCCGATAACGTCCCCACCCTCTTTTGTCGCTTTCTTCTGCACAGAAAGACTATTTCTTTCCCAGAAAACTCCACTGGAATAACCTTGGATATCTGGGGAGTCTTGAATATTATCCAAGCGCTTCAATGCCCAACAACAATATTCGTTATTAATCTCTATCCCAGTAAAGCTTCGGCCCAACTTCCGACTTACAACTGCGGTCGTCCCACTTCCCAAAAATGGGTCAAAAACAACCGCATTCTTTTTTGAACTGGCAAGAATAAGTTTTGCCAGCAGTTTCTCAGGCTTTTGCGTTGGATGATCTGTGTTCTCTGGCATTGACCAAAAGGGTACAGTAATATCAGTCCAAATATTGGAAGGGTGTGTTAATCTAAAATTCCCCTGCTCCGTACTTTCCCAATCTTTTGGCTGACCAGATTCATCACGATATGGGGCTATAACTTTCTTTTTCATCTTAACAGAATCAAGATCAAAGTAATATTCATCGGACATAGTGCAAAACCATATGTCTTCTGTATTATTTTTCCAGTTAGTCTTTGCCCCTCTTCCTTTATCTCTTTCCCAAGTTATCCTATTTCTCACTTGAAAAAATTCATTAAGGATAGGATAGATATCACCCGATGTTTTCCAATCACTGCAAACATATATCGTAGCATTATTTTTAAGCAAAGGAACAACGGCACTTAATACAGATCTAAACCATGCCTGATAACTATCCGCACCCATGGCTCTGAATTTTTGACCATGAAAATCTTTGGTAAGATTATAAGGGGGATCGAGAATTAAAAGATCGGCAAATTGATGGGGTAAATATTGACAGGCCTCAAACATATCTTGGCAGAAAATTCTATTCTCTATGTCTTGCTCTAAAACACGTTCTCCGAGAGAAAGTAATTCCTTAGAATAATCAGCAACCTCACTCTCCGTACATGACAATGTGCGATTTCTTGAAGCCTTTTCCTGCAACATACTTAATATTCCCTCAAATTATAAATTTATAGAAATTATAACGATTTGAACATCATCAGGCAAAGCCTGTCATCAACGGGGCGCACTTCACCCACAGAAATTGGAGCTCTTTCGAACACGGCCCCCGCACCGTCTGGAACAAATCCCAATCCTACATATAACTTCTGGGCATTACCGAAATTACTGCCCACACCAACACCGATCCCGATCTCTTGTATCCCGTCGGCGCGGGCCAGATCCTCACAAGCGGCAATCAAAGCCCGACCGATCCCCATCCGGCGAAATTTGTGATCGACATATAAATCCTGAATTTCAGGAATTTGCAAAGACCGGAAAGGTTGATATTTGGGACGACGATTATAATGGACATATCCGGCAATACTGCCGTCAAGCTCAGCAACCAGAACAACGCGACGCTCTTCTTGCTGTTCATCCCAACTATCGACGAAATAATGTTCTTCTGTAACGTGCCCCATGGCAAATAATGACAATCGCCCGACATCTTCGGTGGTCATCTGATGAATGGAAACAGAAACTGGCATATCAATTAACGGATTTCGTGGATAAATTGGCCTGGCTTATTGACGCTATCTTTGATTTTACCTTCTTGGGTATAAATCGCCCCCACAGCAGGCGGAGCCACATCACCGGAAGACCCGATAGAATCCGGAGCAAAAGGCTTGCGCGCAATCTCTTTAAGAAATTGTCTTTCAGGTTTTGCGGGGCTGACTGGATGAATTTGCATGAAGAAATTCTACCTCGAACTGCTAAAAAAGTCCCGAAAAATAAAACGGCCCGTTTTCACAGGCCGCTCTAAAACTCAATCTAAACTTCCAAAATCAACCGCTGAGGGTCTTCCAAAGCTTCCTTGATCCGAACGAGGAACGTTACAGCCTCGCGCCCGTCAATCAGGCGATGATCGTAAGACAAAGCCAGATACATCATCGGACGTGCCTTGATTTCACCATTCGGCATCACCATCGGGCGCATCATGGTTTTATGCATCCCGAGAATAGCCACTTGCGGCGGGTTGATAATCGGGGTGGACATCAGGGAACCAAAAACACCACCATTGGTAATGGTAAAGGTACCGCCCGACATTTCATCAACGGTAATTTTCCCTTCGCGCGCGCGAGAACCAAGTGAACCAATATCCTTTTCAATCTGCGCCATCGACTTGGTGTCGCAATCCTTGACCACCGGAACCACCAGACCTTGCGGCGTAGAAACAGCGACAGAGATATCATAGTAGTTTTTATAGATAATCTCGTCACCACTGATCTCGCCATTCACTGCCGGAATTTCGCGCAAAGCATTGACCGCAGCTTTGACAAAGAACGACATAAAGCCCAGCTTCACGCCATGTTTTTTCTCGAACTGATCTTTATACAAAGACCGCATTTCCATGACGGCTGTCATATCGATTTCGTTGAATGTGGTCAGCATCGCCGCAGTATTCTGCGCTTCTTTCAACCGCTCGGCAATTTTCTGACGAAGACGTGTCATTTTGACTTTCTCTTCACGAGGGCCCGCAGCCCGAGCAACAACAGGCGCCGCTTTCGGAGCAGAAGCCACAGGAGCTTTTGGTGCTTCCATATGGGCAATTACATCCCCTTTGGTGACCCGACCATCCTTTCCGGTTCCGGAAACCTCCGCCGGATTGATCTTGTTATCGGCTGTCATTTTCTGAACTGCCGGAGACAATTTTTCTGCAGCAACAGGCGTAGCCGCGGCAACTGGAGCAGCCGCAGCTTTTGGGGCCTCGGCCTTTGGAGCTGGAGCAGCGCCCGCACTGGCACCTTCTTCAATTTCACCCAGAACGGCACCGGCTTCAACCGTTGAACCTTCTTCATGGGAAATTTTTGAGATCACGCCTGCGGCAGGTGCATTAACTTCCAAGGTCACTTTATCGGTTTCGAGCTCGCAAATCGGCTCATCCAAAGCGACGGCTTCGCCTTCTTTTTTCAACCATTTGGAGATGATGGCTTCCGATACAGACTCGCCCAGCGTGGGAACAAGAATTTGGGTCATAAGTTTGATTTTCCTGATTCTTCTGAATTAATTTGATCTCATGAACATTCACCTTTTCCCCCTAAAAATCAAGGGGGAGAGGGCAAGAATATGACAGGATTATCTCACGAAATTCGTCACACTTTAAAATGGAGATATGAAAAAGATATAAAGTCAGGGAGATAGATCATTTGATCCTCCTCCGGATTTGCCGGATGCCCTCATATTTTTAGCCCGACTACCAACGGCCCGCGCCAGCTCATGCCTGTCTTTGGAAACCAAAAGGTCAGGGCTATGAACATCAAAAATCATAAAATATAGCCCGGGGTCGCCATCCGCACGCTTTAACTCTTTCGGCAACGCCAGCGCAAAGAAATCTCCGCCCTTGGATAGCTCCGCCATGCTCTGCTCATTATATATCCCGACCAAAGGCAAAACACGGACTTTTTGTCCGTTATGCGCCATACTGAACGCATCCAGTGTCACTTGCCTATAGGGAAGCCCCAAATGCTCCCTGCATTTGATTTTATGGTTACTCGCATTAAAATGGAGCATAACGGGGTGGAATTCTTTTGCGAACAGATCCTTGGCCAACTCGATAAAGCGATAAAAGGACGGGTGATTCTGGTTACTTTTGTGATTTTGAACCTTCGGCCCCAGCCTGACCAGAAAATGATCCCACTTCGCAACACTGCTCCCATAGATAATACGGGAGTCTTTCAGTCGAACCGGATCAAGGCGTTTCATAATCCGGAACAGATCATGGGGAGTCTTGACCGAAAACCGCTCGCGATCAGCCAGATCGGCATCACGGAATCTCAAGACGCCTTCTTCATCTTCTTCGAACAAAGCTTTACGCCCGAACTTGAAACGTTTCCCCGCGAGCTTGTTAAACTCATCTGCGAGAGAATTAATATAAATAATTGGGCCTTTTGAATAATCTTTATTGTCAGGTTTCGGGTCACGATCCTCATTCATCCGCAAATCACTGATACAATCACTCGCATGTCCCGGATTATCTTTGCGGTTGTTCGGTCTAAAATGCCCACGAACCTGCTTGTTTCTACCATGTTGCTTGTATGGATTGATGTAAGTCATCTCCGCTTGCTCGCAGTCGGGACACAACAATGTATGCCCCTTATGATCGCCTTTGGGATCATAAAACTCTGTGACCCCGCCAATGACGCCCTTATGCTCTGCTTTGGGCAATAAAATCTGCCGCCCCGTATGCTCATCAATCACATAACGGTACTTCACCCCTGTATAGGCGTCATATTTTCTTTTAACCGGAGCCATAACAACATCACATCTTCAAAATAGGTGTACCGGCTCTTATATAGAAATTTTCATAAAAAATCAACACCCCCGCACAGACACCAAATCTTCCCTCCCCGTCATTGCGAGGAACTCCGTGACGACGCAATCCAGTGAAACCGTTCTGGATCGCCAAGCGTCCTTCAGTCGTCTGCGGAACGGTACAAAAAAAGAAAAGCCCCACCAAAGGCAGGGCTTCCCGAATTTTATAATCACCAAACGGTTAGTTCATGACGCGAACGAACAAACCACAGGATTTACCATCATAATTTTCAGCGTAGATATCGCTTGTAGCTGGACCAGCGGCACAATCAGTCGCATCACCAGCACCTTCAGTACCAGAAGCACGAACCGAACCAGCATTTGGCAGACCATCATCAAGTTTACGATCAATGTTACCAGCTTGAGACGCAGCGATTGTTTCACCACCCATCGCAGCACCACCAACCGTACCAACAGCCAAATAGTGACCCGTTAGAACAGAGGCTCCATCAACCAGTCCAGTCGGCGAAGTGTCATTGTAGCCAATAGCAATCTGACCGGCGATATTAAAGTTTGGCAAAGCCGCACCAGCAGCCCATGTACCAATAGTTGAGTCCACGTTACTACCGGAAAGGATTCCAGCCGCTGCCAAGTGGATGAAAGCGCGTCCACCCTCATCGTCTGTTGCACCACCACCAACGTCACCAGCAACTGCGGTAACTTGGAGCAAAGAGTCGCCGTTGCCAACTTTAACACAAATTGTTCCAGTACAGTCTGGAAGGCGAGCCGTTGGGTTTGTGATATCGCCAGGAATTGCTGCATATTTATCACGGAAAGTGTTAATAGCGGCTTCAATTCCTTTCAATTGGGAAACAGCAGCAGTTACACGAGCATTATTAATAAGTTCTTGTCCTTTAAGGATACCACCGATCAAAAGACCGATAATAATCATAACAATCGCCAATTCGACGAGCGTAAAACCGCGCTCCGACCGACGAGTTTGCAGGGTTGATTGTGTCATTGAAAACTCCATTCAGGTAGATGTGATGTTAAAGATGCCTTCACGAGAGAGAGGCCCCGGACAGTATATACAAAAATAGCCTAAAGGCTATCCCGCACTAACCAGAATGACGCATTTTTCGTTAAAAAATCGTAATCAAACGGTTCATTAGCTTCTCAATTTGTCAGATTGAGAAGCTATTTTCCACAATCAGACTCATTTTTATTTCCCAACCGATATTCGCTTGGTGAAACACCCATATTATCTTTGAAAACACGGTTAAAAGTCGGCACTGAATTGAACCCGACTTGCTCTGCCACCACAGAAATCTGGGCGTCTGTCTGATCCAGCAATAAAAGGGAATCTTTGATTCGCCGTTCATTGATAACTTGCGGCAAACTTTTCTCGAAAGCCATGCTCACCAGCCTTGAAACACGCGCTTCTGATATGCCAAGTTCACGTGCCAGATCTGATCGTGAAAAACTAAATTCATGATAAACCTTATCAAGATCAAGTAACTGATTGAGTTTTCTGATTAACTCGAAATCTTCCTCGCTAGGCTTGTCTGCCGTCTCTCTTTTTTCCAACTTGATGGAAGGCGGATAAATGCGAAATAAACTGGTCGATGCAACATAAGACATGCCCACACCCAACACATCGCGCAATAGAAAATAAGCCTGTCCGGAGACCGTGCCGGAGACCGATAACAACGTCACAAAAATAAACAGCAGGTTCATAACAATGAAAGAGATAATCAGCCAGAACCGCTCCCCCTTTGTTTCTTTATCCTCGCTCAGTGGCTCAAACGAACCTCGCGCAATCCAGAAGCAAACCAGCCCCGCCATAATTCCGAGTACGGTTCCGGCCTGTAACCGCTCATCCATCCCGCAATAATCAAAAATCTGACAAGACTGGTGATCGAGAACAAGAGCCCCGGAAACCCAACCGAGTATGGATGCTGCCAAAGGCACCAATAAATTCAGCCAATATCCAGCCTTCGGGAACGCTCCCAAATCTGCGACCTGAATAATCAGCAGCACAGAAAAAGCTGGAACCGCCAGCCACAAACTATTCTGCACAAAGGGATAAAGGGGAAACTCATGTGCCAGACGGCTATGTCCGAAATCCAGCAGGAACACACATCCCAGAACAAAGAAACAGAAAACAGGCACAACCACATGACGGACATGCCCTGCACGAAACAGGATATAGACAATAACAGCAACAGCCTGAACCAATCCGATCAACGCGAAAATCTCGCTCAGGGAAAATGAAAATTCCGGAATTGTGTACGGTGTCCTGCTCATTGATCTTTACATAGAGCATCCCGACCCTTCTGAACAGGGCTGAGGATGGTATTACAGATATAATCCAACATGAAATTAACTTCGTTCGGGTGCATACTCTCCGAACTTGTCCTCAACATTTCCACCATCATGGAATAAGCCAGATCCTTATCTCCAATATCAGAGGCAATTATGGCTTTCATTTGCAACGGCCATGCTGGCATACCCGGACGATACGTATCGGCCAGCTCTTCGGCCAACTGCAATGCCAGATCATTGTCCTTCATCTTGTGACGAGCCAAATAGACCGCCTGCCCCAGCCACCGCCATTTCTCGCCCTCGGGATTTTTCCCCACTTGACGTAAATACGCGATAACCGGCCCCAACTGAGACGGATCTTGTGTAGCGCCAAAATAATACGCCGCTAAAAACGGGACATAATCAGACCGATGGTTTAACTGGTCTTCCATGTCAAACCATTTCCCTAAATGGTCGTAATTATAATCTTTCAAGGCCTGAACCTGTCCGGTCTCATTCCCGAAACTTTGCAAAGCCATCGCGCTGGAACGAAACGCCAGCTCACGATCTCCCAAAAAAGCAGAAGAAATCCCCAAAGAAGATGGGGGAAGAGGCACGTTCACCCATTTGGCTTTCATATCGCGCGTATAATGCGACATAAAGATGTTTGCCAAAATGGCACAACCTAAAAGAACTACCAAAGCAGGGTGGAAAAGACGAAAGAATCTAGCCATCAGGCAAACCTTAAAACTGTTTGCGTTTCAAATCAATAATCGTGGCACCAACCACCAAAGAAAGAAAAACAACCCCCTGCAAAAGGATAAATCCCCAATCCGAAATTTTAGCATCCCCATAAATTAGCCAGGATGTCTGGGCCATTAGATCCAAACGGGGAATAATAACAGACACAACATCCATGACATGCGAAAGACCTTTATAGACCCCGGCATGAGCACTATTTCCCACTTGGGCTGAGATAGCCAGAAGCCCCCCCATCATGCGAGAAAGGACATAAAACCCCAAAGTCGAAAGCCCCGCCGTCACGGGGCTCCCCAAAACCATGGAAAAAAAGAATGCTGTATTGGATACAATAATATATTCGAACATCACACCGAATGCCCACAACATCATACCCTCAGGGACATTCTTACCCTGAACAACAAAAAATAAGAGTAAGGCAAGAAAGCCAGCACTCATAATTGATAAAATAGAAAACGCGACGACATGGGACAACACAAAAGAAACACGGGAGATCGGCCGTGTCAGTAAAAACTCGACATCCCGGGCATCAAAGGATCTTCTGATATAAAAGACAACAAACAATACCAGTCCCATCAGGGATAAAATTCTGATCCCTCCCGCCATATAGGATATGACGAACTGGTCCTGTTCGATAATCGCAGCAGATCCAGAAAACAGGGACAAACAGGCCCCCAAAAGAGAGATCGCGACTACTCCCCAGAGCATGCGATCCCTAAACGCTGCAAGCAGCACATATTTAATCAGGTGTAAGGACATTCCTCTTCACAAACTACATTTTCGCAGGACGTCTATCCTGACTGAAGTTCTTATACAAATCACGATCAGTCTGATGAATACTTTCATTCGCTTCATTCAGAATGGTCGCTTTCAGGAAAATAACCAGCTCGGATTTTTTGACTGTATCTCCCTGATTACGGAACAATCCACCAAAAATAGGAATCTCGCTGGCAACAGGAACCCCCTCTTGTTGGGATGACGAGCTGTCTTGCAACAAGCCTCCCATCACCATCATTTCACCCGAGCGCATATTCAAAACGGAATCGACTTCCTGAACATTCACAATCGGAATAAGGGATTCAATATCAACATTATTCTGCGCGGCAACATACGCAACCCCGGGATCAGAAACATATTCTTCAATCTTGGTCACGGTTGGACGAACTTGCATCGATACCATATTTTTATCCAGATTAATGGATGGCATCACGTTAATCAAAACACCTTCCGGCACTGTTTTAATTTCAGAATCAACTGTCACACTGGTCGTTGCATTTGTTCCATCGGATGTTGTATCAGACTCAACATCCAGCTTGAAATAAACCTGATTTCTCGCCACGTTCAAAACAGCCGCCTGATTATTCAAAACGGTCAGCCGTGGGCTTGCCAAGGCATGAACCGTTCCAAAACGGGACAAGGCATCAACAAAAGAACTAATATCATCCCCCGTGAACCCTAGGGTGAGAACATTGGTTGAAGCTGAACTAAAGGATGGTTTTGTAAAAGTTCCTGTCAAATTAAAGTCACCAACACGGTCAAGCAGATCCCACTTGATCCCCGTCGCGAACTCGTCAGACAAAGAGACTTCCAGAACCTTGGCTTCGATCAGGACTTGTGAGGTACTCGAACGCCTCAACTCATCAAGATATTCCCTAACTTTCTTGTGCAAACGCTCATTCGCATAAACAGAAACGATTCCCGCTTGCTTATTCAAGGAAAAGGACGGGGTAAAGGAAATTTCATTCTGCGCGGAACTTGCCCCGGTTGCCAGAGAAGATGGCAAGGACTCGATTTTCAAGGTTGGCACAGGCGCAACGGCAGTCTGCCCTGCGGCACCACCTTCCAAAGGAACAGACGAAGGTTGGGCAGGAGCAGCCGTTGGCTGATTGACCGCTTCATTGGCAGTCGCAGAAGTGTCAACATTCACACTATCTCCGACAACCGGCTCAGATTGGGGCTCTTGCGTAGTGGCAGGAAGAGAAACCGGAGACGTCACATAATAATCACCACCTGCCTGAGGAGAAACAGTCGCTGCAGCAGAACCATCCTGCAACAACGCCGCGTCCACCGGAGGAACAGGAGGATTGGTTGGGCCCGCTGTCGTCAAGGTAATCTGCGGGTCATCCGATGTCTTCAGATAACTTCCAGACGCGTTGGAAGCAAGAATTTGTTTCAGGTTGGTATCCAGCTCAGCCCAGAAATCCGAATCCGCAGATGTATCAACAGAGAAGGTTGATCCACCACCAACACCACCTTCCCCGCCGCCACTGGCAACAGAAACATCCGTTTTCATGGAACCACTGTTTTTACGGGTAAAGCTCAGATAATCAATTTTATAATTCTTGGAGTACGGCGTATCCAATTCGATCCGCAAGGTATTCTCGTCAAATTTATAGCGCAGCCCTGAGATTTCACAAATCCGGTCAATCACAACATCCATCGGGCGATTACGCGCCGTAAAGATAACCGACCCACTGATACGCGGATCAAGTTCGATATCATAATCAGCCTGCTTGGCCAATTCGAACAAGGCCTCACGTAACGGGACACTCTGGTTGATCGAAATCGACACCAGAGGCATTGGCGGAAGCTTTTCCACACTGTCGGAAACATATGGCTGCAAATCGGGGATATCCGATGCCATGGAAGATTGGTCACCAAACCCCTCTTCGCGCGGAGCAAGGGCATCACGGAAATCCTGAAACTCGTTATTGGTCGAGCGATCCATTTTTGTGTGGTTATTCGCCAGATCACAGCCCGACGCAGGAAGAAAGACCGATAACGCAAGAAGGCTCGTAACCGTAGTCTTGAGAGAGGAAGGTTTCAGTGTCATGGCAAAAACTCTGCTAAATCTTTAGACTAAAATGAACAAAAAAGGTAGGACCATCGTTGAGACAGCTTGAGTGATTCTACCCCATTTTTATTCTTATTACCAGACACTATTCCGCCGCTATTCAGAAATTGTCAAAAGCGAGGTGTCCATTTGGGATAGCCCCGACTGCGATCCACCAAGACGCACTTGCTGAAGCTTGATCTTCATGTCACCCGGCAGATCACTCTGGGACAGAGCAACCTCTTCGGTAATAACACCAGCCTGAAACAACACCAGCAATGATTGGTCAAAGGTTCCCATTCCCAAATTCTGGTTGGCCTCCATGACATCGCGAATTTTTGATATTTTTCCTTCTAAAATCAATTCTTTAACCAAGCCTTGATTAAGCATCACCTCAAGAGCAACGGTCATCCCCCCTGTTTTTGTTGAAACAAGTCGCTGGGATATAATGGCACGCAAATTAGTCGCCAGATTCAAACGGATCTGCTGATGCATATCCTCATTAAACAGATTCACAATCCGCTCAATGGCTTGGTATGAATTATTCGTGTGGATTGTTGCCAGACACAAATGTCCGGTTTCGGAGGCCGTCAAAGCTTGCTCCATCACTTCACGATCCCTGATCTCTCCAACCAGAATAACGTCTGGCCGTTGTCGCAGGGCATTTTTCAAAGCCACCGCATAATTTTCCGTATCAACCCCGACTTCGCGCTGCGTTACAACACAACTCTTATGCTCGTGATGATATTCGATCGGATCTTCAATGGTAATAATATGCCCTTGCGAATTGGAATTTCGATAATCAACCATTGACGCCAAAGTCGTTGATTTCCCCGACCCCGTCATACCGGTTAACAAGATCAAGCCCCGCCTCAACATTGAAAGCTGTTGCATCAAGGGTGGCAATCTCAATTCATCAAAACTCGGGATACGCGAAATAATCCGCCGGATAACCAAAGCCGGCTGATGCCGTTGCTGCAGGATGTTCACGCGAAAGCGTCCATGCCCGCCCATATCGATAGCCGTATTCAATTCCATTTTGGATTCGAATTCCCGTCGCTGGCGCGTGGTCAGAATAGTACCCAGAATATCTCCCATCTGGGCTGAATCAATATTTTGAGATGAAACATGGATCAAACGATCATCAACACGCAGCGTAGGAGGAACTCCGACAGTCAAGTACAAATCCGTAGCATTTTGACGATTCATCTGAACCAGATAGGAATAGATCAAAGGTTCGCTCAAAACGAATATCCCTCATCAGTGTTAATGCTGTCATCATCCGCCATCGCATCCGGTCCGGCAGTTTTACGGCGCATAGACGCCCCACCTTTGGCTGCACTTGCCATACCGCTATCACGGTCGCCACCTTCTTCATCGGTAGCCTTCATCAAGGCTGCACGCACTTCTTCTTCATCCACAATTCCTTGATCAAGCAAGCTCTCGATTGAGTCTTCCATGGTAATCATACCGTAACGAGAACCAGTCTGGATCATGGAATACATCTGCGGAATCTGGTTTTCGCGGATCAGGTTTCGTACTGCGTTGGTTCCAACCAGAACTTCGAACGCTGCCACACGCCCCTGTCCGCCCTTACGTTTCAAAAGAGTTTGGGCAATAACACCCTGCAACGAACTCGACAGCATCGCGCGGATCATTTCCTTATCGCCCGTCGGGAACACATCAATAATACGGTCAATGGTTTTGGATGCCGAGTTCGAGTGAAGTGTCCCGAAAACAAGGTGTCCGGTTTCCGCTGCCGTCAAGGCCAGAGAAATTGTTTCATGGTCGCGCATCTCCCCCACCAGAATAACATCAGGGTCTTCCCGCAGAGCACTTTTCAAAGCGCGGGAAAAACTTTGTGTGTCAGTTCCCAACTCTCGGTGATTGATCAGGGCTTTCTTTGATGTGTGAAAAAACTCAACAGGGTCTTCAACCGTCAGAATATGTTTGGGCATCGTCTCGTTAATGTGATTAATCATCGAAGCCAAAGTTGTGGATTTACCCGAACCGGTTGGCCCCGTCACAAGGACGATCCCTTTTTCCAATTCAGCAAAACGGCGCATAATTGGAGGGAGATCAAGCTCCTCCATCGACGGAATAACGGATGGAATGGTACGGAACACAGCCGCAGCTCCATTCCTGTTTGTAAAGGCATTCACACGGAAACGTGCTTTTTCTCCAAAGGCAATCGCGAAATCTATCTCAAGATTTTTTTCAAATTCGGCCCGCTGGTCATCATTCATAATCGAGTACAACATGCCTCGAATATCATCATTGGTGAGAGCCTCGGCCTTCAGACGCTTCAACGTCCCGTAAACACGCACGATCGGCGGGTTTGTTGCGCTCAAATGCAAATCGGATGCATTGTTCTGCATAACAAACGCGAGAAGTTGAGTAATGTCCATAATATTCCTCCAGAGGCGAAAGACCCGTCCCCTATTCTTACCTGAGAATTACGAACGGAAAGTAAATATTTGCGGTGAAGTCCGATGTTTAATTGATAAAAACATCGATTAGAAGATACATAATACTACCATTCCGCACATAGATAATAAACCCATAAACCATAAAGAGAAGGGTAGTTTCCTCCCCTTTTCAAACTTTGCCGCAATCAACGCTAAAGAAAAAGGTATCGACACAACAAACAGCCCGTTTAGAATAATATTCTGGGAATAGCCGGTATAGAGATAATATCCGCTCAGAAGTAAAGCTGCCGATAATTCCAGAACAGGATAACGGATAGATATCGGAGTTTTGCAGTATCGGCACTTCCCCGCCATAAGTACCCACGATATGACAGGGATTAAATCATAAAAGCCTAATTGATGATGGCAGTGTGGACATTTTGACCGCGCAGCAGATTTATTTTCTCCAAAGCCAGTAACAATCCAACTTTCCCCGCGCACAGCGCGATAAGCAATGGCACTGGAAAAACTGCCCAGACATAACCCCACACAAAATACCGCGCCCACTATAATGGCTGTATAAAAAGGATCGGAATAAAATAAGCCAATACCGGACATATCAAGACATCCTCTTCGGCAAGACTGATTACCTCAATCGGGTCAGGCGATCATAAATCACATCACGATTGATGGTTGCTCCACCGCCATGAATAGCATCCACTTCCAATGCTTTTTCATACATGCCGATCGCCTTTGGAATATCCCGCGCCCGTTCGGCAATAATCGCCATATTGAAATAATGCTGGGCGTTGCCAGGCTGCATACTCGTTGCAAGATCTAAGTAACGATACGCATCCTGCAGATTTCCTGAATCGGCATAAGCCACACCGAGCTGTGCGGCAATCGCAGCATTATCAGGATGTTTCTGACGCATATCTAACAATTTGCTCAACGCCATGGCCGGCTGCACCTTACGGATCAGTCCTGCCATATTGACGATAGCCTCTGCGTTATCAGGGGCAACAGCCAGAACCTCTTCATAGGCGGCAATCGCGCGATCCGGTTCGCCGATTTTCTGAAGCAGAATAGCCCTTCCCATCAACACACGCGGATCACGAGGGTTAAGGGTATATAATTCATCATACATATTTTTTGCGGCATCATAACGCCCGAGCTTCAAAGCACGGCTGGCAGCCACCACACGATCATCTAGCGTCGTTGTTTGAATATCCAGATGGTTGTCAACAGCAGCTTTCTTGGAAGATTTGCTCGATGATTTCGTCGGGGAGTTTACAACAATAATACTTTCGTATTTTCCACGCTTTGCATCCAGAGATGGCGCAGGCAATGTTGCCAGAATTTTACCCGAAGGCGCATCAAAGAACATATCTTTCTTCTCTGCGTCTGCAGTTGCAGCTTCACCTTGATCCTCAACTGGCTTTGCGTCCGCTTTAACAACCGGCGCACTTTGCAAATCAGAAACACTCGGCTTGTCTTCCGGTGATAAATCATCAACCAAAGTAATCTTGTGCTTCACATCTTCTGTGGGACGGATAATTTTTGCATTCCCCTCCACGACAGGCTCGGGGTCCTGAATCACTTCATTTTCTGCAACTTGCTCATTTTCAGCAACAGGAACAGGAACAACAGACCCTGAATTTTGAGTAACTTCCTCGACCGGAGCATCCGGCGTCGCGGGGGGCGGTGGCATATCGCCATCCAAAGACTGGGCCACAGATCCAGAATCCACCAACGGCGCATCAGGAGACGGCACAACATTATCCGGTACAGGCATATTTTCCGAAACACCTGAAGCATTCTCAACAATAGTACCAGCAGCATCGGTCATTTCAACCGGCTCTGGTTGTGGAGGCATCTCGTCAACACTTGGGGCAATGATACCACCAATCACAGAATCAACATCTTGAGTTCCACCATCTAACTGGGAACCAGAAGCATCTTTTGAGTCTCCATCCAAAACATTCAAGCCGGATAACAAAGAAGACGACGCCACTTCTCCAGCAAAATTCTCTTTAATCTGATTGATAATTTCAGGATTGGTATAATAGAAATATCCACCGGCTCCACCAACAGCCAACAATACAACCAAAGCCATCATTGCCGGAGAGGATGATTTTTTTCGATTTTTTCGTTTTCCGGAGGATGCAGCAAAAATACCGTTTTCATCAACCCCGTCATCAATATCCGAAAAGTCAGCCAGATCTTCTCCAGACACTGTATCAGCATCAAAAACGTCTACGTCCAGAATCTCTTCAGGAAAATCTCCGTCCTGTTTTTTCTGGACAGGTGCCTTATCCCGACGGCCTTCCTCAGAGGAAAACATCGCTTCGAACTCTTCCTGATCGTTATGATTATTCTGATCTGACATACTTCTCACCTGGTGGACATAGAATGGATATAGAACCAAAAGAGGCCGGATATAAATGACGCGGCCCAAAACCACGAACAGAATGATACACCATTTACGCCACCTTGCCTAGAACTCTTGGCACATGGCCGATAACATTAAGAAACGCCTTTTCCAAAGACTCCTCACCTGTACTCTCGCGCATCGCAGCAGGTGTACCAGTGAATAAACAATCCCCTTGATGGACAACCGACACAAAATCGCAGATTTCATCCATATCCGATAAAATATGACTGCTCAGCAAGATGGTACGCCCCTCTTGCCGGACATCAATCAACATACTCTTGACCAAAGATCGCGCCAGCGGATCAAGACCACTCATCGGCTCATCGAGGATTAATATTTTACATCCCGTCAAGACCGTTGCAATCAACCCAAGTTTCTGACGCATCCCTTTGGAATAGGTCTGGACGCGTTGCGACAAAACCGCAGCATCAAGGGAGAGCGCTTCGCAAAAACGGGTTTTATCCTCACGACTGACCTGCCGCCCATACAAAGAGACTGCAAAATCGATAAATTCTCCACCCGATAAAAACCATGGAGGATCAAAACGTTCGGGCAAATAAGCCACATCAAGTCGAACATCAGCATTCCGGGAGCTTCTTCCAAAGACGGCGACATCACCCGATATCGGCTCTTTCAATCCAAGAACTGTTTTAACCAGAGTTGTTTTTCCCGCCCCGTTCAAGCCAATCAACCCGTAAGTCTGACTGACATCAACCGACAGATCAATGCCATGTAGGACTTCCTTGCGACCATAGCCAGCGCGCAAAGCAGAAACCTTTACAGCGAGAAAAACGGGCTCAGACACAACGATACGCTCCAGATCGATTATGAGGATTTGGCGGGCAAAAACACGCGCGCATCCAAATTAAATCTTTGGTTTGGCCTTAGGCGGACCGGATAAATCTGGTTGGAAATCTGATCAAACCAACGTAATTCGATATAGTCTTTGAAGACTTTGATATCAACCACTTCGGATGGAATAGAGTCAGGCGTAACACGCGCCTTGTTCAGATAAACCGTCCAGTCATCAGGAGAATTGTATAATATCCCGCTCAAAGTTACCTCACGCAACGAAGTTGGCGGTCTGTAATTCGGGTCATTCGGATCACCAGAATCTTTCAAATCCTGAAAGGTAGGAACACGCGTATTAAATCCAACCCGCGCCTCACGCAATAGGGCATGTTGAGCAGGAGTAAAAAACAGGGATGGGACTTGAGCACGCACATAAATCTGTTTTTTATACTTTTCCCTGATTTCCTTCTCTATACTTTGTAGAATTTTCACCTCTGGAGGCAACTCGTCATCTGACAGCGCAGCGACAGAATCTGTTGTCCCGAAGGTCGGTGCCGAGGAAGAAGCAACTCCGCCATTTGCAGAACCCGTTTCCGCACGCGCCGTTACGCTTCCTGCGCCAAAAACTGACACAGCGCAAACACCAGCACAAAACAGACCCAATAATCGACGATCAATACGATAGGTATAAGCTAACATTCTATATTCCTCCACCTTGCGGCGCGGTAACATCACGAGATGTCATCGTTCTCCAATCAAACTCAATGACGCCCTTGACGAGAGGGACAGGAGTTCCTCCTCCGATTTGCCGCAACATATCCGCATTCAATGTTTCGGTACGCTCCAGTGTAACCTTGGTAACATCAACACTACCCGGGTAACGTTCTTGCATATATTTCAACAATGTATAGACATCAACATCATCCAGACTCTCAATATTGATCTGGCCACGGGATTTGATGACAATCTGCTTGGCATCCTCCGCCATTTTATTGACAACAACTTTACCTGCTTCATATTTCAAATTGGCCTGCAAGAGCCCCGTACGATCAACCAGCTTGGAAAAATTCTCTGTAGCTTGTGCGCGATCCTGATCGCCAAAGAACCCTCTGGCTTCCAGATTTTTGAAATCCCGCAACTGGCTTTGCAACAAAATGAACTCTTCCTTCATCTTGGCAACTTCCTGATATTTTGCATCAATAGCCGCTTTGGTGGCAGATAATTCGCGTTCCGCTCCCTCGCGCGCAGGCATCAAATATTCATAGACCAGATAGCCACCGGCGCCGCCAACAAACAGCAGAAAAAGGATAAAGAAAACAATCTTGTTGGATAACCCCTTAACCATTTTTCTTGACCCTCACGACTTTAACTTCGGCATTATATCTGTCTTGTGCAGCTCGGACCTTTGCAATTATCCCTGCCTGACTATCGACTGCGGAATCATACGTAAATTTTTGCAACTGTTTGTTCACTTGCGCCTTATAACCGATCTCTTCCAGACGACTATTCAGACGATCCACCAGCTTATCAAGCTCCTCATTCCCCTTCACCGCATCAACAGATCCGGCAAAGCTCATTTTCAGCAGCAGTTCGGTTCTACGGTCCGCAAGATTAGTTCCAGGGCTCAATGTTTCTGCAGGCTCAGACCCTGTATTATTAAACTCAAATCCGTCCAGTCGGATATCCTGCAATTCCCTACTAATGGCATCCAGAACAACCAAAGGATCAATCGCCGCATCAGATATCAATTTATTGATCGCCAACGACCCTTTAATCAAAGGAACATCAATCCCCATACTTTCTTTACGCTTCAATTCTTCAGCGTAAATCTCATCAATTTTTCTCTTCTGTTCCTGAGCGACTTCAATGTTAACGGTTGTCCGATAAAGCCGCATCGCCTCGTCTACAGCATAAGCTGCAACACCAGAAACTCCAATCGAACATAAAACCATAAACGCCATCGCCGCCTGACGAGGTTTTTTAATCGAATTGATTTCTCGGGAAACCAGCGGCAAATCAAGCATGGCTTTGCGCCCGACCCATCCGACATGCAACGCGTCCGAGAAATGCTCCTCACCCCGATCAAGAACACGGATACCTATAAGGTCACACGCTTCTTTCAAGGTCAGGGTGGTATAGTTACAAGGGGCATAAATCATCCCCTCCAATGGCTCGGTGTATAAGGAGTCACCAACGACCATAATATCAAGACCATCTTCCGGCGTATAACCGAAACGGGACAAATAACTCAATGTTGCCTGAAGCTCTTGAGAAACATCAGCTGCCCACGCTCCCGGACTTTCAGGGTCAGGCTCGATCACCGGCGTGACACGGGTCAACGCCAACTCGTTATTCCGGACAACGATCTGACGCAATCCTCCGCCACGATGCTGGGAAATCAGAATAGACCAACGCGCTCCACCAATTCCTGTCTTTCTGCTAGCCAGCTTTTTCACCAAAGCATCAACCAGAGGGGTCGATTCAACAGGTAATAAACCATAGCCGACAATCTGGGCGTCCACGCTTGAAACCGCACTCATAATACGTCCAAAAGCTTCTGTAGAAGGGACGGCTGCGAACAGATAAAGATCGCCCTTGACCACATCTTTTTCATTGGCGGCCGCTTCACGGATCAACTTGGTTCCCTCTTTCAGAACCACCGCCGCCCGCATGGAGAAATTCGGGAACGCCACATTTAACCGACGTTGAATGATATTAGCTTTATCAAAGAAGGAAAGGACAGGAACTTTCTCTTTCCTGTAATGCTGTTCGACCGCATCATTCAAAATTACAACAGACACAGCGCCACTTCGGGAAATAGCGTCTGAAAGCTTTTCTTCAAAGCCTGACTCGCGCCAATGATAGGAATCAATAAACGAAACACCTCGTCCGGACGACACATAAACGCCGACCCCTTCGTCCATAATAAGGAGAACACATCGTGTCGGGGATATAATCGAAGGGTAAAGTGCAGACATAACAACCAACCGTTACATTTCAATATGTTCAAAACTAGAGTAAATCGGGCCAAAGACAGCGACAGCAATCCACATGATCATACCACCAAGTAATGCGGTTAGCATAGGCTCAATCATCGTAATCAATCCTTGAACCGCCTCATCAACATCCCTTGTGTAGAATTCCGATACCTGATTAAGAACCGGAGTAAGATTACCGGACTCTTCACCGATCTTGATCATACGCGTCACCAGCGTCGGGAATTCGCCTGACGCGCCAAATGCCGCCGATAAGGGGGAGCCTGACTGAACCTGCGCCTGAACAATTTCCAAAGCTTCGATCAAGGCTAGATTGGTTACGGTTTGTTGAGACGATTTCAAGCAATTAATCACATCAATCCCGCTTGAGAACAATGAGCCGAAGGTTTGAGAGTAACGGGCAATCGAGATTTTCCGAATCAAAGGCCCCATAATCGGAAGGCGCAACCACAACGTATCCATCTGATAGGCGAAACCTTCAGAACTCTTGCGCAAGGATTTATACACGAAAAACATAATAACCGGAGCCGCGAGAACCGCCCACCAATATTCCTGGAAAAATTCGGACGTCGCCATCAATGCTGTGGTATAAACCGGCAATTCCTGTCCCAAATTCTTGATAAAACCGACGATCTGGGGGACGACCACCCCCATCATCACCGTAATCGTCAAAACGACCACAACCAACAAAATCGTCGGGTAGCGCGTCGCCTTTTTGATTTTGGATTGCATCTCATCAATCCATTTCAGATATTTAATCAACTGGGAATAAGACATCTCCAGATTACCAGTCTCTTCACCAGCCTCAATCAGGGAAATATAAAGATTCGAAAAGACCTTCGGATAAGCCGCCAAAGATTCTGACAACGAACTTCCATCAGACACACTCCGGTGAACATCCGTCATAATATCTTTCAATGTCTGGTTTTCCGCAGAATCCCGAACATCGGCCAAAGAATCAAGCATTGGCACACCAGCCGCCTGCATTTGTTCCAGATGCATAAAGAACTGGATCAAATCGCGTGTTTTAACTTTTGGTCGGAGCAGCGCAATCCCGCTACTTCGACGGGCAGAAACAGGGGCACAGCTTACCAGCTCCATCCCCGCACCTTGAAGCTGGTTATACAAATCTACTTCGTTGGCGGCAGAAACCACGCCACGAATCGGACGACCTTTAGCATTATAAGCTTTGTACTTATAGGGCTGAATGGTAACCTCCACTCTGTGAAACCCCGCAGCAACAGGACGTTACAGCGAGAAAGAAACTAATAAACGTGAACGGCGCCAGCGATTTCTTCAATGCTCGTGACCCCATCAAGGACTTTGAGGATACCATCATCTCGCATACTTTTGAATCCCTTTTGTTGAGCCACACGCTTCATTTCTACTTTTGTGCCCCCGCGCGCAATAATCTCGTCCAGATCTTCATCCAATAACAAGATCTCTGCGATCGCCACACGCCCCTTATATCCTTGGCCAGAGCACACTGGACACCCACCCTGACGGGCTTTGAAAATTTTAGGAGCCTCACCCGAAGAGACACCCAGAATTTGACATTCTTCTTCGTTGGGGTGATGTTCTTCCTTACAGTTTTCACATAATACACGAACCAGACGCTGTGCAAAAACCCCGATAATCGCTCCCGCAATCATTCCGGGCTTTAATCCCATATCGACCAGACGCGGAATGGCGCCAAACGAATCATTAGTGTGGAGGGTTGTGTAAACTTGGTGACCAGTCATCGCCGCCTTAAGCGCCATATCTCCTGTCATCCCGTCACGGATCTCTCCGATAAAGATAATATCCGGATCCTGACGCAGCAAAGCCTTAATACCGTCCGCGAACGTCAAAATTCCTTCCCGCACATGGGTTTGCCTGATCATTGGCAAAGAATATTCAACAGGATCTTCCAATGTCTGAATATTCACCTCTACCTTATTGATTTCATTAATCATTGAGTAAAGAGAAGTTGACTTACCCGAACCAGTCGGGCCGGTCACAATAATAATCCCCTCGGGGCGTGCTTGCGCCATTCGGATTCTTTTCAGATTGTCTTCACTAAATCCCAATTTTACCAATGGCTTAATACTGGCGTTCTTATCCAAAACACGAAGAACAATATTTTCGCCATGGACAGTTGGTAAGGATGAAACACGAAAGTCCGCTTCACGGTCTCCGATATTCAGATTGAAACGTCCATCTTGCGGAGACAGCTTGTCGGCAATATTCATCTTCGACATAATTTTAATCCGCTGGGACACCCCGTTCCATATCTTCTTGTGCAAAATCTGGGCGGTAAACAACACGCCGTCTAAACGGTACCGCAAACGGACAAAGTTCTCTTCCGGCTCAAAGTGCAAATCCGAAACACCTGTTTTAACGGCATCAATCAACAACGCGTTGACCAATCGCACAACCGGATGGCTATAAGCCTTGTCTTCATTCAACTTGGCGACATCATCAGGGTTAACCGTACCGTCATCCAACTCCTTAAGAATATCCTCGATCAAGCTGGAATATCCATAAGCTGCATCAATAGCATCAGAAAGGATCGTGGCTGTCGTAACTTTGCAACGAACCTCGGTGCCCTTGGGCAGAATTCTCTTTAATCCATCGGTCGCCACAATATCGTACGGATCAACCATCGCAACGACAACGACATTATTCCGGTAGGAAATCGGGAGGACACGCAACTTCTTGGCCTGCTCCTTATCAACCAGAACCAACGCCTCACCATCAAAGATTGTCGTTTTGGGGTCAAAAACCTCATGGCCACTGGATTTGGCCAGAAACTCGATCAGAATTTGCTCGCCAATAAATCCGAGATCAACCAGAACCTGTCCCAGCAATTTTCCGGTAATTTTCTTTTCCTGCAAGGCAACATTCAATTGCTCCTGAGTGATAATCCCCTGAGCGACCATGCGCTCACCGATACGTCCGCGACCATCTGCCTCACTGGAATGCCCCCGTCCATCCTCATCAATATAGCGTCCCGCAACGCCTCCGCTCCGCCGCGATAGCCCATGTCCACCTGCCCTGACAAGCTCCTTTGCATCAAGGGCTTTGATTTGATCGGGACGCGCAGGCAACCCTGCACCACCAGAACTTTTGTTCTGATCCTCGTCTTTTCCTGTTAAATCAATAACTTCCATAAATTTTCCACTTGCAGGCACATTTAAAAGGGGCTCCTTGTATCTCCTGACTTATCCCTTTCAAGGGGCGGAAACACAAGGTATATAATAAGAGTAGTTCCAAAGAATCACGGGGCAATCCTTAACCCTCACTCCTCAGACTACCTCGCAATCGTAAAAAAAACTTGAAGATCAGGATGTTGCAAAATAAAAAAAAACAGGTAGATTCGTATTTTGTTCGAGCAATCCAGCACATAAAAAAATATAATATATAAAAAGAAAAACACTCACGAGAGACTTATGGCAACAGAAATACGCCGATTGATATTTTCACACAGCGAAACAACCATCGCCATCCGCAACTATGGTGCCTCTTTGGGCATGAAATTTCCGGAAGGGCGGATCATTCGCGCGCGCTATGCCGGAACCGCCGAATATGAATTCCACTCCATGAAACAGTTCAAAGCTCCTATTCAGGGGGATTATAATGTCCGGGAAACCCCCAAGGCCATTACCCTGACCTTTTTTGATGAAAAAACCTTCGAACAGAAATTCATCAACCTGACCGCAGACTTTATTTCCGCAGCCTTGATTGAATATTGCATTACCAACAAGATCATGATGCCAAAAAATGCAGAGAAGAACCTCGACCTGACCGAATTCAACGTCTGCCTCGACATCAATCTCGAAAACATCACCGAATCAACTGGCGCTCCCCTGAAGCTGGAAGACTAATCCTCGCTGATATATATTATGAAAATGACGTCTCGCTGTCTATGCAAGCCGTGCATATCTCTTGATAAGTTGTTGAATTAAAAAAACTTATCGCTTAAAAATGAACCATGCGAAACTTACCGAACTATATTACGGTCGGACGGCTGATGTCGCTTCCGATTCTTGTTGCGATGATGCTCATTAATTCTGAATGGGCCGCGTGGACGGCACTTGGAATTTACACGGCAGGATGTCTGACAGACTGGCTGGATGGATACATTGCCCGCCGCTATAAACTCGAAAGTGCCTTCGGAAAATTTCTCGACCCCGTGGCAGATAAAATCTTTATCGCGACGGTGTTGATTACTTTGCTTGCCAACAACAACTTACCGTGGTGGGGATGCATTCCGGTGACCATTATCTTGTGCCGTGAATTTCTGGTGTCCGGCCTTCGTGAATTTTTTGGGCCGCAAAATATCAAGTTCCCTGTCTCCAATCTGGCGAAATGGAAAACTACAGCACAGATGTTTTCGCTCGGCTTTTTGATTATGGGCGACTGGGGCGAAAAAGTTTTCTCGCCAAACTGGGAAATGGGTTACAGCCTTTTAACAATTGCAACCATCCTCACCATGATGACCGGATGGACATACATGAAAGAAGGCTTGAAACATCTCGATGTATAAAACGCTCTCCCCACTGCTTTTCTTAATTCAACCGGAAACCGCGCATAAACTCACGCTCAAGGCTTTGCGCTACGCTCCGTCGTGGGTGCTTCCACCCAAACGCAACCCTCCCTCCCTCAGGCTTGCCCTTTGGGACAGGGTATTTCCCAATCCGGTGGGGCTGGCTGCAGGCTTTGACAAGAATGCTGAAAGTATCTCTGGACTTTTTCATCTGGGGTTTGGATTCATCGAAGCCGGAACCGTAACCATCAAACCACAATCAGGCAACCCGAGCCCGCGTATTTTCCGGTGCCCTGAACATCGTGCCGTCATCAACCGCATGGGATTCCCGAATCTGGGCGTTGCCAATTTCAAACAAAATCTCGAAAAATTTCTTCGCCAGAAACCGCGCCCCAATGGCGTGCTGGGCATCAATATCGGGATGAACAAAGATCAGACCAATCCTGCCAAAGATTACACCTCTCTGATCCGCACACTGGCCCCGATGGCAGATTATCTGACCATCAACATTTCATCTCCCAACACGCCGGGCCTACGCAATTTGCAGGAAAAAGAACCTCTGACCGAACTCCTGACAGCAATCATGCAAGAACGTAAGAACTCTTGTGGAACGAATCCGCCGCCGATACTGGTTAAACTGGCTCCTGATCTGACGGATGACCAACTCTCGGACATTGCGTCCGTTTTGCTTGACCTCAAAATTGACGGCGTGGTTCTAAGCAACACCACTCTTGCCCGCCCCGATTTTCTACCCTCCTCTTTTGCCGGTGAAAAAGGCGGGCTAAGCGGCGCGCCACTGACTGACAAATCAACCGAGATAATTCGCAAATTCTATGCCCTGACCAAAGGGGCAATCCCGATCATTGGTGTGGGTGGAATCTCAAGCGGTGCGGACGCCTACGCCAAAATCCGCGCGGGAGCCTCGCTGGTTCAAATCTACTCCGGACTGGTGTTTGCAGGGCCAAATCTGGTTCAAAAAATCAAGGATGATCTCGAAAGCTTGCTTGAAAAGGGTGGTTATGCCAATCTGGAGCAGGCAATAGGGGCTGATCACCAGAAACAAGATGCAAAAGCACAACAGGACACAGGGGAGAAAAATGTCAAATCAGCTTGATACCCTCACCAAATATCCGGGACTATGGCTTGGCGTATATGCCTGCGGGTCACTGATGACCATTGCCACCGTCGGACAGATCTTTGGCGGGATCGCCGCAGGTTCTGCAACCGCTTTCTTTATATTGGCCGGAACATTCGGCTTTGAATCCATGACTCGCCGCACAGTTGAAACAAAACTGAACAAACGGGTCGAAACACTTGGCGCGCAACAAAGCCAGATGACCCGCGAGATTGCCCGCACCCGCAATGATGTGGATGCCTTGAAAGACGATATGGTGCAAACGGCCATCACGCTTCAAAAAGAATTGAAAAAATTCAACGCTCTCACAGACACCCCCGCACAGGAAAGCGAACAGGTTGTAAAACCTCCTTCGTCAGCAATGGGGGCTGTTCAACGCTCCTTTCAGAAAATGGGCAATCGCCTCCGCCCAACATCAAATCCGCCCTCTATCGCGGCTTTTATGCCGAAACAAGAACCAGCCAACGAACCTGCCCCAAAAGAACCGGTAACCAAAGAAAGTAAGATTCGCAAATATCGTGACATTCTGATGACATCGGACTCCAAACCATCTGCGCGGAAATCCGAACCCGATCTGGTGCCAGAACGCCCGCTTGACGAAGTGCCGGAATACAGCAAAGCCGTTCTGAGCGAACTGATTAACCATGCCGTTCAAAACGACAAGATCGAAATTTTTGCCCAACCGATTGTGCGCCTGCCCTCTCGCAAAATTTCCTATCTGGAATTATTTGCCCGCATCCGTGCGCGTGCAGGAATTTACCTCCCCGCAGATACCTATCGCTCTCTGGCTGAAGAAGAATCAAGCATCGAAAATGTCGATCATCTGCTGTTATTGCATACCATCGACACCATCCGCGCCGATGCACGGCGTGGCGTAAGTATCGGCTATTTCATCAATGTCTGCGCCCAGTCTTTCAAGAACCAGCGCTATATGACCGATCTGCTGGAATTTCTGCGGGCCAAACGCGACCTCGCCGGACATCTGGTTTTCGAGATTCAATATAAAGAATACGCTACCTTACCACCGCAACTGATCCGCGTCATTGATGGCCTAAGTCGCTTAGGCTGTAAATTCTCGATTGATAACCTGACCTCTCTCGATTTCGATGACGACCGTCTGGCCGAAAGTGGTGTCAACTTTTTGAAACTTGGCTCTCAAACTCTGGTCGATCTGTGTAAAACATCAGATGGAGAAATGGATCTGGCACGCCTGAAATCGCGTCTGGACAATTCAGGTCTTGAACTGATTGTTGAAAAATTTGAAACAGAAAGCGCGCTTCTCGAATTGCTGGATTTCGAAATTGATTATGGCGAAGGCTATCTGTTCGGCAAACCTGATCTGGAAATGGCCTACCGTAAACACGTTGCCTAAATACTGGATACCCCCTCCCGAAATAATAAATGGAGAACAAGCCAATGACCTCTAATAATTTTCTTTGCACTCTATGCGGAACTTTGCGGCCTTGGCGTGAACGAACCATTCTGACTATGGCGCTCGGTTTTTTATGCCTTCCGGCTCACGCCTCGACGCAACAATATGCTCTCTCTTTATACGGCGACATCAAATACCCTGCGGACTTCACCCATTTCAACTATGTGAACCCCGATGCCCCAAAAGGCGGGGCCTTGCGCTTGTCTGCCATCGGCACATTTGACAATCTCAACCCCTATATTATCAAAGGCAACGCCGCAAGCGGTGTGGATGCTCTGACCAATCCAACCCTGATGGTGCAAGCCTATGACGAACCTTTCACACTTTACGGATATGTCGCACAAACAGTTGATCTGTCTGAAGACCGATCATCCATAACCTTCAACATCAACCCGAATGCCAAATGGGATGATGGCGAACCTCTGACCGCCCATGATGTCGAATGGACATTCAACACCCTCGTTAAAAATGGAACTCCATTCTACCGCGCCTATTACGCTGATGTGACAAAAGTCACTGCGTCTGATGATCTGCACGTCACTTTCAACTTCGCCTCAAAAAACAATCGGGAACTTCCCCTCATCGTGGCTCAACTTCCCATCTTGCCCGAACATTTCTGGCAGGGTAAAAACTTTGCCGAAACAACTCTGACCCCACCCGTCGCCGCAGGCCCTTACAAAATCTCGAATATCCAGCCAGGTCGCTCGATCGAATTCGAACGGAACAAAGACTGGTGGGCCAAAGACCTCCCCGTCAATAAAGGCCGCTATAATTTTGATAAAATCACCTACTCCTATTACCGCGATCAAAACGTCGCGTTAGAAGCTTTCTTTGCCGGTGAATTCGATTTGCAACAGGAAAACGTTGCTAAACTCTGGGCAACCGCCTACACCGCCCCCGCAATCAAGGACGGGCGCATTATCAAAGCCGAAATTTCCAACACCCGCCCCACAGGAATGCAAGGCTTTATTTATAACACCCGCCGTCCGGTGTTCGCCGATAAGGCTGTCCGCGAAGCTCTGGCCTACGCTTTCGATTTCGAATGGGAAAATAAACAATTCGCATTCGGGGCTTATAACCGCACCCGCTCCTATTTTGAAAATTCTGATCTTGCCTCACACGGCCTTCCCACTCCGGCAGAGCTGGAAATCCTCGAACCGTTCCGCGATCAACTCCCGCCGGAAGTCTTCACAACAGAATATAACCCGCCCAGCACCGATGGGTCAGGAAACAACCGCGCCAATTTGAAAAAGGCCGCCGATATTCTCGATGCTGCCGGATACAAAGTGGCGTCAGACGGCATTCGCGTTCATGACAAAACCGGAACCCGTCTGGAATTTGAATTCATGGATGCAAATCCGGCTTTTGAACGCTGGATTTTGCCCTTTACCCAGAACCTCAAGAAAATTGGCGTGGCGGCAAGCTTCCGCGTTGTTGACGACGCCCAGTATATCAACCGGATGCAAAATTTTGATTTTGATATGACGACCATGGTCATCCCGCAATCGGACAGTCCGGGCAACGAACAACGCGAATTCTGGACATCGGCCAAAGCCGACCTGCAAGGCTCGCGCAACTATATCGGTCTTAAAAATCCGGTGGTGGATAAGCTGGTTGATGAATTGATTGCCTCGGATACACGCGAAAAGCTGGTCAACCAATCCCGCGCCCTCGACCGTGTTTTGCAATGGAATTATCTGTGCATTCCCAACTGGTACTATAATAAATGGCGCCTCGCTTGGTGGTCAAAACTCGACCACCCGAAAACTCTTTCGGGTCTTACTCCGGCTGTTACCGATACTTGGTGGGTCAAGGAATAATAAACATGAAAACTGCGATCATTATCCCTGCCCGTTATGGCTCGACACGTTTTCCGGGGAAACCTCTGGCAATCCTCAAAGGTAAAACCATTCTGGAACATGTCTATGATGTGGCGAATGCGGCCTCTGATTCAAAAACCACCATCCATGTGGCAACCGATGATGACCGTATCGCAACACATTGCACCGACAAAGATATTCCCTTTCTGATGACACCGGAATCCTGCGCGACCGGAACCGACCGCGCTATGGCCGCAATCTCTCAAATGAAGGATAAACCAGACTTTATTATCAATCTCCAAGGCGACGCCCCCCTTACCCCGCCTGATTTTGTCCGCGCCCTGATTGATGAAGCACAACAAAACAACACCGCTGACATCATCACGCCCGTGACCCAACTGACATGGGCGGAACTCGACCAACTGCGCGACCACAAAAAAACAACCCCGTTTTCCGGAACGACGGCAACGATCGACCACTCAGGCCGCGCCTTGTGGTTTTCAAAAAATATTATTCCGGCAATCCGCAAGGAAAACAGAACACTCCCCCTCTCGCCCGTCTATCGCCATATAGGACTATACGGATATAAACGCGAAAGCCTTGAAAAATATATCACCCTGCCCGCCTCCCGTTACGAAGACCTCGAAGGCTTGGAACAACTCCGCGCGCTGGAAAACGGCATGACCATTCAAACTGTGCTGGTTGATTATAAAGGACGCCTTGCCATGACCGGAATTGACAGCCCCGAGGATTTAAGCCGTGCTGAAAAACTTCTTGTCTAACCATCTGCCCTCTTATTTTTTGGGGCTGATTGTTTTCTTGGGGCTCGTGCCACAAAGTGGCGATAACCCGCTCATCCTTGCCCCGACACTTTTACTCTGCGCCTTTCTTATTCTGGGCAATCGCCTGACCAAACTAGATTCCAAAGATCCGATGCTCCTGACCCTTTGTCTGCTCTGGCTGGTCTGGGGCGCAACAGGCCTCGCCAGTGCAATCCCCTTTCCGACCAAAATCACATGGGTTATTTTTGCGGCACTCCCTTTGACCTATCTCTATGTGCGAACCACACCAAAAATTGACCTGACAATTCCGCTGACCGTGATCGGCACAGGTCTGGCGCTTTATGCCGGATATCATTTTTTCATCCACCATCAAAACCGCCCCGACTGGCCGTTTGATGACACAAATTTGCTGGGACTGACTTTTGCTTTTGCGGCTTTGGCTTCCCTGTATTTGAAGCCCACCCGATTTCTTATCCCGGTCTTGGTTATGGGGATGATCCTGACCGAAAGCCGGACAGCCTTTCTTGCCTTGCTCATGGGTTTTGGAACCTACGCTCTACTTTCGCACCAGACAACATCCCTTTTCAAAAACAAATCTGTCCTTATTCTGGGACTAGTTACTCTGGCCGTGACCATCCCCTTGATTTTCACCACCGGATTTGACACCCGCCTGATATCAAGCGTCCAAGACAGCTCCGAACGGTTCAGCATCTGGACGGCGGCATGGGATATGGCATGGGAACATCCATGGACGGGCTTTGGCCTTGGAACATTTCATCTCTACTACCCGCCCTATCGGCTGGCTGGCGATCATGATTCACTCGGTTGGATGGTGCATATGGAACCTTTGCAGTTCGCCGTAGAATCAGGATGGCTTTCGACACTGCTGCTTTATGTGGTTTTTATTCTGGCTGCACTCAAGACCATTGCCCTTCGGAATAATAAAACACTCGAACCGCACCACATCATCGCGGCCTCGATTTTAACGGCTCTGTTTGTGTCCATCCACCTGACTTACCCGCTGCACGTTGTGGGCTTTATGATGATCTTTGGCTTTGCTCTGGCGACGCTATATACCCAACCCACCCCCAAATCATCACCCCTGATCTTCTCGATCCCAATGCTTTTGACCTTGCTGGCTATAATCTGGCTTGGCCTCTCGGGAGCTTATACATTTCTAATCTGGAACAACATGCAAACGGCCTATCATCTGCATGACCAGCCCCGCTTCAATGCCCTGCTGGACGAATGTCTTGATCGCGGTGACCCTGATTTTCCTGATTGTCGCCTGATGGCCGCACGCTTTATGTCCTTGGCGCAAAGCTCCGATACTGACGAAATAAAAACTTTGCTGGACAGGGCAGAGTCCGAAAATCCGGTCAATGCCGAAATCCCCTATTTACGCGCCCGCACGCAACTGGTCAGAGATCCCTCGCAAGCACAAGACCTGTTGCCTCTTCTGGACGAAAGCCTTGCGCGTAATCCGACTTTCTGGCCAGCGCGAAAAATGGCAATCAATATTTTACTCAGCACCGGAGAAAAAGAAAACGCAAAGACCTATCTGGAAAAAGGACTTATTTACCCCTATCCGAAACAAACCAGAACCGAAATTCTCTCGATTGAAAAGATGCTAAAAAATTAAGCGGGTTGAGCCTGCTTCAACAAATCAGAACGAGTAAACATCAGATTAGGTAACGCAATCATCCCCAGATCGGTTCCGGCGGAATCGTACCCGTCAGATAAACTTTGTACCATCCGCACCACATCCTCGACACGTTCAGCAACGGCAAGGATGGAAACCGCATCTTGCCCCTTGGGAAAGACTTCATTCCAATCATATGCAGCAACATCCAACGCCTGAACTGCTTCTTTTGTGACGTCACACGCATGCATGAAATCTATACGGGCGGATTCGGGTATATCGAACTTTTGGGCTTTCGCTAAGAAATCATGAACTTTGGAAAGGAACGCCTGCGCAATATCAACCGGAGAATATTCAGAATCGGATATTTTCTGAAATCCAAAAGGCCCCACCACCTCATTCACCAACGAAATAGATTTACCAATAGTGTTGACGGTTTGAAGGGTTGACTGGATAAAATCTGTAATGATGTCGATCTGTGTGTCTTGTTCCATAATACTTCCCTGTTCTGCTGTTTTTACATTTTTATAAGTAAATTTCGTAAAACATAGGCGTTTTTTGCATGAAATTCCAGAGCTTTTCCAGTAAGACAAAGCCTATGACGACAAAACTCATCATTGCCCGCCATGGCAACACTTTCCGCCCCGATGAAACGCCCACCCGCGTGGGGGCGCGGACAGACTTGCCCCTCACCGAAGGCGGCGAAGAACAAGCACTTAAACTCGGACATCATTTGAAATCCGCCAAACTCAAACCCGATCTGGTTTACACCTCCTTCTTGCGTCGAACCATCGACACGGCGCGTCTGGCTTGCGTGGCTTTGGGATGTGGCAATCCTCCCGAATGTCTGGAAATCTTCAACGAAATTGACTACGGCCCTGACGAGAACCAGACCGAAGACAAAGTTCTGGAACGCGTTGGCGATGCCGCCATCAAGAACTGGGATACAGAGGGCACCATGCCCGAAGGCTGGTCACCACGCCCGATTCAAATTCTGCTCGACTGGAAAAATTTTCTAAAAAATTGTGCCGACACCCACAAAGATCAGACCATTATGGTGGTCACCAGCAACGGAATTGCCCGTTTTGCCCTGCATCATGCAGAAAATGGCCGTGATTTCCCGCCCAAACTCTCGACCGGAGCCTACGGAATCTTGGAATTCGATAAAAACTGGCGCGTTTCCGACTGGAATATCCGCCCGTAATATGATTCAATACCAATCATGTTGAATTATATCCTTCGCCGTCTGGCCATGATGGTTCCCACCATTTTCGGTATCCTGCTGGTCAGCTTTATTGTCATCCAATTCGTTCCCGGCGGGCCTGTGGAACGCATGATTGCACAACTTCAAGGCCACGGAACCGAGGCCACCTCCCGCTTTTCCGGCGGCGGCGGCGATATGGCTGCGGGCAACAACATGGCACAAATGACAGGACAATCCTCCCAATATCACGGGGCACAAGGACTTGATCCTGAATTTATTAAAGAACTCGAAGCCATGTACGGGTTTGACAAACCGGCCTACGAACGCTTCTGGATCATGATAAAGAACTATCTGCATTTTGATCTGGGACAAAGTTTTTTCCGCGATGCGGGGGTCATTGATCTGATCATAGAAAAAATGCCGGTTTCAATCTCGCTGGGATTGTGGTCAACCTTGCTGATCTATTTTATTTCAATTCCCCTCGGCATCAAAAAGGCGGTCAAAGATGGTCAAAGCTTTGATATCTGGACATCCGCCGTCATTTTTATCGGCTATGCGATCCCCTCGTTCCTGTTTGCAATTTTGCTGATCATCCTGTTTGCAGGTGGACGATATTTTGACCTCTTTCCCTTACGCGGAATCATCTCTGACAACTGGTCTGATTTTCCGTGGTGGAAACAGGCTCTCGATTATATGTGGCATATGACTTTGCCAGTGTGCGCCATGGTTATTTCCGGCTTTGCGGGTCTCACCATGCTGACCAAAAACTCGTTCCTCGACGAGATTGGCAAACAATATGTCCTGACCGCCCGCGCAAAAGGCCTCTCCGAAAAACGTGTCCTCTATGGTCATGTGTTCAGAAATGCGATGTTGATCGTAATCGCCGGATTTCCTGCAGCATTTATGCATATCTTTTTCACCGGCTCTTTGCTGATCGAGGTGATCTTCTCGCTCGATGGTCTGGGTTTGCTGGGCTATGAATCCATCATCAACCGCGACTATCCTGTGGTGCTGGGAACGCTTTACATCTACGCCCTGATCGGACTTGTCGTGACACTGATCCGTGACATCATCTATGTTCTCGTTGACCCCCGCATCAATTTCGAGGCCAGCCCGAATGTTTAACCCCACCCCCATCACCCGCCGCCGCTGGGCGCAATTCAAAGCCAACAAGAGAGGCTACTGGTCACTCTGGATCTTTATGGTGCTTTTTGTGCTGGCCATGTCCGCCAACGTGATCGCCAACAGTAAACCACTGGTCATCTCGTATCAGGACAGCCTCTATATGCCTTTTCTCAAAAACTATCCGGAAACCACATTCGGCGGCGACTTTGAAACAGAAGCCGATTACCGTGACCCGTATGTTCAAGAACTCATCAAAACTGCGGGCGGTAAAATCATCTGGCCCCCGATCCGATATTCCTATGATACCATAAACTATGACCTGCCAACGCCTGCGCCGTCTGCCCCGACCGCAGACAATCTTCTGGGAACGGACGATCAGGGCCGCGATGTGGTGGCAAGGGTTCTTTACGGATTCCGCCTCTCTGTCCTGTTTGGTCTGGCACTTACGATCTTTTCCTCGATGATCGGCGTCACAGCAGGTGCCTTTCAAGGGTTCTACGGAGGCAAGGTTGATCTGATCGCCCAACGCGTTATTGAAATCTGGTCGTCACTCCCCAGTCTTTATATCCTGATTATTTTCTCTGCCATGTTTGTTCCCGGATTCTGGACACTTCTCCTGATCCTGCTGCTCTTTTCATGGACGTCTTTGGTTGATGTTGTCCGCGCGGAGTTTTTACGCGCCCGCTCGCTCGATTATGTCCGTGCGGCGCGTGCCCTTGGTGTTGGCAACTTTACCCTGATGCACCGTCATATCCTGCCCAACGCGGTTGTGGCAACGCTCACCATGATGCCCTTTATCCTGACCGGTTCTATTACCGCCCTGACATCGCTGGATTTTCTGGGGTTGGGCTTGCCTCCGGGTTCGCCCTCACTAGGTGAATTACTGGCTCAGGGCAAAAATAATATTCAGGCCCCATGGCTGGGTGGCACGGCCTTCTTTTCTCTGGCGATTATGCTTACTTTATTAACCTTTATCGGAGAAGCTGTCAGAGATGCCTTCGATCCGAGAAAAACAAAGATATAGAAGGTTGGAGAGATAAAATGACGACAGATCACACCAACCTTCTCAACAGTATTACTGAAGAAGTCAAAATCTGCCGTCATGAATTGCACCAGAATCCTGCAACAGCTTACGAAGAATTTTACGCCTCTGATCTTATTGCCCGCAAACTCACCGAATGGGGGATCGAGTTCGAACGCGGCTGGGCAAAAACCGGAATTGTTGCCACCATCCACGGGCAAAACACCTCGTCAAGAAAACGGATCGGCTTCCGTGGGGATATCGACGCGCTCAACATTACCGAACAATCGGGACAGGACTGGTCATCGAAGATTACTGGTAAAATGCATGCCTGCGGCCATGACGGACATACTTCTATTCTATTGGGGACGGCAAAATATCTGGCTGAGACAAAAAATTTCAACGGCACAGTCCACCTCTTTTTCCAACCTGCAGAAGAAGGTGGTGGCGGTGCCATTCGTATGATCGAAGAAGGTCTGTTCGATAAATATCCGATAGACAGTGTCTATGCCATCCATAACTGGCCCTACGCCCCGCTTGGTGCGATCGCAATCAAAGGCGGGCCGATCATGGCGAGTTCCGATACAATCGAGATTACAGTAACAGGAAAAGGCGGACACGCAGCCCTTCCACACGAAGCCATAGACCCGATTGTGATTGCCTCTGAAATTATTTTATCTTTGCAAACAATCATCGGGCGCACAGTCAA
This sequence comes from Alphaproteobacteria bacterium CG1_02_46_17, assembly GCA_001871905.1. Lineage (GTDB taxonomy): Bacteria > Pseudomonadota > Alphaproteobacteria > Micavibrionales > Micavibrionaceae > UBA1573. Next base: position 8,378 of record MNUG01000009.1, on the reverse strand, counting down.
TCCGGCGCAATCAACGGTCATCAGTGTGACCAATTTTAATGCCGGAACCGGCGCCCACAACATCATTCCCTCCGAAGCAAACCTGATTGGAACGGTCAGAACGTTTGACAATAAAAATCGCGATCTGGTCGAAAAAAGAATTCGGGAAATCGTTGAAGGTATCGCCCACGCCCACGGGGCAAAAGGCACACTGAACTATAAACGTATCTATGACCCGACCCTCAATGATCCGGCTCAGGCGGCACTATGTGCTGGCATTGCGAAAAATTTATTTGGGGAAACGGCGGTGATAACCGACTTTCTTCCCCACATGACCGCCGAAGATTTTGGGGCGATGCTCCAGAAAAAACCGGGTTGTTATATCATTTTCGGACAAGGAGAGCCCGATGATCCTACCTCTCCGCATAATTACGGACTTCACCATCCGAAATATGATTTTAATGACAAACTCATTCCCGATGTCATCAGATATTTTTCGGGTATCACCGAACATGTGCTTCGCTGACGCCAATATAATTTTTTAGCCTTATCCTTTTGTTTCGGTACAAGGAAAAATCAATCGCGCGACATAACAAATCCGGATTGGTCGGAATAAGACTTTTGGATACGATGTCATCAGCCCCCATATCCAGCAACGACTTCACCAGTTGTTGATTGTTACAAGATGTCAACACGACTACTGGGATATCAGGCGCGAAGGATTTGACCTGCAAAAAACTATCATGCCCATCCAATGTATCGGGCAAATGCAAATCAAGAAGAATGACATCAACCAGATCTGCCGATGCGAACAAATATTCACGAGCCTGAAACATCGTCTCGCACCAGTAAAGACGATAGGAATCGGGCTGTGAATTCTCGCAAATAATGCGCTTGATAATCGCCGCATCTGTTTCCGAGTCTTCAATCAACGTAACCTGTCTGGCCTCCATCACCATGGTGACGACCTCTCCTTGAAATATATTCAAAAAACGAATGAAGATTTATGCTTATCCCGCAGAATAAGATCCCGACATCAAGTTTAACAATTCCGATGTCTGTGCCAGTTTCTGCTCCATTTCAACCCGCGACGATTTCAAACTGCGATGCCGCCCGATTGAAAATTCCATGATCCGCACCAGTAACTCTGGTTGCATCAAGATCATGTTTTTACACACATAATCCTGTGCGCCGATACCCAGCATCTCAAGGGCCATCAAATGGTCTTCAATACTGGTTAGAATGACGATCGGACATTGATCCTTGTAACGGGACAACTGTTGATACGTATCTTGTGGACTGGCAGAATCCGGCAACCCCAAATCCAGAAGAACAATATCAATCTGATACTGCTTGTCCTTCAGAATACCTTCTGCCTGTTGGATCGTCTCGGCCCTGATCACATCACAGGCCCACGGCATTTTATGCGCCATGATTCTCTCGACCAGATAGAAATCAATATCGCTATCTTCAACGATCAAAACTTTAACATGTTCCAGATCCGTTAAAGATCGTCTGAACTGCCCCCATTCATATTTGTTTTCCGTTGTCATGTCAGCCTCCCGAATAAATGTGTAGCCAAAGCGCTTCTCGAACAAATCGCCATTTTTTTACATATTCAATTTTCAAGCAGTGCCACTTTTTCGGATTAACCAATCGTCGATAAAAGGGATGAAATCATTATATACTATTCGAGAAACAATAAACACAAAACTTTGTGCTTTTTTGAAATAAAATTTTGTGTTTTAATTTAAGTAAGGCTAATATACCCGAGCTCTGATAGTATTTAGGGCAATCGAATATATAACCTATAGTAAAAAATAAATATTTTAGACGGAGCATCAGGATGGCCTCTGCAGCGCAAACAGAATCATTCAGTGAAAAGCAGTTGCGTGCAATTCTTGAAAATACAGTGGACGGGATCATTGTCATCAACAGCAAAGGCATTATCCTCTCGTTCAATCGCGCTTGTGAAAAACTCTTTGGCTATACAGCGAAAGAAGCCATCAACCAGAATGTGAAAGTTCTGATGCCACAATCTCACAGCGTCAACCACGATGGCTATATAAACAACTACCTGACCACCCATGAAGCTAAAATTATTGGCATTGGCCGCGAAGTTACAGGACTGAGAAAAGACGGGTCGATTTTTCCGATGTGGCTAAGTATCGGCGAAGTGATCGAAGATGATTCTCATTTCTTTGTCGGAATTGTCCGTGACATTACCGCCCAGAAAGAACACGAGATTCAAAAACAGATTTATACGCAGGCTCTTGAAAAGAGCAATCGGGAACTTGATGATTTTGTTTACATTGTCTCGCATGATTTGAAAGAGCCGATGCGTGGCATCTACAGCTACTCGCAATTCATGTGGGAAGACTATAACGAACAGCTCGATGAAGAGGGCAAGAACAAACTCACCAGCTTGATGAAAATGTCCCAACGTATGAACGAACTGATTGATACGTTGCTATATTTCTCTCGCCTGAACAAAACCGACCTGTCCTACGCTGATATGGATATCAATCAGGTGATCCGGCAAGTATTGGAAACGTTTGAACTGTTCCTGAAAGAACATAATGCCAAGATCATAATCGACAATCCTCTTCCGGTAACAAAATGCGATCAGGCCAAGATCGGCGAAATTTTCAGGAACCTGATTGTCAACGGCATTAAATATAACGACTCTGAAAATAAAGAGATTCATATCGGCACTTGTGAACGCGAAGAATGCCCCGAACAGACTGTTTTCTACGTTCAGGATAATGGAATCGGTATATTGGAAAAACATCATCACTCCGTTTTCAAAATGTTCAAGCGCCTGCATGGACGTGACGCGTATGGCGGTGGAACGGGATCAGGATTAACCATTGTAAAACGGATTATAGATCAACATGGCGGCAAGATATGGATTGAAACACCTTCTTCAGGTGGCGGGACATACTTCCTGTTCACACTGGGGACTGGAAATCATGAATAAAGGAGGACTTGATGGCTCAAAGTCAAAATAACGGGAACAAGAAAGAGCATTTCGTCCTGATTGTCGAAGACAGTCCGGTGGATTTCGAAATTATCTCGCGTGCTTTCAAACGTGTTGAGTTTTCTCCCAAAATCCACCGCTGCGAAGACGGGGATCAGGCTCTGAATTTTCTGGAAAGCTCGATTGCCAGAGAATCCATGACCGGCAAACCGCTTTTGGTTCTACTTGATCTGAATTTACCGGGAACCGATTGCCGCGAAGTTCTCTCGACCATGAAATCCGACAAAGTCATGAACCAGATTCCAGTGATAGTCCTCTCCACCTCGAACAACGAAAACGACATCGAGTTTTGTTTTTCTGTCGGGGCAGACAAATATCTGAAAAAGCCCATCTCGGCGGACGAGTTTGCGGAAACAGCACTGACCATCAAGAAATTCTGGGAAGACCAGATCATTTCACACGGGTGGGCCTATCAATATCAGTAATGATTTCAATACGTTACAAAAAATACCCCCATAAATTTTCGTGAAATGGGGACTATTTTCTTGCAATTTTTTGCACTGCTATATATAATAGCCACATAAAAGATATGCATAAAACGCATATCGAAGTGATCAGGAAAGTGGCGTGGGCGCTTTAGCTGATAGGCTCAATAAAAGGAACGCGTTAGATAACCGATATAGAACTCTTCGTTCCATTTTTTTTCAGAACAATCGAATAACAGATAAGAAAGTTTAGGCGGATGACAACCCAGACCCTGAAACAGTTTGTAGATTTGAATTTTGATCCTATTCCCGTCCACCTGAATTCGGCGTCCGAGTTTCAGGATGCTGTGGACTTGATTGATACTGTGCGGGCCTCTTTGACCGAAGAGCAAAAAGTTTACCTCTTGCCGAAGACGGTTGATTTTATGACAAAAATGCACCGCGCTGGCAACGTGATTCTTGGCTTGCGGAATATTCAAGGCCAATTAATTTCCCTGACCATTGTCCGCAAAATGGAACACTGGACGGATATCCCTAATTTTGAAGGGCTCCCCTTTATTGAATTTATTTACAATCAGGCTCCCTGCCTGTTGCAAAGCGTATGCACCCATCCCGATTATCGGTCGATGGGGTTGGCGGACCGCTTGCTGAAAATGGCCGAAGACTGGTGCCAAACCAAAGAACGCAACCGTTTGGTTGCGCGCGTCGTGGTTGGCAACAAGGGGAGTCTGAGTGCCTTCGCGCGGAATGATTACGACACGCTCTCGTCTGGGATAGATAAAGAAGACGGATATAAATTCGTTTATGTCGGGAAATCCGTATCCCCTCGCCCCTATCTGGTGGTGACGGAACAAGATGCGGAAAATCACGCCCCAACGCTCTAATCCTCTTTCCATACTGTTAAAAACGACTTACATTGGAACCCATGACACATTCATCTTTGGGGTCCTCTCCCAGACTTCTTGATATTCATGATCTCGGCGTCCGGTTCAAAACACCGGACGGGGTTTTTGATGCCGTCAAACATGTCACCTTCTCACTTGATTGTGGCCAAAGTCTGGCACTGGTGGGGGAATCAGGGTCAGGAAAATCGGTCACTGCTCTATCCATCATGCAACTCCTCCCCTATCCGATAGCGTCCCACCCCTCCGGTTCGATCAAATTCGAAGGCCGCGAACTTATCGGATTAAATCACAAAAATCTCAGATCAATTCGCGGTGATAAAATCGGTATGATCTTTCAAGAACCGATGACCTCGCTTAACCCGCTGCACACCATCTACAAACAGATTGCCGAAGTCATTCAACTCCACTACCCGCGCAGTCCAAAAGACGAAATTGAACGCCGTGTTCTGGACTTGATGGATCTGGTCGGCCTGCCCAGACTCAAAGACCGCCTCAAATCCTATCCGCATGAACTCTCCGGTGGTCAACGCCAACGGATCATGATCGCCATGGCACTGGCCAACACGCCCGATCTGTTGATTGCCGATGAGCCCACAACCGCCCTTGACGTCACGATCCAGGCACAAATCCTCGAACTGCTTCAGGATTTGAAAACAAGGCTTAATATGGGGTTGATCCTTATCAGCCATGATCTCAAAGTGGTCGAAAAAATGTGTGACGATATCTGTGTGATGAAGCACGGTGAAATTGTCGAACATGCCAGTAAAACAAAATTATTTTCAACGCCCACCCATGACTATACAAAACTGTTATTGGCGGCTCAACCACGCGCCCTGCAACAACAGGTCAATGAAAATGCTCCGGTCATTCTTCGGGCAGAAAATATTCATGTCCGTTTTCCGGTCAAAAAAAGCCTATTGGGAAAAACCACAAAATTTGTCCATGCCGTTGATGATATTTCCCTAACCCTACGCCAGAAACATACGCTTGGTATTGTCGGGGAATCAGGATCGGGAAAAACCACGCTTGGCCTTGCCTTGCTGCGCCTTTTGGGCTCAACCGGCTCAATCGAATTCATGGGACGCAACATTGAAAACTTGACGGGAAAGACCCTTCGTGCTCTGCGGGCCGATATGCAAATCGTCTTTCAAGACCCGTTCGGGTCACTCTCCCCGCGCATGAGCGTCAGCAGCATTATCGGTGAAGGTCTGGGTATCCATTTCCCCCATATCACAAAATCCGAACGCGAAGAAAAAATTGTCGAGGCACTGGAAAATGTCCAGCTTGACCCCGCGACACGGCACCGCTACCCGCATGAATTTTCCGGCGGTCAACGCCAACGCATTTCCATTGCCCGTGCATTGGTCCTTCATCCCAAACTCATTATTCTTGACGAACCAACCTCGGCGCTCGACGTCTCAGTACAGGCGCAAGTCGTTGAACTACTGCAAAATCTGCAAAGCCGACACGACCTGTCCTATATCTTTATCAGCCACGACCTGAAAGTCGTGCGCGCCATGTCACACGATATTCTGGTGATGAAAGACGGAAAAATGGTTGAATACGGTAGGGCCGCCGATGTCTTTGACAACCCCGCCCAAACTTACACAAAAAACCTGATGGAAGCCGCCCTCAATCTCCGCACCGCGGCAAAGGCCTCCTAATTTCCTCCGACCGCCCTCCCCGTCATCGCGAATTCTTCAAAACTCAATGAAAAAACAAATCCGGTGCAAACCACTCCACCTCATCGTTCCCTATGGCCATGGCCAGCGCAGCAAAAGCGATCACATGGACAACGTAAATTTCCAGACTATATCGGCCGCAAAACTGCAACACCCAGCGAAAGACAATTGGCATTTTTTTCGTCAACACAGGGTATTCCTGCGGCCTAAAGTGATACAACATCACCCCAACAGCCATAAACCCTGCAAAGGCCGCATAGGCAAGAGAGCCCAGAAAATGGAATATAAAAATCTGACTGATTGCCACAACGCTCATCACGGCGCCAAAGTAAATTTTTTCAGCCCCTGCCCCCAGACAAGTCTCGCCTCGGTGCCGCGCAGCATACCCCAGCAAAACAATCAACACGCCAAACGTTGAATATTCAATCACCATATAAAACGGGAGCCCAAGAATACAAAAAACCAGAAAAGAATAGAACAATCCTTCCTTACTCTTGAAAACAACCCGGCTCAATGCATCAAGACTGAACCGCATCACGATCATCAGGGCCAAAATATTCAATGGAAATATATATTCTCCCATCACAATATTGGAACCCAACAACAAAGCACATCCGATCCACATGGATTTCGGGATATCCCGTGTCCGGGCAAATCCGATCAAAAACAGCCAGACCGGAAAGCTCATCCGCCCGATGGCCCTCAACCAATCAAGATCAGGAAAGAAGAAAAATCCGATATGGTCGATAACCATCGTGACCACGGCAAAAAATTTCAAAAAATCATGGCTGGTCAGGTATGGCGTAAAACGTGAAGAAAGGCGAAACATTTGGAAAACTCCGAATAACCAGTCGATGATACATATTTTTCATGCTAGAGTAAAAACATATATGGAGAGCAAGCATGACCCTGACGCCCCGTGCCATTTTTTACATTTTTCTGATTATCTTTGTCGAAGGCTACATTGTTCTCTCGACAGAATTACTGGCGATCCGCATTCTAACCCCTTATGTCGGAAGCGGAACGGACACTATATCCATTATTATCGCGGCGGTGCTGCTCCCGCTGGCTGCCGGATATTATTTCGGCGGAAAATTCACCCCATCCAGATTGGGAAAAGACTACAACCGCACCATCCGGCGCAAACTTTCGCATAATATTCTCATATCTTCTGTTTTCATTCTTCTGGGTTTATCTTTTCTCTCCTCTGCTATATTTGTCCAGACCATCATTTCGACCCTGACTCATGACCGGATTCTTGTAACGAGTTTTTACACTTTTATTTTTTTGGTCACGCCTGTGTTTTTATTGGGACAGACAACCCCTCTTCTCAGTAATTTCTTCTCCGAACAAAAACTCTCCGAAACCACTGGGAAAATTCTTTTCATCTCGACATTGGGGTCTTTCATTGGGGCGACGTTTACCACCCTGATCCTGATGTCTTATATCGGCGTCAACCATACCGTGGTTGTAAATGTCGTTCTGGCGGTGTTGCTCTATACCAGCCTCAACAAATCCACACGCATCGAAAGAACTCTTATCATTGCGGCAGGACTGGTTTTTGTGGCCTATGCCTTAAACAGCCAAAAAGTTCTTGATTCATTTCACATCGTGGAAAGTAACAAATACAATAACATTGCCGTGATGACAGATCCCGAAGACGGCATGAAGATGATAATCCTGAACAACACCATATCATCGGGTATAGATAAGGATGGAAAATCATTCCCTTATATCGGATATCTCGAGGATAATTTTATCAACACGATTCCCGATGATCGCAAACCCGCACATATTCTGGTATTGGGGGCTGGGGGATTCACGCTGGGTCTTGATGATGATATAAACATATACGACTTTGTTGACATTGACGGATCGTTGAAAGATGTCTCCGAGAAATATTTTCTGGGACATGAACTCGGGCCAAACAAACATTTCCACCCTATACCGGCCCGTGGCTTTTTGATGCAAAATACGCAAAAATACGATCTGATCCTGATTGATCTGTTCTCCAGCCTTCAAAATATCCCTGAACATCTGGTCACGCGCGATTTTTTTGAACAGGTCAAAGGGGCTCTTCAACCAGATGGATTTGTTACAGCCAACATCATCGCAAACCCTGTCTATCAGGATGCTTTTTCACGCAATATTGATGCGACCTTCCGGTCTGTCTTCCCGGACATAAACCGCCAGATCGTTAGCCCCGGTTTCAACGCATGGAAAACAGGCGATATGGCCAATCTTCTCTACTCTGCCAAAAATACGGTGACACAAGAACCTCACCGCATCTACACGGATAATCTCAACCGCTCTTATACCGACCGCCCCAGAGAGCTTAATAGATCAG
>MNUG01000018.1 GCA_001871905.1 Alphaproteobacteria bacterium CG1_02_46_17 | reverse complement strand
CCCATCAAGGCATAGCGGTTGGCATAAAATTTATCGGCATAAGTTCCAACCAGCGGATACGGGAATAATTCGGTATCAAGAGACATATTTCCAAAACGGCCTTCCATACGGTTTGTAATCTCATCACCGAACTCTTCTGGTGTCTGATCGAGCACCAGATGGGCATCTTTGGTTGCGATGGTAGTGACCACAGAACAATATTTTCCCTTGAGTGGTAAAACAGCCAATGTGCGATCATAAAAGAAACATTCATAGGCTGTGTCATCATGTTCCCGATCAAGTTTGACTTTGCACACGATGCAGGTGCGTCCAAAATCACGCATATCTGTCGAAATTCCCATCATCCGGCGAGTTGCCGAAAAGCGGCTGTCCGCAGAAACCACCAAAGATGCAGTTAATTCTTTTCCTGATTTCAAGGTTATGGTTCCGGACGTTGCGTCAGTTGAAACCCCGGACACTTCTTCTCCGGTCATCAATTTGATATTCTTATATGGCTTTACCACTTCATAGGCGGCACGGCGAATATGGTGGTTGGAAATCATAAAGCCCAGATTTTCTTTGCCGGATTTACGATGATCGAAAAAGAGCGGGCTATCGAGTGTCCCGTTGAGAACTTTGGCATCCTTGATCAGGGAAATGTCTTTGTCCGCAATACGACCCCACATTCCAGTTTCGGTCATGATTTTATAAGACAGGTGGGTCAGAGCAATTTCACGCCCATCATAATCAGGTTTGGCAAGTATCGATTCCTTCTGCTTTTCTATCAGGAGAATACTCATTCCCGTATCTGCCAGAAGTCTGGCAAAACTTAACCCTGCAGGGCCTGCACCGATGATAATGATATCGTGATCCATATTCCGATCCTTTTCCAATTTTTCGTGGGTCACGGTAGCATAGATGGGGAGCCACGAAAAGTCTTACAAGTAGAAAAGGGAGGCTCCGCCCCCCTTTTCTCCATTGATAATGATACTTAATCAACGCCTGAAACCTCTGGCTCTTATCCCCAGCGTTTGGCGGATTCCACGATCCTTGCACCATATCGTCTTGCCGTTTCCAGATCACCGGAATTCGGGGATTGATCAGGTGCGACATTATCGGCCTGCGTCATCACGCCCATATAAGACCCGATCCGGTTTATACTGGCATTGTTACCGCTTTTTCCGGCTTCACTGGTGCTGGCATTGGCTTCGGCCTGAGATACCCAGATCATGCCATGTTGCGCCGCAAGAACCGCCATCTGGAACAGGCTGTTCAGCTTGTCACCACTCATGCTCAAAGAATTTGTAAATCCTCCGGCAAGTTTGTTTTCCCAGCCTTTGGTGAACCAGATTTTCGACGTGGCATCCATAAACATTTTGAATGGCCCCGAGACTGATCCCATATAGGTTGGTGCGCCAAAGATAATTGCATTCGAGCTGTTCAAATGCTCCCAGTCCGTATCAAGAATTGATCCGTCTGCCCCGACTTTTATCATATGCAGACTGGCGCCTGCTTTTTTAACGCCTTCACCCACAGCCAAAGCCACAACTTCGGTATGACCATAGCCCGAGTGATATACAACAGAGATTGTTGTCATTTTTTCCTACTTTCGTTTTTAGTTTTATCAAATTTATTGGTTGGTTTGTGGCTGGACGTTTGCTTCAGCTTCGATGGCAATTTGCACTTCGTCCGATACACCCGGCAACGCATAGCTTATCCCAAAATCAGAGCGTTTAACGACTCCGGTTGCGCTGAACCCTGCGGTTTTCAATTTGCTGATCGGGCTCTCACCGATTTTATTCAGGGTTACATCCAGCGTGACCGGTTTTGTTATGCCCAACAATGTCAGATCACCTTCCACCTTGGCGGTGTCTTTTCCTGTGACATCTACTTTTTTACTGACAAAGGTTGCGGTCGGGAATTTTTCCGAATTGAAAAATTTGTCGGCCACCAGATGCTCGTTGAATAAATCAATGCCAGTAACAACACTTCCGGTATTAACTGTGACATCCACGCTGGACGCCGCAGGGTTTTCTTCATCCAGTTTTACTGTTCCGGTTACCGTTGCAAATTTTCCGGACGGATTGGAAAATCCAAAATGGTTGGCTTTCCAGTAAAGATTGGTGTGGAAAGGATCAAATGTGTAAGTTTCTGCTGCGGCTTGGGCTTGCGATATTCCCCCGAAAGATATTGCGGCGAGTGCGACTGAAAGTAAAAGTTTGTTGGTCATGATTTACATTCTCCTGTTAAACATTGCTGAATTCAAAAAATGGCTAGGTAGTCTGGGGCAATCTGTTTGCTTCTTGCCTGAAACGATATAAGTAATTCGTATACAATAGAAAGAAGGGTCTTTTTCTATATTTAGTATATATTTTATACTAAATATAGAAAACAAAGGGCAAAAAGATGAAAAAAAATGAAAATAATATCAAATTCCATCATTCGGGAGAAACATGCCCTGCTTTTTTAGCCCTTGGTCTGATCGCCAATAAATGGTCGGTTAAAATTTTGTACGCGCTGTCCCATGCGGGCGAGAAGCCATTGCGCTTTGGCGAGATTCAAAAACTTCTTGGCAATATTACCCAACGCGAATTATCCAAACATTTGCGGGAATTCGAACGCTCCGGCCTTGTGACCCGTAAGGCCTATCCGGAAGTTCCTCCGCGCGTCGAATATAAATTAACCCGTCTTGGATATTCCCTAAAAGAGCCTGTTGATGCCCTGTCAAACTGGTCACAGACATATGGTGCTGAAGTCCTTAAAAACCGAGGACTGTACGAGGAGAAAAAATCCTAAAACGCTGGCTTTACAGGGTTTTCCAAAGGGTTTGAAAATGGTGCCGCAGACGGACTCAATCGTATAAAACAACCATTCTCCGCATCTTCGGTGTTACGTATTTTTATTCGTCGTCGACAGGTTCGCAACCGACTATTTCCGCCGGTGGTTTAAAATCATCAAACATGCTGTCGAACTTTTGAAATAGCCGCATATTAACCAAATCGATCCAATCCAAAAGCCCGCGAGTATCTTCGTCATAACAATCGATGCGCTCCAGCCACAACCGGAAAGCTGGATTGCAAAACCGCAGTGTCGGCCCTACAAACCGAATGTCAGCAGGGTATGAAAATAAATAGGGCTTATAGGTCTTGTCGTCTTGTTTCCGAAGGCACCAATCCAGCGATTCAGCCCAAGACCCGTGGATCGATTCAGACATCATGCCGTAAGTGGCGGCATACAAATCCTCGTCTACAATTTCAGCAAAAATATCGAAGAACCTTTTGTTCTGCAACTTCCAGCCATTTTTCTTTTGTTCCACAAAGTCATCAACCGTGAAACCTTCAATAGCCAACTTGTCGTTCACAGACCGAAGCAGCCGCTTCCCAGCTTTGGTTTCATAAAACGGAGAACCTTCTTTTAAATTGCGAAGAATCCGCAGCCTGTCTTTGAATGCACATTTCCGATAATCAAACATCACTTCTGGGCCGGTGATCATCAAATAATGGGCGGTGACAACTGCTTCAATCATAGGGCGCTCGATGATTCCGATCACCTCGGCATTATCTCGTTCGTAGTATGCGACAACTTCCCGCATTAGTTTTGCAACTTTGACCAGTAAACCGAGGATGGGCGCATCGTCCAGCATGAACCCGCTGGGGTTGCGTTTCGGGTTTTTCATTCTGGTAAGACAGTCGTAAATTTCCGCCACGTCTTTGAAAAAAATCAGCGCAAATTGATTGAGGCTTTCCAGCGTTTGCAATGCTTCGCCGATATATTCAGGTTTATATTTTTCTGTAATTTTCTCAATTTCGTCCATATCACCCTATCTCTTGATTTTTGGCATCATGATTTTATTTGCAGCACTGGTTCAGCCATAATCTTTATCCTTTCTGACCCTATTAGCCACACACCTGCACCTAAAGTTTTTATAGCAGGCAATATCTCACTCAATGATTCAAAATGATATTTGTCATCCGGTAAAATGATCCCGACATAATCTGGCTTGTAGCGTGTCATCATCCTTGGGATACAGGCAAAGGCAACATCTGTGTGTGATTGACATTGCAATCTCGTGAATGGCTTACCAAAGCGACGGGAAGTTGCAGATTGAGCGCCGCCACCCTTGGCCTCTATACACAAAACTCTGTCATTCAGTGTGGCCACAATATCAGCCCCACGGGATCGGCCCATAGCTCTTGATTTAATTTCATAGCCTTGCACTACCAAATGTCGGGCAAAAATTTCTGTTATTTGATCTTCAGTAAGAAAACCACTCATTTCATCATCTAATTTCATTTAGAAGATCTTCCACTAATGCCATGTATGCCCCAGACATCCTATTTTTCTCCCATAGAAAGATATATTTTGTCATCAATGCTGCAAATATAACGGACACGATCTTCTGTAAGATTATTCCAGCTGGCTATACTACGAGTTGTTCTAAATCTTTTGTTATCTTTATCTGCTGTATTTTTTTGCAGCCATTGGTAGATGCGCTTTTTATGGCAGCATTCAATGCATTTTATTTTTATATACTGAATGAATAATATGATGAGGCCAGCAGCCGCGCCGCCAGCCGTACCAACAATAATGCCTTCAAAAATTTTGCATTCTTCTGCCATATTTATATCCTTGTATCTAAAAATGAGCTTAAAACTTTATAGTAATCTCCGTTTCTCCAAAATTCTCCAGCAATATTTGTTCAAACGTCAACGGTGTTTATTAAATAATATCAATGGGTTCAGAAGAGGGCGTTGTTAACCGGTTTGTGACGGGAGTCCGTAGGGTATACCACTTTTCAGTGCTTTGAAGCCTTATCGCAATTGTCATTGCTGCTAAGTCATTGGAATGATTCAATTCACTTATATGAGAGAAAATGGTGCCGGCAGCAAGATTTGAACTCGCGACCTTCGGTTTACAAAACCGCTGCACTACCACTGTGCTATGCCGGCACGGCACTAAATTGACATTAAATCCTAATATTATGAAAATCAAAAACTTGCATTTGCTTCCGAATTTCAAAATATCGAATTTCCGGCATAATACATATTTTTTTTCATTTGAAAAGCCTTTCTTGATGCAGTCCGTTCTGGCTTTTCCACGAGAAATTTGTTAATCATTTCAGCGTAGAATGCCTTTAGGCTATTCTGCCTGCATTAGATATAAGTTTTTCATAGTTCAACGGGCGGTACTTTCGTGGCAGAAAACGCAAATACTGGTTATAGCAATGCGATTGGCTGGGCAATTCTCGCCTTCGTTATCTTTGGCCTTGTTATCCTCTTATGGTATTTTCAAGCGGATAATATCCGCAATGGTGTTCGTTGGGTTCGCGTCGGGGAAATGTATATTTCCAGTCTGGTTCTTGGCGATGACCACATGATCATGGATGGAGAAAAACCTTTGGGGACTTTGGGAGAAATCCGTGATGTCGCCAGAACTATTCCAAAAGAAAGATTAAATACAGCCAGCATGGATATTATTGCGATTGCGGCCCTGTCGCCGTTGCGCATTGTATTTTCGGCTCTGCTGATTTTGCTGGCTTTCTGGTCTTATACATTCGGGCCCAAATGCCATTACCGGATGACCCTTGATCTTGGGCGCCTTATCAAACGACAAGCCAAGAATTTTCCGATCCTTTCCCCTTTCGTCGGATTTAATCCGACCAATCAGCCTCCGCGCCCTCCGGGGTCGCCTGTCCCTGCCGAGCTTCCTCCTTTTGCTGAGGCTTTGGGGCCGGAAGAATGGTTGGCCTATCATGATATTCCCGCACCGGATGGAAAAGTTGATGCCAATGCGGCCGCCCGTGCTTTTATCCAGCAATTGGGCAACCCATGGCGCGGCCCGATGCATCTGGCTCCTTACCGTCAGGTTTTGCTGGCTGCTTTTTGTCTAAAATCTATCCGCAAGCGCGCCGAGAGCGATATTATGCTTGGCCGATTGGCGCAGTGCTGGTCAAATGACAGAGGTCTTCGTCTGAACTCTGCTTTGGTTCGCGAGGCTAGAAAAATTTTGCGTGACCGTGATATGTCCGGCAAAATTTTGTCAAAATGTAACCAGCATGCCTATGAAAATACTGCCCTAATCCGCGGATTGATGACCTCCCGCGAAGAAGGTGGCGTTCTGGCACCAGCCCAGTTTTTATGGCTACGGGCTTTTGACCGCGCTTTATGGTATCCTTTGAATAATCTGGGACGTCAGGCCTTCCATATGGAGGCTTTGGGTTCTATGTGCCACTACAAAGCAGAAAAGCTGGCGCAGCGGCCTATCCCGCGTCCTAAAATGGAAGATGCCGTCAGAGTAATATCCGAATATATGACGTCAGACAAAGCACGCCCCATTCCACCGCTGGATTACAGCAAGTCTAAAAAACGGGCCATCAAAAAAGTCCGTGGGAGTTAAAAGATAAATGAATATTACGATGAGGAACAAGAAAGTCATGACCGAAAAATTTGTCCCCACAGCCAAGGTTGTCGATGGAATCCTGATCCTGTCTTTGCCAGATGCCCTGTCGCCCGTCGTGTGGCAAATGGAAGTTGGGCAAAGCAAATCATCGGCTCTCGAAGTCCGCGCCAACGAAGATGGAACTATTTTTACTCTGGTTTTGAAAACACCAAGACAAGATATTCTAGAAATTGCCCGATACGATCAACGCGATGATGCAGTACGAGCTTTGTTGACTGTTTCCTCTGCTATGGAACAAGCACAAGGGCAAATTCGTATGGCTTCATCTGATACTGCTGCCGGACGCCAGTATGGTTCACCCTATGATTATTCCGTGCCTGCCCTGCGCGCCCCGAGCAATAACAATACTAATAGTCGTTTGAAAAGTTATGTTTTCAAACCTGTCGCCTATATTTCATCCGCATTGGTTATCTTTTTCATTTTGTTCATTATTACATCGTCGTTGATCGGATTATTCGCAAATTCGGGTGCGTCGGGAACAACAGCATCAAATAGTTCAATGCAGGATGGTCAGAATGGCTCCATGTCTGCAGAAGATTTTCTTGAAGGGAGATAGGGGCACATGGCTCTCGACTCAAAATATGAAGTCTCGCATAAGTCCCTTCTGAGGGACGCTCGCCCTTTGAGTGTCAGGATTGGCGCTTGGTTAGAGCGTCCATCACACTCCTTTATCGTCTTCTTCATGATGGGGATTGGATTCCACTTCCATACAACGATGATACAATGGGCCGACGCCGTTCTGGTTGTTGGTCTCCTGTTTTACTTATGGCTGCGCGGACGCGATAAAAGTCTGGCTTTCAAACTTCCTCTGGGCGCAAAATTCAAAGATAAAAATAACAGAAGCGGTGAAGCCGAAGGAATTCTTTATCTGGGGAATACCGACCCTAACCGCGAAGAAGTCTGGTTCAGTAACTCTGATGCCAGAACTCACGTTCTTTATCTCGGAACAACCGGTTCGGGTAAAACCGAAGGATTGAAATCCATGGCGAGCAATGCTCTCGCATGGGGATCAGGGTTTGTCTATATCGATGGTAAGGCGGACACTGATTTGTGGTCCTCGCTCTCTTCTCTGGTTCGTCGTTTTGGTCGTGATGATGATTTGCTGGTTCTCAACTATATGACCGGTAACTCTGACAAAAAAGCACCGTCAAACACCATGAACCCGTTCTCGAGTGGTTCGGCGTCCTATCTGACACAAATGCTGGTTTCCCTGATGCCGGATGCCGAAGGCGACAACGCAATGTGGAAAGAGCGTGCGGTCTCCCTGATCGGGTCTTTGCTGCCTGTCCTGACATGGCGCCGTGATTTTCTGGATATTCCTTTGAGTGTCGGAATTATCCGTCAGAACCTGACTTTGGGTAGTATCGTCAAGCTGTCGCGCGATGAAATGATCCCCGAACATTTGCGTCAAGGTCTGAAAGGTTATCTCGAGACACTGCCTGGTTATGTGGACGCCGCATTTGATGATGAAGGCCGTGACAAGCCAATGGGCCCCGACCAGCCGATGATTGATACCACCACCGCCAAAACCCAGCACGGTTATCTGTCCATGCAGTTCACCCGTTCACTGCAATCTTTGGCGGATGATTACGGATATATTTTTGACGCTCAAGCCGCAGACGTTGATATGCTCGACGTTGTTCTGAACCGTCGTATTCTGGTTGTTCTGATCCCTGCTTTGGAAAAATCCGGTGATGAAGCCGCCAACCTCGGTAAGATTGTGGCCACCACCCTGAAAGGTATGATGGGGGCGTCCCTTGGTTCGACCATTGAAGGCGATACCGCAACCGTTATCGAGAACAAGCCAACCAACTCGGCAACTCCATTCATGACCATTTTTGACGAGGTCGGATATTACGCCGCGCAAGGTATGGCTGTTATGGCCGCGCAGGCCCGTTCACTCGGTTTCTCGATGGTGTTCTCGGCACAGGATTTACCGGCGCTGGAAAAACGTATCAAAGAAGAAGCCCGTTCGATTGCTGCGAACTGTAACATCAAGATTTTCGGGAAGCTCGAAGACCCTACACAAACCAAAGAATTTTTCGAGAAAACTGTTGGGTCCTCCTTCGTGACCGAGGTGTCTGGTTTTGCAACCGAAGCCGGAAGCATGTCTCATTCCTATTCCGACAACATGCAGGCCAGTGTCCAGACCCGTGGACGCGCCAACTATGATGCCATCCGTTCTTTCAAAAGAGGTCAGGCCGTCATTGCGTTTGGTGAACGTGTTGTCGATGTCAAATTCTTTTATTCAAACCCAGGCCATGCCAAGGCGATGCGCGTCACGCGTTATATCGCTTTGCCACCTTCGGACGAAACTATATTGAAACATACTGCAGCCATCACAAAGCTGCGCGATATGATGGTTAAAAAAGGATGGACCGCAGCCAAAGCTGATGTTTCCTTACCCACATCTGTCGAAATCGATGCGTTGCGCCGTGCCGTTGAGTTATCCAAACGGACTGGTTCACCAGAAATCGACCACGGGATTTTTGGTCTGGTTTCCGTTTATGGCCTATCCCATTCCCTTGATGAAATGATGGAAGCCCCTGCCGCTCCTGCTGGGGTAGCTCAGGGAGCCGTGAAGAGCGGCGGAAACCCAATGGGGTATTTTGGTAGTAGCCAACAACAGCAAGATGAAGTTGTTGCCGATGACGGAAATGAAATCCCGACTGGAACATCATGGATGGATTTTGTTGAACGTGCCGAGGCTTCTGTTGATCTGGATGAAGCATCAAAAACCGTTCTGGAAGAAGCAGCGCAAAAAGCACGCGACTCTATTTTCCGTTCGGACGAAGAAAAGAACTTTGCGCAAAAAGCCAAGGATGATGCTGAAAAATCATCTTCCAATGAGGAAAATGTCTGATGAAGAAAGCATCTTCCTCACAAAGCGGTAGCGCCTTAGTTTATGTTTTCGTGGGGATTGCTCTCTTTACTGCTCTTATTCTTGCCTTTGGTCGTGGCATGCGTCAGACCACCGGGGATGTCGATCAGAAAACAGCCAAGGTCGTTGTGAGTGAGTTTATATCTTATGGCAACGCCACTCAGCGTGCTGTTGAAAAACTGGTACGGCAAGGATGTTCCGAACAGGATTTGAGGTTTTATCATCCCGATTTTGATAGTGCTGGGGATTATGCCGGACAGGCCGAATATCAAACTCCTCCGGATAACAAATGTCATATTTTTGATCAGGATGCGGGACGCGCCAAGTGGCAGAAACCATCCGGACACATGGTAACCAATCCTGCGTCGGATTATCTTTTCTCCGGAGTTTATGGTGTGCAAGATGTTGGGAACTCGGCTTGCCCCGATACAGAATTAATGATGATCCTGAAAGTCAACAAAGCGTTTTGCCTCGAATATAACAATTCTCTTGGTGTTGATAATCCGAATGGCCTTCCCCCACAGCAGGCTGGTGCTGATCCGTATGGGTCCAACCCTAATCCTGCCACTGCTGCGAAATTCGGCAGCTCATCCGGCACGACTTTTGGCTGCGGAGACTTTATCGGTGGTGTCGCAACGCCCGAGCTTACAGGGAGAACCAGAGGCTGTTATCAATCAACTGCCAGTGATTCCTACTACGCTTATTATGTCTTGCTGAGCCGTTAGTTATACCCGAGAACTACATGCGTTCTGGTATTTTGAGTCCGACCAAGTCCAATGAGCCCCCTCTATAAAAAGAGTCCAAGAATAATTTCATCAAAATTTGGGCAGCACAACTCCCCCGCACAGCATATTCCCTAGGCCATCGGGGCCGGTGCGAGGTTCCTCTTTCGAGGGCACGGGGGATATTTATACTGGTCTTTCTCTGCTTTCAAAAACCGGAACACTCCGGCGCACGAGAAAGGTGTATGCTTTATTCCTGTTTTGTTACTCAACAAAATCAGGCGTGGGCGCCCACAGGCGCTGTCTTGTGCGGCACTTTTCCAGCCGCAGGATACGTATCGCCTTAAGCATTACCACAGACTTGATAAAATGTAAAGGACTTTATTCCTAGATAGTTTTATTTACCGCAAAGGCGCAGAGTAGTTTTTACCACCAAGACACGAAGACACCAAGGGTTCGTCATTGCGAGTGACAGCGACGCAATCCAGTTAGTTCTTTTCTGGATCCCGTTCGTGCGAGCGCCCCTTCGGGACGCGCCAACGGGATGACGAGCAGGAGACATAAAAAAACCCGACATTGTGTCGGGCTTAGTCCTTAAAAAAGGTTCTTGCTATAAATAACATCACCAATAACGCCATGAACCCAACGACAGCCGTAACGGGAACAAATAGTATTACCATGCCGCTTACATTGTCAGAACCTTTTATCTCCCCTAGCAGAGAAAGTAAGGAGACAACGCAAAACATAATAGCTGGAGACAACCCATACACAGTTGTGTAAATGACGATACAGGATTTTAGTTCTTCATAGTTAATACGGCCTGCTTTTTTTAGAAAAAATGCTATCAACACAGATATTATTCCAGGCACTCCCCATATAATAAAAGGAATAGCTGAGATTGCTGATAAGAAAAGTAAAAATAAATAATGAAGAAGGTATACTACTCGGGAAGGTATATCCTTAAAGCCTGTAAAGACATACAATGGGGTCGCTAGAAGTACTGCAAGAGCAAACGCCAGAAACCCAAGCTGTTCTTGTGACATTCTTCTTACGCCGCTTTTACAGCATCCAGCATCGCCATGACCACAGTAATCCGTTTAGAGAGGTTGGTCTTTTGTTCTGCAGTTTCTGCGAAGGATAATTCTTCATTCAAACGAGCCAGTTCAATCTGCAGTGGCTCTGCCTTAATGGAGGCCAGAGGAATTGCTTCTTCGGCCAATACAGTGCAGTTGGTCTGGGAAATATCTGCAAAACCGCCAGCGATAAATATCTTTTCGACTGCGCCACCTTCCGACCGGATTACTTCAACAACACCGGGTCGCACCGACATCACCAAAGCCATGTGTCCGGCACGAACACCGACATCCCCTTCTTCACCGGGGATAGAGACTTGAAAAGCCTGTTCCGAGACCAGTTTTTCTTCCGGTGAGACCAATTCGAAATTAAACAAATTATTTTCAGACATTATGCTTGATCTAACCTCAAATTATCAGGAGTTAACGCATTATTCTTAATTTCTTTTTCAGCCCTACAGAGGGCCCATTGTGTTGGTTGATACCCAGAATTTGGATTAGCAGCATTGTCAAAGCGATCAGCAATGACACGAACTCGCCAGACCAATGCACCCCACCACAGAATGCCCACCGCCGCAGCATCCCGCGCCAACCCCGGATAATTTCCATCAGCAAGAGGGCCAAGAAATGGAATAACGCCTAAAATCGCGACCCCCGCACAGACACCCAGCAACTCGGACGTCTTATCAAGCCGAACTTTATCAAATTCGACAGCCAGACGAACGGCTTCGGGTGTTGGTGTGGTCGAGAGTTCTTTTCCCATTTTATTACGCTGCCTCGGCTGCCATTTTCTTGGCTTTGTCCAATACCTGATCGATGTTACCGACCATGTAGAACGCGGACTCAGGAATATGATCGAGTTCACCGTCACAAATCATACGGAAGCCCTTGATCGTTTCTTCCAATGACGCAAACACACCAGGAGAACCGGTAAAGACTTCGGCCACATGGAATGGTTGGGACAAGAAACGCTGGATTTTACGCGCACGCGCCACAGTCAGTTTATCTTCTTCAGAGAGTTCATCCATCCCCAAGATCGCAATAATATCTTGCAGAGCTTTATAGGTTTGCAGAATTTTCTGAACATCGGTTGCACATTTGTAATGTTCTTCACCGACCACACGAGGATCAAGAATACGCGATGTCGAGTCCAGAGGGTCAACCGCCGGATAAATCCCCAATTCAGCGATCTGACGTGACAGAACGGTTGTCGCATCCAAGTGAGAGAACGTTGTTGCAGGTGCAGGGTCGGTCAAGTCGTCCGCAGGAACATAAACAGCCTGAACCGATGTAATAGATCCTTTATTGGTCGATGTAATCCGTTCTTGAAGCGTCCCCATATCAGTGGACAATGTTGGTTGATACCCCACAGCGGAAGGAATACGTCCCAAAAGCGCAGACACTTCGGCTCCTGCCTGAGTGAAACGGAACACGTTGTCCATAAAGAACAAAACGTCTTGACCTTCTTCGTCACGGAAATATTCGGCCATCGACAAACCTGTCAACGCCACACGCGCACGAGCCCCGGGAGGTTCGTTCATTTGACCATAGACAAGTGCCACTTTGGAAGCTTCGCAGTCACCCGGAACCAGAACGCCCGCATCAATCATTTCGTGATACAAGTCGTTCCCTTCACGGGTACGTTCACCAACACCAGCAAACACCGACACACCACCGTGGCCTTTTGCAATGTTGTTAATCAATTCCTGAATGGTCACGGTTTTACCCACACCAGCACCACCAAACAGACCAATTTTACCACCCTTGGCGTACGGGCACAAAAGGTCAACAACCTTGATACCGGTAATCAACTGTTCGGTTTCGGTCGCCTGATCTTCGAAAGATGGAGCTTCACGGTGAATTGGATAGGATTTCTTTTCGCCAATTGGCCCGCGTTCGTCGATTGGGTGACCAATCACATCCAGAATACGACCCAGAACTTCCTTACCAACCGGAACACAGATCGCGTCTCCTGTATCGGAAACTGCTGCTCCACGCACCAGACCATCGGTCGAGTCCATCGCGATACAACGAACAATGCTTTCGCCCAAATGCTGTGCGACTTCCAGAACCAGAGTTTTTCCGTCGTTGGTGGTTGTCAAAGCATTCAAGATCGCAGGGACATTACCATCTGCGAACTGAACGTCCACAACCGCTCCCAATATCTGAACAACTTTTCCGCTAGCTTGTGTCATTTTTTACTTTTCCTTCCAATAAAATTGAATTTTTTATCTTTCAAATATTTAACTTATTCTGCGTTCTATTTGAGCGTCACAACATAAGATGTTTTTACTTTTTCAAGCTCTTGCTTGTATTCCGGAACCGCCAACAACTTTGCGAAAACTTTTTCAGCCAGATCGCGCCCCGCAGCAGAGTCTGCCGGATAATGCACCCCTGCAATCTCGCGGCGGTGAGCAATATCAATCGCTTGATTTTTGAATTTTTCTGCATTGACCGGATCAATTTCAGACAGTACCAGAGCCACCATCCATGATTGACCCGCATGACCGGATGGATAAGACGCGTGTGGCGGATTAGGAATCACTGTTTCTAAATCTGTTGCCAGTTGGCTTGGGCGAGCGCGGCCATATTCCATTTTTTTGCTTAGAATAAAATAGCTGATCTCCCGATCGGTTTTGAGCGAAAACAGGCGAATGTCATCATTTTTAGCCAAGTCAATCAGACCGTCACGTTCAAAGGCACTGAGCGGGATGTTACGATTTTCCCATTCAATTTTTTCAATTTCATCCGCTGTGCGTTCGGTCTTTGCGATGGCGCGCAAATAGTCCAGATCCTGCTTTGTGCTTTCACTATCATTGGCAGGTGCAGGAACAATATCAAACTGTTCGTCTTTTGACAGAATGGCTGGCCCATCTGTCAACGCCTGAATCAGTTCCGGCGCCCAATCTGATTTTGCAAATTTGATTTCATTAAATGGGACATCGGCGGCATGAACCACAGACCCGAAACCTATCGTTCCGAGTGCTATCATCAAACAAAAATATCTTAAACCGCATTTCATCATGATTTAGACTGCCTCTGCTCCCGAGATAATTTCGATCAATTCTTTGGTAATGTAGGCCTGACGGGCGCGGTTATATTTAATCGACAGATTTTTAATCATATCGCCTGCGTTACGCGTTGCGTTATCCATCGCCGTCATACGGGCTGCTTGTTCCCCTGCTGCACTATCCAGCATCGCGCGGAATATCTGAATACTAATATTCTTAGGCAGAATTTCAGCCAGAATCACATCTTCTTCCGGTTCAAAGCTGTATGGTGCCGAGGTTGCATCTGCGTTTTCGTTGGCAGCCACAACAAACGGAATCAATTGTTGTGTGTTTGGTTTCTGGGTCAAAATTGATACAAACTGGTTGAACACGAGCGAACACACATCAAATTTGCCCGCATTGAACATGCCAAGAACCAGATCGGAAACTTTTTGAGCATCGGCAAAACTGAGGCGTTTTCTGCCACCCAATCCCGTGATTGTTTCGATGATTAACGATGAAAATTCACGTTTCAGAACATCACGCGCCTTGCGGCCAACACAAATAATCTGAACTTTTTTTCCTGCAGTTGTCAGGCGACGAACTTCGTTTCTGGTGAAGCGCACAAGGTTACTGTTAAACCCGCCACACAAACCACGGTCAGACGACACAACAACCAGCAAATGGCGTTGGTCGGAGCCTGTCCCGATCAGAAGTTTTGGGCCCGCATCACCATGCACACCAGCAGCAACGCGGGACACCATTCCGGCCATTGCCTTGGCGTATGGCTGGGAAGCTTCTGCAGCTTCTTGCGCGCGTTTGAGTTTTGAGGCCGCCACCATTTTCATCGCACTCGTAATTTTACGAGTGGACTTCACGGAAACTATGCGGTCACGATAGTCGCGTAAGCTAGGCATACGTTATATCCTTTGTTCGTTTAATTAAGCCGCCAAGCGGGAAACATAGCCTTGGGTAAACCCTTCAAGGAACGCTGAAATCTGTCCCTCGAGGTCATCATTCAATGCTTTTTTCTCTTTGATGGTCGCCAGAATGGAGGAACTAGATGTCCGCAGCTCTGACAACAGTTCATGCTCATAAGCACTGACTTTTCCGACTGGCACAGCGTCCAGATATCCACGAGTCCCAGCAAAAATCACCACAACTTGCTCTTCTGTTGTCAGAGGAGAATATTGAGGTTGTTTCAACAGTTGGGTCAAACGAGCCCCACGCGCCAACAATTTCTGGGTGGCGGGATCAAGGTCGGATGCAAACTGGGCAAAGGCTTCCATTTCGCGGTACTGGGCGAGTTCGAGTTTAATCTTACCAGCCACTTGTTTCATCGCCTTGGTCTGCGCCGCAGATCCAACACGAGATACAGACAGACCAACGTTAATCGCCGGACGAATACCTTTATAGAACAAGCCTGTTTCCAAGAAAATCTGACCATCGGTAATCGAGATTACGTTGGTCGGGATATATGCGGATACGTCACCAGCCTGTGTTTCAATCACTGGCAAAGCCGTCATGGAACCAGCACCGAAATCGTCATTCATTTTTGCCGCACGTTCGAGCAAACGGGAGTGGATATAGAACACATCCCCCGGATAGGCTTCACGTCCTGGAGGACGACGCAGCAGCAAGGACATTTGACGGTAAGCCACAGCCTGTTTGGACAAGTCATCATAAACCGCCAAAGCATGCATACCGTTGTCACGGAAATATTCGCCCATTGCACACCCAGTATATGGAGCAATGAACTGCATCGGTGCAGGGTCGGACGCGGTTGCGGCCACAACGATGGAATATTCCATCGCGCCTGCTTCTTCGAGTTCTTTTACCAGTTTTACAACGGTCGAGCGTTTTTGACCAATTGCCACATAAACACAGTACATGTGGTCTTTTGGATTTTCAGATTTGTTGTTTGATTTCTGGTTGATGATCGCATCCATCGCCACAGCGGTTTTACCCGTTTGACGGTCACCGATAATCAATTCACGCTGGCCACGTCCGATAGGAACCAGAGCGTCAATGGCTTTCAAACCAGTTTGCATTGGTTCGTGAACCGATTTACGTGGAATAATTCCCGGTGCTTTGACTTCAACACGGCTGAATTGTTTGGCACCAATTGGGCCTTTGCCATCAATCGGGTTTCCAAGACCATCCACAACACGGCCCAGCAATTCTTTTCCAACAGGAACCTGAACAATCTCGCCAGTCCGTTTAACGATATCACCTTCTTTAATGGCACGGTCAGACCCGAAAATAACCACACCGACATTGTCGGATTCAAGGTTCAGAGCCATCCCTTTTGTACCATCAGGGAATTCAACCATTTCACCAGCACGAACGTTGTCGAGGCCATATACACGAGCCACTCCGTCACCTACGGACAAAACCTGTCCGATTTCGGCAACATCTGCCATCGCGTCAAAATTCGCGATTTGCTTGGTCAAAATTTCGGAAATTTCTGCTGCACGGATATCCATTATTTATCCTACCTCTTTCAATGATGCGTTTTGATTGGAATTTGAATTCGTGACCATTGTCTGTTTCAGACGGGCCAATTTTGATTTGAGTGAATCATCAATCATTTGTGAGCCAATGGTTACAACCATCCCGCCCAACAATTCCTGATCGATTTCCACATACAAGCGTACGGTCTTGCCAGTTTTTTCTGCCAACATCCGAGCCAGATTTTCTTCTTGTTGCGCTGTCAGGGGATGAGCCGTTTTCACGAAAGCATCCATCTGTCCCATGCGTTTTGCAATCTCGCGATGGAAGGCCCCGATGATCATTTCCAGTTCTTTCAAACGGCGGTTTTCAGCGAGAACGCATAGAAAATTGATTGTAATCTGATGAAACCGACATTTTTGAGCGATGTCGCGAATGGCGGCCAACTGGCGATCGGCACCATAAACCGGACTTTCAACAAAAGCCTTCAAGTCGTGGGACTGGTTCAATGTGGATTCAAGCGAGATTATATCATTTTGCACGGCTTCAAGTGCGCCGGCGGGCATCGCTACGTCGATTAACGACGCTGCATAGCGGCTTGCTACGACGTTCCCAGCACCTGCTGCGATACGACTTGCATTGCCGTGGGCGGAGGAGGAGTTTGTCAATTCCTGATCCTTTCAGAATTACTGATGAAGTTATGTTTTGTTGGGCTCTGGTAGCATATCAATACAGGCAAAGCAAGGGAAACTGTTCTGCGCTGCAATGCCGCAGCTTTTCTCGCCTAAATCAGGCCAAGCCGTTGTTCTAACGCCCCACAGAAAATATGTCCCAAAAGAATGTGCATTTCCTGAATTCGAGCTGTCGAATCAGCACACGGGATCTTCAAAGCCAAATCAGCCATCGGTGCCACTTTGCCCCCGCTGTCCCCCGTCAAAACCACGACCTTTATTGATTTTTCTTTTGCAGTTTCAATGGCTTCGATGATGTTTTTACTGTTGCCCGATGTTGTAATGCCAACCAACAAGTCACCCGAACGACCCAAGGCTGCCACCTGACGGGAAAACACCTTGTCATAACCATAGTCATTGGCGCAGGCCGTCATCGCCGATGGATCAAGACTTAAACACAGGGCCGCAATTGGTTTTCTATCCTGACAAAGTTTTACGGAAAGTTCCGCCGCAATATGCTGGGCGTCTGCCGCTGACCCGCCATTTCCGCAAAACAGGATTTTTCCGCCTGCCTCAATGCACGCCACAGCCATATCAACCCAGTCTTCGACCCCTTTTCCAAGAGTAGAGATGGTTTTATCCGCAATTTCCAAATGATGGCGGGTTTCCTTTGCCCAGAATTCCTGAATATTTAGGGTCATTTTTGTGTCCTGTTGTAATTCAGTTCATCCTCGCTTAACTGGAACCCGACGACAATCTGGTAGCCGCTGGCGGTTTGTCCGGCCATTAACGGAATAGTCTGGCGCAGCTTGTCTTGTTTATGCATCTGAATGTTGCCGCTGTCATAGACCATTGACAGAGCAAAGACATCCTTGGACAGGATTTGCCCGCTTGGCGTGATGACGCTGAGAAAATACGGATAGGCATAATTGGCTTCGCTGCCGCCATTTTTCATGCCCACCGGCCCCAGTGTTCCATCAAAATCAAGCGCGATTTCAAGGGTTACGCTATTCGGCGCCACGCTACAGCTTGCATCTATTGTGGTAAATTTGGCAGAGGAGACCAGCTCTTCCAATTTGGGAGCTTTCGGATTTGCAAATTGGGAGATTTCCGAAATTTCACCCAAGATCTTCAATTGCGGGCAATTGGTCGGCAAATCAGCCACCTGCGTTTGACCAGAAGATACAGTTTTTGAGGTTGAGTCTGTTCCTTCAGTTGATACTGGCCATTTTATGGAGTTTATACTCTGTCCGAGCGACTCCACAGCCTGACATCCGGATAATCCCAAGGACAGAACAGTTAAAAGCGACAAAACACCAAAGTGGCGGTTCATGGTATAGCTCCCGAAAGATGAAAATTACCCATGAACAATAGCGGAAAGAAAAACCATGGCAAGTCCGCTCTCGATCTGATACCCATTTTCTTATGAGTAACATAGATTCTCCGCTGAAATTATACCTTTGTGCCCCACGCGGTTTTTGTGCCGGTGTTGATCGCGCCATCCAGATTGTTGAAAAAGCGCTCGAAAAGTACGGGGCGCCCGTTTATGTCCGCCACGAGATTGTTCATAACAAATTTGTTGTGGAAACCCTGCGTGCCAAAGGGGCCGTCTTTGTCGAGGAACTTTCCGAGATTCCGAGCGAACACCATGACTGTCCGGTTATTTTTTCGGCACATGGTGTGCCAAAATCAGTGCCGCAAGACGCCCAAAACCGGAAGATGTTCTATATTGATGCCACCTGCCCTCTGGTGACCAAGGTTCATTATGAGGCCGCCCGCCATCATAAAATGGGGTTGGATATTATTCTGATCGGCCATGAAGGCCACCCCGAAGTGATCGGAACCATGGGGCAACTGCCACCGGGAAGCGTTTTTCTGGTCGAGACTGTTGATGATGTCGCCAAGTTGGATGTTTCTGATCCAACCAAGCTTGCCTATTGCAGTCAGACCACTTTGTCAGTTGATGATACATCCGACATTGTCGAGGCTCTTAAACAAAAATTTCCAGCCATCATCGGCCCCAGTCGTGAAGATATCTGTTACGCCACCACCAACCGACAGGAAGCCGTCAAAATGATTGCTGCCAAATCGGATGTGGTGTTTGTCATTGGTTCGCCCAATTCTTCCAATTCGAACCGTCTGGTCGAAGTTGCCAAATCCTATGGGTCACCCAAAGCCTTTCTGGTGCAAGATGAAAAAAATATTCCATGGGAAGAAATTCAATCTATCAAAACACTTGGACTTACTGCCGGTGCGTCTGCTCCCGATATCCTCATCGAAAATGTGATCGCGGCGTTAAAGGATAAATTTGCGGTTGATGTCGAAGAGATTATCCTGACAAAAGAAAATGTAACATTCAATATCCCTCGACTCCTGAGGGAAGCAGAAGAACTTCATGCCCCTCAACGAACTGCTTGATCCCAATACAGTCATCTATGTGCTGGCACTTATTCTTGCACTTACCAGCACACAAACCAAGCGACGCAGAAAAATGATGACTATCAAGTTTCTGGCAGACTGCTTTAACAGTACTTATATGATTCTGATGGGAGGTCTCTCTGGTGGGTTAGCCGGATTCATTGCCGCCGCAGGCGCATTAACCCAAGCATTAACCCCCGATAGGTATTTCAAAAAAACTGTGGTGCCCCGCATTATCGGCGCGACAATTCTTTCCGCAATTAGCCTGTATATATCCTATAAAAGCCCTATTGATCTACTCCCCATCACTGCGGTTGTCGCCTGTCGCTATGCAGAGCTTAGCAGCAATACAGAACGTATTCGTCTTGCTTACTATCTCTCCGGATTTCCATGGATTCTTTATCTGTATCTAAACGGTATCTACCTGATGGTTGCCACGGCTGTACTCATGAATATCATGCTCTTAATCGGCCTCATCCGTCACTACCCCAGACGAGGCAAGATTGACCCGATCTAGAGTATCCCCCGCAATGGAATACTTATAGGTGAAAAAGTGAAAACAATATTGTACAATCCTTGCCATGGCTGTTTATACCAAGCTGACGAATCAACAGATTGAAGAGTTTCTGACCGATTATCCGGTTGGAACTCTTGTTTGCGCCACAGGTATCCTTCAGGGAATCGATAACACCAATTACAAAATTGAAACAACACAAGGGCTGTATATCCTGACCATTTTTGAAAGCCGTATTAACCCCGACCATCTTCCGTTCTTTCTATCTTTTATGGATCATCTGTCAAAGTCGGGGATTATCTGCCCCGCCCCCGTTCCAACCACCCGCCAACAAACCATCGGGCGCCTTGCCGGAAAGCCGGCCACCCTATTTCCTTTTCTTGACGGGCGCGGCGTAGAAACAGCGGACATCACTCCGGCACTTTGTCGGGAATTGGGAGAACTGTTGGGCCGGATGCATCTGGCTGGACAGGCTTTTCAGCCACGCCTTGATAATCCGATGGGGATTGCGGCATGGGAAACTCGATTACTTAAAACCGCAGACAAAGGGTTGCCGTTTCTTGAGGAGCTTTCTTTCCTAAAAAATAACTGGCCGACGGATTTGCCGCGCGGGGCGGTTCATGCCGATTTGTTTCCCGACAATGTTTTTATTCTGGATGGTCACATCCATGGTGTGATTGATTTTTATTTTTCGGCCACCGATTTTCTGGCCTATGACCTCGCCATTGTTCTGAATGCATGGTGTTTTACGCCGGATCACGTTTATGACGAGAAAAAGGGAACATCTTTTCTGGAAGGGTATCAGTCTGTTCGTTCCTTATCAGATATTGAGAAATCCAATTTTCAAATTCTGGCTCGAGGCGCCGCGATGCGTTTTCTTGCTTCACGCCTTTATGATTTGACTTTCCATGACCCGAATGCTTTGGTCACACCGAAAGACCCAAGCGAATATATCAAGAAACTGGAATTCCATCGTGACCACAAAATCATCTGAAAATTTTGTCGAATTATTTACCGATGGCGCTTGTTCCGGAAATCCCGGCCCCGGAGGCTGGGGCGTTTTACTCCGCTTCAAAGGCACGGAAAAAGAGTTATGCGGCGGCGAATTGGACACCACCAACAACCGGATGGAATTGATGGCCGCCATCGAGGGGCTGCGCGCCCTGTCCCGTCCCTGTCGGGTCAAGATTCATACTGACAGCAAATATGTTTTACAAGGCATTACCGAATGGCTGGAAGGCTGGAAAGCCAAGGGATGGAAAACGGCCAACAGGAAGCCGGTTAAAAATCAGGATTTGTGGCAAGATCTGGATCAGGAAATTGCCCGCCATGATATTGAGTGGATCTGGGTCAAGGGCCATGCCGGCCACATCGAAAACGAACGTGCCGATGAACTGGCCCGTTCCGGTATTCCTAAATCCTGACTACCAAGTGCGGAATGTGCCGGAATCCATGTGGACAAATTGCTGGCGAGAATAATATCCAACGCCGCCCGCCTTAAGATTGGTTGCAATTTCGCGGATGTGTTTGGTGTTGATGCCTTCCAGTCGAAGATCAATCGCCTGACCGGACATATGAAGGGAACGTTTGGCAACACCTCTGGAATTGGATCTCAACATGGCATTTGTATGCGGAGACCGATAACCGGAAATGATGGAGTATGGATTTGTGCTACCGGTATAACGATGAACAGCAGCAATAATATCAATGGCACGCGGATCCATCGGGAAAACTTCGTTTTGACGGAAGTCGCGCATGACATAGTTGATGCGTTCAAAGGCGTCTGGCAGATACTTGTCGCCAACACGATAAACACCGGAGAATGACTCTCCGGTATGTGAATTTCTGAAAGATACGCTGTAAGCTCCGCCTGACGGCATGGCCAATGCAGGTTTAACACCTGTGGAGATTAGTGCTGCCATTGAGAGAGTTAATCCGCTTTTGAGAAAGCTGCGGCGGCTCAACAAGGACTCAGTACCAGAATCTAGAAAGGACATATTCTACCTATTCGGATCGTTTGAAACTAAAGTGCTTTTAATACAATAAGTGCTTATCTAGCAAATACTGTTCTTTTTATCAAAGTCAGGATATTAAAAAAATGAATTTGAAGAGAGGATCAAGAATTATCCCCTGATCTCTCTATTCTAGGAAATCTGTCCGAAAGGTTCAATATATTTCGTTTTTACTTTTATATAATAAAATTTACTTCAAATTGGAACCTGACAACTCAAAGCATCGGGAAGTCTATTTGACCGTTGTTTTTCAATAGGTTCACCAGAGTCTTGTCGAGGGCATATATATCCTGACCATAGACCAATTTTCCGTCCGCATCTTTCCATATTGTATAGTAAAACAGATAGACTGGGAGAGGATGTGACGCTGGAATCTCACGAGTCTTGCCCGCTTTCAAATAGGAGTCGAGGCGATCTTCTGACCAATGTTTGTTGTCACCCAGAATAAAATTTGCGATTCTTCGGGGTTCAGCCAGCCTGACGCAACCGGAACTTTGGGCGCGATCATCCTTTTTGAACAGGCTTGGCGTATTGGTATCATGCAAATAAATATCATAGCGGTTCGGCATCAAAACACGGATAACTCCCAGTGCATTGGCAGCCCCCGGCCCTTGAACCATCTGGATTGATTTCAAGTCCCGCTCAGACATCGATTCCCAATCAATTTCCTCGGGTGGAACAGTCACCATACCGGAGCCATCTTCTGCCTTAATACGGAACGCAATGCCTTTTTCAGATAAAGCCTGCGGGTCCTTTTTCAAGGCAGGAAGATAGTCTTCTTTCTTGATTGTATCGGGGACATACCATGACGGATTAAAACGAATACCCACAATCTCGTCTACGAAACTCATAGTCGGGCGTTTTTTCCGACCAACGATCACGGGCATTTCAAATTCAACGCGACTGTTATCAACCGCCCTCAACCACATCGCCGGAATATTCACCTCGACATAACGTCCAGGCATCGGGCGTCTGACCCAGCGGCGGCGTTCCAGATTTGCCAGCACCTTAATCAGGTGATCGCGCGGGCCTTCATTCAAAGACTGAACTGTTCTGGGGCCAATCACGCCATCTGCTTTCAAACCATGATCTATCTGAAATTTTGTGACAGCTTCGACCAGTTTTTCATCATAGATTTGCGCGTTCTCCCCGACATTCACACCCAGACGTTCCCGAATTTGTGCCACAACAGGACTGGATTGGCCTTGCCGGATCAGTCCAGACAGGGCAATCGGCGCAAGATCCGATTTTGCATTTTCTGCATATTGATCGAGAATATTCTTCAATTCTTTGCGGAGAGATTCATACTCCCCATCCTGAGGTGCCAACAAAGATAAAACACGCGCCGGATCATCCGAGCGGGAGATCACATTCAGCAAAGAATATGCCGCAACACCTTTTGACCATGACCCCATATCGGCTTCAACGAGTTTGGCAGAGATGCGCATCCCTGATATATCCGCCCCGTAATGAATGACAGCATTGGTCATCAGCAGTTCGGCTTTGCTGGCCTCTATTTCATCAGAAAATTTTGAATCAATCATCTGGGACAAGATCGTGCGTTGATAATTTTCAGGATTGAGACCATGGGTATAAGAGTCACGGATCAAGGCAAATAGTTTTTTACTGTCCGAAGAAAAGCGGCCTTCCCTAACCCATAAAAATTTTCCCTGATATTCCTGATAGAATCTCAAGACATCTTTTTTATCCAGTAACTTTACGCCTTCGATGGTGCCGGATTTGATAAGGGTCAGAATTGGCGCGTCTTCCGGAGCGGTTACCTGAGTTGCTATCTGGGCTGCTGCAGGATCGAGGATTTCTTCTTGGGAAAAGGCAGGAACAGAGACAAAAAATGTGCTTGCCAATAGCATCGCAGGCCCTAAAAAAAATACGGGAGAGCGATAAAATGGCTTAAAGATCGGCATAGACATGTTCCTCGGCTTTCGCTCCCGGATGGGTGACAGCACCCTTGACGGCAGGCCCAACCAGTTGGGCGTATTTCCACAACACGCCGGATTGATATTTATTCTGGCGCGGTTTCCAGTTTTGGCGACGCGCGGCAATTTCTTCATCAGACAGTAGAACATCCATGTTCCCTTTTTCAGCATCAATGCGGATAATATCCCCATCTTTGAGCAACCCAATCGGCCCGCCGATTGCAGCTTCCGGCCCGACATGGCCGATGCAGAATCCACGGGTTCCACCGGAAAAACGCCCATCGGTAATCAAGGCCACTTTGCCGCCCATCCCCTGCCCGTACAACGCGCCGGTTGTCGAAAGCATTTCGCGCATACCGGGCCCGCCTTTTGGCCCTTCGTAGCGAATAACCAGAACGTCACCTTCTTTGTACTGGCGATTTTGAACGGCATCAAAACATTCTTGTTCCGAGTCAAAACATCTGGCAGGCCCTTCAAAAGATAAATTATCCATTCCGGCGATTTTAACAATCGCGCCATCTGGTGCCAGATTACCTTTTAATCCAACAACACCGCCCGTCATCGAGATCGGATTTGTAATCGGGTAAATCACATCCTGATTTTCGGGGAACTCGACCCCTTCCAGATTTTCGGCAATTGTTTTTCCTGTAACGGTCAGGCAATCCCCATGCAAATAGCCGCCTTTCAAAAGTTCTTTGAGAACGACAGAGACGCCGCCGACATCAAATAAATCTTTCGCAACATATTTTCCACCCGGTTTAAGGCTCGCCAAATAGGGTGTCCGACGCATCACATCACACACATCATGTAAATCAAAATCAATTCCTGCTTCGTGCGCCAACGCTGGTAAATGCAATGCCGCGTTGGTTGAACCACCGGTTGCAGCCACAATCATCGCCGCGTTTTCCAAAGATTTGCGTGTTACAATATCGCGTGGACGAATATTTTTCCGGATCAATTCGACAATCGCTTTGCCCGAAGCCACCGCGTATTCATCCCGCGTTTCATAAGGAGCCGGTGCGCCAGCCGAACCGGGTAACGCCAGACCAATTGCCTCAGACACACAGGCCATCGTATTAGCCGTGAACTGCCCCCCGCATGCACCAGAAGACGGGCATGCACAACATTCCATTTCTTTGAGATCAGCGTCCGAGAATTCTCCGGTTGCGTGTTTTCCCACCCCTTCAAAAACATCAATGACCGTGACATCTTTTCCACGGAACTTGCCGGGCAGAATTGATCCGCCATACATAAAGACAGATGGCACGTTCAAGCGCACCATCACCATCATCATTCCAGGCAAGGATTTGTCACAGCCAGCCAGTCCGACCAGCGCATCATAACAATGACCACGCATTGTCAATTCAACCGAGTCCGCGATGACATCACGGGATGGAAGGCTTGAGCGCATTCCTTCATGTCCCATGGCAATTCCATCGGTCACGGTAATTGTGGTAAATTCACGGGGAGTTGCACCATTTTCCGACACGCCTTTTTTGACGGACTGTGCCTGACGCTGCAGAGCAATATTACATGGAGCTGCTTCGTTCCAACAGGTTGCGACACCGACCAAGGGCTGATGAATTTCTTCCTCGGTCATTCCCATTGCATAATAGTAAGAACGGTGCGGTGCGCTTTTGGGGCCTTCGGTTACATACCGGCTGACCAGTTTTGTTTTATCCCACTTCATTATGACACCCTCTTATCTCTGAATTAGTTTTCTCCCTGATTGCCGTTCTGGGAGGCTTGATCCTTCTTATACAACAGATCATCAATGACATTTCTGACCTCTATGGCATTGGATAGAAAAGGAATAAAGGAAAAACGCGACCCCGTACCAGTTAAAACAACCGTTCCGTAATTCAGGAAATGGCCGACAATTGTTCTTTGGATTTCGACACTTTCAACACGTTCCAGACGCACCTGCACTGTGTCAACTTTGACAATACCAGAGCGGAAAAATATTCTTTGGTTGGTGACAAGAATCATCAATATGGATTTGAGAATAATTGCATAGCCAAACCCCAGAAAGGCTACCAAGCAAAGAAAATATCCCAAAGGCGGTGCGATCAATCCAAAAAGGAGTGCAATCAACAGCATGACGCAAGCCTTCCAGAATATGGCATTCGAAATTCTTCCCTTAATCAGGATTTCTTCACCTTCCCTCAATGAGGAGGGCAAATCGTACTGACGCGCCGACATAATTTTCTTTGGTTCCATATTCTAACCTTTCTTTTCAAAAAGCCCGTTCGTCCGGAAACTAACCGCTTCGGGCTTTTTCGATAGCCTTACGGAATCGGATAGGTTCTGCCAAATTCGGCATAACCATTTCACCTACGCCCATTCCATGAATAATCAAGCGGCCAAAGTCAAAAATACGGCCCCAGAATGGTTGAACCACCGAGACACTCTCGATACGGTCAATACTCATTTCACCAACATTCCGCGCAATCAACCCACGTTTGAAGATGATGCGGTTGCTGGTCACAACAATTTCAGTTGTTACCTTGACAACCATCATCTGGGCAAATCGAAAGACCCCCATCAGAAGAATCAATAGAGCAACTAACTTGATAACAGGGTGCATTTTTCGAACAATAGCCAGCCAACCGTCTCCCGGTTCGAGGCTGTAGGACAGCATAAAGTTCGAAATGGATTCAGGTAGGTAATGCAGAAGAATTTCAACCGAAATCAAAAGCATAACCGAGAACAACACACCCCAGACGATCGCCATCACGGCCTGAAGATCATAGAACCAATGAAATCTGGCAACGTAGATAACATCTTCATCTGAGGAAAGTGACTGCTGGACATAGAGCATTAGGCTTCATCCCCCAATGAAATACCCAATGCACGAGCTGTATGAACCAGAGTGCTGTTGACATCAACTGCCTGATAGGCTGCGATGGCGGCCTCAATCGGCACATCGACGACTTCACGGTTTTTCCAAGCGACCATACGATCGAATTTACCTTCGGCGATCAGATCAACTGCCCGCACGCCGAACGCAGATGCCAGCAAGCGGTCATTATATGTCGGAGAACTTCCACGCTGGACATGCCCCAGAACCGTCACACGGGTTTCCGAGCCTGTTGCCTTGAAAATCTGGTCGCCAACATAGTGACCAATTCCGCCATAGCGCAACTGACCATCGTTGAACTTCATCTGGGCTGCATCACCTTCGAGAGTTTTGACAGCTTCGGAAACAACCACCAACGCAAAGTTCCGGCCATTTTCCTTAACCTGAGAAATTTTCTTGGCCACGCTGCTGATCCGATACGGAATTTCAGGAATCAAAATAACATCCGCACCACCTGCAATACCAGCCGTCAGCGCAATATGTCCCGCATCACGTCCCATAACTTCGAGAACCATGACCCGATCATGAGATGCCGCAGTCGGTTGCAAACGATCCAGAGCTTCGGTCGCAACA
This sequence comes from Alphaproteobacteria bacterium CG1_02_46_17, assembly GCA_001871905.1. Lineage (GTDB taxonomy): Bacteria > Pseudomonadota > Alphaproteobacteria > Micavibrionales > Micavibrionaceae > UBA1573. Next base: position 78,572 of record MNUG01000018.1, on the reverse strand, counting down.
GACACCGCGGTATCAAAACCGATTGACGTTTCTGTTTCGCCAATATCGTTATCAATCGTTTTGGGAATTCCCACCATACGAATCCCGCCTTGCATCGCGAGTTTTCTAAGAATAGCAAAGCTGCCATCCCCGCCAATGCCGATGACCGCTTCGAGGTCGAGACTTTTGAATCCGTTGATAATTTCATCGGTACGATCCTTGATCGAGCCGTCCGGCATCGGATACGCAAAAGGATTCCCTCTGTTTGTGGTTCCCAGAATGGTTCCACCCAAACGCATCACGTTGTTATCAAACATATTAGGCGTCAAAACCTTATATTGAATCGGATCGCACAAAAGACCAGCCGTTCCATCCAAAATTCCATAAACTTCCCAGCCCAATAAATCTGCCCGATGCACAGCCGCCCGTATAGCAGCATTCAATCCTGCACAATCACCACCACTAGTTAAAATGCCAATTCTTTTCTTCATGTTTCCTCTATTTTGGGTACAAACGCTGTCCAGTATATAAGTGAACGGAAATGCCTGACGAATACGTCAGATGAATCACAATACTTGGTTACGCCATAAACGTAAATGCTCTGAAAATGATTATTGTTAAATTATTTTTGCGCGCACATCATGATTATGAAAAAATAGTTTCATGAATTGAGGCTACTCAAAAGACATTATTTCTGATAAGTATAATCAAAACACAAGGTTACACATTTAATGGTAGATGAAGACGCACTGCGGGATCAGTTAGAAGATCTGGCTCGCCAACATAAATCTCTGGATGAACAAATCAACCTGCTGAGCGGCGCTCAGTCCGTTGACTTTCTTACGATTGCCAAGTTAAAGAAAGAGAAACTCAGACTCAAAGACATGATTTCACGCATTGAAAGTATGTTAATTCCCGACATTCTAGCCTAGGCACGTCACATGAGCGATAGCGATTCACACCCTTTGGTTGGTATTATTATGGGATCCCAGTCCGATTGGGAAACCATGTCCCATGCCCACGACCTTCTCCACAAGCTGGGGATTCCCCACGAAACCCGCATTGTTTCAGCCCACCGCACACCGGATCGTCTGGTTGAATATAGTAAAACCGCCATTGAACGCGGATTGAAAGTCATCATTGCAGGTGCAGGCGGTGCAGCACATCTCCCCGGCATGACTGCCAGCATGACCCGTCTGCCTGTTCTGGGTGTCCCTGTCGAGAGCAAGGCGTTAAGTGGTATGGATAGTTTGCTGTCAATTGCCCAGATGCCGGGAGGGATTCCTGTCGGGACCCTCGCGATTGGCAAGGCCGGCGCAATCAATGCCGCCCTGCTTGCGGCTTCTATCCTTGCGTTGAATGACCCTGCTCTTGCAGAGCGTCTTGAAGACTTTAGAAAGACCCAGACAGAAAATGTCGCTCAAATCCCTCAATAAGCCTGCACAAACTTTGGGAATTCTTGGCGGTGGTCAGTTGGGTCGCATGTCAGCCCTTGCCGCCGCACGCCTCGGGATCAAAACCCATATTTTCACACCTGAAAATGATTCTCCGGCATCCCATGTCAGCGCCAGAACTTTTGTCGCCGATTATAGTGACAAGAATGCGCTTAAGGCTTTTGCCAAGTCGGTTGATGTTATTTCTTACGAATTTGAAAATATCCCTGTTGAAACAGTTCGTTACCTGAATAAGTTCAAGCCCGTTTATCCGGATGAAAATCTGTTGGAGATTGCCCAGCACCGCTGGAAAGAAAAACAATTCCTGAATGATATTGGCATCCCCACCGCCCAATGGGCCAAGGCCACCTGCCCCGATGACATTAAATCTACACTTGAAGAATGGGGCACAACTGATTGTATTATCAAAACAACCCGTTTCGGATATGACGGGAAAGGTCAGGCCAGAATTTCCAAAGGGTCAGATATTCAGGCGGCATGGGCTTCCCTTAAAACCAATGAGGCAATTATCGAATCTCTGGTTCCTTTTTCCCATGAAATTTCGGTCATTGTCGCGAGAGACCAGTTTGGAAAAACAGAGGCTTACTGCCCTGTCCTTAATGACCATAAGAATCACATCCTGTCCAAGACCACAGCCCCCGCCCCACTAGACCCCGAGTTATTGGCCAAAGCCAGTAAAATGGCAATTAAGCTGGCCAAAAAAGTAAATCTGATCGGTGTTCTGGGGTTGGAATTATTTCTGACCAAAGACGGGCAAATCATCGCCAACGAAATTGCCCCGCGCACCCATAATTCCGGTCACTGGACCATTGATGCCTGTGCTGTCTCCCAATTCGAGAATCATGTGCGGACAGTGTGTGGCCTTCCCTTAGGGAAAACAGACCGCCATTCCGATGCTGTCATGATCAATCTGATTGGGGATGACATTGCACTGGTTGAAAAATATCTGAGCAAAAAGAATGCCTGCATCCATCTATACGGCAAGCCGGATGTCCGCGCGGGTCGCAAGATGGGGCATATCACCATTCTTAAACATACATAGCCCCCCCATGCTTATAAAGCCCCCCATCCTGGCCTTCCCCCCTCAAGGGGGAAAGGACTAAATAAAGGTGAGATATGTCCGTTTGCTTTTTACTGGAATGCCACTTCGTTAAAGCTGCGGAGTTTACGACTGTGCAAGCGGTCATCCCCGATGTCACGCAGTAACGCCATCGTCAAAAGCCCGATTTGCAAATGTTGTTCAACCCGCTGGCGATAGAAGCTTTCGGCCATACCGGGGAGTTTCAACATTCCGTGTAACGGTTTATCCGAGACGCATAACAAGGTTCCGTAGGGCACACGAAACCTGAATCCATTTGCCGCAATCGTACCCGATTCCATATCCAGAGCAATTGCGCGGGATTGGCTGAGCCTTGCGTTTTTGCGGATGTTGGGGCGCAGTTCCCAGTTCCGGTCATCAACCGAAGCCACCGTTCCTGTCCTCATGATTTTCTTCAAATCATACCCTTCAAGACCCGTGACATCCGCCACCGCTTTTTCCAAAGTCAGTTGAATTTCAGAAAGCGCCGGAATCGGGATAGACGGGTGCAAGTCCCGATACAACACATTATCTTCGCGCAAATATCCATGCGCCAGACAATAGTCACCCAGATTTTGCGAATTCCGCAGACCCGCGCAATGCCCCAGCATAATCCATGCATGAGGACGCAACACAGCAATATGGTCGGTAATGGTTTTGGCATTCGAGGGCCCCACCCCGATATTAACCATGGTAATACCAGACCCATCAGGGCGTTTCAGGTGATAGGCCGGCATTTGCGGCATCCGGCTTGGCGGATTTCCAAGTTCATCCTTAGGCAAACCGGAAATATTTTTGTTATAGGTCACCAGATTTCCGGGTTCAACAAAGGCCGTATATTCGACCCGCCCTTCACGAATTGACGCGTCTTCGCTTCGTGACATGGTCTGATGCGCAATCTTGATAAACTCATCAATATAAAATTGATAGTTGGTAAAGATCACATAGTTCTGGAAGTGCGCTGCGTTTGTTCCTGTATAATGACGCAAACGCAAAATCGACATATCAACGCGCGGCGCAGTAAACAAAGATAGCGGAGAATCTTCACCTTCTGACGGATAATAGGTTCCGTTCGCAATTTCATCATCCATAATGGATAAATCAGGAAGATCAAAAATATTTGGCAGATATTCCATGTGACGCGGCGTTAGTTCGCCTTCGACGTGGAAATCCTCCCCCAGAACAAAATGAATTGGCATCGGTGTATCACTGATCCCGACCTCGATCGGCACATCATGATTTTTCAAAAGCAGTTTAATCTGGTCACGGTAGTAATAATCGAAAATATCAGGCCGTGTCAGAGTGGTCGAATAAACGCCCGGACGCGAAACAAACCCGTATGACAGACGGCTATCAACCCGTTTGGCGTTTGCGACCTTAATCCTTATGTAAGGATAATAGGCGCTGGTTCGTTCGGTCGGAAAAGTTTTATTTTTTGAAAAATCATCAAAACTGTCCAGAAGGGTCTGGCGCGATTCATTGTAAATAGTCTGGATGCATTCGAAGGCTTCGTCTGCATCAGTGAATTTATGGATCTTGTTAAATGATTTCATGAATGACATGGTTTTTCCTTTATTTCCTGTAGATCATAAAGGAAAAACCGTATCAAGTCCATGGTGTGACTGGGGTATGACTGGGGTGTCACTAGTTAGAAAGGCCCACCAAAGTTCTGGCGAATTCTTCCGGATGGAATGGTTGCAAGTCTTCGATATCTTCGCCTACCCCCACTGCAAAAACCGGCAGTCCAAATTTATCAGCCAAGGCAACAACGATGCCACCTTTGGCAGACCCATCCAGCTTGGTCACAACAAGTCCGGTCAATTTTACAATGCTCGAGAATGTTTCGACCTGAGCAATGGCATTTTGTCCGGTTGTTGCATCCAAAACCAGGACAACCTCATGTGGTAATGCTTCGTCTTTTTTCTTGAGCACACGGGAAATTTTTTCAAGCTCTGCCATCAAGTTGGCCTTGTTATGCAGACGACCAGCCGTATCAATCATCAGAATATCAACGCCGCTTTCCACTGCCTTTTCGTAGGCGTTATAAGCCAAAGCCGCAGAGTCAGACCCAATTTCACTGGAAATCAGTGGACATTTCGTCCGGTCAGCCCAGATTTGCAATTGTTCGATTGCCGCAGCGCGGAATGTGTCACCCGCCGCCATCATAACTTTTTTATGTTGGCGGTAATGGAATTGATAGGCCAGTTTTCCGATGGTTGTGGTTTTACCAACACCGTTCACGCCACAAATCAACATGGTGCGCGGGCCGTTTTCAGCCTTTTCAACATTCAATTCTTTGGTGGTTCTGCTCAGAATGGCTGCGATTTCTTCAGCCAGTGCCAACTGGACTTCACGCGTACAGTTTTCCTTGTCGTATTTGCGATTGCACACAGCTTCGACCAGACGAGCCGATGTGGCAGGCCCGATATCTGCCGTAATCAACAAATCCTCAAATTCCGACATGGTGGTTTCGTCAGGCTTGCGCTTGGAAAACAGGTCGCCCAATCCCCCGCCAATTTTCCCCGATGATTTGGATAGGCCACCCGTCAGGCGAGAGAGCCATCCGCCCCCCATATCATCCTGTTTTTTAATCGGCGCGACAGGATTGGCAGCACAGGGAATTTCTTCCAATTCGTCGATGACTTCGTTTTCTGTTTCGTTGAGCTCATGCTTTGCGAACTCGGGATCAATCTGGGCCTCATATTCCAAAGAAGGTTCCAACGCGGGTTCTTTCGGATCGTGGACAATCCGGTCTTCGGCCTCTTCCCGCTCTTGTTGAGAGCTGTTTTTATTCTTACGCCAGAAAAACATTTTGAACCTCACAAACGTGATTATTTGATATACCCTGTCTTAGCACACCAAGCCCAGAGAATCCAATACTCAAAGGGGAAAACGGGAAAGAAAACAGGTTTTTCTATGCGGCAATTTTACCGATAATTCTGCCCGTCAGGCGACCGTTGCAAATCCCCGTAGTTTCCACCATGACAAGGCTACCCACCTGATACTCCCGATCGAGCATAATTTCTGCAAAATGCTCGGAACGTCCGATATTTCCCTGTTCGATGATAACGCTACAGGTTGTCCGGTTTTGTGATTCATTAAATTTTGCAAGTTGCAAGCTTCCAAGTTCCCGCAACTGTGCCGCCCGTTCTTTCCTGATCGCCAAATCCACTTGAGGCATTTTCGCAGCAGGTGTTTGCGGACGCGGCGAATACGGGAACACATGAAGGAAAGTCAGATCGCATTCCTCGACCAGACGCAGCGTATTTTCAAACATTTCGTCTGTTTCGGTCGGAAACCCCGCAATGATATCCGCACCAAAAACCATATCGGGACGCAAGCGACGCGCCTTCTCGCACGCGGCGATGACGTCTTCGCGCAAGTGGCGGCGTTTCATACGTTTCAAAATCATATTGTCGCCTGCCTGAACACTCAAATGCAGATGCGGCATCAAACGCGGTTCGTTTTCGATCAAGTCCCACATATCCTGATCTATTTCAACCGGATCAAGTGATGAGAGGCGAAGGCGCGGTAAATGCGGCAGTTCGCGGAAGATAACCTTCATCATATAACCCAGCGTCGGCTCGCCCGGTAGATCCTTGCCGTAGGATGTGACGTCCACACCAGAAAGCACGACTTCGTTAAATCCTTGCTCCAACAATTTCCCGATTTGAGTGACGATCTCGTCAACAGGAACCGAACGGGAATTTCCACGGCCATAAGGAATAATACAAAATGTGCAGCGATGATCACACCCGTTTTGAACTTGTATGAACGCTCTGGCATGCCCTTCGAACCCTTCGAGCAAGTGACCCGCCGTTTCACGCACCGACATGATATCATTCACAATCACTTTTTCGGTGTGGTTTCCTGTCCAAGTTTCGGCCTTGAGTTTCAGGTGATTGCCCAAGACCTGATCGACTTCCGGCATATTCGCATAAGTTTCCGGTTTAATCTGGGCAGAACATCCGGTCACGATGATTTTGGCCGTTGGATTTTCCCGCCTTGCTTTGCGGATCGCCTGCCTTGCCTGACGTTCGGCCTCGGCGGTCACAGCACAGGTATTAAAAATAATAGCGTCTTCCATCCCTGCTTCACGAGCATGGGATTTCATGACTTCACTTTCATAAACATTCAAGCGACAGCCAAAAGTTTGAACTTGGGGGCTTTTTTCTTTATCCATCCCACTCTATTGCCAGAAAAATTTGCTTTTTTCAATTTTTATGATAAATAGGGAATATAAGAAAAGTTAAAGAGCTGAAAAAGCTTAAAAACAGGGAATTACGAGACTATGCTTTCTGATAACATCGACGAGAGTGCCTCCGCACACGCCGTAGGGCATGAGGGCGACCTCCAGAAAATTCCGTATATCGACGTCATCAGGGCTCTGCATCTATTCAATTCCCAAGAATATCGTCGGATTGAAAGAGTGTCAGAAAAATTCAAATATATTGCTTCTTTGAATGAGCTTGCCAGCAACAGCCCCAGCCTTATGCTCAGCCGCGACCATTTTCTTAATCTTTTTGATCTCAAGACCAATGATGTCTGTGTTGTCCACGGTGCGGGCGATGATTTCTTTATGTTTTGCGATTATACGCGCCCCGACCCCAACTTTCCAGCATCGGCTCCTCTTGCCTATTCCGTTGCCTTTGCAGGAAAGAAAACCTCATCCGGACTTGAAACATATTTCATGTTATGCGGAAAAAACAGGACGGATAAAGGCAGGTATATCTTTTCTCCTTTCGAATTGATGTACAGAACCGACGAGCACACACTTAAACACCTCAGAGGGGAAGGTATCACGGCTCCCGTTTTGCAGTTCGGCCTATGCTATGCCTTCAACCTCACACGCAGGCTGATTGGTAAGGCCCCTGTCCTTCAAGAGAATCCCGATACCGTGATGGATGATCCTGCTGCAGTCGAAAAATATTTTGCACATCTTGTCAGTAATCCTTATGTACAATTTCCAACAAACCAAAAGGCAGAACCATGTCTATTCTGAGTAAAATATTTTCAAGATACAAAGATAATAATGCCCCATCAGCGGTTGCTCACCCCCCCGAACAGGAAGAAACTTTTTCTTACCTTTTTCCTTATCTTTATGTTGTGAAAGGTTTTCAGCTCTTCACCGACCTGTATTACCATGATCGGGACGTTTCGCTTGATAGTGAGAGCATCAAGATGCTGTCCAGTATTTACAAGGCGCAGGATAGTCTGGTTGCCGATCATTTGACGGATGCCGGAAATACAGAGGTTTCCGATCTGTGCGAATATTTCAGAGATGATGGCGCATTTCTGTCCTATATTGAATATTCACATATTGATGATCCAGAGAACAAAAATGAACGACCAAGCCAATGGTCTTCCCTGATGATCGCACGCCTTGAGCAACCCAATCCACAACAAATCCATATCGATACACAATTTGTCTTGTCAGGATTTACCACACCGGTTGCTGGAAGAAGTGATCTTCATTTCGCCCCACAGGTCGTTATGTCCCGTGTTAATGAGGCCGGAGTGGACAAGTTACTGGTTCCCTCCAGCGATCTTGATCTTATTCAGTCTATGGCCTATGGCAATCAGGCCTTTCTTCAATTGGTTACTGGTCTTCCTTTTGACAAGCACGCCAACCAGACCTGGTTCGAGCCAAGACGCTTTAATGAAGCTTGCCAGATTTTCTCGAGTTTAACCGGCAGAACCCGCCAAAACATCCAACAAGACATCACCAAGCTCCTTGATCCATCGAACCAGCTTGATCGGTCAAAATTTGGAGAATTTGCCCCGAGCTAAGCTCCTTTTTAGCTTTTTTTATTTACTCCTTGGAATGAATTATGATAACTCAGGTTAAGAGGTAAATAATATGACAAAAAACTCTCCGATCGCCGAACAGGGGCAGATGGAAGAAAGACACGACAAAGGCGAAGAGTCTCCCGCTTATCTTGCGGTGGACGATCTTGAGCGCTTTTTCCAATTGGGTTCGTATCTTTTCAATGAAAAAACGGATGTTGATGGCGAAGATCCCGTTATCCAAACCTGCGGCCAGATTCTGAAGTTTTTCGATGATTACCATGCTGAAGCATTTCTGGATTATGGGCTTGGTATCGTATTTGATCGGGTTGGCTCTTTTTCAACCGAACATGGGGATCACTTTGTGTATGGATTCTACACAACCAAGGAGAACGGAGAACAGGTTAATAATTTCTTTGTTACAGCATTTAATCGCACATCCCGCGATGATGATTCCAAACTAGACGTCATTACAGCGTATGCATGGGTTTCCGGAGAAGTCGAGATTGACGAAGATGACAATGACAAACCATATTTTATCCCCGGGTTGATTTGCGTGCCGGAGGTTGATCAGGATCATCCAGATGAAGTGAGTTTTGTTCATAGCGAACTTGACCCTGAAAAGATGGAAAATTTATGCCACGGGTTCCTTTTCCTTGAATCTGCTTTAGTCATCATGGCAGCGGGCGAACCATTTCCTGCTTTTGACATCGAAAAAAACAATTTTGTTTACGGAGACTTGTCCCGCCTTATCCCGGAACTTCACAAAAAATGCACGGCGCGAACTTTGGTCAACTTTAGCGAAGATATTAATGATGTCAGGGATGCCTTTAAAATTCAACGGGCTCCATCTCCCCAACCTGCCACTGTTCCCTCAACATCAGATGTTTGCAGCAACTTTCAAGCTGCTACAACTGCTTCCGAATACCTCGTTGAAAAAGAGGACTCTGCCGATATGGTTGAGTCCATCCCCCGCGATAATTTCTTGGGAATGTTCCAGATTGATAATCCCGATTATTTCCATCAGGTTCCGAAGGCAGACATATCCGATAATGTTTTCAGTGTTATTCAAGACATGATGGATCAAGCCGAATGTTCTGCCGTATCGGATCTTGAACCAGATGCTCCGATTTCCAATCTATCTCTACGATTTGCCTGTAACCCTCTCAAAGCTATGGCGGCTTATGTCGAGTATGATATCCAAACCGATGACAGCGTTAAACGTCGGGCTGTCCTTATTGTCGGTCAGGAAGAAAAATTTATACAAGACGGTGGGAAAGTAGAAAAATATCGCCCTTATTGTATTCTTGCAGGTGAATTTTATACCCACACTGATGAACAAACAACGTTGTTCCGCGTAGATGCTGCCCATCTTCGTATCAACCAGAATCCATTTAACCCAACTTCTGCAGACGCTATTGCGTTTCTGGAAGGCCAAGGCATCCTGATGACTGGTGCATGTTATGCCAATGAAACAATTCAGTTTATTGCTCAACAATGCCGGCTGGATACACGCCTTCATCAAAGATGGATATCAGAAACAGATGATGTCGTCGGGCAAGCTTTTGTCGAGGCGTGTGGTCGTACAGTTGAAGAGTTTGCTACACAGATCAATCGGGATGCTGATGAGTTCTATGCCGAAGAGCTTTCTAAACGGTCGGATCACCGCTTCTTCTATCCATTCCCATTATCCCGTTCCATCCAATAACTGTAGAGTTTTATTATGAGTATATTTGATAAATTTTTTGGCAGAACCCCAAAACCTGATGCCATCCCACGCAATGCCGTTTCCATTCCTGCAGAATATCCGGGGCTGAATGCAAAATATGCTGGAGATGATGTCATGTCCGCACGTTTCCCGATCATGAAATTGCTCAAGGGTTTTTTGCTTTTCGATCAAAGCATGTACCAAACAAATCTTGATCCAAGAGGATTGAATGCATCGGTCGATTTTCTGGCCGCTACACATAATCGTCTTGGCACCCTTACTGGGAAACATTTATCCAATAGAGAAAATCTAGAGATTGTTGATTATTGTGAGGCCTTTCATGAAGAAACTGGCGGCTATCTCAGTTATCTTGAATACAGAGTTTCCCTGAAAGACCAATTTGATCGTGCTGTGAAATTTGATTGGTCTTCCCTGACTATGGGGCGCATCAACTTAAAAGACGCCGATAAAGGAGGTCTACTGACCCTTATGTTCGGGATGACCGGGTTTAATACTACACCACCTGGAGAACATCATATCCATATCGTTCCCGTCGATGTTCTTTGTCGTTCTGGTCACGATACATTTCTGGCACCAACTGATGCATTATCCTTGTCCTCTGGGATGGCGTACGCCAATCAGGCCTTTATCCAGCTTGCAGGGGGTCTGGAGTTTGATCCCGTATCAAACCAAACATTGTTTGAGGAGCAACGACTTGGAGATGCCGATACTATTTGCCGCCATCTCGAAGAGAGAACTATGACTAGTCTTGATGCCGAAATTCTCGAATATCGAGGAAAGATGGGGCTTTCTCCGCAATAGGGTCAAGACGGCATAGTGCCTTCAAAAACATAGGCCACAGGCCCTGTCATATAGACATGGTTATTGGCTTCATTCCATTCAATCAAAAGGTGGCCCCCATCCATCTCGACAGTGATTTTGCGATCAACATAGCTGCGGCGCATGGAGGCCACCGCCGCGCCACAAGCGCCCGACCCGCAGGCCAACGTCACGCCCGTTCCCCGTTCCCACACCCGCATACGGATAGTGGAGCGATCCTTGATATGAACAAATTCGACATTGGTCTTTTGAGGGAAGATTTCATGCGTTTCAATTATCGGGCCAATTTCAGATACAGGAAAACTTTCGATCTTGCCTCCCACGAAAAACACGCAATGCGGATTTCCCATGCTGACACATACCGGATAGTTTTCCGAATCCTCGACATCGCTGGAAGTTGGCAGCATGATCGGCACAAATCGCGTATCTTCTTCTCTGGCCAACGGGATTTGTTGCCAGTCCAGACGGGGTTCCCCCATATCAACCGTGACCTGTCCATGTTCGGCCCGTACTGCTGAAAGGATATAAAATTTTGTCTCAATCGTAATTGTTCCAGTTTGTTTTTCTTTCAGAACAATATCACCCACACAGCGCGCCGCGTTCCCACACATTCCGGCTTCCGAGCCATCGGGATTGAAAATTTCCATTCTGATGTCGGCTTTGTCGGTATTTGAGAGAAAAATCACCTGATCGCACCCTGCCCCGAAATGGCGATCTGCTACTTTTTGAGCAAGAGCCCCCTTATCCGGAAAATCCTCTTTTCGTCCATCCAATATGACGAAATCATTCCCCAAACCGTGCATTTTCAAAAAGTTAATAGTCATTTTCGCGCCCCATCATGTCTAAATACCTAGATAAAGTACAATATTTCCTTGACCTGACAAACGCAATAGGGCATAAAACCAACAAATTTCACCCGCGCATTTATACCAAAATGTGCCTGAGGGTACACCGCAGTCGGCGAAGGGTCGCTCACTGCGGCAAAAATGCTATGAGGATTCAAATATGTTCCAGTCATTGACTGACAAACTAGGTGGTGTATTCGATAAGCTTCGCGGCAAGGGCAGCCTTTCCGGGGAAGATGTTAATCTGGCTCTGCGCGAAATTCGCGTGGCTTTGCTGGAAGCCGACGTTGCCCTGTCTGTCGTTAAGGATTTCGTTGAGCGCATTCGGGAACAGGCCGTTGGTCAGGATGTTATCAAATCCGTATCCCCTGCCCAACAAGTTGTCAAAATTGTCCATGATGAAATGGTCAATTTGCTTGGCGCAGAGAACAACGACCTCAAAACCGATGGAACACCTCCTGTTATTTATCTGATGGTTGGTTTGCAAGGGTCGGGTAAAACCACTTCGACTGCCAAGATTTCCAAGTTTTTGACTGATAAACGCCGTAAAAAAGTTCTGATGGCGTCTTTGGACACATACCGCCCTGCGGCGCAAGATCAATTGGCACAGTTGGGAACACAAACCGGAATCGCCACCCTGCCCGTTGTGGCTGGTGAAAATCCGATCCAGATTACCGAACGAGCCATCAAAGCCGCCAAGCTTGAAGGTTATGACATTCTGATGCTTGATACCGCCGGACGATTGGCGATCAACGAAGAATTGATGAATGAAGTTGTTCAAATCCGCGATTTGGCACGCCCGACAGAAACCCTGTTGGTGGTTGATGCCATGACCGGACAAGATGCGGTTAACACCGCCAAGGCTTTTGACGAAAAGATCGGAATTACCGGTTTGATGCTGACCCGTGTTGATGGTGATGCGCGTGGTGGTGCGGCCATGTCGATGCGTGCCGTCACCGGCAAACCGATCAAGTTGCTGGGGATTGGCGAAAAATGGGATGCGTTGGAGCCTTTCCATGCCGACCGGATTGCCGGACGCATTCTGGGCATGGGAGATGTCGTATCACTGGTGGAAAAAGCGGTTGAGACGATCAACCAAGCCGAAGCCGAAGATATGGCCAAGCGTTTCCAAGACGGAAAATTTGACCTGAATGACATGCTGTCCCAATTCCGCCAGATGAAAAAAATGGGGGGAATTGGTTCCTTGATGAAAATGCTGCCCGGTTTGGGGCGTTACGCCAACCAGATCGATGAGGCCAATCTGGACAATTCTGTGATGAAGCATCAAGAAGCCATTATTTTGTCGATGACCAAAAAAGAACGGGCCACCCCGAACATTCTGAATGCTTCGCGCCGCAAGCGCATTGCCGCAGGATCGGGATTGAGTGTTCAGGATGTCAATCGCGTCATCAAGCAATATGAGCAAATGGAACAGATGATGCGCCGGATGAAGAAAATGGGCGTATCAGGCATGTTGGGAGCAATGAAAGGATTTATGGGCAAGGACGATCAGGAAAAACTGACTGCTTTGCAACAAGAATCCGGAAGCGCTCCGGGACTTTCTCTCTCTGGCCCTATGGCCGGAATGGGTCAACGGAACATGCTGGGACTCCCTGGCCTTGGCGGGCAAATGGGTGGTTTCGGTCATGGCGGAACAAAGAAGAACCGCAAGAAGAAAAGATAGTAAAAAGTATTTTTAAGAATCAGGCAATTTGTTGAAAGGAGAATATTAACATGGCACTGAAACTAAGACTGGCTCGTCACGGCCGTAAAAAAGCACCTGTTTATGCAATCGTTGTTGCTGACAGCCGCGCACCTCGTGATGGTAACTACATCGAAAAAGTCGGTGTATATGACCCACGCCAACCAAAAGATAGCGCACAACGCGTTGTTCTGAATGGTGAGCGTATTGCACACTGGTTGGGTATCGGCGCACAGCCTTCCGACCGTGTATCATACTTCCTCGGTAAAGCTGGTTTGGCTCCTATGCCGACCCAGAAAAACAGCGTGGAAAAATCAAAACCAAAAGCCAAAGCACAAGAACGCTTGAAAGAAAAAGCCAGTAAAGAAGAAGCCGCGAAAGCTGCTGCTGCTGAAGCTGCTGCGGCTCCTGCGGTTGAAGCACCAGTTGAAGCCCCTGCTGAGGCTGCCGCTGAAGCACCTGCTGCTGAATAATCTACCGAATATGCACTTCCCCCTTTTTCGTTTATGGGGGAAGTGTTTTTTTATTTAAGAAATATGATTGAACATGTCTTCCAAGAAAATCCTTGTTGCCAAAATTCTGACCGCCCACGGTGTGCGCGGTTTTGTCAAGCTCCGCACTTTTCTTGAAGAGCCCGCAGACATTGAAGGCTATACCCCTTGTGACCAAAAAGGTCATGGCTATAAGATTACCCTAAAGAACCCTGTCAAAGGTGACTGGGTGGCGTCCATAGACGGCATTACCGACCGTAACGATGCCGAAAAATTACGCGGTTTCGAATTATTTATTGATCGTGACCAGCTCCCCGAAACAGATGATGGCGAAATTTATATTGAAGATCTGGTTGGTTTGACGTGCATTGATAAAGATGGCAACAAGTTGGGTGAGATTATAGATTTCCAAAATTTTGGGGCTGGTGATTTGATCGAGATCCGGCCTGCCACAGGTGGTAAAACATATTATTTGCCGATGGTTGAACCCTATGTCGGGGAATTTGATCTGGAAAAAGGCACAATACTCATTGAACCCGCCGAAGAGTTTATGGCTTAATCAGTTCTATGAAATTTCAAATCCTCACTCTTTTTCCTGAATTATTCCCCGGCCCATTGGGGCATTCGATTACCGGACGCGCCTTAAACAATAATCTGTGGTCGCTGAACGCGATTAATATCCGCGACTTTGCAACCGACAAACACAAGACCGTCGATGATGTGCCTTTTGGCGGTGGTGCGGGAATGGTGATGAAACCGGATGTGATTGAACGCGCCTTGCTTTCCTTTCCTGAACAGGGCCGCCGGGTTTATATGAGCCCGCGCGGAACGCCCCTCACCCAGAATCTGGTCAAAGAGCTATCAAAAGAGTCGACTCTCACGATTCTTTGCGGACGCTATGAAGGTGTCGATCAACGTGTTCTCGATGCATATGGTTTTGAAGAAATTTCAATTGGAGACTATGTCCTCACAGGGGGGGAAATGGCCGCCCATATCCTGATAGATGCCACGGTGCGTTTGATCCCCGATGTTTTGGGGAATGAAACCACAACGGATGAAGAAAGCTTTTCAAACGGCTTGCTGGAATATCCGCATTATACCAGACCTGCAAATTGGACAGACGCATCAGGGCAAGACCACCCCGTCCCTGAAATTCTGACCAGCGGTCATCATGGCAAAATAGGCAAATGGCGGCAGGATCAGTCTTTGGAACTCACCCGCAACCGTCGTCCAGACCTGCTTTCGGATAAATAATCTTTATTGAGGGGGAACAGGTTTTCGGGTTTCGCGCGATGGATCGGGTAAGTTTCTTGTTTGATTGAGAATCTCGTAAGAATCATCCGATTGGGGACAAGGGGCTTTGGGTGACGTATCTCCATTGGCTTTCTCGCCAAAAAGTTCAGTAAAAACAGAGTCATCTGCCATTTATTGCTCCTTTTTATCGTTTTCTGGAAAAACCTTACACAAATCCCCCTGCTCTTCCAATAAAATACTTGAAATCCTTTGATAAATCGGGGTATAAACCGCCTACCTTTAAAAAGATAAGTGAGCCGCCGGGGGCAACCCTGATTACGGGTTCAGATGATAAATAGGAGCTAAATAATGAATATACTTCAAAAATTTGAAGCCTCTCAGGTTGCAAAACTTCTTGAGAACAAGACAATCCCAGAATTCGGCCCAGGTGATACCGTTAAGGTCAACGTTCGCATCGTCGAAGGTACGCGTGAACGTATTCAGGCCTATGAGGGCGTCTGTATCGCTCGTGGCGGTCACGGGATCAATGCCAGCTTTACCGTTCGTAAGATTTCTTATGGTGAAGGCGTTGAACGTGTGTTCCCTCTGCTGTCTCCTCGTATCGAGAGCATCGAAGTGTTACGTCGTGGTTCGGTTCGTCGCGCCAAGCTTTACTACTTGCGTGACCTGCGCGGTAGAAAAGCCCGTATTACCGAGAAAAAAGATTACAAACCCCAGTCATCTGAATAGTTGCTTCGGGTTTCACAAAATTAAAACCGGCCAATGGCCGGTTTTTTATTTGGATTGATGACTATTGCTAGTTCACAATCACCAAACGGGTTGTGAGTTCCAGTGACGTCCCGTCAATCAGGATGGCTGATAGAATCACATCCTTGTTTTCGGCAAAAGATTTCATCAATTCTTCAGGAACCTGTCCGACCTGATGCAACTTCCCTTGCAGAAGGACTTCCACCAATCCGTTATGGCGATCAAAAAGCACGGTTTCCGACCTGACGAAATTTGGGTCATCAAACAGGATGGCCGCACATCCGGATTCCATTACCATGAAGTCACTTGATATATCGAATATTGTAAGCATAACTGCCTCCTCTCGTGCAGTGCATCAATTTTTGCATTGCACACGAGGATTGTAGCAAACGGGTCTTAATTCCGTATTACGAAAAGATAAAATTTGATCTATTTGCGGAGAGGTTCAAGAACCCATTGCATAAATGATGGTTTTTCCACCTGCGTGAACGATGCATTCATCATCACCGATCACAAAATCTCCGTCTTCTTTGAAGCGATAGGCTCCCCTTTCTCCCTTGGGATAGAGTGCAACCCCTTCATTTTCCGGCGCAAAAATATTGGTTCCAAGCCCAAATTGAACAATCAGCCGTTTCTGGGGATCAACCACTTTCGCCCCTTTCAAGCCATCATCCGAGGTTTCGACACAAACAGCCCTGTCTTTGGAAACGTTTACGGCATCTTTCGGCACATTATAGGCAGAATCACATCCGGAAAGGACTGTGCTTCCCGCTGCCAAAAACGCTATTCCCAATAATCCTGCTTTGTTCATGATGAAGCCTCTCAACTATAAAGTGAGAGGCTAGATAGGTGATTCTTATTAAAAAATCAAGGGCTGGTTTGTATTTTTATCGTTTTGGGCCGAGAACAGGCCCAATTCCGGGAGCCTTACAGGCAACTTGATCGGCGGAATAGGTTGACACAGTAAAATTTCCAGCAGACTGGCCATTCCCTTTAGGCAGGATGGCCTCGCCTTCATAATCCTGACCAGGACGCGCTCCAAAAATCTTGTTAACAAAGCTTTTGGAGACATCTTCCATATTCTGTCCGAACATCACAGCATTACCGGTTTTGGCCTCTACGATTGCTGCTGTTCCAGCTTTGGCGTCAAATTCGCATGTTAAATCCGGTGCTGGCATATCAAACCTCTTCTCTATTTACTCACTTGTAATAGAGATTATGGATCCTAAAGGTTAAAAATATGGAAATAATTACCGTTCCAAATCCCCATAGATCGGGGCGGATAATTTGGAACTCACCATCTCGCCACCTTCCGGAGGCCGATAGGCAAAATGCAGGGTGCATGTCTCTTCCGACTCACTCACACGTATGATTGCCAGCGGCCCTGCCCCTTCCATTACCTCACCCTGTCCGTAGTGAGTATAAGCGTATAGATCTTGCTGCTGTTTTTTATCAGAACTTTGGCCAAATATTGATCTCGGTGCAACCGCCAGAACATCATAATCCAAACCGCTGAGCTCGCCACGCAAACCAGATAAAGACTCTTGTCCTTTGGAATAAATCACCACGAACATGACGTCGCCGCGCTTTTCGCCAAAGTCGTAGCCACCCCCTACGCAAGCTGTTGTAAATGAGTTCTTCGCCGTTACGGAATTATCCAGAGAGACATACGCCGCAGAGCTGATTGCCACGGCAGAAAGTGCGTTTACCACATGATTGAATTTTAACTTCATGTCTTAACTTTCATAAGTTACCATAAGGTTACAATAAAAAAATATCGCCTCACGATAAAACTTGAGAAATCAGAGTTTCTTTCGCTATATATACATATGGCAAAAACATTATTCGAAAAAATCTGGGATGCCCACGTGGTTCACAAGGCGCCTGACGGCACTTGTCTGATCTATATTGATCGGCATCTGATACATGAAGTCACGTCCCCCCAAGCCTTTGAAGGATTGCGCATGGCGGGTCGTAAAGTTCGCAACATTCAGGCGACGCTTGCGGTGGCAGATCATAACGTCCCGACCACTGATCGCGCCCTTGGAATCAAAGACCCTGAAAGCAAGCTGCAGATCGAAACTCTGGAGCAAAATGTCGAAGAGTTTGGCATTACCTATTTTGGTATGTCCGACAAACGTCAGGGCATCGTCCATATTATCGGCCCCGAGCAAGGATTTACACAGCCCGGCATGACAATTGTCTGCGGCGACAGCCACACATCCACGCATGGCGCTTTTGGTGCTTTGGCATTCGGCATTGGAACATCCGAAGTCGAACATGTTCTGGCGACACAAACCCTAATTCAAAAACCCGCCAAGACGATGCGGATTACTGTTGAGGGTGATCTTCATGACTGCGTGACGGCCAAAGACATTGTTCTGCACATTATCGGTTTGATCGGAACCGCAGGCGGCACCGGATATGTGATTGAATATGCAGGTTCTGCTATCCGGAATCTGTCGATGGAAGGTCGCATGACCATTTGCAATATGTCGATTGAGGCCGGAGCCCGCGCCGGATTGATCGCCCCTGACCAGACAACCTTCGAATATATCAAAGATCGCCCGATGGCTCCGCAAGGGGACGACTGGGATAGAGCCGTCACATGGTGGGACTCCCTGCCGACCGACGACGGCGCACTCTTTGACAAGGAAATCCATATTGATGCCAATGATATCGCCCCTAGCGTGACATGGGGAACATCCCCACAAGATGTTTTGCCGATCACAGGTGTTGTTCCTGATCCGGAGAACGAAAGCGACCCTAATAAAAAGGCCGCGATGCTGCGGGCGCTCGATTATATGGGGCTCACTGCCGGAACCAACCTGACCGATGTTGTAATTGATAAAGTTTTTATCGGATCTTGCACCAATGGCCGCATTGAAGATTTGCGTGCGGCAGCCAAAGTTATTGAAGGCCAGCATGTGTCACCCCATGTGCAAGCAATGATCGTTCCGGGGTCTGGTCTGGTCAAAGAACAGGCCGAACGCGAAGGTCTGGATAAAATATTTCTGGATGCCGGATTTGAATGGCGCGAACCCGGATGCTCGCTCTGCCTTGGTATGAACGAAGACCGTTTGAATGCTGGCGAGCGGTGCGCCTCGACATCCAACCGCAACTTTGAAGGTCGTCAGGGACGCGGAAGCCGCACCCACCTTCTCTCCCCTGCTATGGCTGCTGCGGCGGCAATCACAGGAAAACTCACAGACATAAGAAAGTTATAAAAATGGACAACGAACAAATCAAAAAAGCTCCGCAAGAAATATACCATTTAAAAGGTCGATCCCATGAGGCCGCCGACCAGTTATATCAACGAGTATATAAACTTCAGGGTTTGCCAAAATTAACCGCAGAGCAACTTGCACAAATCAAGGAGGCCCTCGACTTGAAACCTGTTATCACGGTTGATTACAACAAAAATGATTTTCCACGCGCTTACCGCGTGACCCCTTCGGTTGCCGTCATTCATATGCCCAACCGCGATCCAGAATTCTATATGCTGACGCCAACAGGATATAACGGAGAGACTTCACAGCCTGCCGATGCCGAATTATTGTCTGGTAAAAAAGAAAGAATTGCTTCGAACGGTTTGTTTATGGGAGGGCACAGTACCCCGATCTTTGTAATCTCCGGCTCGAGAAACGGTGTGGAACTTCCTGAAGATTACTCAGAAACAAGTTCTCTGCACGCAACAGCCCAAGGACATTTTATGGCTGATTTTAATTTTTTTGCACGAAAGCAAAAACCAGCCTTTTGGGAAATGGGATATCTTTTCGCCACCGATCTCTATCGTTCATTCTTTTCTGCAAGTTTCCACAGCCGCATCAGACCCATGATGGTAGAAGGCGAACCTCACCTTGCTGTGAGTAAAAAACTTCCTGCCCATACGCCCATTGGACATACCCCGATATCCCATGAATTATTTGTCTGGAGATATCAGGATGAATTTGATCGCGCAATTGGTGTTGCCCCTCCGCCGATGCCAAAACCATTGACGGATGAATGCAGAAAATTGAAAGAAATTAACGGAGGAATCGAATGCAACCCTTCGTAAAACTGACCAGTATCCCTGCGCCGCTACCGTTGATTAATATCGACACCGATATGATTATCCCCAAACAATTCCTGCGGACGATCAAACGTACGGGGCTTGCTTCTGGCTTATTCTTTGAAATGCGTTTTGACGATCACGGCGCCCCCAAACCTGATTTTGTATTGAACCGCGATCCTTACACATCTTCAACCATTCTGGTTGCGGGAGATAATTTCGGCTGTGGATCCAGTCGTGAACATGCCCCGTGGGCTTTGCTCGATTTCGGAATTCGTTGCATCATCGCGCCAAGCTATTCCGATATTTTTTTCAATAACTGTTTCAAGAATGGCATCTTGCCGATTGCCATTCCGCAAGAACAGGTTGACGCGCTTTTGAAAGTCGGATCAGATAAAAAAGAGATTACTATTGATCTCGATCAACAAAAAATTGTCTGTGGCAATGACGTCTATGATTTTGATGTTGATCCATTCCGCAAACAGTGTCTGATGAATGGCCTTGATGATATCGGTCTGACTTTGGAAAAAGAAAGTTTTATTTCATCTTATGAAGAAAAAAGAGCGGAAGAAAAACCATGGCTGTAAAAAAAATTCTGATGACCTCCGGTGATGGTATTGGCCCAGAGGTTATGGGCGAGGTTAAAAAGATCATTTCCTTTCTGAATAATGAGGGGATTTCCAATATCCAAATTACGGAACGGCCCATTGGTGGCGCGTCGATTGATGAACATGGTGTTCCCGTTACAGATGAAACCATTGAACTTGGCAGACAAGCCGATTGTGTTTTATTGGGAGCCGTGGGCGGACCAAAATGGGACAAGGTGGATTATAACATCCGCCCTGAAGCTGGTCTTCTAAAAATCCGAAAGGAACTGGGGTTGTTTGCCAATTTGCGCCCTGCTCTGGTTTTTGATGCGCTGATAGACGCTTCGACACTCAAACCCGAGATTATCCGTGGTCTTGATATATTGATCGTCCGCGAACTGACTGGCGGTGTTTATTTCGGCGAACCGCGCGGCATTACCACCTTGCCCAACGGGGAGCGTCAAGGAGTCAATACGCAAGTTTACACCACGTCGGAAATTCAGCGTGTGGCACGCGTTGCGTTCGAGCTCGCGCAAAAACGCAGCAAGAAATTATGTTCCTGCGAAAAAGCCAATGTCATGGAAAGTGGAAAATTATGGCGTGAAGACGTCACAAAGCTCGCTCCAGAATATCCAGATGTCCAACTTTCCCATATGTATGCCGACAATTGCGCCATGCAGCTTCTAAAGAACCCGCGTCAATTCGATGTGATCGTCACGGATAATCTGTTCGGGGACATTTTGTCCGATGAAGCCTCGATGCTGACCGGATCACTGGGAATGTTGCCCTCGGCTTCGCTCGGGGCGCGGGACGAGGCCGGACATCAAAACGCCCTTTATGAGCCGGTTCACGGTTCGGCTCCGGATATTGCCGGACAGAACAAGGCCAATCCAATGGCAGCAATCCTGAGTTTTGCCATGGCTTTGCGTTTTTCTCTTGACCAAACCAACATTGCCGACCATATAGAGGCGGCATCCCGCGCCGTTCTGGATAACGGACTGCGCACCGGCGATATTATGGCCGAAGGATGCACTCTGGCAGGAACCTCGGAAATCGGGGACGCTGTCATCGCTGAATTGAAATCAAAATTGAAGAGAGCTGCTTGATATGGATTACATGAAAATATCCCCCGGTAAAGACTTACCTTTTGACGTGAATGTCATCATCGAAAATCCAATGGGTGGAGAACCGGTTAAATACGAAATCGATAAAGAATCCGGTGCGATGTTTGTTGACCGTTTCCTGCACACCGCCATGTATTATCCAGGAAATTACGGATTTATTTCCCACACCTTGTCCGGTGATGGCGACCCCGTTGATGTTTTGGTTATCACCCGTCAGGCTGTTATGCCTGGCTCCGTCATGCGGGCCCGGCCGGTCGGCGTGTTGTTGATGGAAGATGATGGTGGGATTGATGAAAAAATCATCGCCGTTCCTCATGCCAAACTTTACCCCTACCATGACAATGTCGAAGATATCGATCAGATCCGCCCGATTCTGCGGGAGAAAATCTGCCACTTCTTCACCCATTACAAGGACTTGGAGCCAAATAAATGGTCAAAGGTTCTGGGATGGGGTGACGCCAAGAAAGCCGGAGAATTGATCCTCGAAGGCGTAGAGCGTTACAAAAGAGAAGGAAAATAACCTGTCTATAGCGGGGTTTTCCAAAAAGAAGCAGTTATCTGCTTCTTTTTTTGTTTGTAGCGGGGAATTTCTCTATTCCACTACGTTATGTTTCAAGTAGTTCATGCTTTTAAGGGTTTAGATCAACATGACGAAAAAAACAAAAACAGTTCTATTCCTCTTTCTTTTTGGAATTATGGCTGCTGCGGCTCTTTATTTCTTCTATTTTTCCCAGAATAGCTCCACATCCACCGCATCTGGTGGCAAGATCGTCGCAACGGTCACAGTGGGAAATATCAAGACCGAAGTTACATCACAAGGAACTCTGGAGCCACGCAATTATGTCGATGTTGGAGCCCAAGTTTCAGGACAAATCACCAAGCTTCATTTCGATATCGGGGATGATGTCACTGAAGGAGATTTGATCGCCGAAATTGACCCCGAAATTTATGAAAGCCAGATTGCCAGTGATAATGCCCAATTATCTATGCTCGAAGCTCAGAAGAAAGAAAAGCAGGCTACACTGAAACAGGCTCAACGGGATTATAACCGATATGCCAATCTGGTTAAAAATCAGGCCATTAGTCGCGAAACCTTTGAACAATCAGAAACAGATTTGAATGTCGCAAAAGCACAGATTGATTCTCTGGAGGCCCAAATCCAGCAAGCCCAGTCCGAACTGGATAAAGATAAAACCAATCTGAATTATACAAAAATTTATGCCCCCATGACCGGCACCATTGTTAGTCTTGATGTCAAAGAAGGTGAAACCGTTAACGCCAATCAAACCACGCCGACCATTGGACGCGTTGCCGACCTCGACACCATGACTGCGCAGGCCCAAGTCGCCGAAGCAGATGTTTCGCGTTTGAAAGATGGCATGGATGTTTATTTTACGACACTAGGTTCCAATTCCCGAAAATGGGTTGGCCATGTCCGCCAGATTCTGCCCACCCCCGTGACAGAAAATAATGTGGTTTTGTATTCTGTTCTGGTGGATGTCGATAACAAAGACCGCGCATTGATGACGGGCATGACCACGCAAATGTATTTTGTTTTGGGGAATGCCGAAAATGTCTTACTGATCCCTGTGTCCTCCTTGGTGAAACGCGTTGCCCAATCGGATACCAAAGAAGGTCAGGCCTATTTGATAAAAATTCCGATGGCGCAACCAGACAGTTCACAAGATAAAACAGTCATTGTTGGATTAACCGATCGAACGTCAGCACAAATTATCTCCGGATTATCCGAAGGCGACCGCGTTCTGGTTCCTCAGATTTCAACCGATGCAGCCCAGCAATCTCCAAAAATGGGGATGCCAGGTTTATGAGTGTAATCCTGTCCCTTCGCGATATTACACGCAGCTTTCAAAATGGTGAGGCCGTTGTCCACGCCTTGAACGGTGTTTCTCTGGATATTCATGACGGAGAGTTTGTCGCCATTATGGGACAATCCGGTTCAGGAAAAACCACATTGATGAATATTATCGGATGTCTGGATCGATCCAGTTCAGGAACCTATCTGGTGCGCGGGCATGATGTATCGTCCTTAACTGCGGATGAACTGGCCGCATTACGGCGGGATAGTTTCGGATTTATTTTCCAGCGTTATAATTTGCTGGAAACCTCGACAGCGTCTGAAAACGTCGAGATTCCCGCTATGTATGCCGGTATGGATCAAAGCCATCGCCGCAGCCGCGCCCACGACATATTATCGCGACTGGGACTTGGTGACCGCACAGATCACCGTCCCAATCAACTCTCAGGTGGTCAGCAGCAACGTGTTGCGGTTGCGCGTGCCTTGATGAATGACCCACCCGTTATTCTTGCCGATGAGCCCACAGGGGCGCTGGACAGTCACAGCGGACAAGAAGTTATGGATTTGTTAAAGCAACTCCACAAGGAAGGCCGTACAATTATTCTGATTACCCACGATGAACAAGTCGCGGCCCATGCCAATCGTCAAATCCGCATTCAGGATGGAAAAGTTTTATCTGATACTTTATCGAACACTGACCCTATTCATGCCTATCACAACGATCACCAGATGAAGGAAGATCATCTTCCCTCCCCGATCCAGATTACGGCAGGAGAATGGACGGAGGCGATCGTCACGGCATTGAGGTCTCTTAAAACAAACAAGTTTAGAACTGCCCTGACTTTGCTCGGGATTGTTATTGGAGTGGCGGCGGTTATTACCATGCTGGCGGTCGGGAATGGCAGCAAGAAAAGTGTTCTGGATCAAATCAGCTCCATGGGAACCAATTTGCTTTCGGTTAGAACCGGAGCGCCGGGGATGCGCCGCAGCGGGGATATCGCCACCCTGACGATCGAGGATTCCAAAGCCATTGAAGAGCTTCCCAATGTCGATGTGGTTGTACCGGAACGCACCGGCACCAAAACTGTCCGCTATGGCAACACTGATCTACAAACCAGCATTCAGGGCGAAGGCGTAAACTTTCCCCGGGCAAGAGACTGGTATGTCGTCGAGGGGACTTTTTTCTCTCTCCCCGATGTCAACTCCTATGCGCCAGTAGCGGTGATCGGAAAAACTGTTAAAACAACTTTTTTCCCCATGGGCCAAAGTCCGATTGGCGAGACCATCCTGATTGGCAATGTCCCGTTCGAGATTATCGGTGTCATGGATGAGAAGGGCGCGGCCCCGTGGGGGCAGGATCAGGATAATGCCGTATTCATTCCCGTGACAACCGGTCTGGTACGGTTATTCGGTTCAAACTATCTGGACGGTATTACAGTCAGAATCGCCGATACGTCAATTGTCGATCAAACCCAACAGCAAATTACCGACCTATTGAAAGAGCGCCACAAAACCGAAGATTTTTCGGTTAGAAATACGGCAGCCTTTTTGGCCATGGCCACCGAGACACAAAATACTTTGACTATTCTTCTGGGGGCGGTTGCCGCGATTTCCCTGTTTGTTGGGGGGATTGGCGTGATGAATATCATGTTGGTGAGTGTCACAGAGCGCACGAGAGAAATCGGAATCCGGATGGCAACTGGGGCGCGGATGCGGGATATTCTGATCCAGTTCAACACCGAATCTGCGGTTGTTTGTACGATTGGCGGTATTCTGGGCGTCATAGTCGGACTTGCCACAGGCGGAATTCTAACTTTCTTCGATGTCAAAATTGTGTTTACCGTCGGGCCCGCCCTGTTGGCTTTTTTCTGTGCAATCGGAACCGGTCTGGTTTTTGGGTATCTTCCCGCCCGAAAAGCAGCTCTGCTTGATCCGGTTGTGGCTCTGAGCTCTTGATTTTCTATTCCAGAGCCCCATCTTAACTTATTGATTTATAGTGATGTTTTTATCAATTTCAAAATTTGGTAATAAAAATTCGTTTTAGTTGCCATAATAAATGGACATTTGCGATGTTTTGTGGCATAAGTTGTTTGCGTTGCAGCGAAAAAGGGGCATAAAGCCTCCGAATAGGTTCGTGCAAATAAGAATTCATACCCATATTAAAGAGGCCCCGTGATGACACAGTATCCAGCACCAGTTCGTAAAGCCGTTTTTCCGGTAGCCGGTTTGGCAACCCGCCTGTTACCCGCAACCAAGGCTATCCCAAAAGAAATGCTGACTATCGTTGATCGTCCATTGATCCAGATGGCTGTTGAGGAGGCCATTCAAGCCGGAATCGAAGAATTCATTTTTGTAATCAGTGATGGTAAAAAATCCTTGCTGGAACATTTCACGTCCCCTGCCCCTTTGATGGATGTTCTTCAGTTCAGAGGAAAGACGGAGCAGATTGAAAAAGTGAAAGCTTCTACTCTTCCCGAAGGGGCCATCAAAACTGTTCGTCAGGACAAAGCACTTGGTCTGGGGCATGCTGTATGGTGCGCGCGGGAGCTCGTCGGCAATGAACCCTTTGCCATTATTCTTCCCGATGACACCGTTCGCAACAAAACATCCTGTCTGGCACAGATGATGGGGAGTTACCGCGTCCATGGCGGCAATATGGTTGCGACCTGTTCCGTTCCGTTAAGAGATACTTCCAAATACGGTATTCTGGGAGTGAAAGGTCGTGATGGTCAAACCGTTATGATTTCCGGTCTGGTTGAAAAACCGGATCCAGATAACGCACCATCCAATATGGCAGTGTTTGGACGCTATATTTTGCAGCCTGAAATTTTTGACTATCTTTCGAAACATGAAAAGGGTGCCGGAGGCGAAATCCAGTTGACCGATGCCATGGCCCATATGTTGAAAGATCAGGATTTCTTTGGTTACGAATTTGTTGGCGAACGTCTCGATTGCGGAAACGATATCGGATTTATCAAAGCCCAGATTGCTTACGGTCTGGAACGCGAACATCTGGCTCCGGAACTGGTTGCCTATATGACCGAGAAGTTGCGGGAACATTATTCACAAAACATAACAGAAGAGAAATTACCCTCTTCTGTTAGTCGTGCGGCCTAAAAACCGATTTAACTTTCGCGTTTATCCTGCTGCTTTTTCGTTGCCTGCGAATTGATCGTAGGCACGAAGAGCATCTGCCGCATACATCAGGTTTGGCCCGCCGCCCATATAGACGGTCATCGCCAGAGTTTCTGCGACCTCTTCACGCGTCGCACCCAGATCAAGGCATGCTTTGGTGTGAAAGCCAATACATCCGTCACACCGAACAGCCACACCAATTGCCAAGGCAATCAGTTCCTTGGTTTTCTTGTCTAATGCACCATCTTGCAAGGCTCCTTTGGCCAGTGCGGAAAACCCTTGCATTGCCTCGGGTGCTGCTTTTCTCAGTTCACCGATATATTGGGAAATATTTTTGGTGAGTTCTTCGTAATCTTTTGCCATGATTGCTCCTGCTTGATTTATATTCTAGGTTGGCTTATAAGTTTATCTAATATATTAAATATATTTAATACTGCGTAATATATATCAACATTATCACATTGCAAGCAGGTTAATTGTGAATTTTTTTACAGCTCTTATTAACAAATTCGGGGGATCCAGAATGATACAGGAAATTGACGCACAGACACTCAACGCATGGCTTAAAAACGATGAAGCCGTTTTGATTGACGTGCGGGAAACCGACGAATTCAAGTCTGGTCATATCGAAGGTGCGATTTCCATTCCCCTGTCAATTTTTCCAGTCAAATATAATCATGAAGATTATCCGACAGGTAAGAAAATTGTTTTCCAGTGTAAAGCCGGCGGGCGTTCGATGCGGGCCTGTCAAATCGTATGTGATATCGCGGCGGACGAAGACAATGTTTATAATCTCGCCGGTGGAATTGGTGCATGGCAATCTGCTGGCCTCAAGGTTGTCAGTTAAAAAGTCGGCGCAGACTTATAGATTATGATTCAATTTCATAAACGATATCTATGATTTCAATGGATTGTGTGCCGCTTGCGGTACGCAGTTCTATTGTGTCCCCTATTCCTGATTTCATCAATGCACGAGCCACGGGAGACACCCAGTTAATTTTTCCGTGATCGAAATCCGCTTCATCAACCCCCACCAATTTGACTCTGGTTTCTACGTCGTTTCCGTCAATGTAGGTCACGGTGGCGCCAAAGAAAACATGTTCCAGATTCTGTTGCCGCTTGGGGTCAACAATTTCCGGTTTTTCCAGACGTTTGGTCAGGTAACGGACTCGGCGATCAATTTCCCGCAACTTCTTTTTATTATAGATATAATCGCCATTTTCCGAACGATCCCCGTTTCCCGCCGCCCAAGATACGATTTCAACAATCTTCGGGCGTTCGACACGCAGTAAATTTTCCAGTTCATCGGACAACATTTTATGCCCGAATGGTGTCATCAGGTTTTTGACATGCGCCGGTAGAGGATCAATTTCTTCATGATCCTCTTCGTTTTCGCCATCGTCTTCCTTGGTGAATGCTTTGCTCATAACCATGGATAGTAATGATTCTGCGAGAGACAGGCAAATATATTGTCAAAGCACCCCCAAAAAGTGTACAAAGCGGACATGACCAAAAAAAACGACCATATAGAACGTCTGGAAATGCTGATTACCCATCAGGATCAACAGATCAATGATCTGAGCGATATGACTGCTGCGCAATGGAAAGAGATTGACCTTTTGAAACATCAGGTTCATTTCCTGTTAACCCGTGCCAAGGACATGGAACAAAATTCCGGTGAGTCCAAAAGCGATGGCGCAAAAACAATCACTGAAATGGCTGCCGCAGAAAAGCCACCGCATTATTGATCATCATGTCTTTTTTTATTGGCCCAATTCAAATTGACGATCCTGTTTTTCTTGCCCCGATGTCAGGTGTCACTGACCTTCCCTTTCGTCGTGTGGTCAAAAAATTCGGAGCTGGTCTCGTTTTTTCTGAAATGCTGGCATCGCGCCCCATGATCGAGAATGCTCGCAAATCACCAAGAAAACGCGAGGATTTCGATTTCGGAGAAGAACATCCGATCGCCATCCAGATTGCGGGATGTGAACCGAATGTCGTGGCCGAGGCCGCACGTATTTGTGAAGCCCGTGGCGCGCAGATTATTGATCTGAATTTTGGGTGTCCGGTTAAAAAGATTGTCAATAATATGGGCGGGTCAGCCTTGATGCGTGATGAACCTTTGGCAATCAGCATCATCGAACAAACTGTCAAATCTGTTTCGGTTCCTGTCACCGTCAAGATGCGTCTGGGGTGGGATCACGACAGTATCAACGCACCGCGTCTTGCCCGTATGGCCGAGGATGTCGGCGTTAGAATGATTACAGTTCATGGGCGCACGCGCAACCAGCTTTATACCGGTACTGCCGACTGGGACGCCGTGCGCGCCGTGCGTGATGCCATTTCCATTCCCCTGATCGTCAATGGTGATATTTGCACGCCGCAAGATGCCCGCAACGCGATAGCGCAATCAGGTGCAGACGGGGTTATGATTGGTCGCGGCGCATATGGCAAGCCATGGGTGGTCAAACAAATTATGGATCACCTTAAAACAGGCACGCACAATTCAGCCCCATCGGGAGAAGAGTTGCGCGATCTGATTCTGGAGCATTATAATGCCTTGCTTGAGTATTACGGGATTGAGACAGGACTAAAAATCGCCCGCAAACATATCGGGTGGTATGTGAGTGAGATGGAAAATTCTGACGCCTTGCGGTCACGCATCAATAGATCAGAAAACTCTAACGACGTTCGTCAATTTATATCTGATTATTTTGCGAGTGAACCGGAAATTGAATTAGCTTTGATTCAGGCATAATTTATCAGCGTTCTCGGCTGCAATTTTTGAGGATGTTAACACTTCTTCCCATACTTTTTCCTCGACCGCTTCCATCACCTGTTTATCAGACAAGTTGCTCTCGTTTTGTATTTTGACACGGGAGAGAATATAGGCCACATCATCCCCGTAATTTTCTCTGACTTCATCAAGAAGAGTCACGTCCCTTACAAACCAGGAAAACGCATTGTAAGCCCTGATTTTAGTACAAGAGGCGAATGAGTCTTTTAATCCCAGTTCTTTCGGGTATGGCGTAAAACGAACTCTTTTATCATCTGCCATTGAAACTTCTATAGTCACTCGATCGGGAAGCAACACCTTACCGCCCTTTGTCACAACGACAACCTTGTCATCCAGTTTTACTTCATCATATTTGATCATGGTTACATCGGCTCCGGCGACACTGCCGAAGGCCATACCCAATGAAAAAGCAAAAGGACGCACTATCGCTGACGATAAAACCACTTTCATTCCCTGCATTCTATCCAGTTTTACTGGCTTATTCTTTTGATAGTTTATCTTCCAAATCTTTTACGGCCTTAAAAAAGGCTTGTTTGGTGTTCTCAACATACGGATTATCGCGTTGGATGGCCAGAAAAAGTTCATCGCTGTCATAGCGGATCATCTCGACCATTTCATCCAACAAGGTATAAGTCTTTGTTTTCTGGTGAATTTCCGGCACATCCATGCGACTAAAAACTTTGGCGATCATATGGGTCAGTCCCTGCACATAGGCCATTTCCCTGTCATGCTGTTCCGGCGTTGTTTCGTGAATTTTCAGTCCCAGAGTCTCATTCAGAAACTTACGAATGCACTCGGTGCGGCTGGTTAATCCCACATCACACATCGTGAGATTAAGACCATTGATCCCGAATTTGCCGCTCTGTGGGCCGAAAAGCGGGTGCAGACTGATAAACTCAACACCATTGGGGAGCTTGTCGATCACCAGTTTGATCGGTTTGGTTTTAACCGAGCACAGATCAATCAAGAGCTGGCCTGCCTTTAGTTTGTGCCGGATGGAGTCCAAGGCTTCTTCCATATGAACAACAGGCACACACAAGATAATAATATCGCAATCGCAAATACGATTCAGGTCGCAAATCCCGACATTATATAAATCGCCAACCTGAGCGAGATCGCGGTGGGAATCAAAAATACTGACATTGAAATACGGAATCAGATATTTGAGCATAAATTCGCCAAATGCCCCGACCCCAATAATTCCAACAGTTTGCTTTACTTTATTCATATTTCACCCGACCATCGTTTTGTGACATTAAAATAGATGATATGTCGTAGTTTATACGGCTTTTCCCCTTCTATCCACTGCCTAAATCGGGTAAAAAGGTGATGTTTTAGTATCTCTATGGAGGAAATATATGACATCCGTATCGCAAGCTCTGGAGAGCGGGCAAAGTAATCCCATTCGCGTTGAAACCGATTCGTTCGGTGAAATCGAAGTTTCTGCCAATCGTTACTGGGGGGCACAGACCCAACGGTCTTTGGGAAATTTCAAAATCGGCAATGAAAAGATGCCTGCACCTTTAATTCGTGCCTTGGGAATTATCAAACGCGCCGCGGCACAAACCAATATGGCTCTTGGTGTTCTCGACCCAAAAATCGGACAAGCTATTGTGAACGCCTCCGAAGAAGTTATTGACGGGTCCATGGCCGATGAGTTTCCTCTGGTGGTCTGGCAAACCGGATCTGGTACACAAACCAACATGAATGCCAATGAAGTGATTTCAAACCGTGCGATTGAAATGATGGGCGGGGAAATGGGTTCCAAAAAACCGGTCCACCCGAACGATCACGTCAATATGGGGCAATCTTCAAACGATACCTTTCCAACCGCCATGCATATCGCCGCCGGCGAACAGGTCTATCATGATTTGATCCCTGCTCTGGAATATTTGCACGCGGCACTTGATGCAAAAGCAAAAGCATTTGCTCATATCGTCAAAATTGGACGAACCCATTTGATGGATGCAACACCATTGACTTTGGGTCAGGAATTTTCCGGTTATGCCAAGCAAATAGAATTTTCAATTGCCCGTGTCAAGACCACTTACCCTCGCCTTATGCAATTGGCGCAAGGCGGAACAGCGGTTGGAACGGGGATTAATTCCAAAGCCGGATTTGCCGAAAGATTTGCCGACGAAGTTGCCGCAATCACTGGGCTTCCCTTTGTGACCGCAGAAAATAAATTCGAAGCCTTGGCCGCACATGATGCCATGGTCGAAGTTTCTGGTGTTCTCAATACCATCTCTGCATCGCTGATGAAAATTGCCAATGATATTCGCCTGTTGGGTTCCGGCCCACGGTGCGGGATCGGCGAATTGATTTTGCCTGCGAATGAACCTGGGTCATCCATTATGCCGGGTAAAGTCAACCCGACCCAATGTGAAGCCATGACCATGTTGTGCACCCAAGTTATGGGCAACCACACCACAGTGACGATTGCCGGATCAAACGGTCATTTTGAGCTCAACGTGTTCAAACCCGTGATGATTTATAATGTCCTTCAATCCATTCGTTTGATTGCCGATGGTTGCCGCAGTTTCACCGATAATTGCGTTGCCGGTATCGAGGCCGATGAACGCCGCATTGAAAAATTGATGTATGAAAGCTTGATGCTGGTCACAGCACTCAACCCACATATCGGCTATGACAACGCGGCCAAGATCGCCAAGAAGGCGCATACCGAGGGTACATCCTTGCAAGAAGCCGGCGTGGCTCTTGGCCTCATGACCGAAGAACAGTTCAAACAATGGATTGTTCCTCAAGATATGGTCAAACCTCGTGACTAGGGGTTCCCCTATTTCAGAAGAATGGCCTGATGAGAAATTATCAGGCCTTCTTTCTTCGCCTGTGGTCAAACATTCGGTCAATATTGCGGGGCATTCGACCTCGGTATCTCTGGAACAGCCCTTCTGGGATGAGTTACTACGAATTGCGGATAAAAAACATATGACCTTATCCGATTTAATCTCGCACATAGACGAAGCGCGCCAGATTAATTTATCCAGCGCGCTCAGACTTTTTGTTCTTTATACCTTGAAGGGTTAAGACTTTATTGCCCTAGAAGCCCGCC
The DNA here is from genome assembly GCA_001871905.1 of Alphaproteobacteria bacterium CG1_02_46_17. GTDB lineage: Bacteria > Pseudomonadota > Alphaproteobacteria > Micavibrionales > Micavibrionaceae > UBA1573. The sequence goes on along the minus strand of MNUG01000018.1, from coordinate 46,104 downwards.
CAACGCCTTCAACGCTTCTTTTTTCAGGGCGTCTTTGGAGTCTGTTTTGGTTTCCGGAGTTGGCTGGGGTTGATCCGTGCCAGTCACTGCATCAGGTGAACCCGTCGTGCCATCCGGCTGAACGGTCACTGGTTCGGCTTGCTTATCCTCAACGCCAAGCAACTTACCCAGTTTGTTTTCTATCAGTTTATTGACCTTTTTATTCAGGTAATTATTGATGATGTCGCCACCCGCTTTGCTCGGGTTATCAAGTGGGCCTTTGATGGTAAAGTCAAATGGCGGAATATCCGTATCCTTGACCGTCATGTTATTTTTCAGGTCAATCGTCCATTGTGGCAAATTAATATACCCCGTGCTGGTCAATATTGCTTTGGGGCCATCAAACAGAATTTTCGAGAAGTTCACGATCCCATTCTGAATCACAAATTCTGTGTTCATGGTGGTGAACTCTGTCTGGCCTTTTCCGAACGATCCGAACAAGGTTCCTGCCCGATCAAGTGGTTTATAACTGCCTTTGGCTGCGTCAGCCAGTTGGGCAGCGTCCACACCTTTTACGACGATGTTTTCCCCGTTGACCGTTCCATCTCCCGAGAGCGTTTGAACCAAAGCCGCAGGAGAAAGACCCGTTGCAGCAATTTTCACATTCACATCGGAAATGGTTCCGGAAAGAGTATCATTTGGCGAGCCCATAAACGCATTTTGCAGTTGGCGTGCGTCAACTTTTTCTGCCTTCATTTGTGCCGTGATATCCAATGGATCACGATCGCCTGTGCCACTCTTGATATTTCCGGAAACGGAAGCCGTTCCGCCAAATAATCCAGCACTCATATCTTGAATGCCCAAATTTCCATTTGATAATGTAAAATCAAGATTGGCGTTGGTAAAGTTCCAAAGATTATAGCTCAATGAGTTTGCCGTGATTTGCAAATCGGCATCAAATTTTTTCATCCATGTGACATCAATGGCTTCACGAGACCACTTGGTTGCTCCAGCAGACCCTTGTGCGGAGGATGCAGATGATTGGGTTGCAGCCCCTCGACGTCCCGACGATGCAGGGCTCGTAGATGGCAACACGAGATCGCCGATCTTGAGTTTTCCGGAAAGCGATAGTTTTGGGGACATCGCCATATCCATATTGACATCAATGGTTGTTTTACCCAACGTCCCTTTAAGATCCGAAATATGATACTGATTGTCGCCCAGAGCAACATTTCCGGAAACATTCATCGGGCCAGTCAGGCTCGGACTACCGGTGAAGGTCGGTTGGAAGATATGCATTGCGTCAACAAAGTTCGGATGTTGCAGTGAGAATTTCAGTTTGTTCACCACTGGTTTGTCCATAACATTCGCCACAGTTCCCACACCGCGCGCCGTCATATCCCACACGCCGAGGCCAACATCAAAACCCAGTGCCTTCAAATCGCCCGTGAATTTTCCATCAATCGAAGCCGACCCGATTTTTTTAGGAAGGTCAGGGATCGTGATATTATAACTTCTTGCCACCAGTTCGGCATCGGGCATTTTAGCCTGAACCGATATATCGAGACCTGAGAGTTGTTCCGTATTCCCAACCTGTCCGGACATTTTTAGCGAAACATTATCCGGCAACCCTGCTTCCAATTTCACAATTGTCAGGCTGCTTTTGTTGGCCGTTAAATCAAGGTGAATGTTCTGATATGATTTCCCTGAAACTTTTACTTCCTCCACATCTGCCTTGATGCGGCCTGTGAATGAAACAGAAAACCCGATAGGTTCTTTGCTTCCCTTATTATCAGCAGCACTTACATTTGTGTCGATGGATTTTCCATCATCACTTTTTAACCCCAGTTTTTTCTGAATCTGATCAAGATCAAGTTTTTTGATGTTCGCGGTCAAATCAACTGTTTTGTTTTCATCAAGGGCAACACTTCCCTTCAAAGACAGATCGTTTTCATCAAGTTTGATATTACTTTTCTCAATGACGATTTTATTGTCCTTCATTGTTCCTGATACTGAAATGGCTAGATCATCCAGAAATTTTACCAATGATGAGGCTTCGCCTGACGCCTTGCTATTTGACTTCAAAGAAAATGCTATGCCCGGGGATTTGGACGGAGAAGTCAGATCTGTGGCTGAAAATTCTCCTCCATATTCCAGACTTCCAACATCCAGTCGCAAATTATTCAGGGCAACTTTCTCCGGGGAATATACCAGCTTGGCCGATAGATTTGCTTTTCCCTCAAGCCCAGCAGGAACTTTTGGCGCGGTTTCACCGCCAAAATAGGATATCGTGGATTGAATATCTGCAAGTTCGGCTGACACATCGCCTTCAATGGTCAACTTATCTTTGTTGGTAATGACACCGGAATATTCCGCGCGCAGATTACTTTCAGGCAAAGCCAGTTTAACCTGAACGGGGAAAATGCCGTTTTCGATATCCAGATCAGAAGTGTTGATTTTTGCCTCGATCTTATGACCGTTCAACAATATTCCACCATTTATTTCGAACGGGCCGGAGAGGCTATCTGCCTTCAAACGGACATCAATATCCTCTATAGATTGACGGCTGTTTTCTTTTTGATTATCGACAATCAACACACCATCGGTAATTTCAATGATGTTGATGGAAACATCCATCGCAGATGATTTTTCTTCGTCCGTTTCTGAGCCGGAAGATGATTCCGAAGTGCCTGATTTTTCTGTTTCCCCAATCTGGCTGGTCATCCATGTTTGTTGACCGTTTTTCAATGTCACCAGATTTATTTTTGGTTCATCCAGAGAGATGTCCTTTACCTCGATTTTTTTGGACAGCAATGGAAATAACGCCACCTCAACATCTACGGATTTAATCGTTACAATTTCCTGATTATTTGCTTTAACGCTCAGGTCATTCACAGTCACATGAGGAAGAGGCAACAAGGACATGCCGATGTCTCCGCTCCAGTCAACCTGATAACCGGTTTTTTCCTCGACCTTTTCAACTATCATCTTTTTGTATTTGGCCTGATCAATAAAATGGGGAACCAGAACGCTCACGCCTCCTGCAATCAACACAAGGCCGACCGCTGTGCCTCCCAGATATTTTGCCCATTTGGGAAATTTTGATGCGGGGTCTTCGAAGCCTTGAATATCGTCTTGCGGGGAGTTTTGGTCTGACATAGGAACCCTTTGAAAAATCTGGAAAAGAAATGAACCATATCTTTATAAGATATGGTTCACCAGTCTGGAAAGTCAAAAATTTGATTTTTTAACTTTTAGGCCGCCATATATTGGCCACCATTCACAGACATCGTGGCTCCATTTACAAAGGATGCGCGATCAGAGGCCAGAAAAATGACCATATCGGCGATCTCTTCGGGTTTCCCCATACGAGCAGCCGGAATTTGACGTATGATCGAATCAAGCACTTCCTGAGGCATCGCCGAGGTCATTTCGGTGGCGATATATCCCGGACAGATCGCATTTACGGTAATTCCTTTGGCTGCACTTTCTTGCGCCAGTGCCTTGGTAAACCCGAGCATACCTGCTTTGGCTGCCGAATAGTTACACTGTCCCAACTGGCCTTTTTGACCGTTGATAGAGCTGATGTTGATAATCCGGCCAAATTTGCGATCCCGCATTCCGGAAATAACGGCATGGCTCATATTGAAACAAGACGTCAGGTTGGTTTCAATCACGGCATGCCAGCTTTCTTCGGGCATCTTATGCAACATCCCGTCTTTGGTGATGCCGGCATTATTAACCAGAATATCAACAGGGCCCATTTCACTTTCGATTTTTACAATCGCATCACGACAGGCTTGAAAATCGGCCACATCAGCTTTGTAAACTTTGGCGCCCGTCTCATCAGCACATTTTTTTGCGGCCTCTTCGTTGCCGTGATACAAAGCAGCCACCTGATATCCATCGGCGATCAATGCCTTGGTGATAGATAGCCCGATCCCGCGTGTTCCACCTGTTACAACTGCTACTCTACTCATATTTCATTTTCCTCTATTGTTACGCGCGTTCAACACACATGGCGATGCCCATTCCGCCACCGATGCACAGAGTTGCCAACCCTTTCTTAGCATCACGACGTTTCATTTCGTGCAGCAAGGTCACAAGAATACGTGTTCCTGACGCCCCGATCGGATGTCCCAAAGCGATGGCTCCGCCATTCACATTGACTTTTTCCGGATCAAGTTTGAGTTCTTTCAAAACGCTGCACGCCTGTGCGGCAAAAGCTTCGTTGGACTCAATCAAATCGAGATCGGAAGTTGTCCATCCTGCTTTTTCCAGTGCTTTTTTCGAGGCTGGAATTGGCCCTGTTCCCATGATCGCTGGGTCAACGCCCGCGGTCGCCCATGATTTGATGGTCGCCAATGGCGTTAAGCCGCGTTTGCGTGCTTCACTTTCTGTCATTAGAACAACTGCAGCTGCGCCGTCATTAATGCCTGATGCATTTCCTGCGGTGACTGTCCCATCCGATTTGAAAGCCGGACGCAGTTTGCCTAGAGTTTCAGTAGTGGTTCCGGCACGCGGGAATTCATCTGTATCGACTGTGGTTTCACCTTTTCTACTCTTGATCACGACCGGCACGATTTCATCCTTGAATTTTCCGGCAGTCATCGCGGACTCGGCCCGTTGTTGTGATGTTGCAGAAAAGCTGTCCTGATCGTCGCGAGTCAGAGCGAATTTTTCGGCAACATTTTCAGCCGTAATGCCCATGTGGTATCCGTTAAACGCATCCCACAACCCATCTTTGATCATCGTATCAATCAGTTCGGTATTGCCCATTTTGGTTCCGTTTCTCATGGACATACAATGGAATGACTGGCTCATACTTTCTTGCCCGCCTGCCACAACAATATTGGCATCCCCGTTTTTAATTGCCTGCATCCCCAAGGCAACCGAGCGCAGCCCCGATCCACAAACCTGATTGATGGTCATGGCTGTTTTTTCCACCGGAATCCCCGCAGCAATTGCCGTTTGTCTGGCCGGATTTTGTCCGCATCCTGCTGTCAACACCTGCCCCAACAGAACTTCGTCCACTTCACCGGGGGAAACTCCTGCTTCTTTCATCGCGGCTTCCACAGCAACCTTACCCAGATCAACAGCACTCAGAGATGATAAACCCCCGAGAAATGATCCAATAGCAGTTCTCTTCGCAGAGACAATGACAACAGACTCTTCGGACATAATGGCTATTCCTTTTTTTGAAATTTTGATGATGGGACTATGCAATATTTCTCGACATTTTCAAAGTCTGTTTTGTAATTTTATTCAAAAATTCGGGAACTATGTTTTGTTGCGGTGCAGCGATTTGATCGAACCCATCCATTTGGCCATTGGCTTCCACATCTGCTCTTTGGCCGAGCCGCCGACCATCATACTGATATGGCCGCAATCGGGATTGAGAATTGTTGCATGGGGTAATTGTTTTGCCAGTGATTTGGCAGAGGTCGGCGAAACGATTTTATCGCGGGATGGCACGACGACAAAGCTGGGTTTTGTAATGGAACCAGCTTTGATCGTCTGGCCGCCGATTTCCCAGTTTCCTTTAATGGGTTTGTTGTGGATATACCAATCATTGACCGCCCCGATCAAAATTCCTGCCGGAAGGTCGGATCCCCCGTTGATCCAATCCTCTACCGCGACGAACAATCTGGCCTGAGAGGAATTCATTTTCATATCAGCAAATGCGGAGAACTTCCTTGCTACCATTGACGGATCGACTCCTGCGAAAATCAGTTGCAGCCATTCATTGGGCATATAATCAAGATGAGCCACGCGCACCAACCCGCCGTCTTCGACCCATCTATGAATGGCTGCCGAAATACTTGCCTCGCCCCCAACACTGAAATCCCAAGGTGTCGCCACAAAAACAAGGCCATCGAAAACATCCGGATTTAACTGTTCAGCAGCAGCCAATAACAAGCCACCCATGCAATATCCCAAACCGAACAAGGGCAAATCAGTCTTCTGTTTCTTGAGCCATAATAAAAGCTTGCCCATTTTGGTGGCGATGGCTTGATCCAGATCACAGAGTTCGGGATCTTCACGCATATTCCCCCATTCCAGAAGAAACACATCATAGCCTTGACCGGATAGCCACCGTAGCAATGATCGTTCGTCGGGGACAATATCCAGAATCTCTGACCCGTTGATCATAGAAGGCACAACAAGAATTTGGCCTTTGGAATATTTGCGGCGTTGATCTGTTTTTGCTGCAAGCCAGATCAATCGCGCTTCCCCATCTGACCAGACAATACTGTTATGTTGCAGCCCGCGTTGATAATCATGCATCTGATATTTACGCAGGCCTTCGATTACCTTTTCCATACTTGCTTTGCTGGATTGGCCTTCTTCATCATTCCAGAAATCATTTCCAAAAGACTTGCCGCTGAGAAGCTTGGGGCGCGCCATTGCTGCGGACGCCAAGCCCAACTGCATCATCAGCGGACGCTGGCGAATTGCAGGTTGCAATAAAGTTGGTTTGATCCGGTTATCCATCAGGGCCTATGGGCGATTGTTTTGAATAAAGGTTGAAACATTATTATGACATTCCAAAATACCGCGCAGCAAAATATTTGTCACGGACAATAATTTGTGTTTAACTATAGGTAAGATCCTGCAACATTTTACAGCATAGGCGCAAGACAATGGTTTCGAAAAAGGGGGGCGACAAGCCCACAGTAATTAAAAAATATGCTAACCGTCGTTTGTACGACACCGGTCGCAGCAGCTACGTCACTCTTGATGATCTCTGCCAGATGGTCAAAGAAGGTTACGACTTCGTTGTTTATGATGCAAAATCGGGGGATGACCTGACTCGTTCCGTTCTGACACAAATTATCGTCGAACAAGAATCAAAAGGCGGCCAAAATCTTTTGCCAACAAATTTCCTGCGCCAACTGATCGGCTTTTATGGCGACAATATGGGCAAATTTGTTCCTAACTATCTTGAACAGGCGTTCAATGAATTCACGCAAAAACAAGGTCAGTTCCGTGAGCAACTGAACAAGTCTTTTGGTGGTATTTTCCCAATGAGCAGCTTTGAGGAAATGAGCAAACAAAATATGGCATTGTTTGAACAAACCATGAAGGCATTTTCGAACTTCTCTATACCCGGTAAAAAATCCGAAAAAGAAACCGAAAAAGATGAAGAATAATTTTCTGTTCTTGCAGATTTGAATAAAACCGCCCCAAGGGGCGGTTTTTTTATTGCTTGGTTACATCGGTTAAATCAATAGGAACATGAGGGAAAATCCAAGGGCGATCCATGGACGGGAGCCCATACACAAATCCTTGAATATGATCTATTCCATCCTTGGCCAGAAGATCGGCCTCTGCCAGTGTTTCTGCACCTTTGCCCACAGTCTCCAGATCCATAGCGGACGCCATAGAATGAAGGGTACGGATAAAAAGTTTATTTTCTTCTTTCTCCATTTCACGGACAAATGACTTATCAATTTTTACAATATCCAAAGACAGGTCTTTCAATTGAGTGAACGCCGTCTGTCCAGCCCCGAAATCATCCAAAGCAATTTTACAGCCCAAATCCTGCACGGCACGAATAACCCGCATGGTTTGGTTGACATCACTCATCACTACACTTTCGGTGATCTCGACAATCAGACGTGACGCCACATCCGGATGATCTCTCAATTCCATGGTCAATACTTTAAGCCAATCAGGGTCGGTGAACGTATGGTTCGACACGTTGACCGAAAGAGAGATGGTTGGAAAATCTTTCAATTCGCGCAGAGCTTCACGGGTTGCAAAATTATCAACCAGACGCGTTAGTCCCATTTTCTCGATTGCCTCGATAAATTGTCCGGCGGAATGAACCTCTCCATTTTCATCAATTAAACGGATCAGGCATTCATGAAAGGAGATGTTATTGGTTCGGGAATTTACAATCCCCTGAAATGCCATTTTAACGCGGCCATCTTTGAATCCCCTGAGAAACGTATCCCCTATCGTCAAGACATCACGGAAATTATTGATCTCTTCACCCAGTCGTTCGGAATATTCGATAAAGCAACCACGTCCCTTGTTTTTTGCGTCATTGAGAGCCAACTCGGCACGACTCAAAAGGGAAGATCCTGATATTTCTTTTTGGGGCAATCTGATTCCCCCGATCGAAACAACCTGATGGATTGCCCGTTCCTGAATTTCCAGAGAATGATTGTAGAAAACTTCAAGAATTTCATGCGCAATGTCGTGCATTTCGCCAGGATTGCGATCTTTGAATAACAGACCAAACACATCCCCCGACACATGGAACATCTCGGCTTTGTCGGAGATCAGCACCTTCAGCATCTTTTCAACCAGATTAATCAGGTCATCTGCAAAATTGCTGCCATAAATTTCATTGACCAGTGACATCCGGTCAAGGCCAACCAAAATCAAAAATCCGGCCTTTTCTTTTCCTTCACTGACAGTTTTTTCCAATTCATCAAGCAAGCTGCGGCGGCCTTCACTGCCACTAAAAGCCGAGGAAGCGGTATTTCTGAACTCCATTTTGCGGTTTAATCTTTTTTGCTGTTGGATTGTTTCAACATCCAATGCCATCAAACTCTGAATGGTGGTTTTTTTGCTTTCTACTTCATGTCTGGCGATTCCTGTTTCGATCACCGGAACCAGAGTTCCATCTGCCCTGCTCAGCTTATACCGCAGGGTAAAGGTCTTTTCTTTCTCCGTCACCTTTGACAGAGCCTCTGCAATGGATAATTGACGCGCCACCAGATCCTCGGCGGAGACCATGTTTTTGAAGTCATCTTTATTCTTTGGGAAGCTTTCTTCGGGCAGACCCAGAACACCCATGACATCCCCAATAAACTCATATCTGTCTTCTTCAAGATGGTATAAATACGCAACTTGACGGCTGACGCGCAAGGAAGATGCCAAATGTTGTAGCCAAAGCTTACTATCCGCCATAATTTATGAGCCTTTTTTTCCCTGTGCCCCCACCCTGCAACGCGCAGAAAGGAAGGCTATTATCTCTATCGTGACATGAAATAGTTAGCGGCTTATTTACAATTTGTATAAAATTGTATCTTTTTTTTATAAATCATCAAGAAATTCAACGAAAAGATTGCGCAACCTTGTCGCGTGCGTCAATTGCCAGATCCATCGCCTCGGCACGACCTTCATGCGCGACTGTAGCCAAAATCCCCTCTTCATAAGTAAACAGAACCGAGGCAGAACTTGAGCTTCCCTGCCCGACACAAGCAATTTCATAGGACACACTCCGGACAGCACCTGCGGCCTTCGTCTGGGACGGGACAGCGGCAAAGTCTCCATTGCATCTTGATTTCGCACGAGCCAGATATTGGCTCACCACAGAATCAAATGCCGAAAGCTTCTCCGTTTTGCGCATTTCTACACTTCCGTATAGGCTCTGGGTCTTCCAGCTATATGCTTTATAACTTGAAGACTCACCACCAGACACTTCGCTTAAACCACCTTTAAGAGGCACACCGGCAGTTTTCAGAAATGATGTATATTGTTGGGCAGACGGGAAAAGCACAGCATCGGCCTTGTCCACCGCAGCGGACACTGTTGCATTCTCTGCCCCATAGGACGGTTGAACATACGCGACCTGTTGTGCCACAGATTGTGATTGCTGTTGCATCACTTTGATTTGCGCCTGATGTTGTGCCAGTTCTCCTTGCAGACTAATCAGCTTTGCCTGTGCCTGTCCCAATTCGGAACTTCTTTGAACCAGCTCCTCTTTTAGGGTCGCAACAAGTGCATCATTTGATTTTTGTGGCGTCTGCGCAGCATGAACTTCTTGGGAAAGTTTCTGTGTATCCAGCAATCGGCTTTCCAAAGATGCAACTTTTGATTCTTTTTCTGCAAGTTGTGCCTTCAAGGTTGCAATATCTGCTTGTGATTTTTGTAGTTGGATATTGGTTTCAGCACTCCCTGCCTGAGCTGATTTTTGCAAGGAAGCTATCTGCGTTTCCATTTCTGCCAGCTTTGCATTCTTTTCATTGAGCGTCGCCGTGCTGGCCTGAATTTGTGAATTCAACGCTGCGACCTGCCCATCCAGTTTTCCGGCTTGGTTTGCCTGTTCGGACTTGATTTGAGCGAGATCACTTTGAGCCGAATTTCTTGCATCAACAGCATCGTTGAATTTCTTCTCGATCTCAGACAAATTGGTTTTCAATTGCGCGATCTGCTGGTCTTTTTCCGGTGAAGCAGCCTGCTTCATCGTTTCCAGTTTGGCTTGCATATCCTTGATCTGGCTATCCCGTTCGGATAAAGAATCTTCCAAAGAGTTAAGCTTGGAGATTTGAGCGCTATCTGCGATTTTAGGATCAAAGAGCATGGCTTCGATCTCTTTTTTCTCGGCAGTGCATTTCAAATGCTCTTCATCCAGCAAAGCTCCCAAACGACGAATTTCGCGTTGGCTTTCTTGATATCTGCGGGTTGCCTGCTCCAGATCCCAGCTTCCACCTGCACTTTTCAACTGTCCGCTTTCTGATTCCTTTTGCAGCTTTTCGAAACTGGCTTGAAGAGCAGCTTTTTCACCTTCCAATGTTTCGAGCTGGGTTCTTAATGTGCGAATTTCCTTACGCAGTGCGTTTTCATCCTCTTGAACCGGAATCTGTGCCGAGGAGGCACTCATTTGAGCCACTTGGTTTTTCAAGGTCTGGTTTTCTGCCTGAATGGACGCCAGTCTATTTTTCACTGCGTCCAATTCAACCGAATGATCCTGAGCTGGCTCAGCTTTGACAACCTGCGCCAGTTCTTGCTTCTGGTTTCTTAAATTTTCGAGATCGGATTTGAGAGCTATATTTTCTGTCTGCAATGCCGCAATTTTATCATCCAATAGTTTTTGTTGGGCTTTTTGCTGGTCATCTTGGGACTTGGATGACGCCGCAATTTCTACTTGATTGCGAAGCGTCATATTTTCTGATTTGAGCGTTTCAATTTGTTGAGCCAGTCTTTTCGCCTCGGCTTGAGTCTGGTTTAAAACTTGTGTTGTTTCTGCCGATGGTTGAGACTTTGAGTCATTCAAGGCAGTCACCTGCTTTTGCAACTGCTCATTTTCGCTTTTTGCCGCAATGAGTTTTTCTTTCATCTCACTCACAGCGGCTCCTTGAGCCTGAGCCAACTGATTTTCAAAATCCTGGCGGGACTGGCTGAGCGCACGTTTCAACTGTGCATTCTCGGTCATCAAGTCCTGAACTCTTTTTTCATTTTCTGCGACCTGTTGTGGATCGACAGCAGGCACCATCGGCTCTGCCTCGACTTTGGTAACGGGAGCAGAAGTTTCAGTCGAAGAGATTGGTTCCGACCCCAAGGATGGTTTCGGACGAGCCGCAAGCAACCCTTCAACACTCGGCTCTTTCTTAGGGTCATTCGAAGCGGTAACTATCTCCCCATTTGTCTCTCCGCTGGCAGGAGCAACATTATTTTTTTCTGCGTCCGGAGAAACAGCCGGAGATTTTAATCCTGCCAAACAGGTTGAAAGCTCTGTCCGGCCATCCTTGAACTGTTCCAGTTTGTAATTCAAATCAATGCTGCCAAGGGTGATCAACAATGTCGGCGCGGTTTCGATCGACTTGAAAAATGTTTCATCTTTGCCCAGAGCAATCACAACCACTTGTTCCGATTGTGGAGTTACCTTGAAGGTTTCTTTTTTGGAGTTTCCGGGTTGGAGTGTCAGGGTCTGGCTTGATCCACCTTTAAAAACCGGAGACTGGAAATCAAGAGCCAATGAATATTCACCAGTAGCGTTACGGGCAAAGCTGATAATCGAATTATCATCATATTTTTGTGCCATCGTGCAGTAACTTCCCTGCGTGACGCTGGCCACGCGGCTGACTGCCCATGATGATTTTGCCGAGATGGACGTTGCAGCCCAAGAGGGTGTTGATGGTGCCACCAGCGCCGAGCATCCCAAAAAACCGGTTATTATCATTACTGAAAGATTGCGTTTGCTCATATTCTGCCCCTCTGGTCTTTAGATATCTTTTATAGCTGTGATGACGCATCCGTTTTGATCACCAAAATTTTGTGACCTTGTTCATCTGTGTACATTTCTCCGACCGGTCTGATTTGTTGGTCGTTATATTGGCTTAGTGCGTGAAAAACAGCCTCTTCAAATGTTCCCACCTGAGAAACGGATTCTAGCAGGGCATAGTTTTTCTCGGATTGCCAGACTACGCTGGCACCTGCATCTTCGGCCCAGACATTCAGCACTTCAGCCAACGGGGCTCCGGAGAGTGCAAACCATCTGGTTTCCGGAGAGCCGGACTTATTTCTATCTGGTTTAAAAATCGACGACAGAGCATTGGTCGTGGGCGCAGGTGATGTTGCAGATGTCTGCTGGGGAACGGGAAGATTGGTGGTCACAGTGGACGCTGGTTCCATCATTACCGGAGAAAGGCCTTCGGAACGGAATTGGGAGTGGAGTTCATTTAACCCGTTTTGCTTGAGAAGTAGGTTCACCGCATCCTGAAAACTTCCAACATAGGAAAATTCAGTACTCAAATTTGGGGCATCAGGAGAAGCCCACATCAAATCAATCGATTCCCGCTCAGACCAACGCCGCAGCACATCACGAACATTCTCGCCTTTTCTGGCGCGCCAGCTTTCAACCACTTTGGCCCTTGCCTCATGTTTGGGATTGGTCACAACCAATGCAGTTTGATCCTGAGATGATGAAGACTCCATCGTCTCAACCGTCAAGGGTTGAGGCATGGATGATAAAGCTTGTGAAGGTTGTGCTGCCCCATTTTCAGGGAGACTGTATTTCTGGCGAATAGAATCAGGGACATAACGTTCGTTAAAAACTTTCAAAGCCGGAGCCTGTTCATCTATGCCTTTGGCCAGATTATAATCCTGATCTGGTGTAACTGTCGTATTATCTTCGGCAGCCGTCATAGGAACCGGCAAAGAAGAGTTGTCCGTACTTCCACCAAATGTGACCTCAAAACCTGCCTGTGCCGGTGCCGTGCATGTCAGTGCGGCCAATGCGAAAAGAGAGCAACCAAGTTTGTGAATCATATTCATCCTCGAAACCTTTTGAATAAGCGGATATTCCTGTCATGTGACTATAGTGTGACTTCATAGCGCAGAATAGCCGGCTCTGCAATGCTATTGCACGCTTTGGACGACAATATTCCAGTGAATTTTTCTAGGAAATATCAGAGATTTCGCCCGCATTTTCTCCACCGAGCTTCAAAGCCAGCGAGGCATGCATGAAGTCGTCCAGATCCCCGTCAAGAACGGTTTGGGAATCGGTTCGCTCGACCCCTGTTCTGAGATCCTTGATCATCTGGTACGGTTGAAGCACATAAGAACGAATTTGATGCCCCCAGCCGATATCCGATTTTGAATCATATTGAGAATCACTTACCGCTTCACGAATTTTGAGTTCGCGCTCATATAAACGTGCCTTTAACATTTCCATGGCGGAAGCGCGGTTCTGGTGCTGGGATCTTTGCGCCTGACATGACACAACAATTCCGGTTGGATTATGAGTAATACGAACAGCGCTGTCTGTCCGGTTAACGTGCTGCCCCCCTGCTCCACTGGAGCGGAAAGTATCCACCCGTAAATCCTTTTCCAGAATCTCAATCTCAATATTCTCGTCCACAATCGGAGAAACAGATACGGATGCAAAACTGGTATGACGACGAGCCTGTGAGTCAAACGGCGAGATCCGCACCAGACGATGAACTCCACTTTCGTGCTTCAACCATCCATAGGCTTGCGCCCCTTCGACTTTGATAGTGGTCGATTTGATCCCCGCGCCATCACCCTCGGTTTCATCCAGATACGAAACCTTGTACCCATGACTTTCTGCCCAGCGAACATACATACGCAGCAACATTCCAGCCCAGTCACAAGCTTCCGTCCCGCCTGCGCCAGCATTCACTTCCAGATAGGCTCCGTTTTCATCTGCTTCACCAGAGAGAAGGCTTTGCAGCTGCAATTTGCGCGCAGCCTTGGCCAACGTCTTAATATGAGCGCAGGATTCCTCGACCAAGGACTCATCCCCCTCGGCTTCGGCCAAGGCAATCATTTCGACATTATCGTTGAGTGTGGTTTCGACGTGACGAACCTCGCCGACCCTTTGGGCCAGACGGTTCTTCTCTTTCATCAGGGTTTGTGCTTTGTCAGGATTTTCCCATAAATCGGGTTCCGCAGAGAGCGCTTCCAGTTCATCTAGACGGGATATGGCAACATTCCAGTCAAAGATGCCTCCGTAACAGTTGGAGGGCATACTGGATTTCATCAACCAATGCTTGAATGTCTGCGCGCACTGCGTTGTTTCTCCTAACTAAATTAAACCAACGGACTAGGCCGCAGCTTGTTGATCTTCATCATCACCAAGATATTGATCATGGGCAAAATTAATAAAGCCTTCAACCAACTCAAACTTGTTCTCCTCTGTGAATTCTCCAGAAAAGAGATTGTGATGAATAACAGGGGCATTGTCCGACCAGACAGCGCCAGAGGCAACAACTGATTCTTTATTGGCTTCCGGCCCTGTCACCATGACGCCCGACAGCATATCAAGACCCGCCATCAATGCAACCGCATCGCTGATTGCCATAATAGGCTTGTAAGCCGCCATGAAGCCGCCGATGAACCGCTTGCTGTGGGCGGTATTTTTCAGTTTGTCGTGACTGCGTACGCCACCAGGGATCACCAGAATATCATAATCGGCAGCCAAGGCATCGCACAGATGTTTGTCAACGGGATGATTCAAACCCCAGTTGCTGCCGCGCCAGCCATTTACCAAAGAGTTTTCAACGCTTACCAATTGTGGCTTACCGCCAGCTTCCAGAACCGATCTTTGAAAAGTTGTCATTTCGATTTCGTTAAATCCGTTGGCAACGAGAATTGCCACTGTCATGCCTGCAAGCGGTTTTTGCATTCGTTCACACTCCTTAAGGGTTTTGTTTTGTTTGGTTGCGTTTTTTAATTTATTTTATCCTTGTCGGGCGGTCTTCCTGAAGTTATCGACATGGCTTTCTAAAATTTACCACGGATATCCGGAACTGGAGACCGGTCTGCTCGGTGAGCGAATCATTTATGACAATGCCCCTCGAAGGTGGTGCGGAGAATGTTCCATTTCTGTTAAAATGTCAAGAAAACATTTTGTCGCCCCCTAACATGCGCCTATAAGCTTTCGTACAATTCGATAATTCCTCTTAAAAAAATCAAATTAAGGAAAAAGCACCTTTACAAACAACACTCTTACCTTGTAAAACCTACAGACAATTACAGAGAATCTTACTGAATTCTCGTAAATTTTCTTTTTTTTCTACACTATAAGGTTAATGGAGCAGTCAATGAAAAGCATCCGCGGAATCGCCCTTATGACCCTCGTCGCAGCCACCTCGTTGGCCGTTTCGGGATGTACGGGTTTCAAAAGCCAATCTGAAGTCGAGGCTTTGAATGAAGCCCAAGCTGTTGGCAGCCCCTTCACTCAGGCATTGGCCTCCGAATATCGGGACATCGCCAATCGCGAACAAAATGTCATGTTTGATTATCCTGATGCGCTGCATTTTGCGCGCAAAGGTCTCGCGGCATCATCTGGTGAGATCGTACTTCCAGAGCCAGTGTCCGATTGGAACCTGAAACCAGAACATATTGAAGAACTTTCTGCAGCACGCGCCAAATTGGTTGGTGTTTTGGATCGTGGGGCTCGTGAAGCCAATCCTAGCGTTGCAGCCGTAGCACAAGCCCGTTTTGACTGCTGGATCGAACAGCAAGAAGAAAACTGGCAAAAAGAAGACATCAGCGGCTGTAAATCCCAGTTCTTTGAAGCTCTGAACACTCTGGGCGGCGACATTGCTCCTCCTCCAGAAGATGTTATGCCTCCGGTGACAGCTATTGCCCCTCCGGTTGCTCCAATGGCACCTGAAGATGCGAAATATCTGGTCTTCTTCGATTTCGACTCTTCTAAAGTCGATAATGGCGGATCCAGTGTTCTCGATTCTGTTGCGGCAGAAATCCAGAAACAAAATATTTCTGCGATCGAAATTACCGGTTACACCGATACATCAGGATCCAAGCAATATAACAAACGTCTGTCAGCCAAACGTGCGAACTCTGTTCGTGACGGTTTGATTGCCCGTGGCGTTCCAGCTTCCCTGTTGAAAGTTGACAGCAAAGGTGAAGACAACCTGATGGTTCCAACAGACGATGAAGTTCGCGAACCAGCAAACCGTCGTACCGAAATTACCTTTGAAAAATAAGGGCTAACAAGATTACGAGAAAAGCCGACCATTTGGTCGGCTTTTTTTTATTCTCTCTTTAGAGAGATAAAACAGAGCGATTATAATTTTTCAGGATCGAAACAGAAGTCCTTATTGCAGAACTCGCACGTCATGCGGATTTCGCCATCCTTTGTTGCATGAGCGATATCTTCTTCGGAGAGCAGACCCAATATATGTTCCAGCTTTTCCGGAGTACAACGGCACCCTTTCTGGATCGGTTGGGGATCATAAACCCGCACGCCCTCCTCATGAAACAGCCGATATAAAAGAGTTTCATCGTGGAGTTTCAAATCAAGCAGTTCTTCAGACTTGCAGGTTTCCAACAAAATGCGGGCGCGGTTCCAGTTATCCGGTACTGGTTTGTAGTCTTGCGGAATCTGGTCATGTTCTGGAACATGTTGCAACATGATTGCACCGGCACGCCATTGACCTTTTTCGTCCTGCTTCACCGCCATTTTAATCGAGGTGCCAATTTGTTCCGATTGTGCAAAATAATGGTGAATAGAGTCCTCCAGACTCTTCCCCCTAAGTTCGACAATGCCCTGATAGCGTTCCATATATTCGCCCTGATCTACCGTGAAAGCCAGATAGCCGTTCGAGATTAGATCGGCAATTTGAGGGGCGGGAGTTTTTTGAAGTAACTCTTCCAGCTTCTCGAGGTCATATCCTGCCGTGGCACGGACATCCCCGCCTGATGTGACATCGGAAATAAGTCGGGTCACCGGTCCTTCACCCTGCGCTTGCAGAATAAAGACGCCTTCATATTTCAACATGGATGATAAAAGAATAGCCAATGTCGCCGTTTCAGCCACCATCAGGGATATTTTATCCGGATAGCCATGCGGGTCGATCAGATTATTCAGAACCGGCCCCAGTCGCACAATGCGCCCACGCAAACTGGCACGTTCGAGGTCAAAGGTCAGGACATGGCTGTCATCGGGCAGCGGAAAACTTACGACTTCCGCACTTTCACCATTTTGTCCGCTTTGTTTTGTGTTCCCTTCAGGGTTTTCCGGCCGATCTATCATTCAGTACAGGCTACCTTTTTTTCCTTAAGATTTCGTTTTATATCCGGTTTTCAACATCCACCACGCAACACCCAATAACAGAATATCCAGTCCAAAAAGAACCAGAAATCCGGTTACCAGCGGCGTTTCGCCATGTCCGATAAATCCGGCGCGAAACCCATCTATCATATAAAAGAACGGATTGAACAGAGCAATTTTTTGCCAGACTTCCGGCAAAGAACCCAGTGCGTAGAATGTTCCGGATAAAAAGGTCAGTGGAGTGACAATAAAATTGGTGACCGTTGCCATATGGTCAAACTTGTCGGCCCATAATCCCGCAATCACCCCTATGGCAGCCAACATCATATTTCCAAGCAGTCCGAAGGTTATGATCTGAAAAATCGAATGAACCGGAATGGTGACAAAGATCGAAATGGCGACAAATCCCAGAAATCCTATCACCAGACATCTGGTCATGGCCCCCACCATCATTCCCGTCAAAACTTCCCATGCGGCCAAGGGGGGCATCAGGATATCAACTATATTCCCCTGCACCTTGGCGATAATCAAGGACGACGATGGGTTAGAGAAAGCATTCTGGATCATGGTCATCATCAGTAGGCCCGGTGCCAGAAACTGCATCCCCGACGCTCCTATGCCATCCGTCATATGTTGTTTGAAAGACAGGGTGAAAACGGCAAAAAACAGAACCAGCGTCACCACCGGCGCAATCAGGGTCTGCATATAGACATTCATGAATCTGCCGACTTCCTTTTCAATCAATGTCCATAGACCTATGGCATTACATCGCCCGATCTTGCGGGGTGCAGGATATGCCGGATTTATATGCTCGCTCGTTACTGTGTTTTCCATGCTATTCCTGCTTTATAGGCGATGAGGGGGTTAGACAATCTTGCATTTTCCTAGTAGTTTTACCTCATGAAGAGAGAATTTGTGAGCAAAAAATCAAGCCCTGAGCCTCAAGAATCGGATAAAGCCCCGATCAAGCTCCGTAAAAAGATTACGGCACGCTATCTTGAGAATTCCGGAGCTCATTATCTTCAACGGTTTGCTGCCTCTTCCGCACGGTTCAAACAAGTCATGATCCGCAAAATAGATCTTTCGTGCCGCGACCACCCCGAACAAAACCGCGAGGACTGTCTGGCCTTGCTGAATCAAATCGTCATCAAATTTATTGATCTGGGTTATCTGAATGACACTTCTTTTGCCAAGGGGTTGTTTTACTCGCTTTCCTTGCGTGGCTATTCCCGACAAAAAATTATGGCGCAGATGAAGATGAAGGGTGTTCCTGAACAAGACATTCGCGAATGTCTTGGCGCAGAAAGCCATGAGCATGAGTTGGCTATGGCTGTGCGCTATATAAAACGAAAAAAGCTTGGTGCATTCTCTCTTCGGGAGATTGAAAACGGAAATCAGAAGGCATTGGCATCATTGGCGCGGAATGGTTTCGGATATGATGTCGCCTCTAAAGCACTGAATCTTTCAAAAGACGAGGCCATGTCCATTCTGGATAAAATGCCCTAGGCCTGTTCCATCCGTTGACGTGGGAAGATCAGGGTCACTGTTGTTCCAATTCCTTTTTGGGAAAGAATTTCGACACGTCCACCATGCAAGCGCATCAAGGAATGTACCAGTGACAAACCAAGCCCCAACCCATAAGCCGATTTACTGAGGCGTCCGTCAATTGATCCGAATTTTGAAGTCACACGTTCGATTTCATAGTCATCAAGACCAATCCCTGTATCAGTCACAGAAATTCTCAGCTCGCCCTGATCATCTACTTCCCCGCTAACAGATATGTGTCCGCCCTCTGGTGTAAATTTAACCGAGTTAGACAAAATGTTGGTCAGCATCTGGCGAATGGCAACCTCTTCTCCAATCATATACGGCAACTGACTGAGATCCGGTTCGGGCAAGAACAATCCGGCTTCCTTGATTTTTGGCACCATTAAATCAATCGTGCTACTCACCAGTTTCTTCATATCCAGACGCGCTTCGCGCAGTTCACGATCACCCGCATCAATCCTTGATATATCAAGAATCTGGTTGATGATTGAGAGAAGATGCTTTCCGCTTTCATGGATATCGCGGGCATATTCCCAATAGGATTTAGGTTCGATTGCCCCGAATACTTCATTGCGGATAATTTCCGAGAAGCCGATGATCGAGTTCAGAGGAGTTCTCAGCTCATGGCTCATATTAGCCAGAAATTCCGATTTGGCACGGTTGGCAATATCTGATTCCCGCTTGGCCTCCTGCAACTGGGACTCCGCGTCCTTACGCTTGGTGATATCCTCGATGCCAGATTCATAATAAATCAACGAACCATGTTCATCAAACACCGGACGAATGGTTTCCTGAACCCAGACTTTTTCTCCATTCTTTTTTGCCGCCATATATTCGAAGATATCCTGCAAGCGCTCGTTTTCAAGTTCCCTAAGAGCTTTCATTCGTTCATTCGGATTTAGGAACAATTCAATATGGGCATTGCGGATTTCCCGCATCATCGCTTCTGGATTATCATAGCCAAAAATTTTTGCCATGGCCGGATTGGCAGAAATAATCTGACCATCTTGCGTGACCTGATAAATTCCGTGCGCCGAGTTTTCCCAGATAGAACGATATTTCCGTTCGGCCTCGGTCAAGGCCCATTCGGCGCGTTGGCGTTCGTCAATATCCGTGAAGCTTCCCACAACACGCATACTGCGGTTCTCATCCATCCGGATCATGGATATTGCCATTTCAACCGCACGGAATTTTCCTTCTGCTGTCCTGATTGACGTCATCACACGATACCCTGTCCGCAATCCTTTAATCATCTGGGATACGGCCTTCTTTTGCTCTTCCTGATCTTTAGGATGAAGCAGATCAAACAGGTTTTTTCCAATGCTTTGTTGCGGTGGAATGGTGGTGATGCGTTGCCATGCTTCATTCAAAAACAGAATATCTCCGCTCAGGCTAATCTCGAAAATCACATCTGAAATCGCATTGATAATGGCTTTGTTCTCACGTTCTGCTTTTCGCAGAACATGGTTCAAGCGTTCCCGTTCATGAACTTCGTTCCCTAGTTCGGAATTCTTCTTTTCCAACTCGGCATACATTTGCTCCAAAGACCTTGCACTGTTTTGTGACTTCCACATAAACAACAGCACGAATATTGTCAGCCCGCCCAGAAATAAAAGTATTAACCATGGAATGATTTCCAGCAGACTAACCTGAGAGTTCGGCGTAAAGGACGCATGGATCGCGTTGGTTGAATTCACCATCCTTGCCTCAAGAGAAACATTCAATTTCGATATATTGGCAAAGCTGCCGTCCCTGCTCCACTTATATAATGTCACGCCAGACTCTTTGTTCAGGACAATAAAGTGGGAGATGTTTCTTAGTTCGGTCAGTCCCGAGAACGGGCTTGTTTCGCTGGCTTTGACATAGGCAAACAGAAATCCGTAATCTTTCGTATCATTCTCATAAAAGACAGGTTGTACCCACAACATGTCTTTGGCCATGATTTCAGGAAGTTCGCTGACTTTTCTGGGCTGCATCAGATCATTATCAACTAACAGAAAAAATCTGCTCTGCTGGCGCATAATATCATTCTTATATTTTTCTATCAGAGATAAACTGTCTGTGACTGTTTTATCAAGATTACCCCTTGTGCGTTGATAAAGTGGCATTAATTTTTCTTTATTCAAAGACCTGTCGATAAAATAGACCGCATGTAACGAACCATTATCGAGATTTTCTGCCAAGGGGACATAACTTTGCATTTTTAGTGCGCGTGACTGAAGTGACTCATGCTCAAACGTTCCGTTAAATAAGGAAGTCACCATACTCAAATCATTTTCAAGATTGCGGGAATCCGAATTGAGTATTTTTTCTGCTGCGGTTTTCACCCTGTCATTTTCTTCGCTCAACATCTGGTTCACAAACATGTTGGAAACCAGAAACGCAACAATCGTCAGCAAGAAACCATTGACCAGAACCATTGAAAACGCCAAATGGCCTTTGACAAGACTGGCAAAGGTTTTTTGGTTGTTCTGGATTTTATAAAAATTTGTGCTCATTGCTTGAAAATATGGTGATGTGAATATTCACCCCCATTCCGCCATAAAGGGCTTAAACAATCGCTAACGTTAGGAAAAAAAAGGCCTTATTCGCACTATAATTTTATTATGTATATATTTTTACCCCTATTTGCCACAAGTATTTTTCGTAATCCTGTTTTATTTGTATATTTTTCATAGCATTTGAAAAATTCTATAAATGAAAAGATTGACACAGTGCGGAAAAAAGTTGGATAAATGTATTGAATTAGCAGCTTTATAAATTTGTGCACCGGAGGAAGATCACTATGCATAACCCTTTTGAGAACTGGATGAAACCAGAATTTATTTCCAACTTTACACCAGCCTCTACCATACCCGGTATGGCCAATGTAAAGGACATCATGGAATCTGGTCGCAGATCCATCCAAGCCTATGCAGAGGCACAACAAGTGGCCATGGAAAGCATGCAAACCATTATCCAACGCCAGACCGAAATTTTGTCCCAACTTGTTCAGGACAATTCAACGATCGCACAAGAAATTATCAATGAAGGCACACCTGAAGACAAAGTCGCCCGTGGTGCCGAATTAATCCGCAGTACCTATGAAAAAACTGTTTCAGGTATTCAGGAAGTAAATGACATTTGCAGCAAATCGACAAAAGAAGCCTGCGATATCATCAATCGTCGGGTTAGTGCTTGCCTCGAAGAAGTTCAATGCACCGCCAAAGAAAATATTAAAGGTAAAAAAGCTCCTTCCAAGAAAAGTGCATAGCGCATAAATTTACTGGTTAGGACATAAGCCCCGGATTTTTGATGACCTCAAATTTCCGGGGTTTTTTATTTTATACGTTTTTTATATGGGCAATGTTATCTCGGCTCGCAAACCACCCAATGGACTTTTGCCAAGCTTTATATCTCCGCCATGAGCATGTATAACATCCAACGCAATCGAGAGCCCCAGCCCCACACCGCCAGTTGATGTATTGCGTGAGCTGTCAATCCGGAAGAATGGCTTAAAAACTTCTTCATACATATCTTCATCCATGCCCGGCCCGTCATCATCAACCAGAATATAAAGCCGATTATCCTTCTGTTCTACGGACACACAGATTTTTTTTGCAAATTTTTCTGCATTGCCAATAACATTCGACAAACAGCGTTCCAAGGCCAAGGGGCGACCCATTATCAAAATATCTGTCGAATGTTTTTGTAAAATAATATTCGTTCCGTGTCTCTTGACTGCCTCAACAAGTTTATCAAGCAAATCCGACAGGTTAAACTCTGATGCAGTTTCTTTACCTTCAACCCGTACAAAATCCAGATAGCTCTCAATCATGCGTTCCATATCTGTAACATCTTGCTTCAACGCGCTGATATCGTCACTCTCTCCAAGAAATGACAGGCCGAGCTTCAACCTTGTTAATGGTGTTCTGAGGTCATGGGAAATTCCTGCTAGCATTGTGGTGCGCTGTTCAACCTGACGTGTGATCCGTTCATGCATCTCAAGAAACGCGCGGCCAGCCTGACGAACTTCTCTGGCCCCTTCCGGTTTGAAAAATAGTATCTCGCGACCGGTTCCCATACGCTCTGCTGCCAGAGACAATTTTCTGATCGGCTTGATCTGATTGCGCATAAATACAACAGCAATCGTGAACAAAATAATGGATGCCCCCCCAAGCCATAATAGGAAGATATATGCAGAAGACGAGAATAAACGCCGCTCAAGTGCCAAGACCCTCAGCACCCCATCATCCAGTTGGATGCCGATATTTACCCAATCATCATCCTGCGATATAGACAGACTATAAGGACGGCGAACCTGTTCATCCAGTGCCTTGGACAGAGCCCGCGCAGTAAACGGTTCCCATGTGCCTTGGGTGATAACTCCCGGTTGAAGCCGTCTCCCCGGTTCAAATGTTACGAGCAAATCCAGACTTTGGGCGGCGTAGTTTGATAACGCCATCAGGCGATCTTCTGATTCCCCGCTTTCAATTTCTTCCGCAATGATCGCTATCTCTCCGGCTACGCCGAATGCCAGTCGCGATGTTATTTTCCGCCAGTGATTATCAACAAATACCGACATCACAACAATCTGCAATAGCAGAACCGGAACCACAATAATCAGCAAAGACCGCGCAAAAAGTGTGCGGGGCAGGATTTTGTGAATCCAGTACCAGGGGTTCAGTTTCTTTGTTTCAAATGCCATGACGTTATCTTTTTCTATTGCTTGAGCATATAACCCTGACCACGAATGGTCTGGATATATCTCGGGTAACGACTGTCTTCTTCAATCTTCTTTCTTAAACGCGTGATCTGGACATCAACCGTCCGGTCATTGCCATCCACTCCGCACAATCTGGCTAATTCATCCCTGCTCAAAATTTTTCCAGCTTGGCGCGCCAGAGATTCAAGTAATCTTGATTCAACAGCCGTGAGACGGACTTCTTCTCCATCTTCTCCTTCGACCAAATCGTCGTTTATTCTGTACATCCATTTTCCAATTTTTATTTTATCGACTGTTCGGTCTATGGGGCGGTGGCGCCGCAAAATGGATTGCAGTCTTAATAATAATTCTTTGGGTTCAAACGGCTTGGACAGGTAATCATCTGCTCCGGATTCAAGTCCTTCGATACGATTGTCAATTTCCCCCAAGGCGGTCAGCAATAAAATCGGGATCTGGGATGTGGCCCGCAAATCCCGTGTCATCTCATATCCGGTTTTGCCGGGCATCATCACATCGACAATCAAAGCATCGAATAACGCCAGAGTCATGACAGTTTCTGCATCTGCTGCATCTTTGGCAGTGGCCACCACGAATCCGTTCTCGCGCAAATAGCGCGAGATCAGGTTGCGGATACGTTCATCATCATCCACCACCAGAATATGAGGTTTGTCGGCTTCACTAAACAGCATGGTTTCTGCCATTTTTTATCCTTTAACTGGCTTACGCCCGCACTTCATCTTGCATCGGTCATAATTTCCCAGTAAATATAGAGTGTTTATGCAAACGTGGAAACACTGAAATTTCTTTTAGATTTTTTGAGGATAATATGGCCTTAATACCTTTTGATGATCGTGATGGTTTTATCTGGTTTGACGGAAAAATGGTTCCGTGGCGCGAAGCCAATATCCATGTCATCAACCATGGTCTTCATTACGGAAGTGCCATTTTTGAAGGCGAACGCGCCTATGAAGGAAAAATCTTCAAAACTGTTGAGCATACCAGCCGTCTTTTCAAGTCTGCGGGAATTATGGGGATGAATATCACCTTTACGCCTGATCAAATTAATGCCGCCAAGGAAGAGGTTCTCACGGCCAATAACCTGACTAATGCCTATATCCGTCCCGTTGCGTGGCGTGGATCAGAGCAGATGGGGATTGCTGCCCAAGCCACCAAAACCCATGTGGCGGTTGCCTGTTGGGAATGGCCGAGCTATTTCTCGCCCGAGCTTCGTGAGAAAGGCATCAGTCTTAAAACATCGCCATGGAAAAAACCGGCCCCAGATATGGCACCCTGCCATGCCAAGGCTGCCGGACTTTATATGATTAATACCCTGTCCAAACACGCCGCCGAAGATGCCGGATATATTGATGCGCTGATGTGCGATTACCGTGGAAATCCGGTTGAGGCCACCGGAGCAAACCTCTTCCGCGTTAAAGACGGCGTCATCCGCACGCCAAAACCAGATTGTTTCCTGAACGGGATCACCCGCCAGACAGTTATTGAGCTGGCCGCCAAACTTGACTTTGCTTTGGAGGAAGACACCATCACGATGGAAGATTTGAAATCGGCCGATGAAGTCTTTATTACTGGCACAGCCGCCGAAGTGACCGCGATTGGCAAGATTGACGAGACAGAATATCAAGTTGGCCCCATCACGCGCACCTTGCGCGAAGCCTATGAGAGCCTCGTGCGGGGAAAGTCTTTCTCTAAATCGGCTGCAGCTTAAAAAAACTTTTACTGCACTGCAATATTTTCTTGACTTGTGGGGCATCGCCCCCCATATAGACTTTGAATTTTCAATTCACCCCAAAGATCGCAGGTCTGACAGATTCTCGTAAGAGGTCATTGTCCTGCTCAACTTTTTTTACATTTCTAACCCAAAGGTGTTGGCCATGCGCAATCTCCTTCAGAGACGTTTTGTCTCTAAAATCCTGCTTTCCGCTTCTTTTGCTCTGGCTGTCGTGGCGCATCCAGTCCATGCCGAGGAGCCTGAGTGCCCAGAAATAACGGGGCGTACAGTCACAGGCATTGCATCATGGTATGGAGGGAAATTCCATGGCCGACGGACTGCCAGTGGGGAAATCTATAACAAATTCTCCTATACGGCCGCTCACAAAAAAATCAAGCTGGGGACAATTGTTCGTGTCACCAACACCGAGAATGGCGAGAGTGTCAATGTCAGGATCAATGATCGTGGCCCTTATCATGGGAACAGGGTTATTGATCTTTCACGGGCGGCAGCTTCTGAAATCGATATGCTTGATTCAGGAACCGAGAAAGTTCGCATTGAACTTTGCAGCCCGCCTGCGCAGCATGCGATATATAATCCACGCTAGGATTTTCTATTTATAAAGTCGCAAGCAAACTCTCTTTGATGCGATCTTCCGCGAATGACACAGCAATGGCGTTGCGCGTAATGCCGCGCAACTCGTCCACAGTAAAACCAAATTCGTCATGGGCAATCTGGTATTCCTGTCCGATTGAATTGCCGAATAATCCCGGATCATCAGAATTAAGGGAAATGGAAACGCCCGCGTCGTATAGTTTTCTTAAAGGATGTGATTTGAAATCTGGATATTCTTTGACCGCCAGAATATTGCTGGTCGGGCAGACTTCGAGCGTTATATTTCTTGCGATGAGTTCTTTGATAAGATCAGGGTCTTCGCTGCACCTCACGCCATGACCCATGCGATTAAGCGGCAGGCGTTTGATGGCGTCCCACCCGTTCACGGAACCTATATTCTCAGCGGCATGGGCACGTACCCCCAATGGGCGTCCAAAATCTTTCAGCACACGTTTATAGGCAGTTTCAAATCCAGCGAGATCGCCTTCTTGTTCACCGCCAGCAATATCAAGGCCTACAATATAGGAATGTTTGTAGGACAATATAATATCAGCATCATTTTCTGCACCTTCCGGACGGTGCCGTTCAAAGGTCATGGTCAGGCGGGATTCAATGCCTGTATCTGCACGAGCACGATCCATTCCACGACTCATCCCATCGACCATATCTTTGTAATTTATACCAGACACCAGACATTGACCGGGGTAGCCACTAGGTTCGACATAGATCGCACCCTCTGCCGCACATCGACACAGATAATCATACATGATGGTTTCATAATCATCTGCCGTTTTCAGGCATTGCGCCATTTCCTGATAAACACGCGTCACCAGATCAATAAATCCGTTCCATTTATGGGACAGGCCGTCTTCGGAAAATATTTCGGGATTGATGGTGATGCCGTTACGCTTGGCAATCAGGCATGCGATATCAGGGGTTACTGTGCCCTCAATATGGACATGCAACTCGGCTTTCGGAATGGCTTTGATGTCGTCTGTCAGTTTCATTGCCATTCCTTTTTATTACACATTAAAGCGGAACAAGATTACATCTCCGTCCTGAACAACATATTCTTTGCCTTCGGAGCGCATTTTGCCCTGATCTTTGGCACCTTGTTCACCATTACAGGAGATATAATCGTCATACGCAATCACTTCGGCGCGGATAAATCCACGTTCAAAGTCGGTGTGGATGACCCCCGCCGCTTGTGGAGCCTTGCATTCAACTGGAATCGTCCATGCGCGGGTTTCTTTGGGGCCGACGGTGAAATATGTTTCAAGTCCTAAAAGTTTATATCCGGCGCGGATAATCTTGTTCAGCCCCGGTTCGGACAGACCCAGCGATTCCAAAAATTCTTTTTTCTCGTCTTCCGAAGCCAGTTGGGCGATCTGGGATTCAATTTCCGCACAGATAATCACATATTCGTAATTTTTCTCTTTGGCCATGCTTGCGACTTTTTCGGTCAGAGCATTGCCATTTTCAGCGTCATTTTCCAGCACGTTACAGACATAAAGCATTGGTTTCGTGGTCATCAGAAAGAGTTCGCGCACTGCTTTTTCCATGTCTTCCGGAACAGCAACGCTTCTTGCCGGTTTCCCTTCGGCCAAAGCTGCATGGATTTTTTGCATGAGTTCGACTTGGGATTTAAGGGATTTATCGCCGGATTTTGCTTTCTTGGACATCGCATCAATCTGGCGTTCAATGCTTTCGAGGTCTGCCAGCATCAATTCTGTTTCGATGATTTCCGCATCGCGCACCGGATCAACCGATCCTTCGACATGGGTGACGTTTTCATCTTCGAAACACCGCAACACATGAATGATTGCATCCACCTGACGGATGTTCGAGAGGAACTTGTTCCCCAACCCCTCGCCTTTTGAAGCGCCCTTGACCAGTCCGGCAATATCGACAAATTCCAGTTGGGTCGGGATAATGCTTTTCGATTTTCCGGCATCAGCCAGTTTTTGCAAACGTTCATCCGGCACACCAACACGCCCAACATTCGGTTCGATAGTACAGAACGGGAAGTTCGCAGCCTGTGCCGCAGCCGTTGCTGTCAATGCATTGAAGGTGGTTGATTTTCCGACATTCGGGAGACCAACGATTCCACAATTAAAGCCCATTTTTATTTTCCTTTTTTAAAAAAATTTTGGTTTACAACATGCTGTCAATAAATAGTCATGCCACACAAAATCTCGACTGCTCGGGGGAGGATCAGGGAAATCTGGCAATTTCCTCATGGCAAATCCAGCCAAGTAACATTGGTTAAAAAGTATCCTTTGATTAATCGATGTCATTCCCTTTTTCAACATCTCCGTGCGATAACGCAGGAAAACATCCCGAAGTGGCTTTGCAAGCGAATGCAATCCGTGCAAAAAGTCTTGCTGCTCATCTTGGGGAATAAACATCATAACCGCTGAACAATTTATAAAATCTGCTTTCAGATTACTTGGTGGCTCATCAAGTTTTTGAACCTCTGCAACCAAGTAAGCAATTTGTCTATTCCGTTTAACAGCAGCCACAGCGGCCCAGTCGTGACAAAGGACAATATCTTTTTGAGGATATGTCTCAACGGCCTTGTGATAGTTCCCCTCATCAGGATCTATCCCCACGACCAGCAAGCGTCCATTAACACGGTTATGCATTGCCACCGCGTCGCGCCCCACACCAGTCCCGATATCCATGGCCACCCCTTGCTTTGGAATTTCAGCAAGCATCTGTGCCGGATATATCTCGCCAAAACTATATGCGGCATGAGCTGCACGGGATTGGGAGCCCTGATCAAATATCTTTTTATTCATTCCCGCTCTCCTCTCCTTTGGCTTCCGGTTTTTCTTTTTTTGGTTTTGGGGGTTGGGTGGCGCGCGCCACATTATTCAAAAACCCCGCATCATCCCCTTTTAACAAGGCGGGGACTTCTTTCGCCACAGCAAGCAATAATTTTTCCAGCCAGTCGTCATCGGACTTTGGAAAATTTCCCAGCACATAGCCATGAACACGGTCTTTGTCACCCGGGTGACCAATTCCCATTCTTACCCGTTTATAATCAGGATTATCCAACCAATCATCCATTGACCGCAGTCCGTTATGTCCCGCAGCCCCCCCACCGATTTTTATTTTCAATTTACCGGGGGCAACATCCAGTTCATCATGAAATACAATAATGTCTGAAGTTGGAACTTTATAGAATTTGGCCACTTCACCGACAGAACGACCCGACTCATTCATATAGGTCTGGGGTTTTAACAGAGCGACCTTTTCTTCCTTGATCGTGCCCTCGGTGTAATGGCCTTTATATTTCTGGCGGAAAGCGGGGAAATCATATTTTTTGGCAATCTCATCCACCGCCATAAATCCGATATTATGGCGATTGCGTTCATATTCTGATCCGGGGTTTCCCAATCCGACAATTAAAATCATGCTGGTATTCTTAAAACAAATCCCCCTCCGAGCCAAGTCTGATTAAGGCGCGAAGGGGGATTTAGAAAGATATATATTGTTATTTTTTCTCGGCGGCAGGAGCGGCGGCGGCTGTTGCTGCTGCTGGCGCAGCCTCTGCAGCACCTTCTACTGGCTCAGCCTTGACTTTTGGCTCGATAATGTTGGCCAAAGTCAGCTCAGGATCATCATTACCCATGACTTCTGTACCTTTTGCAAGGACGATGTCTTTGAGTTTGAACGCATGTCCCAAGACTGCTTCAGACATATCTATCTCAATGCCTTCAGGAATGTCTTTCGCTGCACAACGAATATCAAGGTGGTGGTGCACGATATTCAAAATGCCTTTTGCCTTAATACCAGGAGAAACCTCTTGATTGATGAAGTGCAATGGAACGGAAACAGTCATTTTGGTTTTTGGCCCAACGCGCATAAAATCAATATGTTCAACGCGGTCTGTAACTGGGTTCAGCTGAATGTCACGAGCCAAAACGCTCACTTTTTCGCCTTCAACGTCCATGTCACACATGTGGGTTTTCATTCCACCTTTCAAAAATTGAAGGGTAATATCTTTTTCCAGACAGGAAATCAGGATTGGAGTTTTGCTATCTCCATATACTACTGCTGGTATTCTGCTCTCACGACGCAAAGCACGAGCGACCCCCTTACCGGCCCTTTCACGCTTTTGTGCCGTCAATGTATAGTGTTTTGACATGGCTTAGTTTCCTTTTTCTAAAATAATATAACGGTCGGCCTCCAGGGGTGCCGACAAGATGGGCTGGTTTAGCAGGAATATTGCAGTGAAATCAAGCTTTATTTGCTATCTTTTTACTTAAACAACGCTGAAATCGAGCGGTCTTCGGCAATGCGGAGAATGGCCTCACCCAGCAATGGGGCAATGGTCAATTGTTCGAAATGATCGGATTTAAGTGAGGCTTCACTTGCCATAATGCTGTCGGTTGTGATCAGCTTTTTGATCGGGGATTTTTCAACGCGATCAACAGCCGATCCGGATAAGACTCCATGGACAACGTAGGAATAAACTTCCTCGGCTCCGTTTTCCATGAGAGCGACAGCGGCATTGCATAAGGTTCCGGCAGAATCGACAATGTCATCAATCAGAATACATGTTTTTCCACTGACATCCCCGATGACGTTCATCACCTCGGAGACACCTGCATGTTCACGGCGTTTGTCGATAATTGCCAGTTCGACGCCCAAACGTTTGGCGATCGCACGGGCACGCACCACTCCACCAATATCAGGGGAGACGATCATCACATCACGACCTGCAAAACGTTGCTCCATATCAGGAACAAAAACTGGTGAGGCAATCAGATTATCAGTTGGAATATCAAAGAATCCTTGGATTTGTCCGGCGTGCAGGTCAAGCATCAAAGCACGGTTTGCTCCGGCAGTGGTAATCAAATTTGCCACCAGCTTGGCAGTAATCGGGGTTCTTGAACCCGTCCGGCGATCTTGTCTTGCATATCCGAAGTAAGGAATGACGGCAGTAATCCGACGTGCCGAGCTGCGGCGCAGAGCATCGAGCGTAATCAGCAATTCCATCATATGGTCGTTGGCGGGGAAAGAAGTGGGCTGGATAATAAAGACATCTTCGCCACGAATATTCTCATCAATATCAACGAACACTTCCATATCAGCAAATCTTTTGATGCTGGCCTTTGCAAGAGGGACATCCAGATAGCGTGAGATGGCCTTACAAAGGGGTTGGTTTGCGTTTCCGGCAATGATTTTCATAGGAGTCCGTGGCCTTTCGGTTTTTAACTGTTTATCCTGTCGTATTGCAGTGCTTTTATCTGCAGTTCCTCTATTTTCTGGCACTATAGAAACTCCCGAACAAAAATCAAGTTTTTATAATAGAAATTCCCGACATTTGGCGGCCATATTGCCGCTCCCCCTGATGAGTGGCTCGCCGAAAGCTAAAGAATTCCTGTGTTTCCTTATATGTATCTTTGGCAATAATCTCTATTTTCGAGATCCCCGCCCTTTCCAGTCTGTACCGGACATAAGAGGGCAGATCAAAATAAATTTCTCCCTCTGTCATCATGAAAAACGACCCAGCACCCTGATTTTCATCCAAAAAAGGGGCTGAGAAATCTTGCCCCACCTGATAGGATTTGGGGCCAATTGAAGGGCCAATTGCAGCCCTGATACTTTCTTTGACGGCCCCGAGAGAGATCATTTTCTGGATAGTACTTTCACACACACCTTTCAATGCACCTCCCCATCCGGCATGGGCAGCACCAATCACTGGCGCACCATCACTCTTTTGACCTTCAAATAAGACGGGAGCGCAATCTGCCGTCAGCACTCCAATCACTTCACCCACGCGGTCGGTCACCAGAGCGTCTCCCTCTTCCCCTTGAGAATCAATTAGCTGGCCGAAGAACCTACATTCGGATGAATGGATTTGTTTCAATGTTGCCAACGTTCCGCCACCCAAGGCATCCAGAATACGGCGGCGGTTTTCTTCGATATGGTCGGGATGGTCGCCCGATTGGGGAGAACAATTGAGGCTATCAAAGACACCTTCGCTGACCCCTCCACGGCGTCCGAAAAAACCATGTGTGACTTTGTCCGAGAAAATATCCGGTACAGTAATTCTATGAATGGTCATGGCTTATAAACCTCCATAACTTTGAATAGCTCTCCCATTTGCGCGGAGTCGAGCAACCGATGCAGCGCATCTTTAATCTCGTTGGCTTGCTGTGGCGTTGCATGTTGTCCAAGCTGCGCAGCGCGTTGCAAGATTCCAGTTGATTCCAAAAAATCCTTTTGTTTCCAAAAAGATGTTTTTAATTTCTTATCTTTTGAAATAAGCGCCAGCCTGCCAAAATCAACATGCGAGGTTAGATCAGCATCTCCTTGATATTCCAAGATATTCACGAACTTATGATTCATCACTGCCTGAAAGGTATCCCCTGCTGCACTTATCAAATGACCATAGTCAATCATCAGGGACACGCCGCCCTGA
This sequence comes from Alphaproteobacteria bacterium CG1_02_46_17, assembly GCA_001871905.1. Taxonomy (GTDB): domain Bacteria; phylum Pseudomonadota; class Alphaproteobacteria; order Micavibrionales; family Micavibrionaceae; genus UBA1573. Next base: position 13,811 of record MNUG01000018.1, on the reverse strand, counting down.
TTTTCAATCCGCCCGCATAGATCAGCAAAGACAGACTCGCGGGCGCGAGAATATTCAAAAATATCATTCTGGCAGGCTATCGGGAAATCTTCTCCGCCTACTGCGCCGCCCTTTACAAAGGCAAAGCATCCATCATCGGTTAAACCAATCAGCCGTTCGTGCCATTTTCTGTTTTCATAGACAAATTGACGAATAGGCAATGCGTCAAGAAATTCATTTCCAATAACAAGCAATGGTGCATCACCGGGAAGGGTCGAGAGTTCATCATGCCAAGTAATGGCTCGGTTGCCCAAAGTTTCCTTTTGCCTGCCACGCAAACTCGGGGAGGTTTCAATCAAATGCACATGCAATGACGCATCAAATCCCGGAACAACCTCCGCAACCCGTAGTAAATCGGCCATTAATGTGCCGCGCCCCGGGCCGCATTCAATCAAATGAATTTGGGATGGGCTACCTAAACGTTTCCAATGTTCCCCTGCCCAAACCCCGATTATTTCCCCAAACATCTGGGAAATTTCAGGGGCCGTGGTGAAATCACCAGCCACGCCTAATGGATCTTTTTTAATATAATACCCATGTTCAGGGTGAGCCAGACACAAATTCCAGTATGTCTCGACAGACATCGGGCCATGGTGGCGAATATAATTTACAATACTATCGCTTAACTCTTGCATTTGGCCCGCCAGACCACGATCGAAGCCCCGATCACGATCATCGGGATACACAGGATTTGCCCCATAGTGACTTGGTCAAAGAGAAAGCCCAATTGCACATCAGGTTCGCGGAAAAACTCAATACAGAAGCGAAATACGCCATATAGGAGCAGAAACGCCCCCGCAACGACGCCCTGATGACGCCGCACTTTATCAACATGCATCAAAGCAAAAAGGATGACAAACAGCACAAGCCCTTCCATTACGGCCTCATAAAGCTGGCTCGGGTGACGCGGGTCAGGGCCGCCCTGTGGAAACATCACTCCCCATGACGACTCGGTCACACGCCCGTATAATTCCCCGTTTATGAAATTCGCCACACGCCCCAATAACAGGCCAATCGGCACAACGGTTGTGGCAATATCTGCAAGACGCAAGAATGACACATGCTTGACCTTGGCATAAAGAATAAGTGCCGCAATAACCCCCAATGCGCCGCCATGAAATGACATTCCACCATGCCAGACTTTCAGAGCCTCCAAAGGTTGATCCATATACGCTGGCAGGTTGTAAAACAGGACGTAGCCAATCCTTCCGCCAAACAAAACGCCCAGAATGGCCCATGTGATAAAGTCATCAATATCTTCGCGGTTGGGGCGCAGGTGGTCCTTATATAAGCCCGTCAGATAGAGCGCCACTCTCCAGCCCAGCAGAAAGCCTCCAACATAGGCCAATGCATACCAATGAACCTCAAAATGATGCCCCATGACATCAAAAGCAAAGGCCACCGGATCAATTTTCGGAAAAGGAAGTGACATTAGCGATATTGATCCGGATTTGACATGTGCTCGACAACATAGTCGCGAATACCGTCCTCAAGTGAGGTGAACGGCATGTTGTATCCTGCATCACGAAGCTTGGTCATATTGGCTTGTGTGAAATATTGATACCGGTCTTTAAGTTGTTCTGGCATATCGAAATATTGGATTTTCTCTTTCACACCTGCAGCAGCAAAAGTTGCAATCGCCAGATCCTTGAAGCTTCGCGCCTGACCGGTTCCGACATTGAACAAGCCATTGACCTGTGGGTTCTGGAATAGCCAGAGCATGACCTTGACACAATCCTTCACATAGATGAAATCGCGCAATTGTCCACCATCTTCATAGTCCGGGTTGTGGGATTTGAACAGCCGCGCCGTCGCCCCAGCCGCCACTTGCGGGTACATCTTGCAAATGACGCTCATCTGGTCGCCTTTGTGGTATTCATTGGGGCCATACACATTGAAAAATTTCAGTCCACACCATTGTGGCGGAATACCACCCTCTTCCTGTTTATAGACGATACTGGACGCATATCTGTCCATCAGATGCTTTGACCAACCATAAGGGTTCAAAGGATGCAGGGTTGAAAGAAAGTCCGGTTGATCGTGATCGATAAAGCCAGCACCACCATCCCCGTAAGTCGAAGCGGACGATGCATAGATAAAACGCACATTGCGGCGCGCGCACCAGTTCCACAAGGTTCTGGTCAGAACAAAGTTTGTTTCGATAATCAGGTCAACGTCTTTTTCGGTGGTCGAGGAGATCGCACCCATATGAAAAATTGCTTCAACTTCATTGGCATGCTCGTCTAGATAATCCATCAGACGATTGGGGGGCACAATATTATGCAGCTTGCGCTTGGCAATATTCTTCCATTTATCCTCTGAACCCAGCGTGTCGCATAAAACAATGCGTTTATGCCCCGCCTTTTCCAGTCCAGCCACTAGATTCGAGCCAATAAAGCCTGTTCCGCCTGTGACAACAATCATCTTGATATCCTTTTCCGTTTTATCTCTCGATCAGGGTATAAAAATTATCCACTGAAACCTGATTAAGCGTTTTTGTGAATGGTTGCAAGCCTACATGATTTAATGGTAACACTCTTTCCACTTCCAAAATCATGCCAGACAAAAAAACAGGTGGCTTTTATGACCATTGATAACAAACTTTTCGAAGACTTGACCCGCGTTGCCAGTGGGGCAGCTACTGTTTTTGTCACTCTTGGCAAACAACTTGGCGAAGGGTTAAAGGATCAGGTGGGCGAGAAGTTTGCTCCCGACTTTATGGCCGGAAATTCTGCGGCCAATGATGATATTGATCGTTTGCAAAGTGTGGTCACCAAATTGCGAATCGAGCAAGAAGATATGAAAAAGCGTATTGCCGAGCTGGAAGCCATGCTGGGCAAGAAAGCCCCTGCCGCTAAAGCTAAAGTTAAAGCGAAAGTTAGCGCAAAAACCAAGGCTTCTCCTGCAAAAAAAGTTGCTCCTAAAAAGGCTGTCGTTAAAAAGGCTCCTAAAAAGCGTGCATAATATTTCTGCACTCTGGTTCCATCGACAAAACCATGCGGAAAGGACGATTTATGCCGATCTCGAACGACAATTTTGAAGAACAATTTATGGATGATTTCACTAACCCTCTGGATGGCGTGGAAAATATTTTGGTTCGTCAGAACTGGAAATATTCCCGCATGAACAGGGACGAGCTGTTTCTTGAACTCAAAGGCAAGCACGGCATCTACCGCATGATGTTTATGTGGAATGATTCACAAGAAGTTATGCAGTTTTGTGCCGAATATGACTTGCGGTTGGCCGATTTCAACTATGAACAGGCTTGCCGGACAATCAACGAAATCAACACAAATTTATGGCTGGGGCATTTCCAGTTGCCTGCAGAAAGCATGATTCCCTGCTTCCGCTATACGCAAATGCTCAAAGGGTTGAATGTTGGCATGGAAATTGTCGATCATCTGGAAGAATTGATTCAAATCACAATGGAAGAATGCGATATGCATTACCCCGCCTTTATGATGCTGGCTTCTGAAAAAACCCACGACGAAGACCAGTTGGCTTTGGCTTTGATGCCTGCGGTGGGATTGTCGTAAAATGATACAGCCTTCTGCCCTTCACTCGCGATTATTATTGGTTGGTTGCGGCAAGATGGGTGGAGCCTTGCTCAAAGGCTGGAAAGAACAACACCCCAATTTGTCCATCACAGTTGTTGACCCTGCTGCACCGGATGCAGATTTCCGCCGCGCCTCTGATATTTCAGAATCTTTCGATTGCATTATTCTGGCGGTCAAGCCGCAAGTCATGACCGAGACCATAATGCAGTTGAAGCATCTGGTGTCCCCTGCCACACTTATTCTCTCTATTGCGGCGGGTAAGCCCATTTCATTTTTTGAAGGTCTTCTGGATGTCAGACAACCCGTTATCCGCGTCATGCCCAACACGCCTGCGGCAATCGGATATGGGATGAGCGTCTTATGTGCCAATTGCCACGTCACTTCTATGCAAAAAGATCAGGCGACCCTGCTCATGTCAAGTGTTGGCCTTGCCGAATGGATTGATGATGAAAATCTGATGGATGCCGTAACAGCCGTATCGGGCTCTGGCCCTGCCTATGTTTTTCATCTGATTGAATCTTTGGCTGAAGCTGGGGAAACTGTTGGATTATCTCACGACTTATCCATGAAACTGGCGCGGCAAACGGTGGTTGGATCTGCCTTACTGGCCCAACAAAGTGACCGTCTTGACGCAGCAACGCTTCGTCAGAATGTCACCAGTCCGGGTGGAACAACTGAAGCTGCTCTCAAAGTTCTGATGGCCGAACAAAGTGGGTTAACCGACCTGATGTCGCGCGCCGTCTCAGCAGCCCGCAATCGCGGACGCGAGCTGGCTGATAAATAGACTGTAAATAAAACGCTGCGCTTTACTGTCTTTTTTCTTGCAAAATCCATGTGCAGGCCGATATAGCTAGAATGAAACATGTATCATCACTTGAAGATTATTTTGGATAGCAAATGACTGACAACACCAAACACTCCGAATTACTTTCCTATACTGCAGAGATTGTGGCTTCCCATCTCTCTCATAATACAGTCACCGGCCCTGAAATTCCGGCGTTGATCGAGCGTATTTATAAAACCCTTTCAACATTGGGGGCAGAAAATAAATCGACAACATCAATTGGAGAGCGACCACAGCCCGCCGTCCCGATCCGCAAATCAGTCATGCCGGATTATATTGTGTGTCTGGAAGACGGTAAGAAGCTCAAGATGCTTAGACGTCACTTGAAAACCGCCTATGACATGACGCCAGAACAATATCGTGAACGGTGGGGATTACCGCATGATTATCCGATGGTAGCGCCCAGCTATACCAAGCAACGCAGCAAGCTTGCCAAGGATATTGGCCTTGGCACTTCGGGGCGCAAGCCTTCAGGGAAAAAGGGGTGATCTAGTCTCCCCTTCCGAATGTAAGAATGGCGAGGTTTCCCCCGCCATTTTTATTTGTCCTTATTTTGCCCTTATATTGCAGTAATGGCTTCATCAACCAAACGGGCTTGTTCAAATGCGTGGCGTTTGGCGTAACCCGTTGCCGGAGCTGCCGCGGCGACACGTCCGACATATTTGGGACGAGATGCCTTGTGTTTAATCTGGGTCAGAATATCCTCGATCAATGGATCAACAAAGAACCATGCTCCTTGGTTTTTCGGTTCTTCCTGACACCAGACAATATCGGCATTCGGGTATCTGGCGAACTCTTCTTCCAACACTTTGTCGGGGAACGGGTAAATCTGTTCGACCCGCAGCAAGACCACATCCTTGATCTCGCGTTTGTTACGTTCTTCCAAAAGATCGTAATAGACTTTGCCACTACACAAGACGATACGCTTAATGTCTTTATCCGCATTCAGATTGGCACGGTTATCATCCCACAAAACGCGGTGGAATGTACTTTGGCCCGTGAACAGGTCTTCGGTTGAAACCGCCAGCTTATGACGCAACAATGATTTCGGAGCCATATTGATTAATGGTTTCCGGAAGTCACGGTGTAGCTGACGACGCAGCGCATGGAAATAATTGGCTGGAGTTGTGATGTTTGTGACCTGCAGGTTTTCTTCGGCGCAAAGTTGCAAGAAACGCTCCAGACGTGCAGACGAATGTTCTGGCCCTTGTCCTTCAAAGCCATGTGGCAACAACATCACCAGACCGGACATCCTCAACCATTTGCTCTCAGACGCTGCCAAAAACTGGTCAATGATAATCTGCGCTCCGTTTACAAAGTCCCCGAACTGCGCCTCCCACAAAACAAGAGCTTTTGGCTCTGCCCATGAATAGCCAAGCTCGAAACCCAGAACTGCAAACTCTGACAACGGGCTGTCATGAACTTCGATCGGAGCCTGATTTTCACTGACATGTTGCAAAGGCAGGTATTTGTTTTCGTTGTCCTGATCGTATAAAATTGCATGACGATGCGAGAATGTCCCACGACCAACATCTTCACCGGACAAGCGCACATGATGCCCTTCATCAAGCAATGATCCGAAGGCCAATGCTTCAGCGGTTGCCCAATCAAATCCAGTGCCTGTTTTGAACATTTCGGCTTTCTGTTCCAATTGACGGGCAATTTTTGGATTGATGTTGAAATCCGAAGGGACAGTTGTCAACGCACGGCCCAGCATCTCGAATTTCTCTTTAGAGATGGATGTTGCCCCACGGCGTGCGTCACCGTGTGCGACGCGCAGACCTGACCAATACCCTTCCAGATAGTCGGCCTTATTGGGCTTGAAGCTCTTTGTTGCCTCATATGCGTCGTCCAGTTTCTTCTGGAACTTGACCACCATGTCATTGGCGGACTCTTCACTGAGGACTTTTTGGCCAATCAACTGACGACCATAAATTTCACGCGTGTTATCCAGTGTTTTGATTTTCTTATACATCAAAGGCTGGGTAAAAGATGGTTCATCCCCTTCGTTGTGACCATAGCGACGATAGCAGAAAATATCGATGACCACATCTTTTTTGAAGGCCTGGCGGAATTCGGCTGCAAGCCGCGAGACGTGAATAACAGACTCGACATCATCGCCGTTCACATGGAGAATTGGCGCAGAGAGAATTTTTGCCATGTCCGTACAGTAAGGGCCAGAACGGGAATATTTTGGCATCGTGGTAAAACCAATCTGGTTATTGATCACGATGTGAATGGTTCCTCCCACCCGGTATCCAGGAAGCTCCGACATAATCAAAGTTTCGGCAACAACGCCCTGACCAATAAATGCCGCATCACCATGCACTAGAATTGGCACCACTTTGCCGCGTTCGACATCCTGACGCTGGAATTGTTTGGCACGCACACGGCCAATTGCAACGGGGTTAACCGCTTCCAAATGCGACGGGTTGGCAGTCAGGGTCAGGTGAACCATGTTGTCGCCATATTTCTTGTCATTGGTATATCCCAAGTGATATTTCACGTCACCTGTGCCCAGAATATCTTCCGGATTGGTGGACAAGCCTTGAAATTCAGCAAACAGCGAGGTGTAGGGTTTTCCAACAACGTTGGTCAGAACATTCAAGCGACCACGGTGGGCCATTCCCAAAACAACTTCTTCACATCCCAAATCTGCACAACGACGAATGGTTTCTTCAACCGATGCAATAAAGCTTTCCCCACCATCAATCCCAAACCGCTTGGTTCCAACATGTTTGGTATGGATAAACCGTTCCAGCCCTTCGGCGGCGATCAAATGGTCATAGAAACGGGTTTTTTCTTCGTGGGTAAAAGGTGTCTGGTTGCGGGAGGCCTCGATACGTTGTTGTATCCAACTCTTTTCTTCCGGAGATACGGAATGCAAAAACTCAACACCAATTTTGCCACAATAGATGCTGTGCAAGGCGTCGCGAATCTGGCCGATTGTGGCATAGGTCATGCCGAGAACGCCGCCGACATAAATCTGACGATCCATATCCTGTGGCCCGAACCCGTAAAAACTTGGATCAAGTTCCTTGTGATATTCAGCCTGTTTTAATCCTAACGGATCAAGATCGGCCGCCAAATGTCCCAACGCGCGATAAGCACGGATCATCATCAGGGCAGCGATTGAATCTTTTGTGGCTTGCTCGACATCACTTAGATTTCCACCTTGTTGGGCAAAGGCTGGACGGGCATATTGATTGGCAGGTACTGCCGTCGCTGCGGCAGTGTCAGCCGAAGTCAGATGTCCGAAGGGCGCAGACGGCGCACGATATTCCCCTTCTCCCCAGCTTGCTCCACTCATCTGTTTGAGCAATGACGCCTCATCATCCTGAAGATCGGCAAACAGCATTTGCCAGCTCGGGTCAACCGAAGACGGACTGCGCAGATATTCCCGGTAAAGGTTGGCAATATATTCGGCGTTGACGCCGGTCAGAATTGTTTTGAGTGAGGTTGCACTGGTCATTTTTATTTCTCTGTTTTGCTTAAAAAACCATTTGAAAGACTGATATTAGCACTGTTTTTCAATCAGAAAACAGTGCCAAGATTAAAAAAAACACAATTATTCCTGATAAATGAACAAACTATAGTCCGGACACATCGACTTTTAGCGCAAACGCCAACTCTTTGAGGGCGGCCTTTTCATTCGGTGAAATGCTGGCATGTTCTTCAGGAGATAAAATTGAGCCGGAACTTGAAAAAATATTACGAATTCTGAACCCTGCACGAACAAAAAAAGAAGAAAATGCCGAGCGCTCTTCAAAAGCCATGGCCACATCCATGGCCAAAGCCATAATCATTTCTGCTAATTTTGGGGGAATTCTTTCCTGATAGCGGGCAATTTCGTCCATCAGGTCGATCAAGCCTTCGCACCAGCTTTTCCAATATTGTGAATTAGCCAGAATGATACCCAGAATTTCACGCTCGTTGGTTCCCAGTCGTGTATTTCTGTATAAAGTTTGCATGCGTTTTTTCAACACACGATCTTCCGCACTGCGGGATGATCCTCCGCCATCTTCATCAGAAATAGATACCCACATAGTGCACCGGTAAACCAGACGTGCCAATTCTTGTTTTTCTTTCGGATTCAAATCCTGTTTCAGGGGAGAATTCATGATTTCAGAATCGCCAGCAGATCATTCAACGCATTGTCTTCTTCCGGAGACACACCCAGATCTTTATGAGCGTCTTTATCCGTTACGGCCATAATCATGTCATTGGCCTTTTCAGTAAGCCAGGCGAAATACCCCTCATGTTCGACAGCATGTTCGGGTTCTTCACGAAAGGCCCGCGCAACGGTCATACCCACCATCATGGATACTTTTGTGAATGACTTTTCTTCGTCTTCTGTTCCTTGTGATTTCAACAAGGAGACTGCCTCGGCAACGTCATCCAGAATAGAATCGTTTTTCGATTCCCAGCGTGGCCAGCTTTGTTCCTGACGACAGGATTCTTCCGCCATTTCATTCAACAAGGTTCCGGCTTTAGGGGCTTTGGAGATTTTATTCAGACAGCCCAGAAGATGTTGGTGCTCAACCTGCTCTGATCTATCCCCTTCATCTGTATCATCAATATGGGATATCCAGTATCCGATGCGGTACAAAATACCCGAGAGGAGTTCCTGATCTTTTGGCAAAAATCTTTGAAGTTCAGACGTATCAGACATGGAAGAATCCAATCTTTTTATAGTTTATAATTTAACGACAATGCCCAAGGTATCGGCCAACAGATTGATAGCCATCCGTTCGTCACGGCTGATATTGAGCATGGAATCGGTTGACGGCATTTCCTGCCCGCTGACCACGGCCTTGATCCTTTCGGACAAAATAGCAAGATAGGTTTGAATTTTTTCAATCATCGAGACCGTATCGTTAAATTCACGATAGGCTTGGGCAACAGAAATGGCGATTTCCAAAAGGTTGTTTTTGAACGCCCAGATTTCTTTCATCTCGATAACACCAACCAAGGCTTCGGTTGCCCTCACACATTCTTCGGGTACGATTTCGATATGGCCTTTCCAACTATCCCAGTTTTTCTTTTGAGCCAGCATCTGCTGCATGGCTTCCTGAACAAATTCGGATTTCAGAGTATCTTCAATATAAAACGTAACGATATTCTCCAGTGCCAACATCTCCCGTTGATCGGCTTCATCTCCACCGGTCTTATCACTGGAGGAAACGTAGTACCCCACCCGAAATGGTAGTCGGATGATTAGGTTTTGTATATCTTCTGGTAATTCGCTCAACGTTGTCATGACACGCAGAATATACGAAAAAGAGGATAACTCAAAGTGTATTTTGGATGGGCATTACTTAAACAGGATCAAATCTCATGACCCAATATTGGGCCTCCCCGTCCGCTTTGCCTGATAAATTACCTCATACCCAGACTTTGCAAGGTGTTGGAAACATCTTGAATTTCTGGAATCATTCGCTCTGATTGTTCGAATGTCCTGATGATTTCATATTCCACAAATTCCAACATGGCAAAGGTCGCGTTTTTACGGCTTTCCTGCACTGCATCTTGTACTTCATCTTGTTGGGCTGCGCCCACATTTGAAAGCCAGTATGTCTGCAAGAAATCATAAAAAACGACCAGATCACCAATCATTTCCTGTTTAACCAACGCCTCGTCATGCAAATCATCGCGAACAGACTCAGCTGCCAAAGCAAATATGTCTTTTTTTGATAGGGCTATATCTATATTCTGATCTTTGACTCCTGAAGCATCATCCATCAAATCAGCCAGAAAATCTGGCATTCCGCTAGCCTGTTGGGCTCTGTGAAGTTTTTCAGTGATATCGGCCTGCTTGGTCACACACACACTTGAAAGATGCGCGTCAGACACCGCATGATTTTCATCTTCCTGTACTTCCAGATATTCAGACAGAACATCGCGAAACTCGGAAAAACGGGTTAACGCCAGCATAGAATTATAAACATCGATCCTTTTTCCCGAGATGTTCTTAAAATGATCGGGAGGATTACTCCCATCATCGCTTTTCCATTCCCCGTCTTTCAAAGCCAATTTGGCCTTGCTATCCATTTGGGCATATCCATTTGCCGATTTTTGCATTTGGGTGGACAAGCGATTGTAATTCAGAAAAATCTTTTGACATAGCTCGCCCATCCTTTGAGACCATTCCTGCGGATACCTATTGGCATAAGCGTTTGACATCCCGATGACCGAAAAAATTGTCTCAAGGGTTCCATCACGGACTTCGTGAAAGCTATCCTGAAGACTTTTATGACGCGTCACGAGTTGTTCAATAACCTTATTCTGTTCCATTTTTGATGACGTCCCTGAACTATTCTTGTTTATCTCTCCCACCTTATATTTAGGTTATGTCAACTGTCAAACAAAAAGGCAGGGAACTATCCCTGCCTTCAAACTCTTAATATTGATCAAACAATCTAGGCTGCGATGGCACGCAAAACGGCTTCACCTAGATGGGCCGGCGTTTCGGCTACTTCAAAACCGGCGGCCTTCATGGCTGCAATTTTGACTTCGGCTGTGTCATTGCCACCAGAAATGATTGCACCGGCGTGACCCATGCGTTTTCCTTTCGGCGCCGTTGCTCCAGCAATAAAGCCTGCAATCGGTTTTTTCTTTGCCGCTGCTGTATAGAAGTTCACAGCGTCCACTTCGGCAGAGCCCCCGATTTCACCAATCATGATGATGGCTTCGGTTTCCTCATCATTGAGGAACATATCGAGTGCATCAATAAAATTGGTTCCGTTCACTGGGTCACCACCAATCCCGATACAGGTTGACTGTCCCAGACCTGCTGCGGTGGTTTGATGCACAGCTTCATAGGTCAGCGTTCCGGAGCGCGAGACAATGCCCACTTTTCCGCGCTTATGAATGTGACCGGGCATAATCCCGATTTTGCATTCATCCGGCGTAATCACACCCGGGCAGTTTGGCCCGATAAGGCGGGTTTTTGATCCGGTCAGCGCACGTTTGACTTTGACCATATCGAGAACAGGAATGCCTTCGGTGATACACACGGCCAATTCAATTTCCGCGTCAATGGCTTCAAGAATGGCATCGGCGGCAAAGGCTGGGGGTACATAAATCACCGATGCGTTACATCCGGTTTCTGCTTTGGCTTCCATCACTGTGTTGAACACTGGCAGGTTCAAATGTTTGGTGCCACCTTTGCCGGGTGTTACGCCCCCAACCATTTTGGTGCCATAGGCGATGGCCTGTTCCGAGTGAAATGTGCCTTGCGCGCCGGTAAAGCCCTGACAAATCACTTTGGTATCTTTATTAACGAGTACTGACATAGCTCTATATTCCTTTTCTCAAGTGATTAAGCAGCAGCCAAAGCTTTTTGGGTGGCGTCAACGATTTTACGCGCAGCGTCGTCAAGGTTATCAGCCGCGATGATCGGCAGGCCTGAATTATTCAGGATGTCCTTGCCGAGTTGCACGTTGGTTCCTTCCAGACGAACCACCAAGGGCACGCTCAAAGCGACTTCTTTTGCGGCAGCAATGATCCCGTTGGCGATGATGTCACACTTCATGATCCCACCAAAAATATTGACGAGAACGCCTTTGACTTTCGGGTCAGACAAAATGATTTTGAAAGCGGCTGTTACGCGTTCAGTTGTTGCACCGCCGCCCACGTCCAAAAAGTTGGCTGGTTCCATACCGTAATGCTTGATAATATCCATGGTGGCCATTGCCAGTCCCGCGCCATTGACCATACAACCGATATTACCATCCATACGAACATAGGACAGTTCCCAGTTTTTGGCTTCGCGTTCGTTTTCGTCTTCTTCTGACTCGTCGCGCATTTCGGCTACGACTTTCTGACGGAACAAGGCATTGTCATCGAAATTCATTTTGGCATCAAGCGCAACAACTTCATTTTTATCGGTGACGATTAATGGGTTGATTTCAACGATTGAGGCGTCCAGTTCTACGAAAGCCTTATATAAAGACATGAAGAATTTTTGGGCCGATTTCAGGGCATCGCCTTCCAAGCCCAAACCGAATGCCAATTTACGGGCATGGAATCCGGACATACCGGTAGCCGGATCAATCGAGGCCTTGATAATTTTCTCGGGATGGGTTTCTGCGACTTCTTCGATTTCCATTCCGCCTTCGGTCGAAACCATGAAGGTCACGCGGGATGTTTCACGATCAAGAACAACCGAACAGTAATATTCTTTTTTAATGTCCACGCCATCTGTCACATAAAGACGTTGTACTTCTTTTCCTTCTGGCCCTGTCTGTTTTGTGACAAGAACCTGATTCATCATGGCGATGGCTGCGTCTTTGACTTCTTCTTTGGTTTTGCACAGGCGAACACCGCCCTTGCCTGCCGGATTGTTTTTGAATTTACCTGCGCCGCGTCCACCTGCATGGATTTGCGCTTTCACGACGTATAAAGGCCCAGACAACTGGTCAACTGCTGCAGTTGCTTCTTCAACGGACATTGCCGCAATGCCCTTCGGGACGGCGACGCCATATTTTGCCAATAGTTCTTTGGCCTGATACTCGTGAATATTCATACTTTTTTCTCCGGTTAGATATTCTGATCAAGAGAATCGTTTTGCACGACTTCCCCTTTGAAATAGCACCCTCCCGTCCAAATGAAAAGGGAGCGCGCCTGTAATATATTTCGTATGAATTAACGTGGAATTAACAAAATTCTGTAAAATTGAATTGGTAAGGGGAATACATGGCTTCGAATATGTCGAACACAGAGATCTTGAAAGATCCGTACGTCCAAAACGATGATGATCACGCCTCCCAGATCCGGAAGGCCGAGGAAGCGCTGGTTGCCGATCCCAGTCTAGGCGTTCCCAAAATCCATAATAATGGTATTTACGCACGTTCAAACAGGCATTATTACGATTTTGGCAGCGGAAACACCGATGACCCAAAAGATGTTGAAAAAGAAAAACAAACCAAAGCCACACAGTTTCGCCAAAATTGCATGATCATTTGCGATACACTGAATTCATCCTATCAAGAGCCGAGGATCGAGACCCCCGTGTACCAAACATGGGAGGAAATGGTTAAGAGTGAACCAGAGAAGTTTGTCGATACTGGTCTAACTTGTGGGATCACAGATGCTTATTATCAAGAGCTCTATGGAACCCCTCCACCGAGCAAAGGGGACACAAAAGACATTTCGCTTACTCACGATGTTAATCCCTTGACCGGGGAAGTCCGTGAATTAAGCGATTCTGAAAAAATAAACCGCAAAATCGTTCATGATGCCGATCAGATACTCAGTGATGCCACCGACATCAATTTCACATCCAATGTCATAAAAGAAGTTAGTGCACAAAGCCCTACCCCCCCCCTGATTAAAACGGATGTCAAAATTGCTGAAAACTTCGGATCGGC
>MNUG01000029.1 GCA_001871905.1 Alphaproteobacteria bacterium CG1_02_46_17 | reverse complement strand
GGCCCGGCTGTTGTGAAAGCTTTGCGGCCCCACTCGAAAAAAGTTTTCGATGTGCATCTGATGATTTCTCCGGTGGATTTGTTTTTGAAAGATTTTGCCGATGCGGGGGCGGATATTATTACCGTGCATCCAGAAGCAGGGCCACATTTGCACCGAACGTTGCAAACCATCAAAAGCTTAGGGAAAAAGGCCGGTGTGTCCCTTAATCCGGCAACGTCTGTGTCGGACATTGCCCATGTGATGGATATGGTTGATCTGGTGTTGATTATGACGGTTAACCCCGGTTTTGGCGGGCAGTCTTTTATTCCACTTTTAGACAAGGTGCGCGAAGCGCGCGCGATGATCGCGGCAACTGGTCGGGATATTGATCTCGAGATTGATGGCGGTGTAAATGACAAGACTGCCAAAGATGTGATTGCGGCGGGGGCCAATGTCTTGGTGGCGGGAAGTTACGTGTTCAAAAACGGGCCGGATTCTTATGCCTCTGCAATTCAGTCCTTGCGCGGGGAGAAATAATGTCGGCCCAGATTCATCATGGCCAGATACAAAAAACATTTTCCCATTCTTTAGTGGCACCTCTTTCTATGTTGGGCGAGATGAAAGATCGCGCCGGACGTGTTGCTTGTAAAACCCCTTTTTATCATTGGCTCTTATCTTCTGGTCAGTCTCCCGATCAGTTGAGTGTCCGTCTGTCCGATCCGTGGGTCGGGCAGGCCGATCTGGGGCGCTTGATGACTCAAGGAGTGATGCGCGCCCATGGTGCCAGTTTACCAATCAACCATGATTTCTGGCGGGTGTCGGAAGAAGCTCCGTTATGGCGCGACCATATTCATGGGTTTTGCTGGCTCAGAGATTTACGTGCTGCCGGAGGAGATGCCGCGCGGAGAATGGCGCGAAATTTCGTTGATGACTGGATCACCCGTTATGATCGTTGGGATGCGGGGATCTGGCGTGCCGATCTGGTCGGCCAACGGATCACGATGTGGTTATCCTTTTTCGATTTCTTTTGTGGAAGTGCTGACGAAGCGTTTCAGGAAAAATATTTTGCCTCTCTCAATCGTCAGGCCCGTCATTTGTCGCGGGTCTTTCCGGCTGGGCTTTCCGGACTTCCTCTATTGCGGGCGGCGCGTGGCCTGATCTATGCGGGGTTGTCCTTTCCTGGACGGGATGCGTGGATCTTGCAGGGCTTTCAATCGGTTCTGAAGGAAATACCTAAACAGGTTACGTCTGACGGGTTGCATGCGTCTGGTGCGCCTGAAAATCTTTTGGAATGCGCTAAAATTTTACTCGATCTGCGCTACGCTCTTAATCGTGCGGGATTGCCGATTCCATCCATGCTGACGACTTCGATCGAAAAGATGGGGCCGGCTTTGCGGTTCTTCTGCTATCCTGACCGGAAGCTGGGTTTATATCACGGTGGGCAGGAAGGCGAGATTGCCGAAATTGATTCTGTTCTGTCGCAAATCCGTGGGTCGAAACGTCCGATGAAGGGCTCAAGTCTTGGCGGGTTTGAACGGGTGATGGTGGGACGGTCGTTCCTGATGATGGATCATAGTTCCTGTCCGGACTCACCGTTCGATCAGGTCTGGCATTCTGCCCCCTTGTCCTTTGAATTTATGTATGGGCGCGACCGGATTTTTACCCATTGTGGCGGTCATCCAGCACATCAGGATTGGCAACAGATTTTGCGCCATACGGCGGCTCACAATGCGGTGGTGGTCAATGGTCGGCCTGTTCATGACCTTCGTGCCGATTATTCTGTGGCGCGTGACTTTGCCCCGATCAAATGTTCCAGAACCGAAAACCGTCAGGCCTGTTTGTTGGAAGCTACCCATGACGGGTATTTGTCCTCGATGGGGATTTCCCATCGTCGTCGGTTGTTCCTGACTGATACGGGTCATGATTTGCGCGGGGAAGATACGTTGATGTCGAGTGGTGGCGACATGAAGTCAAAAGAGGTCGCCCTGCGGTTTCATTTGCACCCAAAAGTTCAGGTGTCGCAAGTTCATCAGGATCAAGATGTCGTTTTGACTGTTCCTTC
The DNA here is from genome assembly GCA_001871905.1 of Alphaproteobacteria bacterium CG1_02_46_17. Lineage (GTDB taxonomy): Bacteria > Pseudomonadota > Alphaproteobacteria > Micavibrionales > Micavibrionaceae > UBA1573. The sequence continues at coordinate 94,176 of MNUG01000029.1, read as the reverse complement.
GGGCAGCAGTTGGCGGTTCTACGGAGTTGGAGCAAAACTTGAGGTTGAAGAAAGCGTGTATCTCGGAAACGGTATAAGACCCGTTAAAACGCACCAGTTGGTTTTGAAAACTGCACTGGACGGAGAGGCACTACAGGTTAAGTGGGCACTGCAACGTGAATAGCTTTGTTTATTTGCCAGTTTTCTTTGACAAAGATTTTTAAATCTGTTCTTCTGTATATATAAATAACAAAATACGCAGGGGTTCTTCGTGAACGCAAGTATCAGGGATTTATCTGATCATTTTCAAATTAGTGCTGTCGGTCGTCCGTCAAGCGGGGAAGATCCCATGTTTCGCTCTGAAAAATTTTATACTTCCTACGGGGTGGATCATCTGGTTCCGTCTTGCGAGATTTTGTTGAACCGTTCGGATTGTGAAGATTTCTTTCAAGGGGTTCGCCACCGTCGCGAAAGCCTGCACACGGATCTGTTTCTTTTCGGTAAGGCTCTGGATTATGCCAAGGCACAAGAAAAGTCGATCGGGTCTTTCAGTTTTAACATTGATCTGAGCAGCGCTCTTGAGCCATCTTTTGCGGCCCGCGCATCTTTGATCTGCTCGGAAAAAGGGTTCTTTGACCGCGCCAAAATCTTCTTCGAGATTACCGAACATGCCGAGATTCCCGAAGGGGCTCGGGTTGAGGTTTTGCAGAATTTCAAAGCGCATGGTTTCCGGCTGGCGATTGATGATTTCAATCCATATATTCCGGAACAGGTTGAGCGGTTGGAAAAACTGGCGCCTTATGCGGAAATCATCAAATTTGATCATGCGATGATTGAGAAATGCGTCGCGGGTCATGCCGAAGATATTTATGGCCAGATTGCCCAGTATAGAAAATTATATCCGGATCAAGTGTTCGTCCAAGAAGGTTTAACCAGTGAGATGCTTTATCTCCGTCCTGCCTATCTTAAAGATATGGCAAAATCCGGAATTGAGCTGTTCCAGCATTTCGTTCCTCAACAGGAACGTCGGGCGCCTGCCAGTGAGCACGAGGAGTCCCGTGACTCGAATTTGATGCTGGTGACCAGAGAGCTTGCTTGCGTGTAAGTGCCGTTCTGGTAAAGTCTGGTCATGGCCAAATCAAAAACCTCTTATGTTTGTCAATCTTGTGGAGCCGTCCATCGTTTATGGGCGGGAAAATGTGATGCGTGCGGTGCATGGAACAGCCTGCAAGCGGAAGTGAGTGAGAGTGGTCCCCCTAAAGGTCTGGGGAGTGGCAAAAAAGGCAAGGCTCTGGAGCTGGTCGGGCTGAAAATGTCCGAAGACAAACCCCTTAAAAGACTGGTTACGGGCTTGGGTGAGTTTGATCGCGTGACGGGTGGTGGCCTTGTTCCGGGATGCGCTATTTTATTGGGTGGTGATCCGGGGATCGGAAAATCGACTTTATTGTTACAAGCAGTTTGCATGTTGGCCAGACAAGGGTTGAGATGCGTTTATATTTCAGGGGAAGAGGCGGTCGATCAGGTGCGGTTGCGTGCCGATCGTCTGGGCATGGCAGATGCACCCGTTGCTTTGGCGTCTGCCACCAATGTGCGTGAGATCGCGGCAACTATTGAAAATGAAGATATTGACGTTCTGGTGATTGACTCTATCCAGACCATGTATGTTGACACGGTCGAGAGTGCTCCCGGGACGGTCACGCAAGTCCGCACGGCGGCACAGGAATTGATCCGGCTCACCAAGAAAACCGGAACTGCCACATTTTTTGTCGGGCATGTGACCAAAGACGGTCAAATCGCGGGGCCGCGCGTGCTCGAACATATGGTTGACACGGTTTTATATTTTGAAGGAGATCGCGGGCATCAGTTCCGTATTTTGCGGACAGTTAAAAACCGTTTTGGCCCGACAGACGAAATCGGTGTATTCGAAATGGGCGAGTTGGGTTTGAGTGAAGTTGCCAACCCCTCGGCATTGTTTTTGTCGCAACGTCAGGCGGATGTGACGGGTTCTGCGGTCTTTGCCGGTATGGAAGGAACGCGGCCTTTGTTGGTTGAAGTTCAGGCCTTGGTCGCGCCTGCGCCTTATGGAGCGCCGCGCCGCTCGGTGATCGGGTGGGATCAAAACCGCTTATCTATGATTCTAGCGGTGCTCGAGGCACGCTGCGGATTGATGTTTTCGGGCTCTGAAGTTTATCTCAATATGGCGGGCGGAATCCGTATTACCGAACCGGCGGCCGATCTGGCCGTGGCGGCAGCGTTAATCAGTGCGTTGCAAGGGCGATCGGTTCCGTCTGAATATGTCTTTTTTGGTGAAGTTGGATTGTCGGGGGAAATTCGTGCTGTCTCGCAACCGGATCAACGATTGAAAGAGGCTGCCAAGCTTGGTTTCACAGGTGGTTGTATTGCCGAACGTATTTCATCACAGAAGAAAACATCTGCCAAAACAGGATCAATTGACGGGTTTAAAATTCATGAAATCCGCCATCTTGATGAACTGGCATCGTTGCTGCGTGAAGGTGGCGTCGTTACTCCATATGTTGTTCAGAAGTAAAATTTTATAGGAAAAACTTTTTTTCAGGGGCATTTTAAGGCGATGACAGGGTTTTCGGATGTAGAGGTTTGCGATCTTCCCGTGATCGGAATTCCATGTACTGTGGTTCGTGATCCGTTCAAAGAACACGGGGTGATTGTCCGTCACAGTGTGCAGGAAAAATATGTGGCGTCCGTCGTTGACCATTTTCCGTGTGTTCCTTTCTTTCTGCCCGCTGTGGCAGGGTTGGGACAAATCGGTATTCAAGATATTATTGATGGGTGGCTTGGTATTGTTGACGGGATTTTGTTGACGGGGGCGGTTGCCAATGTTGCCCCGCATTTCTACCAGTCCGATTATCAGGAAGATCCTAACAAGCTGGATTTGCAAAGGGACGGAACATCGTTGCCCTTGATTGATAAAGCCATCCAGCGCGGTATTCCACTTCTTGGAATTTGTCGGGGGTTGCAGGAAATGAATGTGGCACGGGGCGGTTCCTTATATTCGCGCATTCAAGAGGTGGAAGGTCATTTCGATCATCGTGAACCGGAATCCTCAACGTATGAAGAACGATATGTCGATGCTCATAATATCTCGATTCAAGAAGGTGGATTGTTTGAAAAAATCTGTCAGGAATCCTGTCAGGGAGAAGGCCGGTTCTTTGTGAACTCACTTCACGAGCAAGGAATCGCTCGCCCAGGGCAGGGGGTCTTTGTTGAGGCGAGAGCCGAAGACGGGGTGATAGAGGCGATTTCCATTCCCGAAGCCCCTGCTTTTTGTGTGGGGGTTCAATGGCATCCGGAATGGAGCCACAAGACCCACTCTTTGAACAAGGCGATATATGATCATTTTGCGGGGGCGTGTGCTGCTCATAAATATGCCAAACTGAAGAGGGTCAAGCTCTAAAAATCCTGATATTCACTTGCAAAATAAGGTCTTTTCGACTATCACGGTTTTTTATTCAATCAAGCCGTTTGGCAAGCCTTTGGGGTTTTTCATATGACTATCGCCTTGCTCGTTGATATTGGCGTTATTCTTGTTCTTTTGATTTCGGCAGGTGTGTCGTTTTACCGTGGGGTTATCCGCGAAGTTCTCACTATTGTGGGAGTCATGGGCGGGGCGCTGGCGGCCCTTCTTTTTGGGGGTGCGTTGAAACCGTTTGCTTATGGATGGTTTGGCATCAAGGATGGCGAAGATGCCGGAAAGCTGTTTGATCTGATCCCCATGAATCTGGCCGCAGATATTACGGCTTATGCGCTGGTGTTTATCGGGGTATTTCTGCTTTTGCAATTGGCCAGTTACTTTCTGGCGTCTTCTGCTCATGCGATTGGGCTGGGACCTGTTGACCGGACTCTGGGAGTCTTCTTCGGTGTGGCGCGTGGTGTTTTGCTGTTGGGGCTGGTTTATCTGCCGTTTCATTTGATTTTGCCCGATGAAAATAAAAAAGAATGGTTGTCCGGTTCCAAGACCATTTTTTATATTGAAAATGTCGCGGAATGGATGGCGACTTATCTGCCACAAGATGGCCAAGGGGCTGGAGATATCGCAGAAGATGCGCGTGAGCGGCTGCGTGAAATTGATGTGTTGGGCGATAAGCGGATCACACCTGAGAATGCCGATGATACACAAAACGGAGATGCGCAAGACGGGTACGACACGCAGGATCGCAACGGTCTGGACAATTTGCTGGATCAGATTAAATCTCCTCCTGACACCCAAAAAGAACATCAAGATACAAATCCTGCACAGAAAAGAGGATATAATGAGTAGTCCATTCGATGACAAAATGCATGAAGAATGCGGCGTATTCGGAATATTTGGCCATGAAGATGCCTCGACGTTGACTGCGTTGGGGCTTCATGCTTTACAGCACCGCGGTCAGGAGTCCTCGGGGATCGTGTCCTACGATGATACAAAAGGGGATGGACAATTCTTTGTTCATCGCGGTTTGGGTCTGGTGGATGATATTTTCAATGATGCGAATGTGGTGGCCCGTTTAACAGGACGCAGCGCAATCGGTCATAACCGCTATGCCACAACCGGTGAAACTTTACTGCGGAATGTGCAACCTCTTTATGCAGAACTGGCTTTTGGCGGGCTGACAGTGGCGCATAATGGCAATCTGACCAATGCGATAAAAATCCGCAATGAACTGACCCAACGCGGTGCGATTTTTCAGTGCACCTCGGATACGGAAGTGATTATCCATCTGGTTGCTCTTTCACAAAAGAAAACGGTTCTGGATCGTCTGGTGGAGTCCTTGAAACAGGTTGAGGGTGCCTATTCCCTGATTTGCTTTGCCGAAGGCCGCATGATCGGGGTTCGTGATCCGTACGGGTTCCGTCCATTGGTTCTGGGGCGTCTGGGTGATGCTCATATTCTGGCGTCTGAAACTTGTGCGCTTGATATTATCGGGGCTGACTTTGTGCGCGATGTCGAACCGGGCGAAATGGTGGTGATTTCCAAAGAAGGAATTCAAAGTCACCATCCGTTTGAAATGGCTCCCTCACGGTTCTGTATTTTTGAATATATTTATTTTGCCCGTCCTGATTCACTGATCGCGGGAAAATCCGTTTACGATATGCGTAAAAAAATCGGGGCGGTATTGGCTCAAGAATCCCCTTGTGATGTTGATCTGGTTGTGCCGGTTCCTGACAGTGGTGTGCCTGCTGCGATCGGTTTTTCACAAGAGGCAGGATTGCCATTTGAACTGGGGATTATCCGCAACCATTATGTCGGACGGACTTTTATCGAACCAACCCAGAAAATCCGCCATCTGGGTGTCAAGCGCAAGCATAACGGCAATCGGGGCGTGGTCGAAGGCAAGCGTATTGTCTTGGTCGATGACTCGATTGTGCGGGGAACAACATCCCGCAAAATTGTCGAGATGATGCGCCAAGCTGGCGCCAGTGAAGTGCATATGCGCATTTCGTCGCCACCGATTACCCATGGATGTTTTTATGGGATTGATACACCGTCACGCGAAGACTTGCTGGCGTCTAAAAACTCAATTCAAGAGATCGCCGATTTTATTCAGGTAGATTCACTAGCCTTTATCTCGAATGACGGGCTGTATCGGGCTATGGGCGAGGATGGGCGGAATGCCGAACTTCCCCAATATTGTGATGCGTGCTTTACCGGCGATTATCCGGTCGAACTGGTGGATCAAATCATGCTGAAGAAAGCTTGCTGAAATCATGACGTCCAAAAGACTTGAAAACAAGGTGGCTCTGATTACAGGTGCGTCTCGCGGTATTGGTGCTGAAATCGCCAAACTTTACGCTCGCGAAGGGGCTCATGTTATTTTGTTGGCGCGCTCGAAATCCGGTCTGGAAGAGGTCGATGATTCAATCTGTGCCGAATGCGGAGAGGGTCATGTGACCTTGATGCCTTTTGACTTGACCAAGATTGACGATCTGGAGGCGCTGGGGCCGACAATTTATGATCGTTTTGGCAAGTTGGATATTTTTGTGGCCAATGCCGGAATTCTCGGCGAGATGACCTTGGTGTCCCATTCCAAAATGAAAGACTGGAAAGACACATGGACAACCAATGTGCTGGCCAATGTGCAGATGATCCGGACGTTGGAGCCGTTGCTGAAAGCCGCGGATACAGGACGGGCTATTCTGGTGGGGTCTGGTATGGGAATTGATGCCAAGGCTTTTGGCGGTGAGTACGGTGTGAGCAAGGCTGCTGTCATGTTTTTATTCCGGACATGGGCGGAAGAAAACCGGACGGGCAATTTGCGGATCAATATCGTGCGTCCCGGTGCGGTTGATACTGATATGCTCAGACAGGTTTTTCCCGGCGGGTATCAAGGGGATGATTTGCGGACGGCAGAACAGGTTGCGCCTTTATTTGTTGCGCTGGCGTCATCGGATTGTACTCGTCATGGAGAGATCGTTCGTCCCGAAGATTACGGCTTGTAATAGTCTTTATACCATTTCACAAATTTATGCAGGCCATCTTTGAGTGACGTGGAGGGTTTGAATCCTGTCAGCTTACTCAACGGGTCAACATCGGCATAGGTTGCGTAAACATCACCCGGTTGCATGGGGAGCAGATTGCGTTCAGCCTTTACACCGAGTTCTTCTTCCAGAATAGAGATCATTTCCATCAAATCTTCGGGATTGTTGTTGCCGATATTATAAACGGCGTATGGTGCACCTGTTTCCGGTTGTGGAGGATTTGTCATGAGGCGAATAATGCCCTCGACAATATCATCTATATAGGTGAAGTCGCGTTTCATATCTCCGAAATTATAAATGTCGATCGCTTTGCCGGACAAGATGGCTTGGGTAAATTTGAAATAAGCCATGTCGGGGCGTCCCCATGGGCCATAGACGGTAAAGAACCGCAGACCAGTCGCGGGAATGCCGTAAAGATGGGCGTATGTGTGCGCCATTAATTCATTCGATTTTTTTGTTGCCGCATACAGTGAGACAGGGTGGTCAACAGGGGCATCGGTTGAAAATGGAACTTTGGTGTTTGCGCCATAGACTGAACTGGATGACGCATAGAGCAGGTGTTCGACTTTGTTATGGCGGCATCCTTCGAGGATATTCAGGAAGCCAACAATATTACTGTTGATATAGGCGTGCGGGTTGTCGATCGAATAGCGGACACCAGCTTGAGCGGCGAGATGCACCACCAGATCGGGGCGGTATGTTGAAAACAGGTTTTCCATGCCAGTGCGATCAGCGAGATCGAGTTTCAGGAAAGTGAAATCAGTGATCTTTTCCAACTGTTTTAGTCGGGCTTGCTTTAAGGCAGGGTCATAATAATCATTGATATTATCTATCCCGACCAGTTTTGCATCCGGATAGGCTTGGTGCAGTTGCTCGACAACATGAAAGCCAATGAAGCCGGCAGCACCTGTAACCAGAATGGTTTTGTCTTTAATCAATAGGGTCATGCCTTGTAACCTAATGATTTAGCCGCAAAAATCAATGTTAATTCGATTTTAACCGGATCGTGGCAGAGTGGGGGTGATAAAGAGGCGAAAAGCCCAAGTGTTTGTAAAAAACACAAAGAAATACGGGTTGGGTCAAAGAGTCAGCTGCTGTGCAGGTGATATGTTTTTAGACCTTGATAAGGAAGGTGTGTAATGTTCACAGAATGCGATTTTATTCTGGGCGAAAATGATTCGATTATCGTGATTGTGCCCGAAACCTTACCCAAGGATCAGCCTTTGAGTATCGAGGTTCATAGTGGCGGGATCATTTTCAGGTCAGGAGACGACAAATTTGCTGATGTTCCATGCTCCCGCCTTGATGTTTTGCAGCGGCTGGTCAGTAAGGCCAAGGTCGGACTGGTTGAATTTTTGAACGGCGTACCGAGATTTCCGGCCTATATCTCTGCCGTGGCCAATATCGAAGTGATGGTCGAAGCCGCGTAGTTATAGCGTAGTTATGAAGTAAGGGGAGAATATCATGTCTTTGGATGTACAGGTTGGCGGTGCTGTTTTCGATCAGGTCGGGCTAGAGGGTAAATTTGTATCTTCCGACCCAAAATCGGATAATTCCGGAAATCCGGTGGCCCATGCCTGCCAAGCTGCGGCGGCCCAATGGGGTGCGAACCTTGAGATCGAGAATTTCAAACCTGGCCTTCCTTCCGCTTTTGCGGCCGCAACTGCACGAATTGAGGGCATGGCAAGGGTTTCTCCGTCTTCCCCTGACCTTACGAACAGGTATCAACCGCAAGTCGGATAACCCCTTGTTTTAGAAAAGTTTAATATGCAAAATAAACCATTTCCAAAGGTGCAAAATCTCTGGAAAAAGGGATTGTATAAAATTGTAATTAAACTTAAAATGATTTTAAGCCATGTCGGCTATCATAGTTCTATGTGCACTAGAAAATTTCAGTGACTATATTTTTGACAGGAAAAGCGTTTTGGCAGTTAAGTCTTTTGACTTTAGATCATTTCAGAAATATTTTAATCCCCAAGCAAGCGGGGACCTGAACGTATTCCTTGAAAAACTGCCACAAAATGCGGGTCAGAGCGCTTTGATCGCGGCTGGAATCGCTTGGTTGATGGTGGCGGCTCTGGGTCTGTTTACCGTCATGCAGATGCAAAATTTGACAGAACTTCGCGCGGAATTGTTACAAAGTGAAGCCTTGGTGCCGATGGTTCCTGTGATATCAAAAACCCCGGTTGCGGCGGGTGAGCTCAAAGACATTCTTAACAATTTCAAGACGTTGTATCCAGGTCTGACCTTTACGGCCAAGGGCAGCTCGATTATGATCCAATCCAAAACGACGGGCTCTTATGGCCAGTTTCGTGAGGCCATGGGACATGTCGTAAATGGTGGGTCAGGTTGGCAAACCAGTATAGAAGATCTTTGTATCGGTCGTGAGTGCAAGCAGAATGCTTTGAGCGCGACTGTAAAAATCCAGAAGCTTGAGATTGACAAACCGTCAAGCTCGAGTACCATGTAACCTAGTAAAAGCCAGAGTTGGAGTAGAGATATGATAACAACTTCCTTGGAAACTGCGACTGAGTCCCGCAAGCCGAAGGCGCGGAGTGATTCGGGGAACGTGTTGTTCCTGATCCTGATTGCCGTGGCTCTTTTTGCTGCGCTCTCTTATGCGGTCACTCAATCCACCCGTTCCGGTGGGGGGGACGCCAGTAGCGAAACCAACCTTGTGAACTCTTCGCAGATCACCCAGTATCCTGCCTCGCTTAAAACTTCAATTACCCGAATGATTATCAGTAACTCTATTACACCTTACGAACTCTCGTTTGATGATCCTTCGTTGTTTTCTACCAATTTGACCACAACGGCTCTTCAGTCTGCCAACGTGTTTTATCCGACCGGTGGCGGTGCGGTGTATGCCTTGGCGCCTGACAGCGTCGTAACAGCCTCTCCTCAGGCTTGGGTTTTTAATACTAACAACCAGATTCAAGATATCGGACAAACAGATGGCTCGGCCCCAACGGATGTAACGGCAGACACCATTGCGTTCTTGCCGAATGTCAAAAAGGCTATTTGTGAAAAAATCCATTCTCAGCTTGGTTTGGCGACAACCTTTACCAATGCCGAGGTTAGTATAGATTATACAAATAATCAGGAGTCCACATATGGTGCTGCGGATGACCGTATCTTGATCGCTGTGGGTGGAACTATCGGTGCAACAGCCACAGAATTGGTAGGACAGCCACAAGGTTGTTTCAGAGTTGGTACTGCATACATCTATTACGCTGTTCTGGTTGAGCGGTAATCAGGGCCGTTCCTTAAATGGCTAAAGAGAATTTTGAGGAGAGCCCGGAGTGAGTCCGGGCTTTTTTCACCTAATAAAAGGGATAGAAAAGGACAAGGGCAAATGAGAACTCCAGTAAGATGTAGAGCTTGCGAGCGAGGCAGTGCCTTGATTTATATTCTGGTGGCGGTGGCGTTGCTTGCTGCTTTGACCGTCAGTTTGATGGAGCCTGCAGGTCAACAATCCCAAAGCCAGAATGCAACCAATATCTATACGGAACTGGATGGGCAGATCGGGTTTATTACCTCGGCGATTTCAGAATGTGTTCTCACTCACCCCGATCAGGATTCCGAATTGACGTCTGCTGAGCAGAAAAATGCGCCTTATCCAATTAACCCGAGTGATCCATATTTTGATTCCCAGTCGGCTGATCCGCTCACTGATCCGGATGATAGTGCCAAATATATACGTTGTCCGGGCAATCCGGGAGGGACGGGCAGTAATAATCAGGATCATGCCCGTATGTTCGCAGGAACTTCAGGGAAATTTCTTCCTCCTGCACCGCAGATGTTTAATGACTGGGAATATTATAATGGGGCTGACGGGGTTGCGATTACGATTGCAACCGATAAAACCGACTCTTATATCGAGACGGCCTTTGCCCGTTTGAATGACAAATACTCTCAATGTGAGGCCGAAGTGATTGACCAGCGTTCAGCTGGCAGCTTGAACATTACCAGTGATGTGACGCCCGGATCATCGTCGGAGCGAAGCTGTGCGAGCGGTAACATCTGTTTCCGCTATTGGATTGTTCTGAAATCAACTGCTGTCCACGTGGACACGCCCGACTGCCCATAGTGCCTGGTATATATAGTCCGGATTTATCTCAAATTTTAGGGAATGTTAAATCTGTATTGAGGTTGGCTTGCTAGGATCAAAGGACGTTGAGAGACGCGATTGAAGGCCGTAGCCAAGCAGACACAAACAAGGCATTAAAAGGTTTTTCTTCCCTAGTCTCTTACGTTCTGGACAAACGGGTTTGTCCCACGGGATATCAGGGAAATGATTTCCATAGGGGGCAGCGGAGTTTTTCAGGGGGGATGTGTGAAAGTTCAAGTAAACAGGACGGGTTCGCTATTGGCGATCCCGTTCTTGTTTTTTTATCATCTCATCTTTTGGTTTCTCACTTTTTGTTCTCTGGGGTATAATCAAATCCGGAAAACAGCTTGTACGAGAAATTCGGCGTGGAATTAAACACAACTTTGTTGCGGGAGCGCTTTGTAATCAGGGATCTTGATCCCCATGATGCGACCTCTGCCGAAACTCTGATTGCGATGAGCAACAGGCTAGTTGTTCCGTTGCGGCATTCCAACGGGGATGTGGTCGAAACGTTTATCGTACGGGCGAGAGTTATGCACTCTGCCATACGGATGGCGGCCCAGATTATCCAGACCTACCAAAGATCGGGGCCGATCATGGCGCGGCAGGTTCCTTTTAATTTCAAGGATGGCTGGGATATGACTCGGACATCACATGATGAAAAATATTCTGATAAGCCGTGGATCTGCTTGTATAATAATTCAAAGGTGGTGTTTTCGGAAGGAAGCTATCACCCGTTTCTCGATGTCATTGAAAAATGTGATTCCAAAAATCCGGGGAATTATGATGGTGCGGTTTTAATCGCCGAAGACACGTTCAAAAAAATGGGACGGTCTGTTTCAATCTCTCACAACTCGAATATCGGTATGGTCGCGCATGTGAATGACGAGATTGGACGGTGTGGTCTGATCCTCCGCAATCCTTATAAAAACACAACATTCAATTTTGTCGCCGAACGAAAATCTTCGGATTTCGGAGTGTCTCCCGTACAATGCCTAAATGTCAGCGCCGCCTTTCTGGAAGGGATCCAGATCTCGGTGCGTTTGGGGATGAATAATGAATTGATCGCAATGGGGAAAGCCAACAGCAATAATTCGCCAGAAGCGTTCGAGAATATTTCTGCGCGGAAACGACTGGAAGAAATTTCCACCGAAATTAATGGTTTTGAGAATATGCTGGATGTGCGCTTTCGCCCCGAACGCCCTGATTTCGCTGCGATTGCAAAGGAATCCGCAGAGTTTCAGCATCATCTGATTGAATCTTCGCAATTCGGCATAAAATAAAAAAGCCTTCATAAGAAGGCTTTTTTTGTATCTTTCGGAAGTAAAAATTCTATGAGGCGAGACCTCTTAAAACGTAATTCAGAACGCCACCGTTTTTATAATATTCGACTTCATCAAGGGTATCAATGCGGCACATTAATTTGACAGTTTCGGTTGATCCGTTTCTACGGGTCAATGTCAGATTAACATCCATATGTGGAATGATACCGTTTTCGATTCCGGTGATGCTGATGGTTTCATTTCCTGTGAGTTTGAGATCCTGACGAGTCATGCCATCTTTGAAGACCAGAGGCAGAACACCCATCCCGACGAGATTAGATCGGTGGATGCGTTCGAAACTTTCGGCAATGACGGCCTTTACACCTAAAAGAATAGTTCCTTTTGCTGCCCAGTCACGGGATGATCCGGTGCCATATTCTTTACCGGCAAAGACCACAAGCGGCGTGTCGGTTTCTTTATATTTCATCGCGGCGTCATAGATTGGCATTTGTTCGCCGGTTGGAACATATTTGGTCAGGCCGCCTTCGACGCCATCGAGCATCTCGTTTTTAATGCGGATATTGGCAAAGGTTCCGCGCATCATGACTTCATGGTTTCCACGACGTGCGCCGTAGGAGTTGAAGTCAGCGACTTCGACACCGTGTTCCATCAAATATTTTCCAGCCGGAGAATCTTTTTTGATGTTTCCGGCAGGGGAAATATGGTCTGTGGTGATGGAGTCGCCAAACAGGGCGAGGATATTTGCGTTTTTAATATCCGAGATGATTCCGGATGTTTTCGACATGCCATGGAAATATGGCGGGTTAGCGACATAGGTTGATTTGGCATCCCAGTCGTAAACTTCACCTGCAGTATCTGCACTAATGGCTTGCCATTGTTCGGGGCCTTTGAACACATCGGCGTACCGTGATTTGAACATGTCCGATGTCAGGCAGCTTTCAACCATCTCACGGATTTCCTTATTGGTTGGCCAGATGTCTTTCAGATAGACAGGTTGTCCATCACTGCCGGTTCCCAAAGGTTCGTTCAGCAGATCAAGATGGGTATTTCCAGCCAAAGCGTATGCGACAACCAAAGGAGGTGATGCCAGATAGTTGGCTTTGACATGTGGCGAGACACGACCTTCGAAGTTCCTGTTGCCAGAGAGAACGGCCGATACGGTTAAATCACCGGTTTCGACAGCCTTGGCGATCGGTGCTGGCAGAGGGCCAGAGTTTCCGATACAGGTGGTGCATCCATATCCGACCAGATTAAATCCGAGCTTGTCGAGGTCGGCTTGCAAACCGGCCTTGTTCAGATAGTCAGTGACAACTTGCGAGCCGGGAGCCAGAGATGTTTTGACCCATGGCTTGACGGTTAGTCCTTTGGCCAGTGCTTTGCGGGCCACAAGGCCTGCCGCGACCAGTACAGACGGGTTCGAGGTATTGGTGCAAGACGTGATTGCTGCAATAACGACTGCGCCATCATCCAGAGTATAATCTGCGCCATCAACCGGAATTGATCGACGTTCAGGCACGATTGATTTTATTGATTCAGGCATTTTTGACAATGGCACGCGGTCTTGTGGACGTTTAGGGCCCGCCAGAGACGGTTCCACATCATTCAGGTTAAGTTCTAATGTATCGGTGAAGACCGGATCAGGCGTGCCAGAATCGCGCCACATGCCTTGTTCCTTGGCGTAAGCCTCGACCAGTTTCACGCGGTGAGAGTCACGACCTGTAAAATTCATGTAGCGGATGGTTTCAGCATCAATCGGGAAAAATCCGCATGTTGCGCCATATTCAGGAGCCATGTTGGCAATGGTGGCACGGTCAGCGAGAGAAAGGTTATCAAGGCCGGGGCCATAGAATTCAACGAATTTATTTACCACGCCTTTGGCACGCAGCATCTGCGTTACGGTGAGAACCAGATCGGTTGCCGTGTTGCCTTCTTTCATTTGTCCGGTGAGTTTGAATCCGATGACTTCAGGGATCAGCATAGAAACAGGTTGTCCGAGCATGGCGGCTTCGGCTTCAATCCCGCCGACCCCCCATCCGAGGACACCCAGACCATTGACCATGGTGGTGTGAGAGTCGGTTCCAACCAATGTATCCGGATAGGCAAGCATCGTACCTGCTTTATCTTCATCTTCTTCAACCCAGATAGTTTGTGCCAGATATTCCAGATTGACCTGATGGCAGATACCGGTTCCGGGTGGTACGACACGGAAATTTTTGAAGGCTGTTTGTCCCCAACGCAAGAAGGCATAACGTTCTCCGTTGCGCTCAAACTCGATATCGACGTTCTTCTTGAACGAGTCTGCGCCACCGAAAGCATCCACCATCACCGAGTGGTCAATGACCAGATCAACAGCGGTCAGCGGGTTAATTTTTTGACGGTTTCCACCCAGATCACCCATGGCTTCACGCATGGCGGCCAAATCCACCACAGCGGGAACGCCTGTGAAATCCTGCATCAGAACGCGCGCAGGGCGGTAAGCGATTTCCTGAGATGAGGTGCGTTTTTGCAGCCATTCTTTCAGGGATTCGATATGTTCAACATGAACCGAGCGGCCATCTTCAAAGCGCAAGAGATTTTCAAACAAAACCTTAAGAGAGAAAGGCAGGGTCGAGAGATCACCGATTTTGGCCTGTGCGTCTTTCAAAGAGAAGTAATCGTAGGATTTCCCGTCGATTGTCAGTGTTTTACGGGTTTGAAGCGTATCGTGGCCAGCGCGTGTCATAGTGGAACCTCAAAAGACATGAATGTTGTTTGTAGTGCGTTGAAAATAAACAAAGTGCCCGACATGGTCAGGGTTCCCCATCTTCTTCCTAATTTAATAAAAAAGCGTAAAGATTATGAGTGGATTTCGAGCAAGAAGGATAGGGGATTTGTGCCAAAAGTATAGGGTGTAAATTGTGGTATAGCCATTTGTATAAGTCATTGACGCATAAGCATAATTTTGAATTCAGCGCTTGATCGAGAGGTCAAAACATGGGATTATAGAAATATAAGGACCGAATAGTTTCAGCTAGAAAGACCTTAACCCAAGACACCATAGACCGACCATCACTGAAGCCCGATGTTAGCCCCCCTGACATCGGGCATTTTTTTATATAGGTATTTTCTGATAAAAAAGGCAGAAAAATCTTAATTAAGGCAATCATCGACCAAAATTTTGCCACAATCATATGAGATTATGAAAATATAGGGTGGTTCAACACCTTATACCAAGACACCATAGACCGACCATATTGAAGCCCGATGTCAGCCTCCTCCTGGCATCGGGTCTTTCATTGCCCGTTGTGCCAGTTTCATCGTGCCAATCAGAACCGCTCCAACTGTCAGCCCCACAACCGAGTAAGCCAGAAAATGAAATGGCCCACTGATAAACTCGGGGGTGATGTGGTGGACTGCATCGGAAATGAAGGTGAATTGTTTGCTCAGCAATTCACCACTGATAAACAACATCGCAGCGGCCCCGACGACCGACATGGTTTTCATCAATGGGGGTGATAAACGGATAATCCATACCGCCAGACGTTTTTTATACGCTCCGGCTCTATTTTCTTTGGCGGTCACTGTCAGGTGGAGCGCCAGATCATCGAGCCGTAATAACCCCAAAACCAATCCGTATATAATCTTGGTAATCAGATATCCGATGATGATCAGGGTAATCAGCATCATACCCCAATGGGCATCAGGCATCAGGTCGTTGATACTGGCCAGTGCAATGAAAACAATTTCAATCGACATCACCAGATCGGTACGGATGGCCCCTTTGACCAGTTGGGTTTCAAATTCTTCCTGAGTTTTGGCCACAGTAGTGTCGCCATTTTCTTTGTCTTCATGATGTTTGCCCAGCTTGGCGCGCACAGCGTGAATTACTTTTTCTGCGCCTTCGAATCCGAGATATGCACCACCCAAAGCCAGAATCGGTGTGAGAAGGAAAGGCGCAAAGCTGTTAACAACCATCGCAAGGGGGATGGCAATTGATTTGTTAATGAGTGAGCCTCTTTCAATCGCCCTGACAATCGGTACTTCGCGTTTGGCATCGATTTCAAATTCGGTGACGGCTTGGGCGTTGACCGGAATGTCATCAATGACCACGGCGCTGGCTCCTCTGGCGCCGACCCCTGCCATGGTGGCGACGTCATCCAGACCGGCCGCGGCCTTTGACATGATGGTGGCAACGTCATCGAGTAGGGCTAGAAATCCTGCAGACATGGTTGACCTATTTCTTCAAATAATCGCGAATCAGGAGCTCGGCGATCTGAACAGCGTTGAGCGCCGCCCCCTTGCGGAGGTTGTCTGCTACGCACCAGAAATTGATACCGTAATCGACGGTGGGGTCATCCCGCATGCGGGAAATAAAGACATTGTCCTCGCCTTGAATTTCAACGGGTGTTACAAATTCCATTTCTGCTTCAAGGTCGATGACTGTAATGCCTTTGGCTTTTTGTAAAATTGACAGGGCTTGGAGGGCTGAAAGTTCGCGTTCAAATTCAACGTTGATCATTTCGGCGTGACCGATAAAGGCAGGGATGCGGACGCAGTTGGCGCAAACCTTGATTTTGGGGTCGAGGATTTTCTTTGTTTCAACATCCATCTTCCATTCTTCTTTGGTACGACGGTCGTCCATAAAAACATCAATTTGTGGAATGGCGTTGAAGGCAATCTGCTTTTTGAATTGTACAGGAGTTAGTGAGCCGTTCATAAAGATGGCGCGGGTCTGGTTGAACAGTTCGTCCATCGCCTCTTTTCCTGCACCTGAAACGGATTGGTAGGTTGATACGACTACCCGTTTTATTTTTGCGGCGTCATGCAGTGGTTTGAGAGCCACAACCATTTGAATGGTAGAACAGTTCGGGTTGGCAATGATCCCTTTCTTTTTATAATCTGCAATGGCGTGCGGGTTTACTTCTGGTACCACCAAAGGCACATCGGGGTCGGTGCGGAAATGGGAGGTGTTGTCAATGACCACCGCGCCTGCCGCCGTCGCGCGTGGCGCAAACTCTGCGGAAATTTTTGCTCCGGCTGAAGAAAGAACAATATCAGTTCCGGCAAAATCGAACTTGGCAAGGTCTTCGATTATGAGATCTTTGTCGCCAAAGGAGACTCCCTGACCAGCCGAGCGGCTGGAGGCCAGAGCATGGATCGTGGATATTGGAAAGTCGCGCTCCTTCAGGATTTGCAACATTTCACGACCAACATTTCCACTGGCACCGACGACGGCAACTTTATATGACATAATAACTCTCTATTAGCTTTTGATTCAGGAAAAATCCATTAACCCTTTTGTGATAGAGTGCCTTGAGTTTTTTTTCAAGATCCGGAACAAGTTTACATCATGGTTGATACTAAAAAAGAAGAAAAAGCAGACGATATCGTCGAAATGAAATCCAATTTATTGGCGACGATGAGTCATGAGCTCAGAACGCCAATGCAATCTGTATTTGGCTTTCTGGAACTGATGTTGTTGGAACAGCCGACTGACCGTATGAAAGACATGATTGATCAGGCAATGATGTCGGCTTCTGGTGTATTGGAAATACTTGATGATATTCTGGACGTGGCAAAGATTGACGCCGATAAAATGGTTCTTGACCGGTTCGAGGTTCCTGTGCGGACTTTGGTGCGCGGGGTACTCGAGGCTTTGGAGCCTAAAGTTTCTCAAAAAGATGTTGTGTTGCTTGATGATGTTTTGTCAGATGTGCCGCGCGTTGTCATAGGCGACCCCAAGAGGTTGCGTCAAATTCTGATTAATCTGGTGGGGAATGCTGTCAAATTTACGGCTCAGGGAAGTGTAACGATTAAGGTTTCTGTTTGTTCCAAAATGCCCCTGCAATTACGTTTTGAGGTGATTGATACCGGCATTGGGATGAATGAGAGTGCAATTAAAAAATTATTCCGCCCCTTTTCACAAGCGGATAATTCCACATCGCGCGAATATGGAGGGACGGGGTTGGGGTTGTCCATTTCGCGAAAACTGGTTGAATTGATGGGGGGTAAAATAGGCGTCTCCAGTCAACCGGGGCAAGGAACTGTGTTCTGGTTTGAAATTCCGGTGAGTGAAGCGGAAGAGGATTTATTGGGAGAGCCTTTGCCTGATCTGGTGGGCCTAACAATTCTTTCTGTCGAGGATCATCCGCAGGCGGCACGCGAAATTGTATCGACACTCTCGTCCATGGGAGCAAAAGTCGAGAGTTGTAAATCTTCTGGTGACGCTAAAGCCATTCTGGCGTTCCGTCCATTTGATGTGGTGATGAGTGACCAGAGTTTAACCGATGGCCTGACCGGACTCGATGTGATCCGCTATGTCTCCGAGCGTTGGCCGAGGACGGGATTGGTCATGTACACCGCACGCGATGATGCAGGGATGCGGCAATCTTTGCAATCCTTGGGCGCGATTTATCTGGAAAAACCTGCCAGTCGGCACGGGTTGGGCAATGCCATTGCACAAGTGGCAGCGCGGCAATTTCCGGAGCGTAAGGACAGTAGTGGAAAAGTTCTGGTGGTCGAGGATACAGAATCGGTTCTCGAGATGTTTCGTCGTCAATTTGAATTACTCGGAGTGGATGCCGATTTTGCCGAGAATGGCATTGAGGCGTTGGAGAAAATGAAAAATCAGACCTACCATCTGGTGTTGAGTGATCTGCATATGCCGCGTATGGATGGCTATGGATTGATCCGTGAAATCAGAAAGCAGGAAAGCGACCTTTCTCATCTGCCGGTCATTTTATTGACTGCCGATATCCAGATGTCCGGTTATCAAACATATATGCCGCTTGGCTTTGATGAATGTTTGCTAAAACCCATTTCTCTGGGGGCACTTCGTCAATTATTTATCCGCTGGGGGGTTACGATTAACAAAGACTCTCAGAACAAGCTTCCGGAAAATTTTCAGTCTTTCGAGCGCAAACAATTATATGACCGCGTTTTGAAGGAAGGTCAGGATGATGCTGATCTGGACTATTTTTCTCTGGATATGGGCGTTCTGAGCGAACAGATGGGGGAACTCGATGCCAGTGCAATAGATATGCTGGCGCGCTTTCCGGACATGATGCGTCCATTGGTCGAGAAGATCGAGACCACTTGTCGTGCTGGACAAGCCGCCGAGCTGCGCGATCATGCCCATTCGTTGAAAGGGGCGGCGCGCTCTGCCGGTGCGATGGCTTTGGGTGAACTTGCCGCCGAGCTTCAGAAAAAATCTGAAGACGGGATGTGTGACGTGTCCTTATGCATGCGTCTTAACAGGGAATTTCACCATGTTGAACGTGACATCAAAACCCTCGCGCAATCTTCCTGACATTTATTTCGTCTATTTCGTCGTGACATATTTAGGCGTTGCGTATTTTGCCAAGGCTTCTTGTAAGCCACCCATGCGGTTGAAATAATTTTCTCTGGTCTTGTTCAGCACGTCTTCCCATTGTTCGAATGGCACCATATCTTTTGTTTCATATCCTGGTTTGTATCGATAGGCGGTGGCCATATCCCACTTTCTGGCCTGATCCAGCAAGGTTCGAAACCGTGTTGGATCTTTGATGACCCATTGGAAAATCGGGGGGCTTATGCTTGAGGAAAGAGTCTCTGTATAGGAATGCGGGTTGATTGTTTGACTCGTTGTCGCGGTTGGTAGAGCTTGATCCGCCGATTTTTTTGCATTGATATCAGCCATATTTTTTATATGCGTGGGGACAGATTCTGGCCATCTTGCCTTGTCGAAGTCCAAACGAAGCTGTGCCACAAACAGATAGATGGAGGCTTGTTCCATCTCCCCTACATCGGACAAAGCTTTTGCCGCAAGAAACAATCCTTGTGGCGCGATGACATCGCGGTGTGATTCTATTTCTGAAACCAGCTTGTCGGCATCTTCTTTATTTTGTGTTGTGGCGGCCAGTGACAAGCTACCCCATGTCTTCAATTCTTCGATCTTGATGAGAGCCACTTTTGCATCTAAAGGGGGGTATGGATCGGGTTGCTCCAGCTTTTCGGTTGTATCCTTTTCGACCTCTATGGAAAGGGTGGTTTCGGTGATTTGGTTTTTTGTTGCGTTGTCGGCTGGTGTGATAACCATTTTTTTCATGCCGGCAACATTTTTGTTTAATTCTGGCAAAGCTTGAGCATTTACAGCAGGTGCTAATATAATAGATGCCGCAATGCACAAAGGCAAAGTCCAGAAAAAATGTTTTGAATACAAAGGCATAGGTCTTGGTGTCCTTGTTAGCATCTTAAAAGTCTGTTAAAGTCGTCCTGTTATTATATACGTGTCGTTTATGTTCCTCAAAGGGGCCTGAAGCATAAATATAATAATACCGGATTTTCGGTGCCAGGCCAGTCTTAGTCTTACTTCTGGGTTAACTCTTTCCGGGTTGATGTTTTTCTGTGTTTATTCCTGTTGTAAAATTTTTTTGAGGTAAAACAATGCCAAAGCTCTTTTTGACTGGAAATGAAAGATTTTTTGATAAGGATGAAATCATTGTCAGCAAGACGGACATGAAAGGGAACATCCTCTATGCGAACCGTACTTTTATGCGTGTCGGGATTTTTGAAGAAAAGGAATTAATTGGCTCCCCTCACAGTATTTTACGCCATCCCGCTATGCCGCGGAGCATTTTCAAACTTCTTTGGGAGAAAATAGAGGCAGAGCATGAGATTTTTGCTTATGTTGTCAACCGCGCAACCAATGGAGATCACTATTGGGTTCTGGCGCATGTGACCCCTAGCTTTGATCTATCTGGAAATGTCAATGGATATCATTCCAATCGCCGCGTCCCTGATCGTCGGGTTCTGAATGAAGTTATATCTCCTATTTATAAAGAGCTATTGAGAATTGAGGATAGTTGTTCAAACCATAAAACTGGAATGAACGCGGCTTACGATCATTTGAATGCATTGTTAAAACAGAAAGGCTCGACTTATGATGAATTTGTCTTCGCTCTCCAAAGCTAAGTTCTTGTCGGGATCTTTGGCGGCACTTCTAGTTGTCGGTTTTTTCTTTGTTTCAAAGAATGAAGGGATTGTAACCTTTGATGCTGCTTTGTTGGCTGTGGGTATCGTCGCTTGTATTGTGATAACCGCACTTGTGAATAAGACGCAGCGTGCGATTAAAGATGCCAATATTGTGTGTTCTCAACTTGCAGAAGGCGATTTTTCTGTCCGGATCATGAATATTCGTGAAAAAGGAGAAGTTGGTACTTTTCTCTATTCTCTCAATGACATGGTTGATTGTGTGGATTCGTTTATTCGTGAATCGACGGCTTGTATGAAAGCGGTCAGCGAGAATAAATATTATCGTAGGATATTGCCAGATGGAATGCGGGGCGCGCTGGCGCATGGCAGTCTAATTATCAATAAGGCTTTGACAAGTGTTGGTGATAAAATGAATAATTTTAACATGGTTGCCAATGATGTAGATCGGTCGTTAACTCAGGTTGTAAAAGATGTAACAGATTCTGTTGAGGCATTGAAAATGACAGCCAACAGCATGGATGGAACCGTTCGTCAGGCTCACCAGAAAACGTCGCTTGCAACAAGCGGAGCGGTTGAGATGGCTATGTCGGTTGATACAATCTCTTCGGCGTCTGAAGAAATGTCGGCTTCAATCACGGAAATCAGCCAACAGGTGAATAAGGCTTCCCAGATTGCAATGCAGGCATCTTCTGACGCGCAGGCTGCTCGTGGAACAGTTGTTGAGATGGTGGAAACGGCGCAAAAGATCGGACAGGTTGTTTTGTTGATTGATGATATTGCCAAACAAACCAATTTATTAGCGTTGAATGCAACCATCGAGGCCGCTCGCGCCGGTGAAGCAGGTAAGGGGTTTGCGGTTGTGGCCAATGAAGTTAAGACGTTGGCTGAGCAAACTACGCAGTCAACGAACGAAATCCGCATGCAAATTTCAGCGATACAAGAATCAACAGTGGTCTCTGCAAAAACATTTGAAGCAATTATTCATGTGATTGAGGAGATAAATCAGTACACGGCAAATATTTCTGCCGCAGTCGAAGAACAAAGTGCGGCTTCTCGTGAAATTGCGGTGAGTGCACAACGTGCGTCTCACGGAACAACGTCTGTTTCTGAGAGTATGACAGATTTGGCTCATGAAATTGGATCTGTTAATGAGGCCGCCGGTCAAGTGTCGGGTCTTACTGATGTTCTTTCTACTAGGACTGTGGCCGATGTTCAGGCGTTACTGAACAAGATGGAAAACTTTATGGTAGCGTTGCGTAAAGTAGCCTGATTTTTTTATTTTCTTAAACCATGAAAAGGGAGTTGTTCATGTTTTTTAAGTCATCCTCAGCGCTTTCCGATATTGCTGCGAAATACAAGTCTCTTGATAAGTCACAGGCCGTGATCGAGTTCGAACCAGACGGAACTATTATTACTGCGAATGAAAATTTTCTGAAAGCGATGGGGTATGACCTCTCTGAGGTTCAGGGCAAACATCATAGTATGTTTGTTGAAGCTTCCTTTCGCGATAGTCCGGAGTATAAGAAATTATGGGAGGATTTACGTGCGGGGAAATTTCAAGCAGCCCAGTTCAAACGCATTGGCAAGGGCGGCAAAGAAGTCTGGATCGAGGCATCTTATAACCCTGCCCTTGATGATAAAGGGCGCGTTTATAAAGTTGTCAAATTTGCAACCGATGTGACAGATCGCACCAGTGAATATTACGAAATGGCAGGAAAATTGGCGGCGGTTGACAAATCCCAAGCCGTCATCGAGTTCGAGATAGATGGCACCATCATTACGGCGAATGCGAACTTCCTGAATGCGCTGGGGTATAGTCTGCCAGAGATTAAAGGTAAACATCACAGTATGTTTGTCGAAGCGAATTACCGGAATAGCTCTGAATACAAGAAATTCTGGGATGATTTGCGTGCGGGTCAGTTCCAAGCTGCCCAGTATATGCGTCTGGGGAAAGGTGGACGGGAAGTCTGGATCGAGGCATCTTATAACCCGATCAGGAATGCGGATGGCAAGGTTTATAAGGTTGTCAAATTTGCAACGGATATTACCAAGAATATCGACCAGCTTCGTTCGATCAAGGCAAATATGAACCAGTACCTGTCCCAGATCGAAGGGGCTGTCAATACTGTGAGTATGCAATCGTCTTCGGCGTCCAGTGGGGCAACACAGACGGCGACCAATGTCCAGACTGTTGCGGCTGGCGCAGAAGAGCTTCGTGCGTCAGTTGTTGAAATTTCTCAAAATATGACGAGATCTTCTGCGGCGACGGATGAAGCTTACGCACAAGTTGTGACAACCGGAGAAGAGACGGTCAAACTTCTTGATGCGGCTCAGGCGATGAACGGGATTGTCGGATTGATTCAAAAGATTGCCGAGCAGGTTAATCTTTTGTCCTTGAATGCGACGATCGAGGCGGCGCGTGCCGGTGAAGCAGGTAAAGGCTTTGCGGTTGTTGCGAGCGAGGTTAAAAATCTGGCTTCACAAGTGGGTGACGCAACCAAGAGAATTGGTGACGAGATCAACAATGTTCAAAAAGTTGTGTCTGTTGTGGCTAACGGGTTGCAAGCAATTAACCATTCGATTGATTCGGCACGCGGCTATGTGTCCGTCGTGGCTGGAGCTGTTGAAGAGCAAAGTGCGGTGGCGCAGGACATGTCCTCGAATATGCAGAGTGCTTCTCAGGCGGTGAATGATGTGAGTTCGAACCTAAGCAGCATTATTGATGCCATTCATGATGTGGTCTCTGCGGTCGAGCAAACCAAGGATGCCTCCAATAAGATTGTGGATTAGATTCTTTGCTTTTTATCTAATTTTAACAATGGAGAAAGATGGGTTTGATACACTGATCTGTAATGGATAGGTGCGTCAAAATGTCCGGAATGTTTGATTTTATGCGCTCGTGGTTCTCCAGGGACGATGGAGCCACGGCTGTCGAATACGGGTTGATCGCGGCAGGAATTGCGTTGGCAATTTCTGCTGCCGTTTACTCAGTCGGAGGCAATATTGTCGGGATGTTTGATTCCTTGACGAATATCCTTGGGTCTTCCTCCTAGGGTATATTAGCAGAACCTGAACAACTTTATTTTATTTATGGCTATCCAGATCAATCTTGCTCTGGATAAAGTTTTGTTTTGTGCCATATTGATGGGTATAGGAATGTTATCCGTTTTTTACGTTTTTTTATTTGGGAGCTTTATTAAATGAAACAGAATATTGGAAAAATCGACCGTATTGTCCGTGTGATTGCGGGATTGGCACTGTTGTCGCTGTTGTTTGTTCTGGAAGGCGACATGCGTTGGCTTGGGCTGATTGGTCTTGTGCCTTTGGCAACGGCTTCTTTGGGGTGGTGTCCACTTTATTGCCCGTTGAATATTTCAACTGTGTGCGCAGGTGAAGAAGGCAAAGTTTGCTGCGGTGGTGGGTCATGTTCCTCGAAAGAAGACACCAAGGAATAGGCTTTAGTTCTTATTCGTAATTTCTTTGAAGGCGGCAGCTTGCCATTTGGTAACGCTGCCGTTTTCTATGGTGATTTCGGTGGGGTCTGTTCGGCCTGTCATGCGCATGTAGGTCCAGATTTCTCTGGCTTGTCCATCACGGTATTTTTGATCCGGCTGGCCATAGCTGGCAATCAATTGGGATGTGGTCATGCCGTCCCAAAGTGTTTCGATGATGTCTGCGGAATGTGGAGGACGATGCGCCTGCCGCGCTTGTTGGGCCTGTTGGTCGAAGTCGGCAACATTCCCGAAGGCACGTTTCATTGCGCGCTTAATCAGAAAGAAAATCAAGGCCATCAACCAGCCTACTATCAGGCCTTTGAGCCAGCGTCCGAAGAAAATAAGCATGTTGATAGATTAGTTCCTTTGGTCGATAAATCCAGCTATTTCTCGTCACCCATTTTGAGGGCGGAGATAAAGGCAGATTGAGGAATTTCGACGTTCCCGAACTGGCGCATTTTCTTTTTGCCCTCTTTTTGTTTGTCGAGGAGTTTGCGTTTACGGGAGATGTCGCCGCCATAACATTTTGCGGTGACGTCCTTGCGCATGGCCGAAACATCTTCGCGGGCGATAATTTTCGCTCCAATGGTGGCCTGAATGGCAATTTTGAAGAGCTGGCGCGGGATCAGTTCTTTTAAGCGTTCGCAAATTTGACGACCACGCCGTTCGGCTTGGGACCGGTGGACAATCATCGACAGGGCGTCAACGGGTTCCTGATTTACCATGACTTCCATTTTGACCAGATCACCTTCCCGGAAATCTTCCAGATGGTAATCAAAGCTGGCATAGCCGCGCGAGATGGATTTCAGGCGGTCATAAAAGTCGAAAACAATTTCGTTGAGTGGCAGGTGATATTCGAGCATCGCGCGCGAGCCAACATAGGACAGATTGACCTGCTTGCCTCGACGTTCTTCGCATAGTTTCAAAAGCCCGCCCAGATATTCATCAGGGGTCAGAATGGTGGCTTTGATCCATGGCTCATATATTTCTTTGATCCGTTGGACTTCCGGCATATCAACAGGGTTATAGATCTCCATTTTGGAGCCGTCGGTGAGATCAAGCTTATAGACCACGCTTGGCGCGGTGGGGATCAGGTCGAGATCAAATTCGCGGTCAAGGCGTTCTTGAATAATCTCCATATGAAGAAGGCCTAGAAAGCCACAGCGGAACCCCATTCCGAGGGCTTGGGAACTTTCCTGTTCGTAATGGAGCGATGCGTCATTGAGTGCAAGTTTGCCCAGACAGTCGCGCAGTTTTTCAAATTCGGAACTGTCAATCGGGAACAACGAACAAAATACCATCGGGATAGATGGTTTAAAACCTGCGAGGGGCTTAACTTTATCGGCGTGCCGTTCTTCGGTGATGGTATCGCCGACTTTTGTTTCCGAAATTTCCTTGATGGCGGCGGTAATAAATCCCATCTCGCCCGGGCCGAGCTCATCGATCACAATATGTTTGGGGGTAAAAATGCCCACGCGCTCAATCTCGCGGGTGGCGCCAGTCCCCATAAAGCGGACTTTCATGCCTTTTCTCAGGTATCCGTCAATGACCCGCACCAGAATGACCACGCCCAGATAGGAGTCATACCATGAATCCACCAATAAAGCCTTGGTTGGGGTGTCTGGATTGCCTTTCGGGGCTGGCAAGCGCTGGTGAATGGCTTCCAGAAGCAGGTCAATATTGATGCCGGATTTTCCTGAAACGCATATGGCGTCTGATGCATCAATGCCGATGACGTCTTCGATTTGTTCGCGCACGCGCTCAACATCGGCGGCTGGCAAATCAATCTTGTTGATGACCGGAATGATCTCGTGATTGTTTTCAATGGCCTGATAGACATTGGCCAGTGTTTGGGCTTCGACCCCTTGCGTGGCGTCAACGACCAGCAACGATCCTTCACAAGAAGCCAAAGACCGTGACACTTCATAAGTAAAGTCCACATGGCCGGGCGTATCCATCAGATTATATTGATAGGTTTCACCGTCATTGGCGGTGTACATCAGGCGAACGGTCTGGGCTTTGATGGTGATGCCGCGTTCGCGCTCGATCTCCATATTATCGAGCACTTGTTCTTTCATCTCGCGTAGGGTCAACCCACCACAGGACTGGATCAGCCGATCTGCCAAGGTTGATTTTCCATGGTCAATATGGGCGATGATCGCAAAGTTACGGATTTTTTCTAATGGTTTTTTCGGGTCTGAGCTCATAACCCCCTTCAATAGGGGGTTTTGGGCTATTTTTCAATAGGATTTTTGGCCTACCGGTTTGGGGATTTATGTAGGAACGGGAAGCGATAGCTCTCGACAACATGGTCTGGAACGGGCTGGATTTCTGCGATTTTGGCCAAGGGATCCGTCGCAAATAATTTGTAGTTACGTTTTCGGGCGATTTTCAGCCAGTCATCCAAAGGTGTGGCGTGTGGGCCGCGACCGGTTTCGCTTTGGGCAACCATCAGAATATTGGTTTTTTGATCGCGGTAGGTAATCAGAATATGGTCAATACCCAAGGGGCGGCCTTTATCATACCATTTTGGGCCGGAATCAACGGTCAGAACCATTCCGGACTTGATGGTGTTGGGGTTGATCTCCTGACCTTTCAGATATTTTCCGGATTTTGCAAAAGTCCAGAAAATGCCCGACGATGTTGTGGACATTCCTCCCAAATCCAGATTGACTTCAAGATGGTGGTCTAAATCTTTTTTTGCGTATTGCAACCCTTTGGCAACAAAATGGCTGCAATTAATTCTACCGTTCCGGCCATCTGCTTTTAATCCATATCCCATGCCATCGGTCTTCGTCAGCAGACGGTGAATGGATCTATTGAATGTTTCTCTGATTGTTTTTTCATCCGGCATTTTTTGATCTTTGGTCAGATCAACTGTTTTGACACTTTGGTCTGGCAGAATAACTCTTGTGAGTTTTGTTAGTGGAATGACATTCTGGTTTGTAGAGGAGGGGGAGGTTTTTTCCGGCAATAAAGTAGGGGCCAGTGTTGCCATGATAAAGCTTGAGGTCAATATCGCACTTGCAAGAGCCAGTTTCTTTGGGCTAAAAAAATTTCTTTGAGGTGTTGGGGTGACAGAGGGGGAGTGTTGGAGACTCTTCTTTACATCGAGATATTTCCTTGCAATCTCGAGTCTGAATTCCAGAAAGTCCCGAGATTTCCCGCCGTCCTTTTTCAAGAGATTATTCATGGCCAGAAGACGTTTCAGCATAAGCTGACGGTCGTCCAGCAGGAGAATTCTCTCTGACAGATTTTTGTATGATCCTAATCTTGCAGCCTTAGCAGAGAGGTGTGTTTCTGCTGTTCTTTTGTCATTTTCACTCATGACTCACCTTTGAAAATGCCGGATTGTTCTTGTCTGTATTTTTATCTACAGAAATTCCCTTGGTGTATCCATCGCGATTTTATAACAGGTTTTTGCCGCAGCCGAATTGTTGGCGTGAACTTCATTGCATGCCGCTTCGTATGTCTGGGAACTGAACCTTGTTTGCTCTGTAGAGACAGAAACTATGGGTTTTTGTTCCGGATTGGTTTTGGCCTTAAAGCTCACACTGACTGGTTGGGACGTGTCAGCTTGCTGTTTGGGTGCAATCTGGCGGGATGCTTTGCTCTCCGGTTGTACGACTGATGCTTTCAGAATATTTTGTGCTTCTTCAAGCGTATAGTCCCCGTGCATTTTGGGTGCTGCGGCGTTTTTTGCGATTGAAGAGGTTGTCGTCGGGGCATCGATTTTTTGAACAGGAGATTCTGTCTGGCTGGCTCCGGTATTGAACATCATCGACAAACTGATTGCGGCTACGCTGGCCATGCTTGCGACAGCGCCGGTGGCGAATCCTGATGGAACTCTCGGTGTCAGGGCGGCCATAGTATTTTTTGCGGCTTCACTGAATTGCTTTTTCAGTCCGGAAAAGAAAATCCCAACTTTTTCAACGATGGTTTTCTGGGGCATCGAAATTTCTTCTGAAGAATCATCTAGTGTTTTCTCCTCAAACATGTCGTCAATCACGGATCTGCTTCTGGGGGTTAGGCCTGCGTCAACGATTCGCTGGTGGGCAAGTTGCGTGGCTTGTCCGGTTTTCTTAAGGAAGGCATCAACGGGCCTTGTGTCGGCTCCTGTTCTTTGTGCTTGCCTGCGGTATGCAAGGGCTTCGTCCCGATCATCAAGGATGGAATGGATCAGGAAGTTATTCAAAAATTCAGGTTCTGACTTGCGCGCAGTTTCCCATGCATATAACGCACGTTGTTCCAGTTCTTGCGAGTTAAACGGGTTGTAATTCACTATGGCGGCGAGATCGTCGGGTTCTTCTTCCGCATCGGCATGGTCTTCGATGGAGCAATCGAACTTCGCCATGACTTCACTTTGAAATTTCATCAACAAACGGCGATGGTCGATCAACAGTAAAGTTGTCTCATCCTTTAACCCTTGGGCCAGACGTGCGTTAATTTCTCTTGCTGCGTTTGAGATCGGAACAGACAGGCGGTTATCCAGAAGGTGCGGATCGCTGTTCTGCCAGATTTGTTGTACCGTAGCCGAGGTAAGTTTTTGCGCTTGCAAAGCTTCTTTTAACAGCTTGTCTTGCAACTGTTTCAATTCGTGATTTTCAGGAGCTTTTTCCTGTTGTTCTGAGAGAGCAGCTGTTGGGGGAGCCGATGCTGCCGCTTCAATTTTTTTGGTGGCCTCTGTGGTGGCGCGGGAAATCTGCTGGTCGATCAGGCGGTTCAAGCGAGATGTGGTTTTGATCTTTTTATTTTCATCTTCGATCAAGGCCTGATTGTGGGCAAGGGCGTCTTGCATGATCTGGCGATCCTGCTCGTTATCCAGATTTTGCAATAGATCTTCTATGGCGGTCTGGTTTTTCTCGATATCTATCACCTTTTTCGTGATTTGCTCGCGAAGCTCGGCCAGACGAGATGCTTCGAGATTAAGGATATTCCTATACATCGACAGAGAAAAGTCGATCTGCTCTTGTGTTGGCTGCTGCATATCTCTGAGTTCATTCAGAAACAATACGCGCCGTTTTTGCAGATTTTCAATTTCTGCTTTTTCGTCCAATGGCGCAGGCACCAAAGACTTCTCATCCTCATCTCGCAATGAGTTGTATACACTTTTTGTGGGATGAGACATCGCACACACTCCTTTATTCTCTATTTCACACTTGCCGTTTGGATAACATCTATTCCGGTCTGTTTGTTTTTATTGCCGGTTAATTTTTCGTATGTCATCGCGTGAAAAGAGTATGCCACATTCGTGACATAATTTGCAAACTTTTCAGGAATGATGCGGCAAAAGAAAAACCCCCGCCAAAGCGGGGGTTGGATTGTTATTAGTCGCTTAACTTGGCTGACATTCTGGCATTTTACTACCAAAGGTCGTGTTGCATATTGCAGGTTTTTCTGTGGCAGCCGAAGGTGTTGTTTCAGATGGGGCTGTTGCGGCTGCGCCGTTTGCACTGAATGTGCTTGCCTTATCTGGGTTTGTTCCTCCGCTTGCGCGCTGTGAGGTTCTCGATTCGCCGACGATCTTTGCATCATCCATGACTTTCCTGATCAGATCCTCTGCTTTCTTGGCAGCATCTGCACCAGAGACTTCACCAATTTTTGGTGTTCTGGCATTGTTACGATCTGATTGACGA
The DNA here is from genome assembly GCA_001871905.1 of Alphaproteobacteria bacterium CG1_02_46_17. Taxonomy (GTDB): domain Bacteria; phylum Pseudomonadota; class Alphaproteobacteria; order Micavibrionales; family Micavibrionaceae; genus UBA1573. The sequence continues at coordinate 64,226 of MNUG01000029.1, read as the reverse complement.
ACGGCGTCTTCTTCAATTTTATCCACTTTCAGATCCTTGGAAGCTTGAATGGAGGTATCGACCAAATTCTTGCCAATCTCTTCCAACCCAGGGATCGCGGACACAATTGAGCCTATCATAGCGAGTAGTTTGTATCCGCTAGCTGCCCCTTTGATAATCATTGTTTGAACATCAAGTTCTGCGGATATTCTTTGTTGTTGAGTGCTGTAGTAGAGATCTTGGTATTGACTGTGATCTTTTTTCTGAAGGTCTTGCTCGGTTGTTCTTGCAAGCTTCCAGATCTCCTGAGCGGATTGACCAAAAGTTTTGCGAAGGTCATATTTCCCTTCTTGCGCGAGCTTGAGAACTTTGTTCACGTTATCTGCAAGTTGCATATTACCAGTCTGTTTGTAATATCCTTCAAACAGACGCATCATCTCGACGGAAATATCCCGTGAGTTCGGGTCGAGCTCACTTATTCCGCGGATTAGACCTTGTAAGGCGATTCCGTTTGGATCCTGAACTGCTGCGGAACCTGCCGGTGTTGTTTGATCGTTAGCCATTTTTGCCCTCTCTTAATTCTTATGTCTTAACACTTGATTTCTAAATATCTTATTTGTACCCGCTCATAGCAAGAGTTTGGCTTGCCACGTACGCTTTTTGCTTATCATCCATTGGTAGGTCGTTAATCAGACCAATAAAGCTCTGGGATGATGCCAAGCCTTTTCCTTCAGCTGGCTGTAGCATAGAGTCTTTATTCTGGTCAATTTGTTCCTGCAGAATACTTTTGAATCTGCTCTCGTAGGTTGTGATGCTGTCCGTTGTGGTAGAAATTTGGGACTTAATCAATGAGCCAAATTTCGTTGCTGCTTGATCTATGCTGACTTCTGGTGTTTCTCCAGTCAGAAATGCACGTCCTGCTTTTTGTGCAACGGCAACCGAACCTTGTTGGGCACTAACCAATTGCTCACTTTGCTTGGCCTGACTGATTTGTTGTTTAATCTCAGCCTGTGGCTTGCCTTCCACGACCCCGTACAATTGCTTACCTGCCTGAACGGCCATCCCTTCCGTTCCCGGAGTGAATGGATTGTCAACAAGAAGACCATACCCTAAAGCTGTGGCTACAAGGGGCTTCTTGATCCAGCTGGGCAGGTGATTTGCGAACCCCATTATTCCACCCACAGCACCACCAAATCCGGGGGTCATTGGTGCGGTGACAGGAGGAGCCGAGGTTGGTGGCTTACCGGCTCCGTGGCCAGCAGCTCCTGCAGTAGTTTCTGCTCCGCGCTCACCTTTTTTTACGCTTTCCAGATAATCTGCAACTGCATTTGCGTCTGTAATGGGCTTTTTCTTTGCGGCCTCAACAGCAGCATCAACGGCTGGCTGGTGCGCTATACGCTCGGCGTCTTTGAAGGCTTCATAACCTGCTTTAACTCTTTTGAATAACCCCATCACACACTCCATTTTTAATATGTTAATTGCATTTTATCATAGCTCTATTGAATATTGCAAACTTTTATAGAACTATGACCGCTTTTTATTCCCTATACGACTGGTGCAGGCGCGGCAGGCGCGTTCTGCCGGGTCGTCATAATCGGTTTTGTTTCACTTAACTCTTTGTTTTCAATGAGATGGATCGCCTTTGTGGTTGAATCTCCTACCAGACCATCAATGCTCTTATTATATAGGCCTAGGGCGTAGCCACAGGTCTGCAAGGCCATGACCCGGGGGTCATATCCGTATGGGTTGGCGGGTTGTTCCCGCAGGTCTTTCGCCAGATCTTTCATGCGGGTTTCATATTGGGCCCGCAAATCCTCAGTCAGACTCGATGGCTTGATCGCGTCCTTGATAGCTTTATCGGCGGCCTGCATGGTGTATTTGCCTGCGATGTCATCAATTGTATGCGTGTATAGTTTTTTATCTGTCAAAAGCTCCTGAAGTGCGTGAACACCGTCTTTGTTGAACTGGGTGGGGTTTTCCGAATCGATAAGGTCATTCCCGAGAGCCAATCCCAGAATTTTTGCTGTTTGTGGCACAGTTGATGTGGATTGTTTTGGTGCTGAAATCTCGTGAGACGCAAGTTTGATCTGTCCTCGGTCTTCATTGGGTTTCTTTGCCTTCGCTTCAGCCCCTTCAGTTGTTGCGGCAATGGTCTGAGTGGCTGCGTCTGTCGTGATACCAAAACCAACTTTGTTGTGCATTGTTTGCCCGAAGCCCAAATAATCTTCTGTTATTTCGTACCCTTCAATGGCTGTCTCTGTCGCAAAACCTATGACTCCAGCTTTAGGGGCGACAGTACCTATGACCTGCGCCACTTTGGAGGCTCCCAAAGCCTGACCCCCGGGGATAAAGAATGACCCGACCAGAGGAACCATCTGTCCTCCAAAGTGGATATATCCGTCATTCGTACCTGCTCTTAATTCGGGACGCTTTTTGCCAAGGATTTCGAGATTATCCTCGTACTCGCCCATCATTTGTCTTTTGAACCATTCCGAAGAATATTTTTGATCTTCCGGAGCCTGTTCGAATTTTTTACCGTCGGTATGTTCTTTATAAAACCTATGAATCATCTGGGGAAGGCCGAGAGCATATCCGATGGTAGCGGCAGTTCCTTCGGCTATGCCATCTTTCAGGACTTTGGTCTCGTGGGTTTGATCCATCATGTGGCTGATTGTATTTACAGGGGTAGGGGCAGCATCCGCAGCGCGAACCAGAGCTCGATAGGATGAAGATGATTTCAGGTCTTCCCAAAAGCTTGCCATTTTTACACCCTTTTTTATTTTATTTTATATAACTATGGCTGATTTTATAGGAAAGTGAAGATCAATACCATAAAAAAAGGGTAAACAATGTGTTAATGGGCGGAAGGTTCAGGGGGCTTGTTCAAAGAGCTCATAATGCAGGTCAGAAAGATCATCAATCCGATCAGCCAGCTTGACCACAAAGACCATGATAAAATCAGGAAAATCAGGATTCCCGAGAAAACAACGGTCGGGAGAATCTGCGCGGCGAGAGGGCGGCGTCTGATGGAAAGAAACAAGGTGAGCAACAAAGTATCTGCGAGCAGGGCGCCTAAGGCGCCAAACTCGATCCAGAGCTGAAGAGGGGCATTATGCGGGTGCATGATACTGGTGTCCCAGTAATAGACCATCGGATAATCGAATTGGATGATGCGGGTGGTATCAATTCCGAATCCTGTCCACGGGTTTTCATGGATCTTGTCGGCGACAAAGTCCCAGACCTCAAGCCGTGTGCTGGTGCTGGCGTCTTTTAGAATCTGAACCTGATCGCTCTCTTTGGCAAAGCTCTTATAAAGAGGTGTGGTGACCCATGGAAAAATTGAAAAAAGCAGAATAACTGTACCAAAACATAGGGGCAAAGCCAGACGGGGCAACTTGATCATGCCGATCAGGGCCACAATCATGGCGATGACAGAGAGCTGGGCAGACTGGCTGGCTGTTGCGCTTAATATAAAAGCCGCAGGGATAAGCAGCAGCAGAGGTAGCCTATAGTGCTTCCAGTTTGCTTTTTTGAACGGGATCAGGGTCGTGATCAAGGCGAGAGGAGTCATCAGGATAAAAACAGCAACGCTTTTGTTCAGCTCCCAAGTACTGAATTCGGTATGGGACGGGCGCAAAATACGGGAGATCGGAAAATCGAGAACCAGTTCAATGGCAAGAAAAGTTCCGCCCAGAATTAACGGAACCGGAAGATATTTCTTGATGAAAGATGTGGTGTCATCAGGCAACGCGTATAAGAAGATATAGAGTGGGAAAAAGGACAGGATTTCGCCGCTGATTTTAAGGGATCGGATCAGGCTCGATTCCGGCGTGATCGACCAGATGGAACTGGCCATGGTCAGAATCGGGATCAATAATAGAACAAGATGGGCTTTTGAGAGGGGGGCGAAGATTTTTCTACCCATTCTTTTATAGAGGACTGCTGCACCGATCAATCCCATTGTCTGCGGCAGAAAGGATAAGGTCAGGGGCAAGATGCAGGATATAAATATGACACTCAGGATCAGAATTCCTGTGAGGTTGGATTTCAAAGAGAGGGCTAGCCAATGTTCAGTCATGTTTATCGGGTTGGTGTGTTCTATCTTAAAATTTTGTGGGGTGACTATAAACGCTGGCATGTTGTTTGGCGATAGAAAATTGGTAGCCTGAATTTTTATGTGGTGATAATGTCTGCGCTGCTTTTTGGCTCTGTTTTATGAAAGGGAATGGGTGAGATGCCTCGTAACTCTGTAACGACTTATTTTATGCGTCCCCTTATCAAGTTGCTTAAATATCAGGATAAACGCCTGACAGGCTTATCAATGCGCGCCATGAAATGGCTGGGGCACTCCAAACATCCCATTCACCCCAAACACTTGTTTGATGATCAGCGCAATCAGTTTCTGGCGTCTTTGGTGCGTCCCGGCATGGTTTTTCTGGATATTGGTTCTGGGAGCGGTTCGGAATGCCTCAATGCCTTGAAAAGCGGGGCGTCACAGGTTTACGGGGTTGAATATAATAAATCCTCGATCATTTTGTCCCATGAACGGCTGGCCGACTATAAAGGCCAGTATGATATTTTTGATTTGAATTTGGAATTGGCATCTATTCCGTTGCCTGACCATTCGGTCGATTTGATTAGTTTTTCAAATGTGTTGGAGCATTTGAACAATCGTCAGACGATTTTGACCGAGCTGCGCCGGATATTGAAAGCCGACGGGCAAATGTATATTTCAATCCCCAATACCAATACGCCGTGGAAGATGTTCCAACGCAAGTTCGGGGTTGATAGCCGCGATGATGACGATCACAAAATCGAATATTCGGTAGAGACCTTGAATGAGGAATTGGCCAGTGCCGGCTTAAAGGTGACGGGGGAATTGTATCCGATTGTGCCATCTTTGCCGGTTAATGGCCTGATTGCGCTCAGTGCGGTCATTTCCCCGCGCCTTTACCGTTATTTTCAACGCTGGAAGCATAGATTTGTTGAAAAACGCCCAGAGCATAGTGTCGGATGGTATTTCTTGACCGAAAATGCAAGTTGACATATTGTTCCCTCTCGCAAAAAATATATGACGAAAAATTAGTGGAATTACCTGTTCTTCAGGCTATTGCCACTGAGGCTCCATGGTCTGCTTTAGATATTTCTGCGGCATTGGCTGAATATTACGAAAAACGTGTAGCTGCGATGATGCCTGCCCCACTTCAACAGGCCAGCCCATCTCAGGATCGTGCGCCGCAATAAGTTTAGCGAGTTTTCGAGCTTTATAGACAAGCCCCCAGAAATTGGGGGCTTTCTCTATTTTTAACTGGTCAAAGCCCTTAATCTTTACTAAACAAGAGCCTGTATATCTTAATGCAATCATGACCGGACATTTGGACGGTATTTATAAATTATTTGAGGCAGTTAATGAATTTCCAGAATAAAAAGATTCTGATTATCGGTGGAACAGGTTCCTTGGGACGGGCATTGATCCGTCGTTTGTCCGAGGACAACCAACTGATTGTATATTCCCGTGATGAAGCAAAACACTGGACGATCCGCAACCAATTGACCCCCCAACAAAATGTGGTGTTCGAGGTCGGTGATATTCGCGATGGTGCGCGGGTTGAAGAAATTGTCTTGAAATGGAAGCCGAATATCATTCTGATTGCGGCGGCGTTGAAGCAAGTTGATACCTGTGAACGCTCTCCATTTGAAAGTATTCAGACCAACACTCTGGGAATTCACAATGTGGTGAATGCCGTTGTGCGTCAGGAAGACCGCCTGCCTAATCTGGAAACAGTTCTGATGGTCTCGACCGATAAGGCCTGCGCTCCAACCAATGTCTATGGAATGTGTAAGGCTATCTCTGAACGGGTTGTGACCAGCCAGAGCATTTCCGGTTCGCCGATTAAATTCGTTGGCGTGCGTTACGGGAACGTTCTGGAATCGCGTGGATCGATTATTCCATTGTTTCGGTGGCAAGCTGAGAATGCAGAACGGTTTACCGTTACCCATCCTGAAATGACCCGTTTCATTATGACCTTGGATGAAAGTATTGATTTGATCGTGGCGACTGCCAAAGGGGCCAAATCCGGTGAGATCTGGCTGCCGAAATTGCGTGCCATGAACATTATGGATCTGGCACAAATCTTCTCGTCCAAATTCGATAAGCCTGTCGATGTGATCGGGATGCGCCCGGGCGAGAAATTGTTCGAGGAGCTGATTAGCTCACCTGAATCTGTGCGTGTCACAGATAGTGGTGATTATTATCATATGGCGCCGTCCCATGTGATGCCAGCCCTGGATGCAAAAATATTCAGTTATGGATCGAATGATGATGTTCTGGATCAGGCAGGGCTTGAGGCTTACTTGAATTCGATCAATATTTTTGAAACAGATATGAATAAATTTATTGGTCTGGAAATTGACGAGATCGTTAAAACCCGCAAACAAGCGTAAGGTGGAAAAATGAAATCATACCCCCTGTTCAAAGTTCATGTTCCTGTCGAGGATGCTCTGGTGGGTATTCGTGAAGTGCTGGAATCCGGATTTATCAATGAAGGCCTTCAGGTTACCCAATTCCAGAATGCGTTGAAAGAACATCTGGGGGTTACCAATCTGGTTGTGGTGAATTCTTGTACCAGTGCGTTGACCATGGCTTATAAGATCTGTGGTGTCGGGCCGGATACAGAAGTCATTACCACTGCAATGACGTGCATTGCAACCAATACGCCGATTGACAATCTGGGCGCAAAAATTGTCTGGGCGGATATTGATGCCAATACCGGATCAATTGACCCGAAAGATATCGAACGCAAAATTACACCGAAAACAAAAGCGATTGTGATTGTCAGTTGGGCAGGAACGCCCTGTGATCTGGAAGCTGTTGCTGATGTTGCCAAACGGCACAATATTCCGGTGGTGCAAGACGCGGCGCATGCGTTTGATTCCAGATGGAATGGTCGCCCTGTTTCCGAATTTTCGGATTTTACCTGTTATTCTTTTCAAGCGATTAAACATCTGTCATCTGGAGATGGCGGAGCCTTGATCTGCCGAGACGAGAAAGATTTCGAGTTGGCGCGTAAACTGAAATGGTTCGGTTATGACCGCGATGCTCATAAGGACGAAAAGGGCGAGTGGAAGGGACAGCGTTGGAGCGCCGATATTTTCCCCGGTGAAGTCGGATATAAATTCAATATGAACAATGTTGCGGCGGCGATCGGTTTGGCGCAAATGCCTTATATCGGCAAATTGATTGATGCACACCGCGCCAATGCGGCTGTCTATCAGAAATGTTTTGCTAATAGCAACGTGATCCACTCTCTGGATGTTCCTTCGCAAGCGACATCGAGCTTCTGGGTGTTTACCGCTTTGGTCAATGACCCCCAGATTGATCGGGATTTGTTACTGGAAGCTTTGAATCAAGAAGGAATTGCGGCAGGTCTGGTGCATATGCCCAATGATTCCTACAGTGCTTTCAAAGAGTCGCTGACCGATTTGCCGGAAACACATAAATTTGCCAGCACCCAGATTTCTTTGCCTTGTGGCTGGTGGTTGGGCGCTGAGGATTGCGAGCATATCGCCACCCGTGTTCTGGAATTGTGTGAGAAAGCTTTGCGGAACGCCGCTTAGCTTCAAACAAGATCAAAGGTGTCTTCATGCAGGATCTGCCGCGCATATTTGTTGGGACTCTTGCCTGCGGCGAGGCTGAATTCGATGAATGTTGTCAGGCGATTCAAAATCAAAAAAATGTCCTTGTGACGCATCATGTTATTCGGGATCAGCCTGAATATGAAGCCCATAATATGTTGTGGCAAGCATGGAATGACCAAAAGGGAAGCCATGATCTGTTCGTTAAAATTGATGCCGATACTGTTTTGATGCGGGATACGGCATTGGCTGATATTGTGGCGCTCTTTCAAAATCCGGATGTGACGGGCGCGCAGATTCTCATGCAGGATTATTTTACGGATGATCTGATTGCGGGGTTAAATGCGTTTTCTACGGCGGTTGTTTTCAGGAAGTCTAAAAGAAAGCTGTTTGCTGATCATGCTGATACGGGCCATAAAATGGTCTTGAAAGGTGATGTTGTCCGTCATCTGGCGCCGATTGCGTGGCATGGCAAAAATCCGACAGCGCGTCAGGCCTTTCATTTTGGCTTTCATCGTCAGATGAAACGTCAAAAACAAGTTTTGCGACGTGTGGCGATTGCGTGGCTCAAACATCGGGATGCTGCGCGTGGCTGGGCGTTGGCTGGGGCGGCGTCTGTTAAGTGGTGGAATTTTGGTGGTCGTGGTTATGCGGCAAAAAATTTTGCCAAATCTTTTTTGTCTCTTGAAGACACTCGGTTGCGCGAAGGCGCTGTTTTGAAATTTATTCATGGTCAGTATGGGGATTTGGTATGAACGACTTGAAACCTTTGGAAAATGATGGATCGTCTCGTCTGGTGATCCGCTTGATGGAACAGCGTGATCTGGAAGACTTGCGGGTCATGCATAACGCAGATGATGTGTTGATGCGGTTGACCGATCCGACCCATGTGTCCGAAGAACAGCAAGAGGCATGGTTCAAATCGGCTTCGACCTCACGGTCATCGCGTCGCTATGTGGCGCGGTTGCGCGGTACGGATGAATTTATCGGCATGTTCCGTGTGGACTCGATTGACTATATCAATGGCAATGCGTTTGTCGGGTGCGATATTGCGCCAGATTATCAGCGTCAGGGCTATGCCCGTGAATTTTATAATTATATTTTGTCGTATCTGTTCGGGGCTTGCCGATTGCACCGTGTGGAATTGGTAACACTCGAAGATAATGATCGGGCGCTTAATCTTTATACCAGTCTGGGGTTTGTAAAAGAAGGCGTGCGGCGCGAAGCCATTTTCCGTGACGGCGTATATAAAAATCTGGTGGCCATGGGGCTGTTGGCGTCCGAGTGGAAGAAATAAAGATGACTGATTTGCCACAACAAACACTTGTGTGCCTTGTGACCTGTTCGATGGATGAATCGCGGCGTGATCTGGCGGTGCGGGTGGTGCAGAATCTGGCAGATAAAATTCCCGATGCCGGATTGTCGAATGATTTTATCTTGTTTGATAATGCGTCTGCGTTCAAAGATCATATCCAATATGTGCCGCAGGGAACCAAGATCATTCAATCGGCAGAGAATATTGGATACTGGACTGCAATCAAATGGGTGCTGGAGAATGCGCCACAGGTGATGGGTCGATCATACAAATATATTTATATGGTTGAATCTGATCTTTATCATACGGATTTGAAAGCCTTGGCCGAATGTGAAAAATTTCTGGATGCCTGTCCTGATGCATCTTGCGTGCGGACACAGGAATTTTCAGTGCGGTGGCGCTGGCGGTTTGATAAGGGGTTACAATTTTTGCCTTTCCACGTCACGCGGTCGGAGATCAGATTGCTTAATCTGGTAACCAACGAAAAGGCGTGGTTCAAAAAAACATCATTGCCCCATATTTATAAATCAAATTTACATGCCAAATTACCAGCTCTTAACAGAGTGGAGGCATTGAAGGCTGTTTTTACAAAACTGGAACAGCAGGGTGATTTTTCCGAAGGAGATTTCTTTGCTGAAATGGTTAAAATATATCCGCATATCGGTGTGTATGATGGCGGATTATTCTATTCGATCTATTCCAGAGAAAATATGAAGACCGTAGTCAGTGGTAGCTATTCCGGTGACGACCAGTTGAAGAAAATCGGGTATCAGACTACCCGTTATTCCTGCATTGTGCCCATTACACAAGATCCAGAGGTTAAAGTTGCATCATGAAAAAGAAAAGTTTACTCCTGTTGGTCGATGCGCGCAGCTATATCCGCGAAAATTGTTACCAAAGCCAGTTGGCCGAGGTGTTAGAGCAAGAATATGATGTGCGGATGATTACCCTCAAGGAAATAAAATATCTGCCATGGGCCAATCCCAAATCGTATGACAAGGTTTTAAGTGTTTTGAAGTTGCGAACCCTTGACGATAATTTGAATATTATTTCCCGTTTTATGGGGGGGGGGCAACTTTATATCTACGAACAAGATGTCTGGCAGGCTTACATGGATGATTCGCCGTGGAAAGGTGCTTATGCGCGCATCCTTGAAAAATTAAATGTTGTATCTTTTTTTCTCACCACAAGATGGTGGACGGATTTTTGTAAGGCGCGCGGTGTTCCTGCAACTTTTGTCCGGATGGGGATGTTGCAACGTTATTGTGATGCTGGCCCGACATGGGAAAACCGCCATCACCATCTGGCGTTTCAGGGGACGCTTCATCCGCACCGTAAGAAATTTTATGATGAGCTGGCAGGTTACGGGTTGAATGTCGAATTTATCAAATCGCGCCCCTATCACCAGTTTCTCGAAGCCCTTCATGATATGCAGATTTATATCCATACCGAAGATGCGCCGTGGACGGTCGAGGGGCAGGTTATTCCGCGCAATGCCTTATGGATCAAGGATACGGAGGCTGCTGCGCGCGGTTCCTTTGCTATCCGCGATCATGAAGATGAAGCATATGCCTACGGGATTGATGAATTGCCGACTATTTTCACCTATCGCAAGGTTTCCGATGTTCCTGATATTATCGCACAAATCCAGAATATGAATCCGGATGAACGGAATGAGCGGATGCGGACATCTGCCAAGAAAATGTTTGAACGGAATGACTGGATGACAATTGTTCGTGCTATGGAGTCGAATTAGTGAAAACGCAACTATCTAAAATGTTCGACTTTATCGGAAGTCATACTGTTGCGTACGGTTTGATCGTTGTTGTGCTCGGGTTTGTCTCGTTCTTTTTTGATCTGGCGATTGCGATGTTAACCCAACGGTTTTTTATGGCGACCGGATTGGTGAAGACAGGTGGCACAATGCCTTTGGGGATTGATTTGCATTCACCCTATATAGAAGGCGTATTGCTGGTTCTGGCCGGACTGTTGCGGGCATTGACGATCTGGGCAAATGGCTATTATGCCGGAAAATGCCAGATTCAGGTTGAAACAGAAAAACGTCATATGCTCTCGCGATGGGCGATCATGCATGGTGGTCAGGAAATTGGTCAGGTGATGTCCTATTTCAATGATATTGTGATTGGTGCGGCTGTTTCGATTGGTAATATTTTTTATGTGTTTTCTCGTCTGATCTTGATGGGAGGGATATTTCTTGTTCTGGTGCTGTCGTCTATTCAGATGACTTTGCTGGTGGTCGGGGTGATTATTTTGTTTGCGCCGCTTCAAATGATCATTGACCGGATTGTCAGTCGCAATTCAAAACAAATTCAAGGTTCTTTGGCCAATGGGGTTTCTCTGCTGTCGCGAGCTGTTAAGAACAATCTCTATATTTCGCTGCATAATCTGATGGATCAGGAAATATCCCATGTGAATCGGGAGGTCGATCAATATGGGCAAGCCAGTATCCGTTACTATGCCTTGTCCTATTTGAGGGCGTCCATTCCGCAGGTTCTGGGGTTGGCGGTCGTCGTCATCATTGCCATTCAAGGGTCGATTTATTTTCCTGATAATCCGGCGTCCATGATTGCCTATCTTTATATGGTGTTGCGGCTGTTTCAAGTTTTGGCAGACCTCGCACGGGTAAGCGGTAATCTCCGCCTGAATTACCCTCGCATTTCCTTGCTGTATAAATGGTGGGCCGAGAATATTTCGGGTTCCGATCTGGGAAAAACGGCATTGATAAATGATGGGCAAGATCATCATCTGGTGGGGTGGCGCGCAGAGGGTCTTTCTTTTGTCTGGCCAAATGGCAAGGAAACCGCCATTCATAATTTGAATTTCGAAATTAAACCCGGAACCATTGCCATGATTATCGGGCCGTCTGGTGCGGGGAAGACAACCCTGTTCCATTTGTTGTTGGGGTTGCTTTCTCCTACGCAAGGTCATTTGACGCTGTTGCATCAGGATGGTGGGGCGCAGGATATTCATGGGCGGATTAATCAGGTGATTTCCTATGTCGGGTCTGACCCTTTCTTGATTGCCGGAACCGTTCGAGATCAATTATTATCCGGTCACGTTCACTCAACAGATGCCGAATTGGAAGAGGTCTTGCGGCGGGTTCATGCGGATTTTGTGTTCGAATTCAAAGATGGTTTGAATCATATTTTGACTGAACAGGGGCAGGGTTTATCTGCGGGGCAAAAACAACGTTTGGCGTTGGCGCGGGCTTTATTGAGAAAGCCCTCTGTGTTGCTGTTGGATGAAGCTACAGCCAATCTGGATCAACACACCGAGTCCGGTATTGTCGGGGTCATAAATTCCTTAAAAGGGCAGATGACCATTGTCGTTGTGTCTCACCGTCCACATCCGGATTTGCAGGTTGATGTGAATATCAAGTTGGATGTTGTGCCATGATTATTGCCATTAACCAACAACCTTATGACGGGCCATGGGGTGGTGGAAACCGCTTTGTGCAGGCCTTGGTCGAAGGGATGACGGCTCGCGGACACTCTGTGGTTCATCATCTATCGTCTGACGTTGATGTGATTTTGATGGTGGAAACGCGAGTGCGTTCGCCTAATGTGACATTCGGGGCGGGAGCAATTCTGCGCCATTTGGTGAAGTATCCCCAAACACTTGTGGTACACAGGATCAACGAATGTGATGAACGCAAAGGCGAAAAATTTATTACTGATCGCCTGTTGCGTGCCAATTATGCGGCGGATTTCACAGTCTTTGTTGGTAGTTGGTTGATGGATTTACCAGCTTGGAAAAATAAAGACCATTCCAGATGTGATGTCATTTTGAACGGGGCCGATCAAAAAATATTTCACGCCAATGGGTTCGTGCCTTGGGATGGAACGGGGCCGCTTAAATTTGTCACTCATCACTGGGGATATCACCGATTCAAGGGATTTGATGTGTATGAACGGGTTGACCAGTTACTGGGCCAAGCCGATTTTCCCACGCATTTTTCGATGAGCTATATCGGCAGGTTGCCGGATGGGTATCGGTTCAATGCTATCGATCATATTGCACCCTTGGATGGGGAAGCTCTGGCCGACCGTTTGCGGGGTTTTCACGCCTATTTGACTGGCTCAATTAACGAACCGGGGGGCAATCACCAGAACGAAGGTGCCTGCTGCGGGTTGCCGATTGTGTATCGCCTTTCCGGATGTATGCCTGAATATTGTGACGGATTCGGGGTCGGGTATAACGGTGTCGATGATGTCGAGGCTGCGCTTTATGCGCTACGCGATCACTATCAGGATTATTGTCTGAAAATTTCCGGTTATCCGCATACGGCAGAACGTATGGTCGCCGACTGGATTACTTTTCTTGACAGGATATTTGTGCAAAAATCTGACATCGCGGCACAACGCAAATTATGGCGCAATATTCCTTTGTTTCTAATCAATCAAATTCCGGTATAGATGATATGGGGCTGGCACGTTACAAATATCCGCTTTCTACGTTGCCTGTCCGGATGGCTGATGCGATGCATTTGCCGCATAGTTCAAAACATCCGGTGCGCTTTATCATTGAAAAGGGAAATTGGTCGATCAAATGGGATGGTCATTATGTGGCTAGGGAGGTTGATAAGATCAGCCCTAGTTTGATCGTGGTTGAAGAAAATCCATTTTTACTGTCTCACAAAATCGCGCATTTCGGGTCACAGTTTCAATTTGTGTCCTGGTATAAACATATGGCGCGCTCGAACAGGATGGTTTGCACGTTTTTTCACGGGAAAAAATCCGATGATGCTGGAATGGCGCGTCATGTCGATGAATTTCTCGAAGGGCTTCCCTATCTGGACAAAGTGATTACGGCGGCGAGCCTGATTGAACGCCGTCTTCTGGAATGGGGCGTGCCACGCGAGAAACTGGTACGCATACCGATCGGTGTTGATTGCAATTTGTTCAAACCTTTTTCCGAATCCCAACGTCGTGCCGCGCGAGAAAAATACGGTATCAAAGATCACCAGTTAGTGATCGGGTCATTCCAAAAGGATGGTGTTGGCTGGGGTGACGGGATGGAACCAAAGCTGATTAAGGGGCCGGATGTTCTTGTTGATGTTGCCAAACGACTGGCAAAAGATGTTCCGGTTTTTGTGTTGCTTACGGGGCCTGCGCGCGGGTTTGTTAAAAAACATCTTGATGATGAGGGTATTCCTTATGCCCATGAATTTCTGGAAGACTATCTGGATTTGCCGTCGCGTTTTGCGCCGCTGGATGTCTATATCAATCCGTCGCGGGAAGAAGGTGGCCCCAAAGGAATATTGGAGGCGATGGCGTCTGGCGTCTTTGTGGCAAGCACTAAAGTTGGAATGGCCGAAGATGTGATTGTTTCCGGTCGTAACGGCGTTCTGGTTGATGTTGGTGATGTCGAGGCACTGGCACTTAAAATTCTTGATGCGTGTTCCAATCGCGACAGGATGCGTATGGTGACAGATCAGGCGCGGGAAGATATTCTTAACTATGACTGGTCAAAGATCGGTCGGGCGCATTATGATCTGGTTTATAAGGATATGGTATGAACCTGCTGGGAAAGATAAAACGTGAACTTTATGGGCGGGCCGTGGGCTATGCGGCCTATGCGGGGATATGTCTGTCTTCCTTGACTGCTTCTCAACATGACTTGCGGGTTTTTTATGGTGGTGCGCGGGCAGGATATCGTGGCGGGCCACAGGTCAAGGTCAAGTTGTTGCAGGATATTTTTCCCGAAAACCGTTTTGATTTTAATGTTCTTTATTTGTCATCTGGTGCCTTGTATCTGCCAACAGAGATAATCAAAAAAATAAAGGCAAAAGGCGTTAAACTTGTTATTAATCAAAATGGCGTTTTTTATCCGGCATGGTATCCAAAGGATTGGCAGGAAGAAAATGCGCGGATGGCGCGCGCACTGGATTTGGCCGACCATGTGTTTTACCAGTCTGAATTCTGTAAAAAATCGGCCGATAAATTTTTGGGGACGACCGCAAAATCTTTTGAAATTCTGTATAACGCGGTTGATACTAAGAATTTTGTACCACCCTTGAATCATCCTGCACGCGAAAACTTTCGTTTTTTGGTGACTGGACATATTGGGCTTTCGACCTATTACCGCTTGACCAATGCGCTCGATGCTCTGGTCATTGCACGGCAAAAAGGCCTAAAAGTTGAACTGTCTTTCTCCGGTATTCTGCCCGCTGATCTGGAACAGGATTTCCGTCGGAAAATCAGTGACCGCGCACTGGATCAATATTTTATTCTCTCCGGCGCTTATGACCGGATGTCCGCACCGCATGTTTTTGCATCGGCTGATGCCTATCTGATGACCAAACATAATGACCCATGTCCCAATGTGGTATTGGAAGCTATGTCTTGTGGGCTGCCTATTCTTTATTCGGCATCGGGAGGAGTTCCTGAACTGGTCGGGACGGATGCCGGTATCGGGATCAATGTTCCTGAAACCTATGAAGACCAACCTGTGCCCTCTGCCGAAGATCTCGCTCGCGGGATGGAAGCTATTATTGCAAACAGGGACGTATATGCTCTGGCGGCGCGCGCTCGTGCCGTTGAAAAATTCGATTTATCTTTCTGGGGGCAACGTCACAGGGAGATCTTCTCGAAATTATGTTCCGGTGCGGGGTGATGGATATGGCTCTGATGCTCAGTGTAATTTTGCCAGTCTTTAATAATGAACGCACTATTCTGGCGGCAGTGCAGAGCATTCTACAGCAAAGCTTTACTGATTTTGAATTAATTGTCATGAATGACGGATCAACCGACGGAACTTTGGGCGTTCTGGACGGCATTGCCGACCCACGTTTGAAGGTGATGGGAGATCACACCAACCAAGGCTTGCCACGGCGGTTGAATGAAGCTTTGACGCAGTGTCGTGGGAAATATGTTGCGCGGATGGATGCCGACGATCTGGCCTTTCCAGATCGTTTTCAAAAACAGGTTACGTATCTCGAACGCCATTTGGATATTGATGTTGTGGCGGGTCGTGCCGTGGTGTTTGATGACCAGCACAGAATTTTCGGATTACTGCCCTTTGCGCCGGATCATGCGACGATAACCCGTCGGCCATGGAATAACTTTCCAATGCCGCATCCAACATGGATGGGAAAACGGGACTGGTTTTTGAAATATGGTTATGCGTTACCGGAGATCTGGCGTGCCGAAGATCAGGATTTGTTATTGAGATCCTATCAATCAAGCAGATTTGCCTGTCTGCCTGATGTCGTGTTGTGTTATCGACAAGGAAAATTTCAGTACCAGAAAACGTCAATTGCACGACGGCATACATTGAAATCCCAGCTCGGTTTTTTTACGCAGCACAAAAACTATAAAAATGCGGCTCTATCGGTTGGCGTTTTTATTGCAAAATCCCTGTTTGATGTTGCGCAGTTATTTCCTTTTATCTCGGGTTATTACCGGAATAAAAAACTTTCTGCGTCAAAGATAGATGATGATAGGCATAAGGCGCAGCAGTTTCTCGATCAGATGGAAGAAAAACTTCCACCGCATATTGTTTTTGTCTCCAACACCGCTGCATCTCTGGTCAGGTTCAGGGGACATATTATCAGCGGATTAATGCAGGATGGGGTTCGCGTATCGTGTTTGGCGGCGCCTGATGTCGAGACCGAAAAAACATTGCGGGATCTGGGTGTCGAGTTTTATCCGGTTTCTTTAAGTCGCGCGGGGGTTGCGCCGTTTCAGGAAATAAAATCTGTCTTCCAGCTTTACAGGATTTTGAAACGGATTTCTCCTGATCTGGTGGTGTCTTATACCATTAAACCAAATGCCTATGTTCCGTTTCTGGCTAAATTTCTGGCAATTCCTTCTTTGGCTGTGGTGACCGGATTGGGTTATGCCTTTATCCAGAAAAGTTTGAAAGCAAAAGTGGCGCGGACGATTTTAAGTACGGGACTGTCATTTGCCAAACGTGTCTGGACGCTCAATCAGGATGATGCCGATGTTCTGGGCGGGTACTACCCGTTTTTGAAATCAAAACTTCATATGGTGGCAGGCGAGGGGATTGATACGGATTATTTTGATGATAGAAAAATTCAGGCGTCCTCATACCATCCTCAATCTTTTTTGATGATCTCGCGTATTTTGCGGGATAAGGGGATTGTTGAATATGCTGCAGCAGCCAAACTTGTTCGCCAAAACTTTCCTGACGCAATTTTTTATCTGTTGGGGGATTTGGATATGGATAATCCTGCCGCACTGTCGCGGGATGAATTTGACACGCTCTGTCGGGATTTCCCGATAACTTATCTTGGCGTTGCAACGGATGTCCGGCCTTCTATTGTTAATGCAGCGTTTTCGGTTCTGCCGTCTTACCGCGAAGGTGTCCCCTTGGCCTTGCTTGAATCGGCGGCATTGCGCCGACCGATGATTGCGACAGATGTTGCGGGATGTAAAGATGTGGTCGAAGACGGAGTAAACGGGTTTCTGGTAGAGCTCAGGTCTGCGGAGTCTCTAGCGCAAGCAATGGGCAAAGCCCTGTCTTTGTCGGAAGACCGGTTCTATGCTATGAAGGAAGAAGCGCGGCGTATCGTTTGCAAAAAATTTTCAGCACCGATTATTCTGGATGTGTATCGCCAGACAATCAGTGACATGTTGAAGTAAGGGGTAGGGGATGAACAGGAATGTAATTGTAACAGGTGGGGCGGGATATATCGGCAGTCATATTTGTGTGGCGTTGATTCAATCCGGATATACACCTGTCATTATTGATGATCTGTCGAATGCGTTTCCTGAAACCATCGGAATGATCGAACAGATTACGTCTTCGAAACCCCTGCCTTTCTACCAGATTGATGTTTGCAACCGGGATGAGGTTGCAAAAATTTTTGATGCGTATCAACCTGTCGCCGTGATTCATCTGGCTGCCAAAAAGGCTGTCGAAGACTCGGTTAAGAACCCGCTGTCTTATTACGAGGAAAATCTCGACGGGTTATTTTCTATCCTGAATGTGATGAAGGATAAGAGTGTTACAAAGTTTGTTTTTAGCAGCAGCGCCACAGTCTATGCGCCTGATGCCCACGGATATTACAAGGAAGATGCACCCTTGGCGCCGATTAATCCATATGGGCATGGAAAATTATTCAGTGAACAGATTTTGCGTGATGTCGAATTTTCCGGTGATTTGAATGCCGCTATCTTGCGATATTTCAATCCGGTGGGGGCACATGAAAGTGGCCTGATTGGTGAAAACCCGAAAGGTCGCCCCAATAATCTGATGCCAATCTTGGGTCAAGTTGTTGCTGGCAAGCTTGAAAAGCTGGTTGTCTATGGTCAGGATTACGACACACCAGACGGCACAGCCGTTCGGGACTTTATTCATGTGATGGATGTGGCGGAAGCCCATGTCGTGGCATTGGAAAGGCTTTTGTCTCTCGATCACGGGTTTTTACTCAATATCGGAACGGGGAAGGGCTTGAGCGTTGTTGCGTTGATCAAGTCCTATGAAACAGCCAACAGTGTTCAGATCTCCTTTGAATACGGGCCGCGCCGCGCCGGGGATGCCGCACATGTGTGCGCCAATGTCGAATTGGCTGAACAGTTCCTTGGATGGAGTGCCAAACGCGATGTATCACAGATGTGCCGTGACCATCATCGCTGGATTTCCAGTCGCAAAAGTTAATTTTACTTTTGTCCTGCGACGAGGCGGCGAGCTATGCGGACTGGAGTCTTGGCTAGACTGATTAGGTCTTGCACCAACGCTTTTTGTTTATCTTTTTTGGTTGGGAAAACAGCCCATGACGGGTTATCCAAAAACTTGTCGCAAGCGTTGTAAAAATCCTGAGATAAAGGATCAATACGGAAACGGTGTTTCATAGAACCGCGCTGATGCGCCAGAAAAGGCTTTCCATTCCAATGAAACTCATCATGGTATGGGTTGCATCCTTTGAGGGCGATGGATTCGGGGCTGGTCGGTTTGACAATATCCATTGCGATGTAAGGAATGTTGTTGTCTTTCAGATAGGAGGGCACTTGCCAGCCTGTGTCTTTCAAAACTTTGTGACCGACTGGAATTTGATAAAGATCGGCCAGTTCTTCATTGGTCACGTCGATATAATTTTTCTTGTCCGGCATGACGGTGAGTTTCGAGAAGTCGAATTGCGGAGAGATAGCCATCCATGTGGTGGTTGGTTTTTCCTTGTAATGCTGGATTTCAAGAGTGCCACAATTAAATCCGCCGAACCCTTCCATTTTAGTTGCAACAACACCGACCGCATTAGGCCCGCACAGGGCTTGCTGTAAATCCAGATCCCAATCCTGAGCAAGAATGGCAATGTCGGTATCTGAAATGATGTTGATCTGGCCTGCCGCGAAGTTGGAAATGGCGGTGTCGATTGATCTGGCGTGTCCTATTGATCCACGCCCGAATTCCAGACCGACAGCCTGATGGATGCGCTTGTCTTTTGACAATTCGTTATAGGATTCTTTATCAAGGCAATATGCGTAGAATATAACCGGAAGTTTGCCACTGCTCAATCCGATATAGTTTTCACAAACATAATCAAAGTAACGCAGGGAATTGCTTGAAACAGTTGTATGAATGTGAATTTCCATGGTGATTATACCTTTTGGGGTTCTTGCCAGCTCAACTGGGTTGTTCTTTTGCGGCAGATGGTCAGGCCGGGGTGAAGCGGGATGGTCATCATCTCCCAGTTTTGGTTCTTGTGTGAAAAATCATTGATCGCAATATGACCGTCCCCGCATCTTGCCTGATCGGTGGCAGCATCATCAATCGGATGTGTGTCATGCAACAACAAAAGCCCATGCGGACGCAACCGCTCGAAATAATTGGTAAAGTCGGAATGAACGGCCTCTTTCGAATGGTCGGCATCAATAAAGATGAAATCGAATGTCTCGCCGGTTTTGCGAAGTTCCTCGGCGTAAGCATCGGTACTGGAACATACAAAACGCGTCTTGGATGATTTGTTCATAAAATCACCGGCCTGCGGGGCAATATCGACGCCGGTCAGGTTTTTTGCAAATGGGATCATCTGGTTAAACAGACCACAATGATAAATGCCAAGCTCCAGATAGTTTTCGGGGCGCAGGGTGCTGGCCAGATTCAGAATAAAATTCTGGTGCCATTTGTGGTCAACTTTACCATCGGCCCGTAAAGGAATGGACTTTAGTCCCAATAGGGATTCCAGAGTTGTAATGATCCGGCGTTTGCCTTTGTATAAAAAATCACTCATTTTATTTTTGTCCGATATAGGTTGCGAGTTCTTCGACCATGCTTTCGAT
Organism: Alphaproteobacteria bacterium CG1_02_46_17; assembly: GCA_001871905.1. Classification (GTDB taxonomy): domain Bacteria; phylum Pseudomonadota; class Alphaproteobacteria; order Micavibrionales; family Micavibrionaceae; genus UBA1573. The sequence continues at coordinate 44,033 of MNUG01000029.1, read as the reverse complement.
GGTTGGTGGGGCATCATGCCCTGCGTTGCGCCATAACTCAATATTTAAGTCAGGGTGATTAGTGGTTAATGTCCGGTCAATGGCCTCTGTGGCTTGTTTTTCGGTAATGGATATATCTTGCCGATTAAAATTTTTCTGGAAAGCCCGCAGCAGGTCGAGTTTCGATATGGTGTTGGATGGAACAATATGAGGAACGAAGTCCAAGGACATCGGGTTTTCAATGACCCCTTGGCAGATTTTGGCAAAATGCAAAGACGTCACGCCATTCCAGATATGATTGGAAAATCCATTGAGAGTGGAGCCTTGCTTGTTTGATAAAAACCAGCTCAGTAGAGAATAGGATGAGTTTAGCTCAGGGCCGATGACGGAACACCGCAGATTGATTTGGTTTTTGCTAATAACCTCTCCGGCACTTTTGCTGCGGCCATAAATGTCGTTGGCATCGTGCAAATGATCTTCGTTATATTGGCCGTCCACACCTGTATAAACGCAATCGGTGGCAATCTGGATGACTTTGGTACCCGATTGTTCTGTGGCTTGCCCCAGAATGATAGAAAAGAGTGCATTGGCACGCAAAGTGCTTTCATAATCTTCCAGATTTTTATCACGGATTTTTTGTTTTATTCTTCCGATGGCATTGATCGCAAAATCATAATTGCCCAGAATGGTGGCCAATTCTTTGGCTGTGGTGGTGTCGGCATTAAGGGGAATAAACTCAACATCTTGTCCGGATGGTAAAAAGGCACGCAAAGCTTCACTGGATTGTCCGTTTCTGGTGGTGGCCGTCACGGAAAAATTAGGGTTTGATGAAAACCATCTGGTGAGCATCGCGCCCAACATACCATTTGCGCCAAGGACAAGTATTTTCTTCACTTTGATTCTGTCTCCAAAATTGGGGGGGCGGGGGATCCCGCTCCGTCAGGAAGCGCTAGAATACCCATTTTTCCTTTGATTTCCAGAGCAGATTGCCCATGTTTTTTCATATATCCGCAGGATATTCTCGAAGAAGCATAATTAATGCCGGAAATGGCGCATTCCGGTTAGAACCATGGCCAGACCCCGTTCATCTGCTGCTTTGATAACATCGTCATCCTTGATTGATCCACCGGGTTGGATCACGGCGGTGGCGCCTGCATCTGCTGCGGCCAATAAACCGTCAGGGAAGGGGAAGAATGCGTCCGATGCCACGACAGACCCTTCTATCTGTGTTCCTGCTTCCTTGGCCTTCCATGCGGCGATACGGCTTGAATCGACGCGGGACATCTGGCCTGCGCCGATGCCGACGGTTTTTCCGTCTTTGGCATAGATAATCGCGTTGGATTTGACGTGTTTACAAACGCGGAAAGCAAAGAGCAAGTCTTTGAGTTCCTGTTCGGTGGGTTGGCGCTTGGTGACGATTTTCAGGTCTGCTTCGGTGATATGTCCGTAATCGGCATTTTGCAGCAACCAGCCGCCCGAGATGGTTCTCAAGGTCATGCGGTTTTGTGTCGGGTCGGTCATGGCACCTGTTTCAAGAACGCGGATATTCTTTTTGGCAGCCAGAACTTCGCGGGCTTCCATCGTGATTTCAGGGGCAATAATGACTTCCGAGAAAATTTTTATGATCTCCTGGGCGGTGGGGGCATCCAGAGGACGGTTGAGGGCGATAATTCCCCCAAAGGCACTGGTCGGATCACAAACAAGAGCGGATTGATAAGCCGAGAGCATATCTTTGCCCGACGCGACGCCACATGGGTTGGCGTGTTTGATAATGGCTACGGTCGGGTCTTTGAATTCCGAGACCAGCTCGAACGCGGCATCTGTGTCGTTGAGATTATTGTAGGAAAGTTCCTTGCCTTGCAATTGTCTGGCTGTGACGACTCCGGCGCGATTTGTCCCGTCGCTATAGACGGCGGCTTGCTGGTGCGGATTTTCTCCGTATCTCAGGGTGGAAAGTTTTGTCGCGGTAACGGACAGGGTTTGAGGGAATGTCTCCCCCAGTTCTTTGGCAAACCATGCCGAAATTGCGGCGTCATAACTGGCGGTTGTCGCATAGGTTTTGGCAGCAAGGCGCTGGCGGGTGGCAAAGGTTGTGCCGCCTGCGGCGATTTCTTCAGCGATGGCGGCGTAATCGGCGGGGTCGGTGACAACGGTTACAAAATCGTGGTTTTTGGCGGCGGCACGCAACATGGCTGGGCCACCAATATCGATATTTTCAACGCAGTTATCGTAATCCGCACCCTTGGCGACTGTTTCGCGGAACGGGTACAGGTTTACAACCAGCAAATCAATGGATTCGATATCTTGTTCAGTCATGGCTGTGACGTGGTCGGCATCGTCACGACGGGCGAGAAGGCCTCCGTGGACTTTGGGGTGCAGGGTTTTGACCCGCCCATCCATAATTTCTGGAAATCCGGTATGGCTTGACACGTCTGTGACATCCAGTCCTGCATCACGCAGGGCTTTGGCGGTTCCTCCGGTCGAGAGAAGTTTGACGCCGGCTTGCCCCAGTTTTTGAGCCAGTTCCATCAAACCGGTCTTGTCAGATACAGACAGCAGAGCAGTTTTGATTTTTACGCGGTCTGGACGTGGTGTGGTGCGGGGCTTTGCGGCAACTGACATAACGGGCATCTCCTTGTTTTTGGACAAGCCCGTTTGTAGCATATTATGTGCGTTTGAAAAGACCAGAACTAAAGCTTGAGGTCGTTTTTGCAGGGGTTGTTCCTGCAGGTGAGAACCCTGTCGTGGTTGATCCTGTTACGGCTGGTGTTCCTGCTTTGATATAAAGACCGCGTTTTTCTGGATTGGGGACAAATTTATTGGTAATTCCCAACACAGTTTCGGCCCCGCCGAGCAGCAGGAAACCGTCATTTTCCAGTTGTCCCGCGATTTTTTCAAGAATTGTGGCTTTGGTTTTTTCGTCGAAATAAATCAGAACGTTGCGGCAAAAGACGATATCGAATGATCCAAGGCGTGACATACCATCCAGAAGGTTAAAGTTCGAAAAACGAACCATATTGCGGATTTCATCTTTTAACTGCCATGCTTCACCCAGTTGCATGAAATATTTCATCAGATACTGGATGGGAAGCCCTCTTTGGACTTCAAACTGGCTGTATGAGGCGCGTTTGGCTTGATCGAGAATGTCATCGGAAATGTCTGTCGCGACGATTTCAAATCTCCATCCTTTGAGCTGAGCCTCTTTTTCCTTGAGGATCATAGCCAACGAGTATGGTTCTTGTCCGCTGGAACAGGCGGCGCACCAGATGCGGATGGTCTTGCGGGCTTTTCTTTTCTCCAGCATAACGGGCAGAATAGTATCCTGAAAAATCTGGAAAGGCTTTGTGTCGCGGAAAAATGATGTCTCATTGGTGGTCATGGCCTCGACAATATCCTTGATGAGCTTTTCATCAGGAAGGGCGCGCAATTGCAAAGTCATGGATTCCAAAGTCGGATAGCCCCACTTTTTTGCGATTGGTGTCAGGCGAGAGTCCAACAGGTAAGACTTGTCCGGCGTGACGACAAGGCCGGAGCGTTCGTACAGAAGAGATTTGAATAGCTCGAAATCAGAAATTTTCATGAATTTTTGTACCCTTTTCCCTATACCATACGCAAGGACGATTTTTTAAGCCAAGGTCCTATTTCTTTAAGAGGCAGAACAGTCGTGCATGTTCCATCTATGGCGACAGCCCCGGGCATTCCCCAAACAACGCTGGTACTTTCATCTTGAGCGACGACACGTCCTCCAGCTTCAACAACATCCCGTGATCCCATCATGCCATCTTGCCCCATTCCTGTTAAAATAACAGTCATGATTTTCTGACCGTAGATTTTCGTGGCAGAGCGCAGCATTGGATCGACTGCGGGGCGACAGAAATTTTCCATAGGCCCGTCATCGAGGCTAATAACCGTGGCGGTTCCGTTCTTTTTGAATAGCATATGATAGCCCCCGGGGGCGATATGGATACGTCCAGGCATCAAAGGCATTCCTTCTGCCCCTTCGACAGACGGGATACCTGTTTGCTGTTGAATATGCTCCGCAAGGATTCTGGTAAATGTTGGGGGCATATGCTGGGTGATAATCACCGGAATCTGGATTCCTTTAAGGCTGGGCAATAATTGGAACAGGGCGTTGGGGCCGCCTGTCGAGCTGCCGATCGCCAAAATGTCAGGTTTTCCGCTATATCCTTCGTTAGGGGAACGGAGTTTTATAATTTTCCCCGTCCTGTTTAGGGATGTGAAGCTTTGGGATGTCGAGGTGGCTTTATCCGACGGACTTGAGGGTGTGGCTGATAATCTTTGAGAAGCTCCTCCAGCTTGGGGAGGGGATGTTGGGCGGTTAAGCCCTCTTCTGGGGCCTGCGATTTCTTTGATTGTGTGGGTCAGGATATCCCTGAAGGTATCTTTTGCGTAAATGTCCTGAGTGGTACTGGGTTTTGCAATGCAATCGACCGCGCCAAGGGCCAGAGCGTTCAAAGTGGTTTCCGCATTCTGGGTTGTCAGAGTTGAACACATGATAATTTTGATGTCGGGTTGAACCTCGAGCAGAAGGGGAATGGTTGTCAGTCCATCCATGACCGGCATTTCAACATCCAGCAAGACAATGTCGATCCGTTCTTTTTTCAGATTGTTGACGGCAATTTGACCATTGGCGGCGGTGCTGACAACTTCGAAGTCTGGAACATTGCTAATCATCTTTCCTAAAAAGCCACGAATGACAGCCGAGTCATCGACAATCATGATTTTGACAGGGGATGAGGGAGGTTGAGAGGGCATTACTACGGAGGCTTTCTATTTATTGTCTTAGTTGCAAAGGCAATTTGCTTTTATTCCGTGTCTTCAATCAATCCGATCTGGATAAATTTTGATCTGATGATGTCCGTATCAAAAGGCTTCATAATATATTCGTTGGCACCCGCCATTATGGCGCGCTGAATATGGGACATATCGTTTTCGGTTGTACAAAATACAACTTTCGGCTCGCCTCCTGTGGGCATCTGACGAAGCTTTTCAAGAAATTCAATGCCACTCATGACCGGCATGTTCCAGTCCAGCAAGATGGCTTCCGGCATGGATTTCGCACAATATTCATATGCCTGCTGTCCATCCTCGGCTTCCTCGCAATTAAAACGCAACTCTTCAAGAATACGTCTTGCGACTTTTCTAACTACGCGGCTGTCATCTACGACCAGACAGGTTTTCATTAATTATCTCCTGTTAAAAATAACATCATGTCCTTGCAGCTTATGCTCAAAGACTGAATTTTTTGTTAGTTTTTAGTGTGCGGGATGTAATGCTAGAAGTAGTTTCGGGACATCCAGAACAACAAGGATTTTCCCCTGCAGGCGATAGACACCAAGGGATACTGATTTCCAAATAATATCAAGAGTTGCAGGATTTGATTCGAAGTCTTTTTCATGCAGGGTCAAAACATCGCCGACATTGTCAATAATGAGGCTATAGAGCTCGTCGTCATGGTTGACCACAACGCTCATGAGCTTCTCGTCTTCTCCTCGTTCCATGGGGGGCAGACCAAGACATTTTCTAACGTCAATGGCTGTTACAATACGTCCCCGAAGGTTCAACGACCCTGATACTTGTGGCGGAGCCAGAGGGATCTTCGTAACTTTCAATTCTCCCAGAACGTCTTGAACCTGAAGAATGGGAATGCCGAACAACTGGCCTTCAATGACGATGGTCAGAAAGTCCTTGGTTTTTCCAGTGACGACGTGCTGTGGATTTTTGGACATATGGTGTTGTTCCTGAACGTTCTGGCTCATGCGTCAGCTCCTCTGGAGAGAGTTTTTGATATGGTGCTTAACAGGGTATCCCGATCAAACTTGGCAATATACTCGTCAAACCCTGACTCATATCCGTGATCGATATCCTCTGGTGTTGCGTGGGACGTTAAAGCAACCATCGGCGTATTCTGCCATTTTTCGGAAGCTCTGACGCGTGTGGCAAAGTCATAACCGTTCATATCCGGCATTTCGATATCTGAAATAATGAGGTCGAAATTTTCATCACGTTCGGTCAGTTCCAGGGCTTTGGATGGTCCCTCAACTGCAATGACTTCGTATCCTGCGGCAGTCAGCAGAGGGCAAAGCATATTGCGGAAGAAGGGGCTGTCATCTACCAAAAGAATACGCTTGGTTCCGGACTTTCCTTCTTTTTTGGCTTTGTCACTGGCCAGAAACGGATCGTCGCCGTGATCTTTGAACCAGTCACCATGGACAGAGTTCAAAAAGTGCATGACATCAACAATTTCCGATGCTTTTCCAGAGATAATCGCACTACCAAAGACGCCTTTGCGTTTTCCTTCCAGCTGAATATCGATAATTTCTTCGCGGATATCCACGATTTCATCGACAATCAAACCAACACTTTTGCCACGGTCGGCAAAGACCAGCAAAGGTTTCATTTTATCTTTGGAGAGATCCATTTGATCCGAGAATGGAATGATTGGCATCAGTGCTCCGCGATATTGAACCAACATCTGCCCATCTGTTTCCTCAACTGAGTTCATGTCGATATTCTCAAGACGCGAAATCAGCGATAGCGGAACAGCCTTCGGAGATCCTGGCCCTGCAGTAAAGACCAGAAGTGAGGTTTTCTTGTCGCTGATCAGTTTTTCGGCGGCTTCTTGTGAATCTTGCGATGCATCGGACAGGTTACTTTCTCCGGTGACTTTGGCAATTCCACCCGGATCAAGAATCATGATGACGCTACCGTCGCCCAGAATAGTGTTTCCTGAGAATAGCTCGATATTCTTAAGGATTTTCGCCACGGGCTTCACTACGATTTCTTCCGTGTCAAAGACCTGATCGACAATCAGACCAAAAGAATAATTTCCGACCTGTGTCACGATAATATATTTATGCTCGAAACGATCCTCGAAATTTTCGCCGCTATGTTGTCCGATTTTCAACAGATCTTCCAGTGAAACCAGAGGCAATAATTTTTCGCGAAGGCGGAAAACGGGGGTGTTCTTAATCATTTCGATGCGGTTTTCAGATTTCTGGGATACCAGCACCAGTTCGCGTACTGCGAGCTGCGGGATCGCAAAGCGCTCACCGGCTGATTCAACAATCAGCGAAGAGACAATGGCAAGGGTCAGAGGGATCTTGATAAAGAAAGTTGATCCTTTGCCTTCGACCGATTTCATTTCGATCGATCCGCCGATTTTCTCGATATTGGTACGAACCACGTCCATTCCAACGCCGCGTCCGGAAACCGAGGTGACTTTTTCTGCGGTGGATAGGCCGGCGTGGAAAATATACTGGTGGACTTGTTGAGGGGTGAGTTTTTTGGACTCTTCTTCGCTGACCAAGCCATTGGAAATAAGTTTTTGACGAATTTTTTCTGTCGGCAGGCCTTTTCCGTCATCGGCAATTTCGATGATGATGTGTCCACCTTCATGATAGGCGCGCAAATGGATTTTTCCGGTTTCTGGTTTTCCGGCCTTGATCCGTTCTGTGGGAACCTCGATGCCGTGGTCACCGGAATTGCGAACCATGTGGGTCAAAGGATCTTTGATCATGTCCAGAACCTGACGATCAAGCTCTGTGTCCTGACCGATCATAATCAGGTCGATTTTCTTGCCAAGCTCGATGCTCAGATCGCGGATAATGCGTGGTAATTTTGCCCATGCGTTGCCGATTGGCTGCATACGGGTTTTCATGACACCTTCTTGCAGGTCAGACACGACATGGTTCAGACGTTGCAAGGGGGTAATAAAGCTATTTTCCTTCTCGGTTCTGGAAATCTGTAGAAGCTGGTTACGGGTGAGCACCAGCTCGGACACCATGGTCATCAGGTTCTCCAGTACATCCATATTGACGCGCAAGGACTGGTTGGCTACGGCGCTTTCTGTGGCCTCTTTTGTTTGGGGCGGGGCGGCGGCAGCAACGGGTTGATGACTCGGTTCGATCGCGGCAGGAGTAGCGACAGGGATTTCGATTGTGTCGAAGATATCTGCGAGCGGGTCGTGTGCGGCTACTTCCACAGGGTCTTCTTCCGGAAGTTCTACCGGGCCAGGCGTGGTTTGTCCAGTTTGGAATGCGTCACGGCCTTCATATACGGCATCCAGACGTGTTGTCAGGTCGGTGTCATTGCCTTCCGGCTCTGTTCCATGTTCTTCAATATGACCCAACAGGTAGCGCACGCGGTCAAGGGATTCGAGGATCAGGGAGACATATTCAGCGGTTACTTCCAGATCGCCGTCACGGAAGCGACCCATCACGTTTTCTGCACGGTGTGCCACTGTTTCAAGACGAGGCAAACCGAGGAACCCACAAGTTCCCTTGATGGTGTGCATCAGGCGGAAAATCTTTGAAATCAGATCCTTGTCATTCGGATTTTGTTCCAGTTTGATGAGATCGGTATCCAATTCCATCAGACTTTCATTGGTTTCGGTCAAAAATTCGATAATGAGATCATCCATAGAAGTGTCCCTGTGTTATGGGTTTTAGGTGTGTCAGTCAAAGGCCAGTTATGTGTAAATGGTACTCAGAAACAGGAGTTCTGCATCTGGACATACCTGTCATAGATTAACCCCTAGACTATAAGATGCCTGACAACTGGTTAACAGGACGTTACCAATTTCATTTTCAGACGAGAAATATACTTCTTAATATATGCGCTGGGGGAGCTGCTGCCAATGGTATAGTTTGCCTCAGCCTGACCCTATGCTGAAGATTTCGCCGTTAAGTGGGGGAAATAGACTTTGATGTTTGTTCCGTGACCACGTTTGGACGTGATGTCCAGCTTGGCTTGCACTGTTTTGAGAATGGTTTTTGTGGTGGTCAGACCCAACCCGTGGTGGAGAGAGGGGTCTTTGGTCGAGAAAAACGGTTTTTGACAGTGTTCCAAGACATCTTCGGGCATTCCTGTGCCGTTATCCTTGATTTCAAGAATGAGTTGTTCCTTATTTTCTGGATTTTTCCCGAGATAGATTTATATTTTCTGTAAAGCATACTCACCTTTTTGCTGGTCGAGAAAAGATTCTATGGCATTGTTGATCAATCCCAGAATAGCCAGAGTCAGATAACCCTGATGACCTGTGATTTTTGTGTTGTGCAGGTCTTCTTGTACTTCAAAATCCAATATGATCCCGAGATTTTTGGAAACCGTTTCTGCGATATCCAGAAGGATGGTCTCTATGATCTCGGCGAGATCTGTTGTCTCCGACATTCCTGATGGAGGGATATCGGATATGCCATTGATCATCCAGAGTTGGTGGACCATGGTTTTTATGTGCTCTGCCGAGTGCTGGATTTTTTCGGCAAAACCATGCGTTTGGGAGTTTCGGGGCAAGTCTTCACACAAGAATTCCGAATAGCCTGCAATCGTGGCCAGAGAATTATTGATATTATGGAGAAGGCCTTGGGTCATATTTCCCAATTCCTGAAGTTGCTCGGGGGTTCGTTTTTTTGCTTGTGCCATATTTTGCCCTGTCCTGCTAGATTTTCTTTATGAGACCAAGTTCGTAAGCTTTAAGTGCGGCTTGTGTTCTGTTGGTAGCTTCGAGTTTCCGACAGATTCCACGAATATGCAGTTTGATGGTTACTTCCTGCAAGTCAAGTTCGCGGGCAATGTCCTTGTTGCTTAAACCACGGCCCAGACGCTCTAGAACATCTTCTTCACGCGGTGTCAGGTTAATACCTGTTTTAGCGGTAGAGTGTGGAGCTTTGGTGTGCATGGGAAGCGGAGCGGTGCGCGCATTTTTATTGTGATCGCTGAAATAGGAGGGCATCAATCCGTTGGTGGCGTGATCGACGGGGATAAATTTTTCGCCTGAAAGAACCAGCTCAATGGCTTTGAGCATCGCGCGCCCAGAAAGTGTTTTGGGGAAGTATCCCACGGCACCTAAATCCATGGCGTGCTGGACATCTTCAATTTCTGCAATACCTGAAATGAGAGCAACAGGGGTGTCAGGATAATTTTTCCGGAAGGTTTGAAACCCTTTTAGTCCACTCATACCGGGCATATTCAGGTCAAGCAGAACCAGATCAGGCTTGGTTTGAGACTCTTTCATATAAGAAAAAGCATCGTCCAGATTTTTTGCGGTGGCAATCTGAGCATCCGGATTGGAACGTATCAAATATTGAGACATCGCATCACGGAACATGGTGTGGTCGTCGGCTATTAGTAAATGCATACGTGGCTCCTTTGCCTAATATGGCTCGTGAATATCATATTGCGAATAGTGTGAACCGAACATTAACCCGGAAAAATTATAACACTATTTCATGTCTGCGTGTTCACTTTAATGTGAATTCGTATAGATAAAATAATTTTCCATGACGCGCTGCACATAATTGCGTGTTTCTCCCACCGGAATCAACTCTACCCAATCGATCCAGTCAATTTTTTCTGTTCTGGGGTCGCCGAATTTTTCGACCCATTGATTAACGCGGGATGGGCCGGCATTGTACCCTGCTATTGCTAATGGAATGGCATTATCAAAACGGGTCAATAATCTATTGATATAATTTGATCCCAGAAGAATGTTGTGATCAGGCTTAGATGTTAGCCAACCGGTTTGGTGTGCAACACCGACCTTTTGGGCTGTTTCTTTCGCGGTTGCAGGCATCAATTGCATTAAACCCAATGCGCCGGCAGGGCTGCGGGCTTGCGTATCGAACTGGCTTTCCTGACGGATGATGGCGTGATACAGCGCGTGATCTCCAGTCAATCCGGACATATAGTTTTCATGTTTGGGATAGGCGTACGGGCCCAGATCATAATTCTTCCACGAGGCCGCTTTTGCCACACGGAATGATCCTGTTTCATCTCCGTGTTGTTTTAACTTGCGAGCTGCGAACATATATTCTCCCGGCGTCGAGAGTGTGGCGATCAAGGCCGTTATCAACTGGCTATGTATTGTTTTCAAATCTGCGACATGCGCGATCAGGGCAGTTGTCAACAGGTTGGAATTCTCGATTTTGGAAATATCCTGCGGGGTCGGGGTGATGACCTCTGTTCCTGGTTTGGTATAGCCCAGTTTTTTCAAAGCCAACTGACCGTAATAGGTTCTGGAATAAATGGATGCGGCGACATACCATGATTGCGCTTTTTCCTTATTGCCGGATTGTTCTTCGGCGCGGCCCATCCAATAATTGCCACGGGATTTGCTGATGGCTGTCCCGACGATAGAGATCATGGTGTTGAAATGGCTTTTTGCTACTTGTGGCTGGTTCAAAAACCGTAAGGCTAGCCAACCGGCGATCCACTCGGATTCAGCGCGGTCGCCAGTGTCCAGAGGTCCGTAATGGGCAGCCAGCAGATAGGCCGTTTTGAAATCGTGGTTTTCGATTGAGCGACGGATCATGATGTGGCGTTCTTTCCACCAGTCCGGTTGATTGCATACGTCATCGAGCTTGGGGGCCATATTCAAAATTTCAATGGCGCCTTTATCTTCATCGTGGCGACGACGCCAGCGCAGGCGTTCAAACAAAAGTCCGGTATCGTTCTTCAGGGCGGCGGGGATGTTGGCAATCAAACCCGAGATATTGGGTTTGTCTTCAGCCAGGGCAATACGCGCCTCGCTCAGTTGGGGATATCCTTTTCCCATCAGGGTGGCCAGTTGGCGGGCGGCAGTATATTTTTTGGCAAAGAGCAGGTTGTCCAGACGTCGCACCATAATATCAGCCGGAAGGCGATTCCCGATTGCGTTATAAAGTGTTTGGAAATCATTATTGCTGATATCGGCATCGACCCAGCCAGAGGTGATGATTTTTATGGCGTGGTCAATCTGGTTGGTTTGCTGTGCGGCATTGAGCAGCAGGATCATGCCGCGTCCGGTTAAGGGGGTGTGGCGTTCAAACCAGCCGATGGTGGCTTCGGGGGGTAGGTTTGATGGCATATTCCGTTCGGCTGTTTTTTGCAGGGCGGTCTGGTTTGGCCATTGCGGATTATTCTCGATGAAATTGGCAATGCGCGGAAACGGCAATCCTTCATAGTCTTCGCGATAGAGCATCCATTCGTAAATCCTGACCATATGGGGGTCTGTGGTGGCGGCGACCTTATTGCGGGCATCAAGCCATTCGTTGCCACTCATCAGGATCATGATCTCGGCAGCATGGGTCATGGATGTTCCACGGTGCGGTGCGGCAAGTGCGGGAGGGGATGTCAGGCTAAAGAAATATTGGACACCCGAGAGTGCTAGCGATAAAGTTAGCACTGATTTGCAAAGGAGAAATTTTCTATCATGTTTAAGGGATCGATTACGGCTTTGGTGACTCCATTTCTCGAGGGCGCTTTTGATGCGTCCTCGTTCGAGAAGGTTTTGGCGTATCAGCTTGAACATGGTACTCACGGTATCGTTCCTTGTGGTACGACGGGGGAAGCCCCGACTTTGGAAGAAGAAGAATTTCGCGCTATTCTTGACATGTCTGTCGCTGTGGTCAAGGGGGGAATTGGGAAACGGATTCCGGTAATTGCCGGAACTGGATCAAACTCGACCGCGAAAACGATCTACATGACTGATCTGGCCAAACGCGCTGGGGTTGATGCGGCGCTGGTGGTGGTTCCGTATTATAACAAACCGTCTCAGGACGGAATGCTAGCCCATTACAAAGCTATCCATAACGCTGTGGATTTGCCGATTGTTATCTATAATGTGCCGAGCCGATGTGGTGTCGAGATTTCTGTCGATACGGTTTGTCGTCTGGCCGAGCTGCCGCGGATTGTGGCGATCAAGGATGCAACGCCGGATGTCTCGCGCACGACCGAGATCAAGTCTCGTGTCAAAGCTGATTTCAGTGTCTTGTGCGGGGATGATGCGATTGCAGGGGCGGCGCTGGCGCATGGGGCAGATGGGTGCATTTCGGTTTCGTCAAATGTCGCGCCGGCTTTGTGCTCTGAATTTCAAAATGCATGGATGGCTGGTGACATTGCCAAATTTCAGGACTTACAGGCGTTGCTGATGCCCCTTCACAAGGCGCTCTTTGTTGAAAGCTCGCCTGCGCCGGTTAAATATGCGGCCTCGGCGCTGGGGTTGTGTTCCGATGAGGTTCGCTTGCCGCTGTTGCCTGCTTCTGAGCGTGCCCGTGATCTGGTTGATCGGGTTTTACGGCAAATTGGCTTGATTTCCAGCGAAGTTTCCGACAAACTCCGCGCCTAGAACTTTGACCGTTCAGTCTGAACAGCGACTGCGTCGCTTGCGTACCTTTGTGTACGCCACGCTCCTTGTGCCTTTTTCAGCCTAAACGTTCTTTGTTCTAAGTTATCAAATGGAAAGATAAAAACGGCAAATGGCCAAGGCAGAAAAAAAAGCGAAAGGACTGATTTCGGTTAACCATACGGTGGCCGAAAATCGTCGTGCGCGTTTTGACTATTTTCTGGAAGAAAAATTCGAAGCCGGGGTGATGCTGAACGGAACCGAGGTCAAATCGCTGCGTCATGGTCAATGTTCGCTTAATGAAAGCTTTGCCGAAGAAAAAAACGGGGATTTGTGGCTGATCGGGTCATATATCGCGCCTTATGGGCCTGCGGGGGCGCATCTTCAACATGTGCCGCGCCGTGACCGGAAATTGTTGCTGCATAAACGGGAATTGGCGCGGTTATTCGCAGCGACCAAGCAAAAGGGCTACACGATTGTGCCTGTGCGGCTTTATTTTAATGCGCGCGGTGTGGCCAAGGTTGAAATTGCCCTTGCCAAGGGCAAGGCCCAGCACGACAAGCGTGAAACCATCAAACAGCGCGACTGGGATCGTTCCAAAACCCGCATTCTACGCGGCGAAGAATAGCCTTTTCCTTGATTTATTTAGGAATTTATGTGGTTATTATTCCCGCGAGATGAAAGAATTGCGCGGATTACTGCGCGTCATTCCGATAAAACGGAACAACATTATTCATAAAATGACTTCCTGATGCGGGTAAATATTTTACATATGCTAAATAGTTTTATGGAGTTCCCAGTTTTTGCCACTATGATATAATGCGGCATGGCCCTTCAATCTTCCCTTTCAGATCAGCTCTTGTCTCCGGAAATCCGGAAAATATTTCGTGCCTTGGGGGACGGTCATGTTCGCTTTGTGGGGGGATGTGTACGGAACGCTCTGTTGGGGGAACCCATCCGCGATATTGATCTGGCGACCACGCTTTTTCCGCGAAACGTAACGGATCGTTTGTCAAAAAATGGAATCAAATCAATCCCTACCGGAATCGATCATGGAACGGTGACGGCTGTCATAAATGGAAAAGCTTTTGAAATCACTACGCTGCGTATTGATAAAATAACAGATGGGCGGCGGGCGAAAGTCGAATTTTCCGATGATTGGGAAGGGGATGCGCGGCGGCGGGATTTTACCATGAATGCGCTTTATGCCGATCTGGATGGTTATGTTTATGATCCGTTGGGCGTGGGGCTTGCCGATCTGGAAAAAAGGAAAGTCCGCTTTGTCGGAGATCCGGATTTGCGGATACGCGAAGATTATTTACGGTTTTTGCGCTTCTTCCGTTTTTCCTTGTTTTATGGCAAGGGGAAATTCGATCGCCAAGGGTATGACGCGTGTGCTCGTCATGCGGCGGGTCTCAAAAAACTCTCGCGGGAGAGGATCACGCAAGAGCTGACCAAAATTATTCTTCATCCGGATTGCCCGAAGGCTCTGGAGAGGATGCGACAGGCAAAAGGTCTGGCCTCGTTGTTCGGGCGAAAGTTTGATGTGGGGACTCTCAAGAGGCTGGTGCATTGTCAGGCAGGGCAAACTTATGGGGAAGATCATTTGTTTGTGACGCGCCTGCTGCTGGTGTCAGGGTTCGGAAGCCAGGTTGAAAAGCGGATTGGCAAATGGCTGGTTTTGAAGAAAAAACAACGGGCTTTGGTTGCGGTGCTTGGCAGTTTTCGAATAAATACGATTCGGATCGATACAGGCGGAGTGACAAGATGGATGGTTGAAGACGGGCGCGATCTGGCTTTGATGCGGCTTGATTTGTGTTATGCGCTGGGGCATTTGTCACGGGCTTTGCATCAGAAATTTTCAGTGCAGATTCTCGAAGACCCTATTCCGGTTTTTCCGGTTGGTGCGGCGGATTTGATGGCGCTTGGCTATCGTGGTGGGGCATTGGGGGATTGTTTGAAGGAACTTTACCGACTTTGGACGCGTTCAGGATTTAAGTCTGATCGTCAGGCATTGTTGGAGAATGTTATTCCCAAATAACTTCGGGGGGCATGGACATCAGGATGGCTTCGATATTGCCACCGGTTTTCAGGCCGAACTGGGTGCCACGGTCATGGATCAGATTAAACTCGACATAGCGTCCCCGCTTGACCAATTGGGCATGGCGCTCTTCATCGCTCCAGTCCTCATTCATATGACGGCGGATCAGTTTCGGGTAAATATCCAGAAAGGTATCTCCAACATCTTTTGAAAAGGCGAAATCCTTGTTCCAGTTTCCGGTGTCGATATAGTCATAAAATATTCCTCCGACTCCGCGGGGTTCATCGCGGTGGGGAAGGAAAAAATAACGGTCGCACCATGCGCTGAATTCGTCATAATATTTGGGGTCATGACGGTCACAACACTCTTTCAAGGACGCGTGAAAATCGGTTTTGTCCTGTGGGGAGGGTAACATCGGGGTGAGGTCGGCACCGCCACCCAGCCAGTGTTTTGCCGTGACGATCATCCGTAAATTCATGTGGACTGCGGGGACTTTGGGTGATCTCATATGGGCGACCAATGAAATGCCTGATGCCCAGAAGGCACCGTTATTTTCTTCTGCCCCGGGGATCTGGGCACGGAAAGCCGGACTGAAATGGCCGTGAATGGTCGAGATATTTACCCCGACCTTTTCAAAAACGCGGCCTTTCATCAGGGATATTTCCCCACCACCACCCGGTGTGCCATCTTCGTCTGCGTGATGCCAGACCTTGCGGGAGAACTCTCCGGCCTGCATGTCTTTATGGCGGGTCTGGTTGGGGGTGTTTTCGATCTGTTCGAATTCGCTACAGATACGATTTCGCAGATCTCTGAAGAAATCTGCGGCGATAATTTTGCTCTTTTCGTCAAACACAGATGTTGAGTCTTTACGTCTCAATGTTGTCCAACCCTCGGATTATCGTTTAGTTTTATTGTGGGGGCATATTAAATAATAATTCTCTAATGTAAAATACATTATTTATATAATAGGCATCCGATTAATGACAAATTGTCGCATCTCTTTTTATGTAGGCAGGCTCTTCGCCCTAACTGGTGGGAAATCCATTGGTTTGACGCAAGGCTTCGCTTAGAATCATGGCTCCGGCCATCGCCATATTCAATGATCTGGCTTGGGAAGACATCGGGATTTTAACGCGGTGGGGCAGGGCGTTGTGGACGTCTTCGGGAACTCCGGCGCTTTCCCTTCCTAAAAGAAGGATGTCATCGGGCTGGAATTTGAATTGTGTAAAGGGCTCACTGGCTTTGGTGGACAATAGAACAATTCTGCTGTTCTTGCAGGTGTTTCGGAAACTGTCCCACGATGTATGGCGGGTGATCTGTGCTAGATCAAAATAATCCATGGCGGAGGTTCTGATTTTCCGTTCATCCCAGATGAACCCGAAGGGTTCGATCAATTCCAAGGGGATATTCAATCCTGCACATAACCGGATCAGGGATCCGGTGTTCTGGGGAATGTCTGGTTGGTAGGCGGCAAGACGCATCGGAGAAAATCTTTAATTTACGAAAATCGAGAGTTTATGGCGGGAGCATAGCGGAGGATATGATTGATTTCCATGATATTTTCTGTTTTGGACTGGATTTTCAGCTGGATTTTCACTGGCAAATGTTTTACACCTCTCAGAGTGTCTCGGTTTTTGTCGGGACAATGTTAATTCATTAATAACACTCAAAAGCCAGGCAAGATAGTAAGTAGAATGTCATCACACGATCATCATTCACAATGTTGCGGCGATGGAAACTGCGCATCAGGTCAGGATCAAACTTCTCATACAGAGTCTCAATGTTGTTCCCATGAGGGTGAATCCCGACGGGATTTCCTTTTTATGGCGGCGGGCGCGATGGCGGCTGTCGGGACGGGAAGCGTTGTATGGCCGTTTGTCCATCAAATGAATCCTGCGGCCGATACGCTGGCTCTGTCCACAACGGAAGTCGATCTGTCGGCGGTTGAAGTGGGGCAATCCGTGACCGTGATGTGGCGTGGCAAGCCGGTTTTTATCCGTCACCGGACTGAAAAAGAAATTCAGGACTCCAAAGATGTTGATGTTGCAAGCTTGCGCGACAAACAAACAGATGCCGATCGGGCTAAAATTCCGGAATGGCTGATTGTGATTGGTGTTTGTACCCATCTTGGTTGTGTGCCGCTCGGGCAGAAACAAGGTGATGAACGTGGTGAGTATGACGGTTGGTTCTGTCCTTGCCATGGGTCTGTTTATGATACTTCAGGACGCATCCGTAAAGGCCCTGCCCCAACGAATCTGGAAATTCCTACCTATACGTTTCTCAGCGATACGCTGGTTCGAATCGGATAATTTATAACGGAGAGAATTAATGTCTGCTGGTCCTCGCACACCTTTTGATAATAAAGTGGTTGAATGGTTTGACTCTCGTCTTCCCATCTTTTCCATGATGCAAAAAGAATATGGCGTGTTTCCTACGCCTAGAAATTTCAATTATTTCTGGAACTTCGGCGCAATCGCGATTTTCATGCTGGTAACCATGATCCTCTCCGGCATTACCTTGGCGATGCATTATGCTGCCAATACCGGACTGGCCTTTAACAGTGTTGAGAGAATTATGCGTGATGTGAATTACGGATGGTTGCTCCGTTATATTCATATGAACGGTGCCTCGTTCTTCTTTATTGCTGTTTATACCCATATATTCCGTGGTCTTTATTACGGATCATACAAACAGCCGCGCGAATTGCTCTGGATTTTCGGTGTTGTGATTTTTCTGTTGATGATGGCGACGGCGTTCATGGGATATGTTCTTCCATGGGGGCAAATGAGCTATTGGGGCGCAACCGTTATTACCAATTTCTTTACGGCATTCCCTGTGGTGGGTGAGTCGATCCAGACGTTGTTGATTGGTGGGTTCTCGGTTGATAATCCGACCCTCAACCGGTTCTTTGCGCTTCACTATTTGTTGCCGTTTGTGATTGTTGCTGTGGTGTTCCTCCATGTGTGGGCATTGCATATGACCGGATCGAACAACCCGTCAGGTGTTGAGCCCAAAACCAAGGATGATACTCTGCCGTTCCATCCATATTACACCATGAAGGACAGCTTCGGTATTCTGGTGTTCGTGATGGTGTATTGCGTGTTTGTGTTCTTTATGCCGAATGCGTTGGGACATCCTGACAATTATATTCCTGCCAATCCGATGGTGACACCTGCCCACATTGTGCCTGAATGGTATTTCCTGCCGTTCTATGCAATCTTGCGGGCGGTGACGGTGGATATCGGTATTCCGTTCACCGATATTACTCTTATCACAGCCAAGCTGGGCGGTGTGTTGTTGATGTTCGGGTCAATTGCTATTTTGGTGGTTTTGCCATGGCTTGATTCACATCCGGTGCGGTCGGCCCGTTATCGTCCGAAATTCAAATTATTTCTGTTGCTGTTTGTGCTGGACGTTCTGGTTCTGGGTAAAATGGGTGGCATGAAACCTGATGTGTCTTTGTTTCATATTACAGAGAATATTGTCTTTACCACAACCCATCTGTCCCAGATTGCGACGTTCTATTATTTCGCGTTCTTCATTGTGGTGTTGCCGATTTTGAGCCGCGTTGAAAAAGCATTACCGCTTCCTGCAAGTATCCATGAATCGGTTTTGAAATGTAAAACTTCCTGTGAAGGGAATGTATAGAATGAAAAAAGTTGTTTTAACTGCAGTCTCGGTTCTGGCTTTGTCTGCGCCTGTTTTCGGATCTATGGCTCATGCTTCCGAAGGTGGGGGGGAACCTCTGCCGAATGTTCAATGGTCATTCGAAGGGCCATTCGGAACGTATGATAAGGCTTCCCTGCAACGTGGTTTGCTGGTGTACCGTCAGGTGTGTTCGGCATGTCACTCCTTGAACCGTGTCGCCTTTCGTAACCTGACCGCTTTGGGGTATTCTGCCGATCAGGTCAAGGCTATTGCCTCTGAATATACGGTTGTTGACGGCCCGAATGATGAAGGGGATATGTTCGAGCGTGCGGGACGCCCTAGCGATTATTTCAAGTCGCCTTTCGCCAATGATCAGGCCGCAACTTTTGCAAATGGTGGTGCTTTGCCTCCTGACTTGTCCCTGATTACCAAGGCGCGTACAGGCGGTGCCGATTATGTGTTTGGTATTTTGACAGGGTTCTCGACGCCTCCGTCCGATATCCGCATTCTGGATGGTCAGTATTACAATAAACATATGACGGGAAATGTTATCAAGATGGCACCACCTTTGATGGCTGGGGCTGTGACTTATGAGGATGGTTATCCCCAGACTGTCGAACAATATGCCAAGGATGTTTCCACCTTCCTGACTTGGGCGGCAGAGCCTGAAATGGAACAGCGGAAGCAAATGGGATTCAAAGTTCTGTTGTTCCTCGGAGTGTTCGCATCCTTGATGTATGCTGTAAAACGTAAAATATGGTCGAAAGTTCATTAATTGATGGCTAAAGAAGAAGATCCGAAAGTATATCTGGTTAAGGCAAAGCTGTATCGTTTTACATCTTTGCTTTTTGTCACGATTGGAATTTTTGTTTTTTGTGTTTTATACGTCAAGTATATTGATGGTCGGCTTCTTGAGTCACTTAAAAGCCCTTACACCATTTTCTATTTTCTTGTTCCCTTCGCTCCGGGTGCGGTTCTGACCATTCTGGCTGACCGTGCTGAAAAAAAATATCGTAGCTTTGCCGAGAAAAAGTGAGGGGAGATGAAGAACTCCATACAGGATGTTCTGCATTTCTGGTTTGAAGAGACTTCTCCTTCGCAGTGGTTTCAGGTTAACGAGGTTTTTGACGATATGGTTCGTGACCGCTTTGCCGGTTTGTACCAGATGGCGGTCAATGGCGTTTGTGACGGATGGGCCCGCGAAGTTGATGGGGCCTTGGCTCTGGTTTTGATTTTTGACCAGTTTCCTCGCAATATGTTTCGTGATACGGCGCAGGCTTTCGCAACCGATCCGCGTGCGCTTGATGTTTCTCGCAAAGTGATTGAATTGGGATTTGACCATTTGGTTTCTGTATCCAAGCGTCGTTTTTTTTATCTTCCTTTTGAACATAGTGAAGATATCGAAGATCAAAAAATTTCCCTTTCTCTTTTTGAAAAAATGAAAGCGACTGATCCTTTGAGCTACGAGTACGCCCTCAGGCATTACAAAATCATCGAACAGTTCGGGCGCTATCCTCATCGTAATGCAGTGTTGGGGCGCGAAGGTACAGTGGAAGAGCTGGCCTTCTTAAGTAAAAATGGCCGCGGTTTCTAATTTTTCTTATTCTGGTCTTGTTCTCCATATATGATAAGCGTAGAATATGATTTTGGTTTAGATCGTACATGCCCAGTCTCGTCTTACTTCACATCATCGGAGGTGTTTGCCTGCTTTTATTCGGACTGCGTTTGGTCCGGAACGGTGTCACGCGGGCATTTGGTGTGCAGTTGCGAAAGATTGTCTCGGCGGCCACGCGCAATCGTGTTCTGGCTCTGATTGCAGGGGTTGGGGTGACGGCTTTATTGCAAAGCTCAACGGCCACCACCATGATAATTGCCAGCTTTGCCGGGCAGGGGTTGATCTCCACGATTTCCGGTTTGGCGGTGGTGCTGGGTGCTGATGTCGGGACGACGCTGGTGGCCCAGATTTTGACCTTTGATTTAAGCTGGCTGTCGCCTGTTCTCATTATTTTCGGTTATATGTTTTATTCTGCTAAAGATCAGGCGAGTGTTAAACGTCAGGTTGGCCGCATTCTGGTGGGGCTTGGGCTGATGCTCTTGGCTTTGACTGTTATCAAGCAGGAAGCTGGCCCTTTACGGGAATCTGATACGTTGCCATTGATCTTGGCTCCTCTCGAGGATGATCCGTTCTTCTCGGTGCTGGTGGGGGCTGTGCTGACATGGTTGTTCCATTCCTCATTGGCTATTGTTCTGCTTTTGATGTCGATGGTTCATACTGGCATTGTTCCCCTGCCTTTGGCTTTGATGCTGGTGCTCGGGGCCAATATCGGGAATGTTATTGCGCCGCTGTTGTCATCTTTGAAAGACCCTCCGCAGGCGGCACGCATTCCGGCCGGAAACCTGATTATGCGCTTGATCGGTGTTTTCGTTACCTTGGCGGCTATTCAAATTTTCAAACCGGACTTTTCAATATTGGGAGATGATGATGCTCGCATCGTGGTAAATTTCCACATGGCATTCAATATTGTTTTGGCTTTGGCGTTCCTGCCTTTTCTCGGATCGCTGTCAAAATTTGTGGCGCGCGCCATTCCCGATGTGAAAAAAGATGACAGTAATCAGAAAATTGCTCCGCAATATCTTGATGATCGTGTGTTTGATACGCCGACTGTGGCCTTGACCAATGCGTCACGCGAGGTGTTGCGGATTGCCGATATGACCGACCAGATGCTGCAACTGGTTTGGAATGCCTTCCAGAAGAATGACACGACGATCGTTGAAAAAATTCGTGAGGCGGATGAAAATGTTGATATTCTTTATAGGGCTTTGAAATCGTATCTGGTGAAGATCACGGGTGAGACGATGAATGATACCGAAGGGAAACGACATTTCCAGATTTTGACTTTTGCCACCAATATCGAACATGTCGGGGATATTATTGACCGCAATCTTTTGTCTTTGGCGGAAAAGAAAATTAATGACGATGTCAATTTCTCGAAGGCAGGGAAAGAAGAGCTGGATAATCTGTTCCAATTGGTTCTAGATAGTGTCCGTTTGGCACAGACAGTGTTTATATCGAGCGATGTGCGTCTGGCACGCCAGTTGGTCGAGGATAAGGTTATTATCAAGAATGCTGAAAAAGAAGCTTCGCTGAACCATCTGGGGCGACTGCAAAAAGGTGTGCCCGAGACGATTGCGACCAGTGATTTGCACATGGATATTATTCGCGATTTGCGTCGGATCAATTCGTTGATGACGTCGATTGCGTATCCAATTCTGGATGATGCCGGAGAGTTGCACAGGTCTTTGCTGATTAATTCCGATGAAATCGTCAGTGACGGCAGAGTTTAGGCAGAGCTTAATCTGCTCTTAAGAATTTTGCCGTAGTCTGGTACGATATGTATATCTCTTGAGGACGGGAATACGGTAAGGTGAGGGGGACAAGAATCTATGTGCCCCTAACTTATTGATTTTCCAGCAGGTTGAATTTGTCATGAAATATTCTGGATTTTTTGAGGAAAAACCCCATCTCAAGTGGTATACTGTTCACATCCATCATTCATCTTAAATAAGGAGAAGTGAAATGGCTTTATCTCAAAATGCGTCTGCACGTCAAGAATCTCTGCGTTCTCGTCATGGTTTGTTAGAAGGGAGATTGCGCGAATTGAGTAGCCACCCGTCCGTTTCAGAGACCGAAATTCGGGAATTGAAGCGCCAGAAATTACGGGTCAAGGAAGAGATGGAATCTCTTTAGTTGTAGACTAACTAAAATGAAAGAACGGCCCCGTTTATCAGGGCCGTTTTGTTATTTTTTGCTTCTTTTTTAACAGCCTAGTTGCTGCTTGATGATTTCAGGAAGTTCGAGAAATCGAAGTTCGAGAGATCATTGGCTTTGCTTTCGGCTTCTGCGGCTTCTTGTGCTGCATTCGCAGCTTCGCGTTTGGCGGCATCTTCTGCGGCCTTGACGTCTGGATCAATCCCTTTGGCTTTGAGACCTTTGCGGATGGCTTTATCAAGCTCAGCATAGGTACACAAACCAATCTCGGTCGGGTTGCGTGGGTTCAGGGTCGTCGAATTCGGGTGTGTCCGATCACGGATAGCCTGAATGGTTGGTTTGGTTGTTCCAACCAGTTTGCAAACTTGTGCGTCCGATACTTCCGGATGATGTTTGATCAGATAGGCAATGGCATCCGGTTTGTCGTTGCGACGTGCCACAGGGGTATAACGAGGGCCTTTGGCGCGGACTTTCAAAGAAGGGCCGTCACGTTTAAGAATCAGCAGTTGCGCGTTCTGGTCTTTTTCGCAACGCTCGATTTCTTCGGCGGTGAGTTCACCACATTGGATCGGGCTTTCACCGATGATGCCGCGACCGACTTCTTCGTCAGCCAGAGCCTGAATTTCTACAACGTGTAATCCGGTATATTCGGCGATCTGTTCAAAAGCCAAAGTGGTGTTGTCAATCAACCACACGGCACTGGCTTTTGGTTTAAGAGGTTTGTTGAGTTCTACTGCGGACATCGGAGTCCTCCTTGCGGCTGTTTTGTCAAAAAATAAAGCTTTCCTGCTGCCGATCCGTCCCTAGCGGATCCACATGGTATAAAACCAATGTTATCAGGAATGAGGGTAATATAATCAATTGGCAGAAAAAGTACAGTTTTTTTGTATTTTGTTCGATCTGTCCGGATTTTTAAGGTGTTTTCGGGGAATATTGCGGTTTTTTCAGATATTTATGGGGCTTGCCAAGTCGGGGGCTGGGTTTTATCCTCTTGTCTCTTTGACCCCTCTTGTGGAGAGTCCGCCATGTTTGATGAAGATCTTCCTCGAAAAATAAAATCCGGTTCTGTCAAAAATCTGGAGCCGATGTCCTTGGATGACTTAAAGGCGTACATTGATGACCTCGCGGCAGAAATAGAGCGGACAAAGGTTGAAATAAACCGCAAGAGCGCACATATGAATGCGGCCTCGTCCCTGTTCAAAATACCATCGGAATAAAGAAGGAAAATTTATCATGTCACTTAAAGGAAAAGTTGCCTTTGTTACTGGATCAACCAGTGGTATTGGACTGGCGATTGCTCATGAATTGGCTGCGCAAGGCGCAGATATGGTCATTAACGGGTTCGGGGATGCCGCCGAGATTGAGGCGATTCGCGCGGATTTTGAAAAGCGGTTTGGTGTTCGTGCCATGTTCTTACCGGTTGATGTGACTGATTATGATGCGATGGAAAAAGGTGTGGCCGAGATTGAAAAAAATCTGGGGTCTGTCGATATTCTGGTCAACAATGCAGGTATTCAATTCGTAGCCCCTGTCGAAGAATTTCCGATCGACAAGTGGAAAAAGATTATCGACATAAATTTGTCTGGCGTCTTTTATGGCATCCGTGCAGTTCTGCCGGGGATGCAAAAACGCGGATTTGGACGGATTATCAATATTGCATCGGCGCATGGGTTGGTGGCTTCCGCGCATAAGTCGGCCTATGTCTCTGCAAAACATGGGGTTGTTGGTCTGACCAAAGTTGTGGCGTTGGAAAATGCGCGCGCCAACATCACTTGCAATGCTATTTGCCCAGGCTGGGTATTGACCCCGTTGGTTCAAAAACAGATCGAAGATCGTGCCAAGCAAAGTGGTCGGTCTATCGCCGAAGAATCGGAGGCTCTGGTTTCTGAAAAGCAGCCAAATGCCCGTTTTACAACGCCTGAGGAAATCGGAGCATTGGCGGTTTATTTATGTTCTGAGGCGGCGCGTGGTGTGAATGGGGCCCATTTGTCGATTGACGGGGCATGGACAGCCCAATAATTGCATAACAGCGTGCCGGAATGCTTGACCGATAGGATGGCAGACTGTAGTGTAGCGCTCCATATCTATAGAATTTAAGGGTTAAGAAAATGGACGAAATCGGACAAAGACTAAGAGAATCTGCTGATGCTTGTGTGTCTGCCTATGAGACATGGGCGGTTGCCAAGAGCGATGTTGGGATTCGGGAGCGTCTTCAAGAGGCCGTTCATGAATTGCGTAAAATTTCCGCGCGACTCGAGATCGAGATGGCGATATCTGAACGCGAACAAATTACGCAACGCCCAATTCCTGTCCCGTCGCATCGTGCATCGCATCGTCGCGATCAAAGTCAAGATGAGGGTGGGTTGCCTGATTTTATTACCGATGACGTTGGACAACAACAGCGTCCTCCTAAGTCTCGCCCGACAGGTCAAGGTGGTGGCCAACAGGGTAGCGGGCAACAACAAAATAATAGTCAGGGCGGCGTGCGCCGTCTGGGTCGTCGTTCTCAAAGCGGGGGACAGCCGTCAGGCGCACCTGCAGGCGACGAATAAATTTTATTCCAGAATTGAACTTAATGGCACTTGACCGCTACCTCTGCGTAGCGGTTTTTGCTGTGTGTCTGATGGCGACCATCCAATGATAAAGCTGATATCAAATGTAGCTGGGAGGCGACCATCTTCTTCGGCAAATCTTTGTTTGTATATGGTTGCTGCTTCGAAAAATAATCGGGACGGGGTAAAAAACTTGAATCGCTCGGTCATGCTGTTGGCTTCCCCCATGTGGCGGATGTCGTTCATTAACCGATAGATATCGTGATAAATAACAGTCACCGTTTCGGAATCGACAACTGGTAATGTATATCCTGCACGTTGCAAAAGACTGCTCATCTGCTGCTTGCTGACAAAGGGCAGAATACGGGGAGACGCGCCGCCCATGACTTTCATTTCTGCGGCGAGTAACGTCTGGCGCAATTGGAACAAGGTATTTTCTCCGGCATAACATGCCATAAATACACCATCCTCTTTCAGGACGTGGCGGATTTGAACCAGCCATCCGGGAAGGTCGTTGATTTTATGGATGTCAAAAAAATCAATGACCAGATCATAAGTCTCGGGATCAAACGGAATTCGCTCGATATCGAGGGGAGAGATGTCCTTGAAAATATCAAGATGGGAGCATCTTTGTTCGAGATGCTCAATAAAATTGTCCGATGGGGAAATTGAAATCAGGGCGGCGCGTGGAAAGTCTTTTTTAATATCTGCCAGACGATCCATCATTTCTTGTTCTGCCCAACGCAGCAGGAAATCGGATGATTTATCGTCGGTAGCCGGATTTTGTAAGTGTCGCTTCGCTCGTTCCAGATTGGTCAGGATATGCGTTTTGTTCAGGAAGGAGAGAGCGGACATGACCTGTAAGCCTTGTAGTTTGTCTATAATGCGATCAGTTGGGTGTTCTTTGTAGGCTGGAACTCTCGCTGTTGTGTGGAAGGTCTTCAATATTTCCTGTGCTTGATCCGGTACTGGAGTCGCTACCTGATTCACGGGAAGTCGAGGTGTAGGACAGGATGCTCGATTCAGATAAAGTTGATTTTTGCGATTGATCGGCCATGCTGAAATCAAAGCTGCGTTTGACCGACATATCGCTGTCCATCACGTTTTGTAAAGCCATCGCGGCGGTTTTCAGGAAGCTGTCGTGATTATCCCAATAAAGAAGTTTCCACAAATCCTTGAGCATAGTCAGGGACGTTGTGCCGTGGGTTTGACCGCCATATCCGGGGTTGAAGTTCGTGACCACAAAGGGATAAATCCGGTGTGGTGTGATGCCGATATGGGTAAAATAACTCTCTCCCATACGGGCAACGTATTCGGGTTTCACATCATATTGTTTGGCGATGTAATGACGGGCGGCTTCCAGATCGGTGACATCTTTGGGCAAGTTAAAACTTGGCAGAGTCAAGGTGTGGCCTGTGTTCGAGAACCGTTGAGGAACAGGGAGATATTGCGATACGACGCCGGCCATGACTTCGCCGTTCAAATTTTTGACCAGCGGCAAGACGACGGCAGTGTTGATGGTGGAGTCTTCCTGGACTGCGAATTCCATTTCTCGCGCCGACAGACCTGCAACGGCTCCGTTTTCTTCCCGTCCTTCTTCGACAAAGATCGACTGGATCAGGCGAATCTGTCCGGCTTGTCCACGAACAGGTTTGAAACGGTCATCTTGCAGGCTATAATTTTTCATGATTTTCGAGATGTTCAAAGTCTCTTCAACCGGAATCTCGGAAAGCTGGATCGGCATGTCACCCCAGACTTCGGCTTTCATCCCGAGCAGTTGGAATAAAGACATGATCTGGATTTCAAGACGCGAGGTTGGAATTAATCCAACCGATACGGCATTCAGGATGTCTTGTGCATCAAATTCCCTGACCATTCCTTTTGAAGAATAGCCCTCGATATCTTTCAGGGATTCCTTGACTTCGAATGGGGCTTGATAATCTTCGACGCGATAGAAATAGGTCAGAATGCGTTCGTCAATCCGGTTCGGGTCAGGGTAGAATCCGCCGCCTTCAAGAAGACGGGCATCGACAGATGGGCGCAGCCCGACATGTGTGCGCGAGAAAATCTGTAATTCGTTATTGCCTTGCTCTTTAAGGGGTTGCACAAGTCCGGCGTCAATCCCGATGGGTTCTATCATATGCCCTGACCATTTGCGGCCATCCAGGTTTTTCCCCATGCGTGGTACGGCATTTGCCAGTCCACGGGGGACGCCATCGTGAAGATAGACTTTTAAATGCCCTTCCGGTGAAATACGAAAGGGAAGAATTTCGGCAAACTCAAGATCACGGCAGACAATATCTGAAATGCCCCCCGTGCGTTCATCACGGACAGTGCGAAGATAGATTGATCCGCTGCGGGTGCGGGAGGTTCTGCGTTCCTGAACGGCCTGACTGGTGCGTTCGGATATTTTGTTCACCACCATAATGTGGTTGGTTGGTGGTGGGCCGAGCTTGTTTCCGCTTTCATCATAGAGGCGGATTTTTCCGGTGTAACGGGCTTTGAGGAATCCCTCATCCCAGTTCGGGGCGGAATATGTCAGTCGCGCTCCAAGGGCGGTAAAATGTTTCTGGAAGTCCGATTCCGAATAGAACGCATATTCTTTGGAAAGCTCTTCTTTCAGGCGTTCGCGATTGTCTTTTCTTAGAATAAATTCGTGCGCCCATTTTTCAGGGATACGGAACAAACGGGTGCGTGGGAAATTCGAGGGGAGTTCTTCCAGAAAGAATCCGCAATCATTGCCAGTCAGGCCATCTTTCAATGATTTTGCGCGGGCATTCTCCGAGAACCAGACCAAAAGGTCAGCTTCCGAATAGCTTTCAAAAGTTTCACCGGATGACCCTGTGTCGGTAAATTCGATCAGCACATATTCATGTGTAACAGGGTTCAGATAATCGCGGATAATCATGGTTCCGCCGTTTTTCAGGGCCTTATATTGTTTTTGTAGGGCCAGTTCAATCAGGCGTTCATTGAAGAAGGAGTCCGAGTAAATTTCATGCAAAAAGAAGGAATCCACAATGGCATCATAAGTGTCTTCGACCAGATCGGTATAGATATTTCCCAGTTTATAGGACAGGTTTTTCAGGCGGTATTTCTTTTGCGCCTGACGGATGCGGTTTGCGTCAATGTCTAGTCCTGTGAAGTTTATATCAGGTTTCAAGGCTGCCATGACATAGGTCATCATGCCGTCCTTGCATCCGGAATCGAGGATTTTGGCGCCGCTATCGGGAAGAATATGGGATAGGGTAAACCATGCTTTTTTTACAATATGAGGGGGAATATCTTTGAGCAAAATCTCAATGGGGGCGTGTGCAGGCGACTCCTGCTCCTCACCCTGCGTTTCAGGTGAGGGAACATGCTGCTTGCCAAAGCCTATTGCCTTACGGTGGCCTTGAAGTAACGATATCTTACCTGCGCTAGCCATTCCTGCTTTCGTACGTTGCCGAGTTTATTGTCATAGTTTATGATTATATGCGTTGATTATTGCTCTTTTTAAGAAAAAATGCAATAAAAATAAACGGTTAGCAGGTGTATGGTTTCGGGGTGCCTTGCCCTTTTTTTGCGGAAAGTCCTTAAAAAACAATGTATTATAAAAAATATCTTTCCAAACTCAAGGGGTGGGTTTTTGTGCTTATCAATGACGTGTTGCCTCCCAGATGTCCGGTCAGCGGTCGAATCGTTGATCGGGTTGGGTCGTTATCGGCAGAATCGTGGGGCTCGTTAACTTTTATCGGATCTCCTTTTTGCAAATGTTGCGGGATGCCCTTCCAGATTGTCGAAGATGACGCGGGTAGCCCAAAAGATGAACCTTCTAATCAGTTATGCGGGCCTTGTCTGGCCAGTCCCAAACCATTTACCAGAGCTCGATCGATTTTTGTTTATGATGAGGTCTCACGGGATTTAATACTGGCTTTCAAACACGGGGATCATACCCATTTAACTGTCATATTTGCGACCTTATTGCTGAAAGCAGCAGAAGAGATGCTTGATCAGGCGGATATGATTATTCCTGTTCCGTTGCATTGGACACGACTGGTAAAACGCAGATATAATCAGGCGGCTCTTCTGGCGCGTGCGCTGGCCTCAAAAACGGGTATCGGGTTTCAACCGTATGTGTTAAAGCGCGTGCGTTCTACGCCGCCACAGGGGCATAAATCGGCTCGTGATCGACATGAAAATGTTCGCAAGGCATTTGTTGTTGTGCCGGAGAAACTGGATATGATCGCGGGTAAGACGATTGTACTGGTTGATGATGTTTATACGACCGGGGCGACTTTGGAAGAATGTACGCATGCTTTGCTGGCAGCAGGTGCCAAACAAGTTGATGTCGTGACCCTTGCCCGGGTTGTGAAATCGCACTAATTTGGGGTTATATCTATTGTGAGAAGGAAGGATTTTTGATGGCGAAGGTAGAAGTTTATACAACCGATTATTGCCCTTATTGTACACGGGCCAAGCAATTGCTGGACATGAAGGATGTCGATTACGCCGAGATTGATGTATCGAGCGATGACGCGGCTCGGATTGCTTTGGTTCAAAAAGCACAAGGGCGTCGTACAGTTCCGCAGATCTTTATCAATGACAAGCCGATTGGCGGGTATGACGATATGCGGGCTTTGGAAGACTCCGGTGATCTGGATAAGTTATTAGCAGAGTAGGCATTTCTGATGGCAATCAAAGTTGCAGCTCTCCAGATGAATAGTGGCCCCAATATGGCTGCTAATCTGGTTGTATTCGAGGAGATGATACGTCAGGCGGCAACTGCCGGAGCCTATTTTGTTGCAAGTCCTGAGAATACGGATTTACTCGGCTTGAAAGCGGAAGAAAAACTTGCACGTGTTCTGGGCGAAGAAAATCATCCCTTTATTGAATTGTGCAAGTCCTTGGCGCAAGAGTTGGGCGTCTGGATTTCTCTCGGGTCAATCGCGATCAAGGCCTCGGATCATAAATTTTACAACCGATCCTACCTGTTTTCTCCCGCTGGAAAACAAATTGCCCATTACAACAAAATTCATCTCTTTGATGTGAGGTTGCCTTCGGGTGAAATACAGAATGAAAGTAAAATTGTTGAAGGTGGAGACCAGATGGTGGTGGCCTCGACAGATTTCGCCCACATCGGATTAAGCATTTGCTATGACGTGCGCTTTCCGGATTTATACCGGAAGATGTCGCAAGAGGGCGCACAGATTTTAATGGTGCCAGCGGCTTTTACAGTTTCTACCGGACAGATGCACTGGGAGGTTTTGTTAAGAGCGCGGGCGATTGAGAATGGCGCCTATGTGATAGCTCCCGCCCAGTGTGGAGATCATGGAGCAGGGCGAAAAACCTATGGCCATTCGATGATTATCAATCCGTGGGGAAAGATCTTGGCCGAGTCTGGTGAGGATACGGATATCATATATGCTGATCTGGAGATGGAGGAGGTCGATAGATTCAGAACGTCGATCTCCTCACTTCAGCATGATCGGGCATTCAGGTAAAAATAAATCCGAACTGGTTGGTGATTTTCTGTAGAACCTTATACCCTGCAATAGACGATCTGTTCGAGCGAATATGCTGTTCTATGGTTGGTTTTCCAGGCCCGTAGATGCAGGCATTTTGTTTCAGATGGGCATAATATGCGCTGGTCGAGATCACGCCAGATATTTCAGAGGCATGATCCTCTTCATTGGCCAGACTATATTCGATTGTTCTTTGTGAAATCGTATCATTGGCTGCAATTTTCAGGGTCTCAAAATTCCTCCGAAGCTGAAAAGACAGGGGTTCTTGGCGTGTCTCTGCAAATTGAACAATGCGTTCTGCACGATTAAGTGCCTTCATGAAAATAGGAACCAATTTTCTGTAGTCTTCTGGGGTTAGGGGGTGCTGTTCCATAATTCTCTAGCCGCTTATATAAATCTGGGGTTGTCTTTGTGTCTTTATAAATACATCATGTCGACTATGCAAGACCCAAGAAAGCTACAATGTTTTGGAGAAGCATGGATTAAATATCGATCCGGCTACCGATTTCCATCACACGTTTGCTGGGCAGATTATAGTAATCAGCAGCAGATGAGGCGTTCTTGGTCAACCATGAGAAAAGATGTTCTCTCCAGATGGCCATCCCCGGAATGCTGGTCGGGATAACGGTTTCCCGTCCAATGAAATAGGTCACGGCATCGGTGTCGATTTTTAATCCGTGGATATGTTCTTTCATTAATTCCTTTGGAACATCTATTTCATCCATAAATCCGTACCGGATGGTGATCCGGTAAAAATCCTGTCCCAGATTGACAACGCGAATACGGTCTTCTTCCATGACGTATGATTTTTCATCAATTACGACGTGAAGGAAGTAATTTGTCTTATGCAAGACCTTATTGTGTTTCAGGTTCTGTAGCAGTGGGACAGGAATGCCGTCATTCAAATTGTACATATAGATCGCAGATCCAGGTACACGGGTAAAGTTGTCGCAATAGTCGCGGAAAAAGACATCTACAGGCATCGAATCCTTGCGAAGTTTTTGCAAAACCAGTTGGCGGCCACGTTTCCATGTCGTCAGCAGGATAAAGATGACTGTTCCCAAAAGAAGCGGGAACCATCCTCCATGGACAATTTTTGTGGCGGTCGCCAGAAAGAAGGACGTATCCACAACCAATAAGGTGCCCACGGTCGCGATGGCCAGCGGACGTTTCCATTGCCACATTTTGAAGATCACGATACCGAGCAATAAAGTGTCGATCAGCATGGTACCGGTTACCGCGACACCATAAGCGTGCGCTAGATTGCTGGAAGACTGGAAGGTGATAACCAACAGGAAAACGAAGAACATCAGCATCCAGTTGATAAACGGAATGTAGATTTGCCCGATCTGGTCGTCCGAAGTGTGAATAATAGACATACGGGGCAGGTAGCCGAGCCGGATGGCTTGCTGAGTAACCGAAAAGGCTCCGGAAATGACAGCCTGAGATGCGATGATGGTCGCGCAGGCGGCCAGTATCAGCAGCGGCCAGTTCATCCATTCGGGGGCCATACGGAAGAACGGATTTTCAAGGCCTTCCGGAGTTGAAAGGATAAATGCACCTTGCCCGAAATAATTGATCATCAGGGCAGGAAAGACAAGCGACACCCACGCGATACGGATCGGGTTTTTCCCGAAATGTCCCATATCTGCGTAGAGAGCTTCGGCTCCGGTCATTGCCAGCAAGACGCTTCCCAAGGTCAGGAAGGCATACAGTTTGTCCTCCATAAAGAATGAAATGGCATAGTAAGGGTTGATCGCCTTGAGGACATAGGGGTTATCCCATATATGGACAAGACCAAGGCCGGCAATGGTTATAAACCACACACACATAATAGGGCCAAAAAGAACCCCGACATTTCCGGTTCCGAGTTTTTGAAAGGAAAACAGAAAAGCCAGAATTAAAATGGTAATTGGTAAAACATAGGGGGTGAGTTTCGGGGCAGCGACCTGCAAACCTTCAATCGAACTCATGATCGAGATGGCGGGGGTAATCATACTGTCGCCATAGAACAGGGCGGCGGCGAAAATTCCCAGAACCGGAACAGCCATGGCAATCCACTTTGTGTCATGGGAAAACCTGCTGGCGAGGGCGAACAGGGACAGGCTTCCGCCTTCACCCTTGTTATCGGCCCGCATCATCAGCAGCACATATTTGAACGTCACGGTGATGGTTACAGACCAGAAAATAAGCGAGAGGACACCCAGAATATGGGCGAAGTCTGCTGCGAATTTGGCACCAAGAAACGATTCCTTGAATGCGTATAAGGGGCTGGTTCCGATATCGCCATAGACAACACCAATGGCACCAACGACCAGTTTGGTTAATTGGGATTTATCAGTTGAGGCGGTATGTGAAGACATTGTGAGTCTATTTTTTTGTTTTTACTGTTGGTTGAGCGCTATTTTTTATAAATTTGACGGTCTTTATACCAAAATTTCACTTATATTGCCATGCATTATAATATGGCGAAGTTGATCGGGCTCCAAGCCCTTATTTCTTAGTTCCCGCAGGGTTAAGCCGTTATCCCGTTTGGAAAAGCGTTTGCCCTGAGCATCGGTCAAAAGAGCGTGATGGTGATATTCGGGGACATTGTACCCTAATATTTCTTGTAACAGGCGGTGCAGATGGGTTGCAAAAAACAGGTCTTGGCAGCGCGTTACCAGCGAAATATTTTGAAGATGATCGTCATGGGTGACGCACAGGTGATAGCTGGACGGCGTGTCCTTTCTGGCCAAGACCACATCCCCCAGAGTTGTCGTCAGCAGATTTGCTGTTGGTTCCTGTTTTCCCTTTATGCGGTCATGCCAGATCAGGCGGGATGCGGGGATACGCCGCAGAGATTCCGCCATATTCAGGCGCAAAGCATATGGTTTTCCGGACGATATTTTTTCTTCACGTTCGCCAGAAGACAGGTGAGCGCAGGTTTTGGGATAAACCAGCCCTTCGAGGCCGTGGGGGGCTGCATTGATGCTGGATATTTCTTCTTCAATATCTTTTCTGGTGCAAAAACACGGGTACAAGAGCCCTTGTTGTGTTAGGTGATCCAGTGTCTGCTGGTAGTCGGCAAAATGCTCGGATTGCCGACGGATCGGTTGTGCCCATTTGATGCCCAGCCACTTCAGATCTTCGATGATGGCGGACTCATATTCAGGTTTGCAGCGGGTCTGGTCGATGTCCTCAATGCGGAGAATAAAATTCTGGTCGTGTCCTTCGGCATCTTCCCACGCGCACCATGCGGAAAGTGCGTGGCCGACATGCAGGTATCCGGTGGGACTGGGGGCAAAACGTGTTTTGAACAGGAATGGCGGCATCACGCGGTTATTCTAGTGTTATTTTTAAGATCTTGCCACTTGAAACTAATGCTTGCCATGTTATAAAAACATGTATAGGGTGCGCCTGATTAATTAATGCAGGTCAGTCGGGAGTTTTTTATGGAAGACAATTCAAAGGGTCGTTACTCTTCTTACAAAGTTGATTTTTTGGGAGATTTTGCCGGAGTGTCACTTGTGTTAACCACTCCAAGGATAACCCAAAGTTCTGCGCAGGTTACCAAATATTGTCGTCGGGAGTTTCTTGTTGAAACACTGAGCGATACCTTCAGACAGGCTGATCTTGATCGTGCAATTCAACGCGAGGCAGATGCTCCTACCTTGAATGTGATGATGAAAGCCAAGGAAGCATTGCGGGAGTTTATTGCAAAGAACGGCGAAACCAATCCAAATGAGGCGATTGATTGGGCTGTGGAGCTTGATTACTCATAATTTTCTCCCAATAATTTAGCTTGTGCCTTTCCCGAAATACTTTAGCGTAGTTCCGAGAAGGGATATTCCTCGTGAGAAAAAATTATTCTCTACCAGTTCTATTATTTTTCTCTTATCTCACCCTGACCGGTGTTCTTGCAAGGTTCGCTTGTGCGGCCGAAGATTCTGATTCTCCTACGTCTTCATCTATCCCTCCCTCAGTTGGAGAGGCTATTGCCGAAAGCGCTGAAAAAAATGACAAGCATAGCTATTTGTCCCTGACACATGAGAATGATTTGTTGGCGGGGAGTGGTGATAAATTCTATACCAGCGGCATTCAGGCAACATATTTCAATATTGATTCAAAGCCGCCTTCGATTGTCCGGAAATTGGTTGATGATTGGGGTGGGTTTGATATCAGCTCTGCAACGTTGACTTCTTTTACGCTGGGGCAGAAAATTTTTACGCCCAGCAATATCAGAATTTCTACCCCACAACCGAATGAGCGGCCTTGGGCCGGATGGTTGTATGGGACAATTGGTCTTGCCAATGTCTATGATCATCATGCCGATCAATTTGGTTTGACACTGGGTATGGTGGGGCCAGCCTCTCTGGTTGAACAATCACAAAAATTTATCCATAAACATTTATCCGATTCTCCGGAACCACAGGGATGGAACAATCAGATCCACACCGAACCGGGACTTATTCTGTCATGGGACAGGCGGTGGCCAGTATGGGTGAATGCTGAATGGCAAGGATACAGGGTTCTTTTTGAACCTAATATTAGTCTGGCTGCAGGAAATATTTATACCTATGGTGGGGCAGGCATAACGATGACATTCGGCCCCGATCAAGGTGCGGTACAAGATACGCCGCCGCGTCTTACACCGTCTTTACCGGGAACGGGATATTTTGATGTCACGGATCGTGGCTGGAACTGGTATATGTTTACCGGATTGAATACGCGGCTGGTGGCACGGGATATTTTTCTCGACGGAAACACTTTCCGCGATAGTGCCCATATTGATAAAAAGAATGTGGTGGCCGATGCAAATGCCGGTTTGGCCTTGACGCTGGGGAATACTCGTATAGCTTATACGCTTGTTTACCGGACAAAAGAATTTGAAGGGCAAGATGATCCATCCATTTTTGGATCAATCTCTTTGACCCAGAGATTTTAGTCCTTATTTCTATTACTTTTTACAGGTTGTTTGATGAATATTTATACCCATGGCCCTTCATCCGGTCAGCCACCAAAATCTCTGGTCATTTTGCTCCACGGTTATGGATCGAATGGCGAAGATTTGATTTCTCTTGCGCCCTATTGGGATCGTGATGTGCCGGATGCCGTGTTTGTTTCGCCGGATGCGCCGTTCGGGTGCGAGATCGGATTCGGGTATCAATGGTTCTCCCTGCAAAGTTGGGCACCTTTGGCGATGTTGTCGGCAGCCGAGCGGACGGCAGGTCTTCTCAACACTTTCATTGATGAACAAATGCAGGCCTATAATATTCCCGCTTCCAAAGTTGCCTTTGTCGGGTTTTCACAAGGGACGATGATGAGCTTGTTTGTGGCGCCTCGCCGCAAGGAACCGATTGCCGGCGTGCTCGGATTTTCCGGTGCGTTATTGGGTGGCGAAGGGTTGATTGGACAGCAGAGTATTTCACGAACCAAAGTTCATCTTGTTCATGGTGAAATGGATCCTGTGGTGCCGGTTGGTGCTTGGCTCCATGCCACCGAGACTTTGCGTCAGGCTGGCTTTGACGTGTCGGGGCATACGACCCCTGGTTTGGCACATAGTATTGATGAAAAAGGGATTCACGAAGGCGGGGAATTCCTGAAAAGAATATTAACCTGATCCTGTCGCCTCAATCGTCAGGTCTTTGGATGTTTCTTTGCTTCTCTCGATGATGGTCGAAAAGGCAAGGAATGCCATTATCATAATCACAACAATCAATAGAAAAGTTTTCAGGGGGGGAGTCAGGGCAGGGAAAAGCCTCTTGAAAAACGACATGATATTTTCTTCTTTCTACCCATCTTATTTTTCATAGATTTTGCGCCGCGGCAATATAATTTAACGAATTTATACACTGTACGGCCCGTATCGTTTATAATAAAATCAGATGGAGTGAAAGGCCCGAATCATGAGGACTTTGAACGATATAATAAGAAAATCCGAAATCAGCGGACGTTCCCGCACCCCCTTCCCGTGTCGTGCCCAACAGGAGTGCCATCTGAAAGAAGGAGTTGATTGTGGAGTATTATACGCCCGATATAATGCCGAGTCTGGTTCCCGCGCGTAACGATCCAACCGGGAGCTTTGTTGACAGGCTTGTCGATGAGTTTGTGGATGATTTTGTTGATACAGTGACGCCACTCGAGAGGTGTCCCGCATTAATTCTGAATGCTGATTTTCGACCTTTAAGTTATTATCCTTTATCTGTGTGGCCTTGGCAGGAAGCTGTTAAGGCCATTTTTCGAGATTCGGTGGTGGTGGTTTCAGAATATGATCGTGTTGTTCGTTCTCCCCAGACAGAATTGAAATTACCTTCGGTCTTGGCACTTAAAGAATATGTCCCGATGACGCGATCTCCCGCCTTTACGCGGTTTAATGTGTTCTTGCGTGATGCGTGGCAATGCCAGTATTGCGCAGGACATTTTCGGACGGACGAATTGACCTTCGATCACGTTGTTCCGCGTTCGCGCGGAGGGCGGACAAGCTGGACAAATATTGTGGCATCTTGCCAGAGTTGCAACAAGCAAAAGGGAAGTGACCTACCCGAAGAATGCGGTATGATTCCTTTGCGCTCTCCGCGTCAGCCATCGATTTATGAATTGCAGGATCGTGGCCGGAAATTTCCGCCCAACTTTTTGCACCAGAGCTGGATGGATTTTCTATACTGGGATAGTGAGCTTATTGACCAGTAATGGTATCTTCCTGAAGCTTTTTATCTCTGGTGCTGTAGAGGTATATAAAGCAGGCAACACCAAGCCCTAGGCACATCATCACATTATAGTTGGCCATGGACAGACCGAACAGATCCCATGGGATTTCATCACATCTTGTGACATCTGTAGATTGAATTCTGGCCATTAAATCTTCGATTGAGCCGGACATATCGGGTGTAGAACATCCTGAAAAACCCTTCCACCAGTGTCTTTCGACGCCGGAATGATAAAAGGCAACTCCGGAATTGATCAGAAAAAAAAGTCCGGACAGTCCGATTACTGTTCGTGTCCATCCCAGACAGGCCATACCGATCAAGCCTAATCCTGCATTGAGAGCAAACGGAACCCGTTGGATCAGGCACAAGTCACATGGTTTCAAACCAAAGCCAAATTGGGAAATAAAGGCGGCAGCCAAGGACAGGACAGATATTCCTGCAATGAATATCGCAACCAGTCGTGGGGGGAGGAGGGAAAATAGACGTAAAAGATATGTGGTCACGATGCGCCTCATATGGGGTTGTTGGTGTCATTATAGGCCAAAATATCAATGATTCCAGTCTTTTGATGTTATTTTTGCTGTGGCATCAGGAAATCTATATTGTTTCAAAATTCGGGCTTGAAATTGTGTGTGAGGCCAGTTATAAGATCGGTCTGTTTACCGACTGATATATTTTTAAGTGCGGGTGTGGTGGAATTGGTAGACGCGCTAGACTCAAAATCACATCCCTATAATTTTTATCTCAAAAAATCGTTATAAATCAACAGGTTAAGCATATTAACCTTTGTGTGCTATTCTTACACATGTCTTACACATTTTGGATTGCAGACAGGTCTGAGAATGCCGATGGAAACGCATGATTTGATGGATGGAAAACTGCACGTTTATCGACGTGAGAACAGTCGCTTTTGGCAATGTTCAACGTACTTAAACGGGCGTAATCATCGTGCCACCACCAAAGAAGAGAACATCGTTCTTGCCAAAGAATATGCGAAGGAATGGTATCTGGAGCGATACGTCGAAGCTAGCCGGATACGTCGTACACGGCTTCTCTCTCGACATTTGGCGACGACTTTTGAGGATGATGTGCATTCCGATATGCCCATTCGTCGTGAGCCCCAAAAACAAAAAAGAGTTACCCCAAAGGGGCCAACATTTCGTCAAGCTTGTGAAAAATTTCTGGCCGAATATGAGGTAATTACAGAAGGCCAGCGCAATGAAGAATACGTGAAATCCCATGAAATGCGTATTCGCGTCCATCTTCTACCTTTCTTTCGAGACAAGGCTTTGAGCGAGATTAATGCTGGACTTGTTCAGGAATACCGCGTTTCACGCCGGACAAATTCCTCTACCGGAAAACCTCCGTCACGTAGTGCTCTTCATCATGATACAGTCACACTCCGTCTGATCCTCAAGACAGCTCATCGTTACGGCTGGATTGAGGCTGTTCCGGATATTTCTCCTCCTTACAAAACTTCCGGTAAAGTCACGCATCGGGCGTGGTTCTCTCCGGATGAATATAAAATGCTATATGAGGCCACGCGCGAGCGGGCCAAAAATCCGAAGAAAGAGCGTTGGCGCGGTGTTTGTGAGGATTTACACGACTATGTTCTATTCATGGCCAATACTGGCCTAAGACCTGATGAAGCCGGACGGCTGGAATATCGGGACGTCACAATCGTGAATGACCCGAACTTGGACGAACGTATCCTTGAAATCGAAGTGCGCGGTAAGCGCGGCGTAGGGTATTGTAAAAGCATGGCTGGTGCGGTTTTGCCCTTCCAGCGCATGATGGATCGGCATAAAGCCAAACCTACAGATAAAATCTTTGGTGGGACTCCCCGAGATTTGCTCAATTCTGTTCTGGATGAGCTTAATATGAAGTTTGATCGGGACGGGAATGTCCGGACTGCCTATAGTTTGCGCCACACCTATATTTGTTTGCGATTGATGGAGGGGGCGGATATTTACCAAATTGCCAAGAATTGCCGTACCAGCGTTGAGATGATCGAGAAGTACTATGCGGCCCATCTCAAGAATACGTTGGATACCTCTGCGATTAACGTCCGGAAATCGGTTAAAAAACCTAAAAAAACCGATAAATCAGAGCTTGAAATATAAAATCAAGACTGTTATAAAGTGCGCCTGCTGCCCCTGTGGTGAAATTGGTAGACGCGCCGCACTCAAAATGCGGTATCGAAAGATGTGTTGGTTCGAGTCCGACCAGGGGCACCATATTCAAAAAATTTCCAAAAACAAGAATTTGAAAAAGCCCTGTATGGGCTTTGCCCCTAACGCGTGCAAGGGTCTTTGATAAACAGATCAAACCGTATCCCCGTTTTTCCTTCGCAAACCCTGTACAAAACGGGTGATCCCCCTCGGATTAATCTGCCCTATGGCACTTGCTCACCCCATCCTCGCCGGAAGGCAAGGGTTCATATGCAACCCGTTAACGAGGATATTTAAGATGACAACACTTTTTGCCCAACCCTATGACATCTCTGCCAATGGTTTCTATTTCGAGAGCGCAGAAGACTATCAGGAAAAATCATCCAAACTCTTGAACCGCTATGGCGAACCTGTCGAAGAATTTGAAATCCAATTTATAGATGGGGAGGGGATAGATTGCGACCTATTCAAAGCCCTATCAAGCAGCCAATGTACCTGTGAAAAGTTTTTGGACATCGTGGAAGAATGGACCGAAGACGATAAAATCAAAGTCATTATAGCCGTCGGCGAAATCGGATAGAGTAACTCTATTCATCATCTTCGTCGTCATCTAACTCATCATCTTCTTCTACATCGACGGACATATTATCGATATAGCTGCGTCGAATATTTCTCAGAGATGTCTTAGATGATTGATCGGTTAGAAAAAACCACCAACCATTTGTACCTTTGCCAGTAATATTGTAAGCAGCCGATGAGGGGCTATCGAAAACTGTTCCATTAATCTCGATTTGCCCTTCAGGCAATAAAGTAGCAACTTTGTCGCTATACTTTCCTATTCTTGGAAAGAGTGGCATACCAGGGACTAATAAACCTCCATTTATAAGATCAGGTAATTGGATTTTCTTGCGCTTGATAGGCTTATCAGTAGTGAAACCAGATTTGTGGTTAGGCGGCACTGGCCAAATTTGAGTAATGGTATTTGCTAATTCAAGAGTTCTTTCGCGAATAGCTTGATCCGTCCATTCATTATCTGCTCCCTTCAACAGTTCGCGGTTGAGCATAAGTACATCATGTGCCTCAAGGCCGCTTCTTTTCCCTTCGCTTCCCAGCCACGGGCCGTTTGAGACTTTGGAATTTAATTTACCTGTAAGAAGAGTCAAATTTCCTAAAGTATGAATGGTTCTATCTCTCTCACCATCTTCAATATTTGATGGCAAGGGCCAATGAGCTAGCCATTTTCTAGGCATAATATGCTCGATTGCATATTTTCCTCTAGCTAGGGCCGCCATCATGTGGAAGACCAGGCGACCGCCGGCACTCGTCGTGTCGATGGACTCGCTCAGGGACACGAAGCCCGCGCCCTTGGCTTCGATGACCTTCAAGACTTCAACCAGGTGCGACAGGGACCGGCCGAGCCGGTCCAGTCGCCACACCACCAGAACGACCCCCGGGCCGAGCTTGGCCAAGACCTTGTCTAGGCCTGGCCGCTTTGCCCGCGTGCCGCTGGTCTGGTCTTCAAAGATGGTCAAGCAGCCCGCCGCCTTCAAGGCGTCGTGCTGCAGATGGAGCTTCTGGTCCTGGGTCGAGACCCGTGCATATGAGACGCCTACTGCGTCAGGAGTTGTAGTTGGGTATCAGAGAGGGCTAAAGGGTAATATTTAAACTTTTGCATCCACTTATTGGCCTGTTGTCCTTGTAAACCGCCAACAAATTGCGTCACTGTGGGCGGTGTCCAAGTGGTATCAAGCGGGCCAAGCACCCCATCCTTGGCTGCGCGCATATTATTAAGGGCATTACGTCCCGCAATCGACGTCGTGGCGGTGGATGTAGAGGCAAAATTATTACTCCCTTGGCCGAACCCAGCGGTAACTCCATCAAACCCCACATGGCTGTCACTTTGACGATGGTATGCGTTCCATCGGTTATTATTAGTTGTGTCGTCAAACCTCCACAACATGGGAAAGCCCGTCCCCGCATTGCTTTGATGTGACTGTGTTCCGACGCCTGTGCCAGCGGATTGGTTATACCAACTGCCCGTCGGCATCGTCAGCACATCCGCCGCTCTTGTCACCGCCGCCGTGGTCGTCGGAATATAAGACGTAGGGAATGAACCCTGTTCAACTTGCGGCCCGAATAGTTCATAGGCTTGATTATTTGCGGCACCTTCTACAACCTGAAACATGCGTGGGCCATAGAGTGCGTCTGTCGCTGCTTTAGTAACTGTCGCGAAACACCTCTTCCATGTTGTGGTCAAAGTACATTGAGGACTGTAACTAGTATCATCCGTAGTAATGCCAATATTTAGTGTTCCGCTAACTGTTCTTCCCCACACAGAAACAGTATATGTCCCAGCTGGAAAATTGCTCCCATTGCAAAACTGAGTTGTGCATTTATAAAGGCCGCTAACGTTGAAACTGCAGCCATCTGAATCTGCTGGGATTTGGACGGCATTATTCCCTCCAGCTGGATCCGGCACATAAGTTGTGAGCCAGTTGCCACAGTAGCCTAGCCAAAGGGGGGACTTCAAATCTGTTGAGTTCACTATTTCATTCGTCCTCGCCTCTTCAATCAAAATCCCCTTTGCGGCATTGGTGACGGGGTCATGGTCAAAACGAGGTACGCCTGATGCGGCGGTTTGTAAAACCCCAGCAGCATCGTAATAGGTTCCGATGCTCGCGCGGGAAAATGTCCCACCTGTAGCGGTGAGGAATGAGGGGAGGTCGTTATAGACTGCCCCGTTGAGCGTATATCTGCCATCGGCATCAGCGATAAAATCCATTCCTAAGGATGGATAATTTACCCTGACATTGGTTGTATTGGGAGGAGTGAATGTTAGCGTCGCACCATTGCCCGCTGTATCTGTGATAGTTCCACCATTGAGGTCTATCGGTGACGATAAAGCGACCCCATCTAAATCAACATCACCTATGGCCGCGTCATAGGTAAAGATCAGGGAAGATGTGCCAGTGCCTGATGTATAAGTGGCATAGCGTGTGACTCCACCGACATCAACAGCAATCCTCGGTGTTCCACCTGCGGTGTCTACTGTTACCGCCTCAGAGAGGTTAACTGTAAAAGGAATAGATATCGCTGCAAACACTGTCACCGGGCTGATAGCTACGGCAACGGCAACGCAGAAAAATTTAATCCATGTGGTCATGGATTATTAATAGCGCAAACAAAATATCTTTTCAAGAGTCAAGGGCTTTTCCCCTGACTGGCGCGGACCGCAGGCGAAGCCGAGGACACGGGAAGGGGAAAAGGGCGAAGCCTTTACCCTTGACGCTTATATCTTCAAATACCTTAAGGGGCTGGGCTTGCAGGGGATTAAATTACCTGCAACCCTGCTCCCGGTCGAGGGCGGGGGTTTGGGGGCAGAGGTTAGGCTGCGCAAAGCGCGGCCTTAGCGAATAGAGCCTGACCGACCGAAGGGCGGGGACGCCCGATTTCTCATGGCAGTGAGATTACTACTTAGTTATTTTACTAGGACATCTTCTCTTTACCA
Source organism: Alphaproteobacteria bacterium CG1_02_46_17 (assembly GCA_001871905.1). Taxonomy (GTDB): domain Bacteria; phylum Pseudomonadota; class Alphaproteobacteria; order Micavibrionales; family Micavibrionaceae; genus UBA1573. Next base: position 1,052 of record MNUG01000029.1, on the reverse strand, counting down.
CGCGGGAGCTGACCCCTGAGGGTTTGGGAACCAAAACCCGTATTTTGGATGACAAAATAACAGGTCCCCAGCAGATCGAGATCATTCGGGAAGTCTGGGAGACTTTAGCCAATGATGCTCTTATCCAACAATTTCAAATTTAATCAACATTCTTGGTAAGGAGTAGTATGCTATGGGAAATATGACCGTGAATTCAGTATCAATAGATCCACTAGTTACTTCTGTTAGTCAGGGTGAAGTTTGGGGGTCTTTTGTTAATCTTGTCATAAAATCAAAAGAAATAAAAAGTGCAGCCAAGAATGTCTATGATAGCGATATAGAATTAAAAATTAAAATTGTAACAACTCTTTCCGTGCCTACTCCAGGGGACAGTGATTACGCAGAAACGTACCATGTGATGGAGGACGATGTTCATGTCATATATATTGAAATTACAGAGAGTGTTCTCCTTGAAAAGAGTTTCGAGGATATTAGTGGCAATGAACATAAATATTCTCTTGAGAGGGTACTCTCTCATGAATTAATACATGCGGATAATATAATTAACAACACATACTCTCCGGAAGAGTGGGGGATTGAAGAGGCGGCTACTCAAGCTGCGGAAAATAGCATTATGGAAGTGTATGGTGAACCGCACAAGACTTATGGGTCTATTTTTGATTCTACATCTCCTACTAGTGTTCCTCTCATCTATAATCCAGAGTTTTTTCTTAAGGAAGATATAACGGGCAGTACAGATTTTATTATACAAGTTGATGGCATGTTTTCAATCTCCTTCACGCGAGGTTCGCCACTGGTATTGGATTTGGACGGGAACGGAATTGAGCTGGCGTCGTTGACGGGGACGGATGCGGTGTACTGGGACATCGATCAGGACGGATTCCGCGAAGCATCGGGATGGATTTCGGGTGGTGACGGGCTGTTGGCAATTGATAAGAACAGTGACGGATTTATCAGCGATAATGGCGAACTGTTTGGAAACAGTGTTGATTTCGGGAACGGATTTGCAGCGCTTGCGGTTTATGACACGAATAACGATGCCAGTATAACGG
>MNUG01000022.1 GCA_001871905.1 Alphaproteobacteria bacterium CG1_02_46_17 | reverse complement strand
AAAACCTGCTGTTAAAAAAGTAGTAGCTAAAAAACCAGCAGTGAAAAAAGCAGCAGTTAAGAAAACTGTAGCTAAAAAACCTGCTGTTAAGAAAGCAGCCATAGCTCCAGTGACAGCAGTTGTTGCACCAGTAGCGGCTGAATAGATCTAAGTTCAGAAAATTAAAAAACCCGCCACTTGGCGGGTTTTTTACTTAAAGGACCATTTTATTTAGGAACACCAGGAGAGAGAACCATCATCACCTGACGCCCCTCCATCTTCGGTTCAAAGTCAACCTTCGCTGCTTCTCCCAGATCAACAATCATACGTTTAAGCAGCTCCATGCCAATTTCGGTATGTGAGAGCTCTCGACCACGGAATCGCAAAACAACCTTAACCTTATCTCCTGCTTCCAGAAAACGTCGCGCATTTTTCAATTTCACATCATAATCATGGTCGCCGATCATAGGGCGTAACTGGATTTCTTTAACATCAACAGTCTTTTGCTTCTTACGGGCTTCGGCAGCCTTCTTTTGTTGTTCAAACTTGAATTTTCCGAAATCAAGGATTTTACAAACAGGGGGATCAGCATTCGGAGAGATCTCAACAAGATCAAGGCCTACCTCTTCGGCACGCCGCAAAGCTTCCTTGATCGTAACAACTCCAACCATCTCGCCATTTTCATCAACCAAACGCAACCGCTCCAGTCGAATATCCTGATTGACGCGTGGCCCTCCTCCTGTATCGCGTGAAGGACGCCCCGAGCCTGATGAAAAAGTCTTCTTGATAGCTAACTCCTATTTGTTATATCCAACGAACTAAATTTACCGGATTCCGGTATTTTTCTTTTATAATATGGAACATTCATACTGATCTTTCCCTTAAAATGCAAGGGTGTTTGAGCAAGGCAACCCCGCAAACATATGTCAACCATCAGTCCTTTTCATTGTAAAAAGAACGATACTGGGACATGTCATCCAAGGGAAAATAGGGGACTGATAGATCTGGTGGGCTAGCTTCAATTGCCGGAACACTCTTGTTAAATTCTTCAATTTTCTTGGGGTCTTCCGCCACATATGTTTTCTTCTTGCCATTAATATCAACGGATTGCAGATATGGCGTCAAAGCATTGTCCTCAATCTTGAACGTACACTCGACAACATTGACGGAAACAACACCAAATGGATCAACCCGACGATAGATAACCCGTAAGGTCTGTCCAAAATCTTCCAAACCAAGATATTTTATTTTTTCAGGATAAGGCTCATTCAACTCAATATAAACCTTACAAACGCCATACTGGATCGTAGCTTGAGGGCTATACAACAAGAAAATAACCAAAAAGAAAAAGAAGCCTATACCACCAAGCCACCAAGCTCGTTTGCTGTCTTTTTTAGGCTTGTCCTGAGGCTTCGCCGATTGATCAAACTTACTCTTGACCACCACGACCTACCTTCCCTGTCCCTTTGCAATAGCTTCTTGCGTACTAGCAATAATCAATTCGGAAACAATCTCATCAATAACAGCAGTCAAGGCAGCAGATTTGGACTCTCCACCATCTTGCGACTTTGCAATAATACGGCGTTTAATCTCATTTCGAGCACTTCCTCCTGGGAAAGAAGCAGCTAGAATTTGGCGGGCACGCCCAGCACCATATTTGGAATATAGCTGGTTTCTGATCAAAACATCCTCGACAGAGGTTGCAAATGCCCATAGCTCGATAGGCCCCAGCGTGTTTATCAAATGCTGCTCGTAACGCCCTTCATTTGTACCAAGAATAAGAAGGGCTGGTGCCCCACCAGCTCGTGGACCCGTCAGTTTATAACGAATGATGCTGCGTGCTGTGGATGATAGTCCAAAACGCTCCTTGACATCATCAACAGCTTTCTCGGAAACCGCAGTTCCCAAAACCCAAACACCCGTTGCCAAATCAACCATATCGTCATCAAAATCGTCCAAAAGCTGGGAGGCCAGAACAATTTGCACACCACGTTTGCGTCCCTCACGTACATCTCGGATGACCTGCGAACGTACAGACGTGGATGAACTGGTGCGGTGAAACTCGTCATAACACAAGCGTTTCGGGGTCTCGGCAAGATCTTGCAGCTTGGTCTCATGATAATATCGATATTTTTCGGGAATAAATTGTAAGGACTCTGCTCCTACCCACCAACTACGAACTAGGGCATGACGCGCCAGCATGTACATAATCGATGTTTGCCGATCTGCCGTATCATCTCCCTGAGGCGACACATCCATCAAATCAAGGGAGCAAACACGAGCCTCACTGATTTCAAACTGGGTCACAGAGGACAGGATTGGATATTCACGGATAGCCGATGTAATCATACGTTCGAACGCATTAATGACAGACTCCGTACTGAACCCAATAGATGTTTCTTCCAACAAGGTCCTGATTTGTGGACGGCGCGCCGCAGTAATCGCATCTCCCAGAGTTGGAACGGCATAACGCTGTGCAATACCAGCCTCGTTAATCATCCCAATCTCAAATAGGCGGTCAACAACATCCCACCAATAAGGATCTGTTGGCACATGGATATTGTTCTTTTGCAGAGCATCATCAATATCCGCATCCAATCTAGGGAGATATGGACGAGGCTCCGCATTAGCCGCCGTATCATCACGCCAACGGAACATTTCATCAACCACTAGACCGGCCAATTGCTGAATTCCGTCATATGGCTTATCATGGCCAGGAGGTGTAGCGAGCAGGACCAATAACTCGACAAGATAGCTACGCTCGTCCATTAAAGGGGCTCGACAGCCAAGCTGCGTATCAAAGGGGTTAATCGCATATTGCCGTGACATTTGGAGCCTGTAATAGGCGGCTTCTCCTTGACGGGAAATCGGCAATGCCTCTTTGACCAGAGACACCAGTCCCGCTGACGATGGGCCAATATCAATAACGGCAACAAAAGGAAGTTTACTCATACCCGGGGAAAGGATAGTTCCAAGGTTCAAGGTATTCATCAGAACGGACTTACCAGCACCCGGTTGAGCAAAAATCAAATCGAACCATGTCGTGGTCAGGTTGGTACCTGTTTGATAAGGCCATGACTTCCCATCTGGCGTACGAAGCATAATGGCTCCGTGAGAAAACGGGCTGGATGGCCTTTGCCAAGGCAACAACTTCATGACTTCGCGCATCGGAGCAACAGCAGCGGGAGCCGTCCCCGCACAATGGATTCCCATTGCAGAAGACATGATACAATCCAGAGGATCGCCCGAGACATCACTTACTTGAGCATAGCCCCAGCTCTCAACTGACTGCATCAGGATAGACAATCGATCCAATATTAAGTTAGGAGAGGATTTAGGGGCCCATGTCGCAAAAGATACGCGCAACTTAACAACAGGCTCACTACGAGCCATAACCTGCAACCCTTCAAGAGAGTATTTGATCTGTTTATTCAGGGAATTTGTAACACTAAGCAAAGTTGCAACAAAAGCTCTGAACTGTGAAGATTCAGCCCCCCCCCCCTCAATCAGGAAAGATATCCTGAAAGGAACTTTTGCCTCATACAGACGGTTAAGCAAACCAGGAAAAGGTGTGGCTTCCATTGGCCCCAACGTCATATCTGCGCCAGCCCAATTCAAATCATCAATTTGAACGACAGGCCCACCGGTCAATCTGGCATCACCCACAGCAATCTGCGTTCTTAATGGAGGCCATATAACATCAGACATATCTACTCTGCTTGTAGGAGCACGGGCAGGAATAGGGTCTCCCGGCAAACAAGCACGCCAATTTTCATGGGCTTTGCTGGGAAACATGTTATTCCGTATAGCCTTAAGTGCATCATGGACTTCCAGCAATTCGGCACGGATACCAATTTCATTCAGGGCCTGTTCAATAGACGTCACATAACTTTTATGCCTTGTTCGTAACGCCTCGATACCCGCCAGAGGATTCTGGCCATACGGAGCATTAACCCATTTTTTTACCTGATCCTGCTTATCTTTTTGCGTACGGGATGCTTCACTCTTGCTCATTGAGGCAGGCCGCGTCCACAACACAAAGTAACATTCTTCGTAACTCAGAATATTAGATAGGTTTTTGATTTTCTCATCAATCAAGTCCTCAATTTCCAACCCAACATTTTTCGCTGTCGTTCTGGATGCTTCCATTTGGCTGCTGAGATGGGCACGGATACGATTGGGATCCCGCGTAAAATAGACTTGCATGGCATGCCCCTGCCGGTCAAACTTGGCTCCAAGCTTAACTGTCGCAGCATCAACGAGGAAATTATACTCCTCTTCCCCGATAATTTGGCGGGAACCATCAACCTTCAGGTAGCTTACAAGCGATCCGTCGCTTGATGCCAAAGTAAATTCATTTTCAGCCGTTTCAACGCGGATAAAGCTCTCAATCGACTGACGGAGAGCTATCTGGAAGGGGGCGAGGATTTTTTCAATAAATTTCATAGAGAATCAAATAGGTTAGAGACGAAGTCAGTGTATCCAGAAAATGGGGTAAAGAAAATATAGAAATACAGCAAAATGACTTAACTTGCCTCTTTGTCCCCCCCGTTAATGGCATCCCTATAGAGGTTAAACCATAATGTGGGGGAACTCTTGCCGAAAGGCCCATCTTTAGACCTCCAATAAGCTAGGATCTGAGGAAATTGGTTAAATTCAAGATCTGCTTCACGAATCAAGCGGCGATCAAGAGGCATTAGCCTGAGCCCTTCCAACTTAGTTCCACGATCTGCATAATAGCGGGAGGTCAAAAAGTCTTTCATAACTGTTGCTAGAACATATGGGTCATCAGTCCCTATCCTGTGACGAGCTTCTTCCCGTCGTGCCATGAGGGAGTCTAGCGTTGCCCTGGCAGCTTCGGCCATCGGGCCTTGGGAGATTCGCGCGACATAAACTGCTCGCATAATATGGTGAAGATCTGTTTGGGATATTTCAGGAAGCCAGATCAACACACCAGAGCGCATCGTACAGGCAAGATCCAAGTTAAAGCACTGATGACAAAAAATACACGCCGTGACCATATTATCCATAGATAAATTCAAGGGATCTTGGTCAAGAAAATGAACTTCCTGATATTTGCTCGACTGAAAACCGCAGCACTGACAAGTATTGTCATCCCGGTCAAAAACCGCCTTTTTAATTTCAGGCGTCAGAACCTTCGGCGATCCAGTAAGCTTGTGAGAACGCGGGGCCCCGGTTGGTCGGGCAATTCCTAGAACTAGTGGCAAATCGGGCATCAATCATGAACCTTGAAAAGTTTTTACATTATGGCAACAAAAGCCGCATACATCATAACCGAAAGCTGGAAAAAATAAAAGAAGCATAGAGCTCCTAGATATCCTAAAAAAGGAAAGCCCCTGCAAAAAGCAAGGGCTTTCAAACTTTGACCACTGACCAAATATAGATATCGATTACTTAGCCAGAGTAGTAGCAGTGGCAATTTTGCTAACAACAGCAGCGTCTGTTTTGGTACCTGTACCGATCAGAGTTTGCATGGACTCTGTGATAATAGGGATCATAAACAGACCACCACCAACAGCCAAACGGATAGCACCATCTTTCAGGTGGGTTTGGGTTGGGTTTTCAACGTGATCTTTAATTTTCAAGATACCCAATACAGAGAATAGCATACCCATCATATAAGAAATAGCTGATAAGAAACCTGGAAGGGTGCCAATCCCAGTAAGAATATTATCGGCAATGTCGTTGAAAGTCTTGGCTGGGGCAGCTTCTGCAGTAGAGCACAACATTGTACCCATTACAAAAGAAGCTCCTGTTACTGCGTTAAGGCGATTAAGTTGTTGTTTCAGCATGGTTTCCTCCTCCTATGCGATTGAACCTATTATTATACTACACGGAAATGGGGCACATTGCAATAAAAAAGTCACAAAATCGACACATTTTATTTTTTAACCTTGGCTTTTGCGAGTAGAAACAGCCCGCAAAAGCCTTCCAAGAGAACCTAAGTAAAGATAACACCTAAGGATGTTAGACCGAATGTACTTTGAACAGCATTCATAAAAGGCCCCAGATTCACAGCTATAGCGCCCCCAAAAATATGGGTGACAGCCGCCATAAGCGATGCTTGCTTACCTTCTGCCACATCACGAAGAATAAAGAATCCCCGGATAAAACTGACCCAACCAACAAGCATCATAAACAAAAGGATAGAGCTGATAACCGCCAAGACATGGTCATCAATCGCTCCACCGTCTATCGGCGTGGCAAGTTCAGCATACGTCGTAATATCATTATCCCCGAACAAGGAGCCAGTAAAGGCTGTCATCAGATCATTAAGTGTAAACAAAATACCAGCCAGAACAAAGGTCATAATGGTACCAAGACCAGAGGGGCCACTCGGGCCATCCTGAGCAGTTTTTAGCAAACGGCTAATACCGATAACCGTCAGGAGCAACCCTGCAAGATAGCCGAAAGCTCCAAAAAGGGCTCCGAGAGGCTTGAAAACGTCAACGATTAAAGCGACCATCATCGCATCTAGGCCGTAGCTTGCCGCAGCCGAACCACTGACACCTGTCCCCATACCGCCGGAAGAACCAGAACTTCCCATAATCAATGTTTCTGCGGATTCAGTCACAATAGGCAACATAAAGAGGGCCCCACCAGCAACAAATCTTTTAGCAGCCGCAGAAATCGGGGTCTGACTCGGATTCTCAACATGATCCTTGAGCTTGATCATAGCAGTGACCGCCATAATCATCCCCATCATATAAGCTATACCGGAAATAAAGCCGGGCAAACTGGCGGATGCGTTGATAACATTACAGATAACATCCCCAACAGTTCCTGTTCCAGAGGAGACAGCTCCTCCACAGCCGGTCGCACTAAAAACCCATGAGATGATCGAGGAGACTGCACTGGTCAAAAAACTACTGGCAGAAGAAACAAGTGAGGCTATTGCTGAAGAAACTGAAGAAACTACAGAGCTAATAACACTAGTCACAGCCGAACTGGCGGCAGAGATTAAACTACTGATCCAACTAGAGACGGAACTGGCGTGAGCTTGTGACGGATGCATCACCGCAAACACAAAAAAGCCAGCCAAAAAGGGGCTGGAAAAGAGAGTCCTTTTGATTCTTTTGAACTGAATAACCATATTTACACACCTCGACCGCTATAACGGCTCTATATTACATCCATTGAACCATACCCAAGGCAAAAAAACAAGATTTTTGCCAATACCCCCAAAGTCAATTCTGACTCAATGATGGAATCCCACTAGATCATTCTAAGAAATAGAAGTTAGGATAAAGTTAAAAAATAGATAAAATAGGGAATTCAACAGCTTAGAAAGAAAAAAGGCTCGCTAAAAGGTGTATTTTTGCAAGCCCTCTATCTCTTTTAGAGAATGATGGATTATTCAGTCACACGATCAAGCGTACCTACAACAACCCAGCCATTCTGGCCACGATCAATAGACAAGACCGTACCAAGACCATCCACACGCTCTCCAACGGAGATTGTCTTCAGATCAGAATTTCCAATCCGCCCTAAGACAGCTTGTCCTGATCTTGCGCTTTTAAGAATCCATTTTGGGGATTTAACAGCTTTGACCGGACTGGTCCGGACAGACTGCCTCTTGACTTGTTGAGCAGTCCCACTGGATTTTTGCGCCAAAGAGACAGAAGGGGAAACTGGGACAGTGCGTTCTTGTGCACGTGCAAGTTCTGCTTCCAAAGATGAGATACGTTCCTTCATATCTAAGATCTCTTTAGAAGATTGGTCTCGTATTTTTTCGCCATCCGCAACAATTAGCTCCAATTCTGAGATTCTGCTCTGGGCCTGCTGAAGATCCTGCCCTGAAGAATCAGTTGCTAGCACCGGTGCTGTATCCTGTACAACTGGAGTAGGGGACTCTGCGAGAGTCACCGCTGTATCAGGAGTCATGTCAACAACTGGTGACGTCTGTTCAAGCAAATCAAGAGCAGGCACCTCGGCAACCGTCATTTCTGGTTGAGTAGGTTGCATAAGTACTGGAGAATCTTCCACTGGCTGATCTATATCGGACTTTTTGATGTCCTCGACAGATGGAAAATCAGAGACCGGTTGCAATGAAGGTACAGCTCCCTCTCCCATAACAGGAGAACCAGCTAGATCACCAGCCATCATTCCATCAGGCTGCGCTACTTGCTCCCCAGGCAAAGCTGTCATTAAAGAATTGGGTTGAGCAGGGATACCCTCTTGCATAGATATTTCAGCAGGAAAGTTTGATGAGGCGTCCTCGCCACTCTGTTCGACCACAGCGCCCAGACCATCTCCAGATACTGGGCTGGTGGACGGTTCATCTGGAAGAGTGAGTGACTGAGGTAGAGGGACCCCGCCTTCAGTGACCATTGTGCCGTCGATATCCTCACTGGAAGCGAGGTCCCCCCCATATTGGTAAGCGACAAAACCTAAGCCCGCGATAACAACAAGGAAGATTACCAAAAGCATTGAGGAAGAACTTTTCTTTTTCTGAACAGGCTCCGCATAGTCCTGATTCTCACCGGAATCATCCCAGTTTTCATCGTCTACAGAAGAACCTGCATCAAAATCATCAAGATAGTCTTCCCCTTCAATCTCTTCAGAGGTATCTTCATATTCATTATATTTTTCAGACATAAGACTTCAGTCTCCTTCTCGGAATTTACTGAGCGCCACTTGTAACTGGCGTTTGTTGAATAGGAACGTATCCTGTTTGTTGCATTAACATCTGGTTATTCAGGCCCTGCTGCAGAAGTTGCGCGGGATTATACATCATGCCATTTTGTGGCTGCCCCATAAACATAGCCCCATTCTGCTGGTCTGCTTGAGATGCCTGTTGCTGAGGGGCGTATTTTGATGCATCGATATCCTGATCTGTAATCGGCTTGGTGAAGAGCAGTCCCATAGGGGTCCCTGCCCTGACCCGCACAAGAATTTCGACATCAGATTGATCATCAAGAAGCTCCCCAACCTTGCTTGCGGCCTCAGCTGCAGCCTTTGAGATCTCCTGCTTTGTATCAAGATTATTATCTTCTTCGGCAACAGCAGTATCACTACCACTCACAGTAACAGTCGTAGTGCCATTCTCTGCGATCGCACTCCCCATTCCCTCGATGAAGCTTGCCGCCGCAGGAAGAATAATACGTTGCCAATAGCGTTGATCTACATCCGTTGCCATCGCACCAAGAGTAGTGTCCGGATCTACAGCCAACGCATCAATAGGGATACTATTCCCATCCTTACCTATAAGTGTCGTAAAACGCATTGTCAGATATTCTTCTTGCCGCTGGAAACTGCCCAAGACTCGGGATCCACTAAAGGGGCCAGAAACAAGCAGTGCAACTATCGGCCCAGGAACATCGGAATTGGCCTCCATCAAAAGCTGGGAATACAAAATATCACCAGCAGGCACGATCACCTTCAGGGGAACAAGTGGCGTTGATTGCCCATCCTGACTTGATCCTGCTAAACCAGCATTCTGGATACCGGTAAAATTATTTTGCGATGAGGCTTTCTCCATCATAGAGAGGTCATATATCTTCATGTTCTGCATCTGGGCGATAGTCTTCTCCCCCATGATGTTACTAATTTGGTTCATCATCGCTTCACGCAAGCCATTAACACGCTCTGCCTTCTGAGGATCTTCCTGAGCCTGTGTCGTAAACTCATCTTGTTCGCGCTGCAAACGCAAGCGCTCCTCTTGCAACCGCTTCCAACGAACCAGAGGGTCTTCTCCCCCAGCTTCGTTTTCAGGAACACCTAAGAGGACCTTTGGAGGATCAATCGGGGTAGGAATCGCACTAGTTCCTGTCTTTAGCGCTTCTTCAAGCTTTTGCTGGTTATCATCTTCCAACGCGCCGCGCATTGTTTCAGTCACAGAATTTGTCCCAGGGGCTTCCTTCAAGTCTGCAGCCCCCCCTCCTACACGGGAGTTAGGAACCACCTTATCATCACCACCAAACAGGGCAATAACACCAACCAAAACCAGAATGGCTACACCAACCAGCGCCAACTTGACAACCGGAGAGCCGGTAATTGTGTTAGCCACCGAACTTCCATTTCGATCACCGCCAAACTCGTCAAAATCAACCGCCTGATCGAAATCTGGCTCAAAATTTTCATTATCTAGATCATTATTGGCCATCTGATTGCTCCATAGGGGACAAATAAGCACGCAACATCTTACCCTTGTCAGACAACAAAAGGACAGGTGTATTGTCGAGTGCGTAAACATGCATTCCATCAGCAGACTGGACCGATTTGGCCCATGCTGGTGACAACAGAGTATAAGGTGTCCGAACATACGTCATGCCGTCTTTAACGTAAGCAGAGGTACGTCCATCGACACCTTCGACTTGGACTTTGGTCATCCCGGCAGAGGACGGGGTTCCTATTAGAACCTTGGTCATAGCATCATCCCCAGCTTTGATTGAGACCGGCGTCATGACCGGAGGTAGGATACCTTTTGGCCCCACTTCGGGAATCTGGACGTCAAGCCGGACATGGACCGTTTTCCGTTCCGCCTTTAATGTGAAGATCACCGGAGGATTAAGCCCAATCAACCGCATGGAAATATTACCCTGCGCGAAATGGCTTTGCGGCGTAATGCGGACAATATGTGAGCCAGAATCCGGCTGTTCAACCTGAAATTCTCCGGCCCAGGTCATGTCTTGAATGGGCCAAGGCTGCCCAGTTACATCAACAATACTCAACGTCGTTACATTACCAACTGCCGTTTTAATCAGAACCGGCTTAGCACCGGGTTCCAAAGAAGCTTGAACAAAAGTCGACTCAGGTTCTGGGTTAGGGTAGATGGGTGTCTCAACAGCTTGGGACGTTTCATCGTATAACTCCAGAATTCGACGTATTTCAACAGGTTTTAATGGCATCAGACTATCCACAGTACCAGTAAAAGCTTCTTTTCGCTCTTGCTTCGCCTCTTGCTCGGGAGTTTTCGTCTCCATGACCGGCATTGGTGCCACTTGCATCCCAAGATCATTAATCGGGAGAGAGGTATTTGGATCGCCCGTGCCATCACCAGACATTTCAAAGACCTCTGAAAGACTTGGCGGATTTGACAAATCATCTTGAGGCATGCTCTGGGAATCATCGGCGGCCTGCGATAGGATAGGGGGGACCGCCTGCTGGAGTTGCACAGTGGAGTCCTGGGCAAGTGTCGGCAAGGAAAGACCTGCACACAGAGCAAAAACTCCGAAGCGTAAGATATCAAATCTAATAAAACTATGTCTCATAAACACCCCGAAAAGGTCACCCATAACTTTTGAAACATTCGATACCCATAATCCCACAGGAACCGAACTCATAATATATTCGTTTAGCAGAATAACCAGCTTTATGCGAACTGTCATCAAGGAAAATTAAATTTTTATCTCTCTAGACGTTTTCATAGGGATTTTCTTTAGAGCCTACTGCGCGTACCATTGCTCAATTCCAACCCCGCTTGATGCTCCAACATCCTCAACCGGGACCAAAGTTAACGTAACCCACAGCTCAGAGGAGCTAACCTTGGATTGGGCTTGATAAGTAATCACAAGGGGAACCTGCACTTTCCATTGATATACCCCCTTAACAATCCCCTCTTCGATTAGAACCGGGGCCCCGGCAGGGGCAGCCAGAACGAGCTGTTGGTTTGAAATCACGGGTGACATAAGCCTAGAGGAGGTAAGCGATTTAATAAAGCTCTTCCAACCCGTCTCCGTGAAGTTACGGGAGGATTCCTGAAATCTACGTTGGTAATCATGGAAACCAAACGTCATGACTTCGGTTGCCGCCTGAGCACTCCACGAGGTAATAGCTTTGGTACTCAAGTTAGGGTAATAAAGAGACTGCATTTCAATCAAAGCGCCATCTTCGGTTGCGGCAAAATAACGATCTTCTGGACGATGCACATCAATTATGAAGAAAAAAACTGCCACCAGAATCAGGATAACGATAGCTTCCGAAACCGCGATTTTAAGTATCCGGCGATATCCTGCCCTATAAAACGCAGCTCTCCCCACAGCGGCTGGGGTCAACGGGGGCACCTTTTCAGGTCTGGGCACTGCCTCTTGTTGAGCTCTTCCGGACGATGGGATTGGTTTTGTCATAAAATTATCCTGTTGCTGGCAACTATTGGGCGAGCCATTGCTCAATAGCTACACCGTTCGGGCTTTCGAGTTTAGGAACCCGCACAATAATCAACTTGACCAGCAATCTATCAGAGCGGACATTTGATCCCGATTGATACGTCACAACCAAAGGCACATCAACCTCCCACTGGTAAACTCCATTTACCTCACCTTCTGAAACCAGAATAGGCGCACTGGATGGGGTAGAGTAAACAACCTGTTGGTTTGCCTCAACCATTTCTATAATTCTGGAACGCTCAAGAGCCTTGGTAAAAGACGCCCATCCGGTTCTAGTAAAATTGCGGGAAGCCTCCTGCAATCGGCGCTTATAATCATTAAACCCGAAAGTCATAACTTCAGTGGCTGCCTGAGCACTCCAAGACATCAGAGCCGGAACACTCAAATTCGGTTCACTCAGGGCAGTTGCGGGAATCAGCCTCCCATCTTCTGTTGTCGCAAAATAGCGGTTTTCCGGTTGGTGGACTTCAATAATAAAGTACATCGCACCAATCAAGGCCAAAATAATAATGGCCTCGATCACAGCAATTCTTAGAATGCTACGATAACCGTCACGATAAAATTCGTTCCGGACAATGACCGACCCGACACTCTTAAGCATCTCGACTTCATTCTCAGCATCACTCATGCGTGGGGCGGAGGATTTATCTTTAGACTCTTCCTTTTTACTGGAAGACTGTGCCGCAGCCTGTTCAGAGGGCCTGATATTGCGCGGATTCGGAGATTTGTTAGGTGGATTTGCCATGCTGTTCCTAAGGGTATATTCAGACGGAGGATTTCTAGATATTTTTGAGACAGAGTTACACTCAGCCAGAACAAATTATCAAAATATGCGATCTTTGTAAAACGATCAAATCTGATCCTGCATCAAAGTTCTGACAAAATCTGGTAATTCTGTCAAACGGCGACGTTTGCAACGCTCTGCTTCAAGAATTGCGCGCGCCTGCGTGATCGAACGCTCCAAATCGCTATTAACTATAATGTAATCATACTCCGAATAGTGGGAAATCTCATCCGAGGCCTTCTGCATACGGTCTCGAATCACATCATCCCCGTCTTGTTGGCGTGACTTTAACCGACGTTCCAACTCGGACTGAGAGGGGGGCAAGATAAAGACTGTCACCAAATCATTGACCAATTTCTGCTTGAGCTGCTGGGTTCCCTGCCAATCAATATCGAAAATAATATCCTGACTATTGGCAAGAGCATCTTCAACAGGAGCCAGAGGCGTTCCATAATAATTATTAAAAACTTTGGCGTGTTCGAGGAGCTCGTTATTCTCCTTCATCTGGTCGAACTTTTCCTTGGTGACAAAATGGTAATCCTTGCCATCCACTTCACCCGGACGCGGAGGGCGCGTAGTTACGGAAATGGAAATATTGAGATGGCTCTCCCGTTCCAGAAGGGAACGGGTAATCGTCGTCTTCCCTGCTCCAGACGGAGAGGAGAGAATAAACAACAACCCACGACGCTTAACAGGTAAAATCATGTCCGCTTTTACAATATTTCTCGATTGCCCACAATGGACGATTGACCGATTCGAGTCTAACCTGTGAAAAATAAACAACTGCTTAACCGGAGTTATAATTTTTATGTCTTTTAACGAAGAACACCCAACAGTTCTAATCACTGGTGCCTCAAGCGGCGTAGGTCAGGCTCTGGCGGAGCATTACGCCCAGCAAGGGGCAAGATTGTTTTTATCAGGGAAAAACCGAGACCGTTTGAATCAAGTCACAAAAACATGCCGAACACATGGAGCTATTTGTGAAAGTCAGATCATTGACGTTTGTGATCGTATCGCCATGAAAGAATGGATCGAATCCATAGATCGGGAAACCCCGTTGGATTTGGTTATTGCCAATGCCGGAATTTCCGGAGGAACTGGCAACTGTGAAAAGTACTATGATCTGGATGTCGAAATTTTCCAAACCAATCTGAATGGTGTTTTGAATACTATCCATCCTGCTCTTTCAACAATGACCCTGCGAAAGAAAGGTCAGATTGCCATTATCAGTTCGGTCGCAAGCCTCGCCCCCCTGCCCGGAGCACCAGCATATTCTGCATCCAAAGCAGCCGTTCGCTATTATGGCGAAGCTCTCGCCAGCAAACTACGCCCCAATGGGGTTTTTATCAGTGTTGTTTGCCCTGGATTCATACAAAGCCGGATAACAGATGAAAATGATTTTCCAATGCCATTCTTAATGTCTGCACAAAAAGCGGCCCAGATAATTGCTAGGGGAATCGCGAAAAAGAAAATACGAATTGATTTTCCATTTCCCATGATAGCTATGATGAAACTGGTCAATCTTATCCCATCCGCATTTAGACGCGACATTTTCGCGCAGCTTCCTGATAAGCATTCGCACAGAAAAACCTTGTCTTAAGAAATATTTAATCGCATCATTATAACTCAATTGAAATATTTGATTGAGTGGAATAATGAGCACCGAAATTGACTGCAACAAAATAGATCCTGCAAAGGCTGCTATTTTACTCAAAGCCTTATCGAACGAGAAACGCCTGCAGATTTTATGCAATCTGCTGAAGGGTGAGTTGTGCGTCAACGCTCTAGAGAAAATGGTGGGACTGTCGCAGTCCGCACTCTCACAACATTTGGCAAAGCTTCGCGCCTCCAAGCTTGTGACAACAAGACGTGATGCACAAACGATATATTACAAAGTCGGCGAACATTCGGTTTTGGATTTGATGGCTTGCCTGCAGAACATCTTTTCAAAAGAAGATCTCTCACTCAGCAGTGTGGAGCTGGAAGAAAGAGCCGCAGAGTAATTTCTACTTCGCAACGACTTCCTGCGCCTTCTCTTGAAGGTTATAGAATTTTTCCAAAACGGTTTGAGCAGAAATTTCTGAAAGATCACATGCTTCGAGGGCACAGACTTTTGCACCTTGTGGCCCGTGTTTTTTGATTGTACTTTTTTGTGAGCAAAACAACACAACAGCCGGCACTCCCGTCACGCACATAATATGCATGGGCCCTGTATCGTTTCCGATAGCACCTATTGATCCACGTGCCAGTTCCGGCAAGTCAAACAATCCGGTTTTCCCTGTCAAGTTAATTACACCCTCCAATCCGCGGGCTATTCGTGCATTCACTTCGGCCTCGGCCTCGGTTCCAAGAAGGACTGGATGATATCCGTTACGAATAAGCTTTCCCGCCAGAGCACGGTAATATTCGACCGGCCATCTTTTTTCTGGATGTTGTGGCGAAGACCCGGGAACCAGAACTACATACGGATTTTGTAATCCTAAACCAGATAAATCAGATTTCATCCAATTCAAGGGATCAAGGGTAACGTCATGAATGCCCGCCAGCCCCAATGTCTGAACATGCCCAAAGAAAGCATGTCCTAAAGACCGCTCAGGGGAATCATTACGGTGGGATGCGCCTGCAACGGCCCCAACCCATTCAGGCCGGGGAGAGAATAGCCGGAAATAAATAAAAGTCCGATCATTGTTCTGCAGATCATAAACGCGGGAGAAGTTTTGACGATTAAGCCATGATCTCAACTTCCCCCAACCAAAAAGATCAAAATATCTAGGTCGTCTATCAACATAGATATCATCGAAATATTTGCTTCGTTCGGCCATTTCAACAAAAGGCTTGGTCGTCATCAGTGTAATATGGGCATCAGGATGTGCGCGCCGGATCGCCGCCATTGCGCCAAGGGAGTAAATGAAATCCCCCAATGCCCCTAACTTGATCACCAAAATTCTATCGGGCATGTTTCATCTCTAACAATTCATGATAGACCAGCAAGGTCGCATGGGTCATTTGCTCTTTTGTATAATAGGTATGCGCATGATTCATCGCTGCAATCGCAAGATTATTTTTTTCTTCTCCTGTAAGCGACAAGACAAAGTCAATTCCTTTGGCCAACATCGCAGGATCATTAGGGGGCACCAACCAGCCTGTTTGCCCGGGAATAACTGTTTCTTTTGAACCACCAATATCTGTTGCAATAACAGGGCGCCCCATCGCCTGCCCTTCCACAGCCACACGTCCAAATCCTTCAGGCTCCAGAGAGGCAGAGACAACAACATCTGCCAGCATATAAGCCACAGCCATATCATCACAATGCCCCATGATCCGGACACGATCCTCCAACTGATGGGCATGAATCATATCTTCAAGATCCATGCGATAATCACTGCGGCCCTGATCATCCCCAACCATGACACAATAAACATCCTTATGCTTGAGTTGCGTCATTGCCTCGATCATAACCATCTGGCCTTTCCAGCGCGTCAAGCGTCCGGGTAACAATACAACTGTAGAGACTTCGGGAATTCGCCAGCTCTGGGCCAAGCGCAGCATATGATCGGGACGAACCTTAGCCGGAGAGAATTTCTCCATAGGAATACCGCGTGGAATGACTCGAATCTTTTCCTGCGCGACTTCATATTCCTTAACCAGATAATGCGCTACAAATTCCGAATTGGCGATCACCAGTTCTCCCCTCGCAATCGAGGAGTTATAATGCCGCTTTAGCTCACTTTTGACATTAAACGGCGCATGGCAGGTCGTCAGAAAAGCCGCGCGCGATTTCTCGCATGCCCAAAAACAACTCCAAGCCGGAGCTCGGGAACGGGCATGGACAATATCAACATCGTGTTTTTTGATCAATCGGCGTAGCCTTTTGGCATTCAGCCACATGGTCAGCGGGTTTTTGGAATGAACAGGCATTTCAACATGAAGCCCCCCTGCCCTTTGAATTTCAAGGACACGCGGCCCGCCATTTGATACCACGATAGCACGATGCCCAGCTGCAACCAGAGCAGCTGTTATGTCCACCGTGGTCTGTTCCGCTCCGCCCGCCCCAAGATTCGGGATAACCTGCATCACAGTAAGCTGTTTTTGTGCTTGTTTCTTTGCTGCCCGCTTTACAGACGCCATAATATTAATCCCGAAAGTTCTCTTGTGTTTTTCTGTTGAGCTTTATAGCATCTCTCCCTATGGACAGGAAACCCGAAAAAATCCCCAATCAACAAGGCATCTCTCTGGCATATCGCCTGCATCAGGGCGATAAAACCCGCCCGACCGTAGTATTTCTGCCCGGATATCGCTCTGACATGATGGGGTCAAAGGCTTTATTTCTGCAAAATTGGGCGGAAACAAACAATATTTCATATCTACGACTGGATTATTCAGGACATGGGGAATCACAAGGCGAGTTTCTAGACGGCACCATCGGCCAATGGACAGAAGACGCCCTATTTGTAATTGATCATGTCACCAGCGGCCCTCTGATCGTGGTGGGCTCTTCAATGGGGGGATGGATCGGTCTTTTGGTCGCCACAAAACGACCTGCCCGTGTCCAGACATTTCTGGGTATTGCCGCAGCGCCTGATTTCACCAAATGGGTATGGGACAAGGAACTAACCGACGAGCAGCGAAGTCGCTGCGAGCGAGAAGGAAAACTTGTTGAGGACAGTCCCTATTCCGATGAACCAGATGTCATGACCTACGCACTTTTTGAAGACGGCAAGAACCACCTGCTTCTCGACAAGCCGATCCCATTTCACAATCCGGTCATCCTGCTGCATGGCAAAGCTGACAGAGAGGTTCCGTGGCAACTGGCTGAAAAAATTTCAGCCAGACTAAAACCAGATCAATGCAAGATCATTTATATAGACGATGGCGAACACCGACTGTCTCGTGATCAAGATCTAAAAATTCTGGAACAAGAGATTCAAAAGCTTGTTCTACAGATCAGCCAGCCTTAATCGGCGGTAACTCAGCGCTTCCGCAATGTGGGGTGACCCGATCTTATCCGGTGCTCCGTCCAGATCAGCAATCGTGCGGGCCACACGAAGCATCCGGTACCAGCCGCGCGCAGAGAGTTTAAGCTTTTCTGCCGCTGACCTCATCAACCGCTCAGCATCTTCTTCCATCTGTGCAATCTCTTCGAGAATTTTTCCCTGTGCATCTCCATTGACTCGCATTAAGGATGGGGCAGATAATGCCGCAAAACGATCAGCTTGAACCAGCCGAGCCTTCTCGACCCGTTGCGCCACAACAGATGACGGCTCTCCCGTTGGCTGAGTCCCTAATTCTTCGATTGACAGAGGAGGAACTTCGACTTGTAAATCAATCCGGTCAAGAAACGGCCCTGATAATTTGCTTTGATAATCTTCGGCGCAGCGCGGAGCTTTGGTACATTCATCTTCAACTTGCCCGAAATACCCGCACCGACATGGATTCATCGCCGCCACAAGCTGGAAACGAGCCGGATAGGTCACGTGATAATTCACCCGCGCCACCAGCGTCTCACCAGTTTCTAGCGGTTGCCTTAAAGACTCGAGCGTCGCCTTGGCAAATTCAGGCAACTCATCCAGGAATAAAACTCCGTGATGCGCGAGTGATATTTCTCCGGGCTTGGCTTTATGCCCACCACCCACCAAAGCAGGTTGAGACGCCGAATGATGAGGATCACGATAGGGGCGTGACCTGAGCAATCCTCCTTCGGGCAGTGTCCCTGCCAACGAATGGATAATCGAAGTCTCTAAGGCCTCACGCGGTGTCAAATCAGGTAAAATTCCGGGTAAGCACGACGCCAGCATAGACTTCCCCGACCCGGGAGGGCCGATCATCAACAAATTATGTCCTCCTGCTGCCGTAATCTCCAAAGCACGCTTGGCAGTCTCTTGTCCTTTGACATCCGACAGATCACGAATAGATTTGGCAACATGCTTATCAAGTCTGGCCTGTGGGCGCGCCAAAACCTGAACCCCTTTGAAATGATTAATCAGTTGCAATAAACTTTGTGCCGCCAGAATTTCAATCTCACCTGCCCATGCTGCCTCACTTCCAGAGGACTGCGGACAAATCAGGCCGCACGCTTGTGTCTGTGCTTGCAGAGCAGCAGGTAAAACGCCGGTTACTTCGCGCAATCCGCCATCTAGGCCCAGTTCCCCCAGCGCATAAAAATCTTGAACTGCATCTTGTGGCATAACATCCATAGCAACCAGCAGCCCCAGCGCGATCGGCAAATCATAATGAGAGCCTTCCTTGTTAACATCGGCAGGCGCAAGATTGACTGTCATCCGCTTGGCAGGCAACGACAACCCCATCGCATGAAGCGCTGCGCGAACGCGCTCTTTGCTCTCCCCCACAGCCTTATCGGGAAGACCCACGATAGTAAAAGCAGGAAGGCCATTGGCAATTTGCACCTCGACATCAATATCGAGCACATCAATTCCGCGAAACGCCACTGTTTTAATTTTAGATACCATTATCTGTCCTCAATCATAGTGGGTCCACAATTTTTACGGATCCAAAAATCATAACCACGAAAATCCGGATATATTCGTTCCTTGGTATAAAACTTTATATACTTTTCCCAATCATCTGGAGATTGATATGATCCGTACCTTAGAGTAGTATAGGTTTCAGGAAATATGAGCATATACGGTGCTGTTTCCAAACTAGCCTGCGATAAATCTTTGTTCACTCCAATCGGAGTAAAACCTGCGGTTGGTTTTATCACAGGACAATCGTTCTTTGCATCTTTATCAAAATTACAATAAACCCCAAACACAGTAGAAAATCGCTGAATCCATAGACCATTTGAATGCGTATCACCAAAGCGCATAGAGCTGACTTTATTTCCCCCTTCATCATATGCATCAAAATACAGGAATGTGGATCTATGGGCATGTCCACCATCTCCTTTTTCCACTCTTAGAATAAAAGACAAAGTGCGGTTGATATCATTCACGTTTTTATCGTATGTTTCTTGACGTTCCTTTTCTTGACCCTGAGGGACATATTCAGACCCGTACAGCGTACAAATCTCACCAGCTCTAGCCGAATGCAAGGGTAGTGATAGAAATAAGAAATAAGAAAAAATGTATCCGACAATCATGTAATCATACAAACCGGATGCTATCTTCACACCGACATCAATATCGAGCACATCAATTCCGCGAAACGCCACTGTTTTAATTTTGGATACCATGGCGGTACACTAACGGCTTCTTTCCCACACGCCAAGCGTGTTCACACAAAGAACAACACCTGCAAACAGAAAATGAAGCACCGCATCATAAAGCCTCTTTCTTAAAACCAAGATAAAACCAATCCATCACAAAAGCAGTGCAGCATTGGAAAATCCTGCGTAGCAGCACAGATTCTTGACCAAAATCCGCAGAAAACAAGGTGTTTTGCTACGATTCAACTTCACAATCTGTTACAATATATTTATGGTAAACCGCGTCACTATGACACTTCTGTTTTTTGGGGCAGCCACCCTTCTGGCCCTCCCAGCCTGTACCTTTGACACAAGCCGTGCCGATCGTTACTTTTCGAAGTCTGAACGCGGACAGGCTTTAGATGACAATAAAGATGATCTTGCCCCTGCCATTCATGCTGTTGAACAAGGAAGATCTTTAGAAGATTTTTATCCGGAAAATATCGAGCAGCAAAAACAGAAAAAAGACATGGTGCGCCTTGGCCTTTCCCGCAATGAATCCAAGATGTTAGGGTGCGATATGGGTGACCGCTTTGATAAAAGCGCCGCGCTGGCCTATAATTTCAGCAACCAGAAAACACGATTATCTCTTCACCTAAGTGTGGATGGGCCAAGTCTATCCAACCCTTCCAATATGGAGTTCAATTCACTTCTGGTACGTTTCACCCATAAATTCCAGAAACCTTCCAAGTCACAACAAAAGAAATGCCAGTTCCCCTCCCAAATTCAAGGACTGGTTGGCTCCATCTATAACGAATTCTTCGTTCGGGAAAATTATACTATTCTGGACGAGGTCAAATTCGAACTGAAGGAGCGTGGCTTAGATCTGAAGTAGAGCCTCTCTTGTCTTCTCTGCGATGATAAGCAGGGAGATCAAGGACACCATGCTCGGACTCATAATTCTCGATAACATCATCAAAATCTTCGATTTTTGGCAACTGAACCTTATAGGTTCGTGGGAATTCTAGAGTAGGAACTTCCCTTTTATAAAGACCGAAAACATCGGCATAAGCCTGACCTGCCTCTTTGAAGGCAACGGCCAGCGCAACAGAAATTTGAACGAGTTTGCTCTTTTTCGCAGCAGCATCATCTGCTTGATCAGTAATCTGCACCTCATCAGCTAATGGCTTCTTGTATTCAGGAACAAAGGAAGATCCTTCATTAAAGACAGAGCGCAATGTTTGAACGGTTTGTTGCAGCTCTGGAACAACTCCCCACGGCATATTGAAATCTGAGATCACCAGTTTGGATAGGTCTGCTCCTGTAATTTTTCTCCCGTAAGAAACATCCCGATTCAGGTCTTTCACCAAATTACTTGCTGCAGATGCCTGCGCCTGATCCTGAATATGTTCAACATAATCACGGATCAATTCGCGATGATCAGCATACATCTCCTTTTTAATGGATGAGCTACTCCGCCACATATCCCGCCCAGATTTAACAACGGCGACTACAGCTACGGACATAGCCGCAAAGGCAGAAGAGTAATTATGAACAATCGTTGTCAATACCCCAGAAATCAGCAAAGCGCTGGCTGCCGATAGTTTCAAGGCAAGCCTATAAATTTTTGCAGATTCTTCGTACTGACTCTGGATTTTATTGAACGGCTTGTCTGGAAAGTGTAGCTCGTGACCCTCTCGGGCATTAAGAGCCTCCAGCCATTCGCGACGATTTACATCATAGAAATGAAGACCATTAGTAATGCATGATTCTGTATCATCGGACCCAATAGTACCATTATCCACCACGACATTCTCCTAATCACAAATTCTAGATCTTTCTTATAATTCTGGAGGCAATAGATGGCATATCGTCAAATAATATGTCAATAAATAATCACTTAAATTAAGAAGATTATTATTCCCCGTCAAACCCATTGAAAAACATGGATTTCCTATGCTAGGTCTGTTGTCCGCAATAAATTTAAGGGACAGCAAAATGGCCGAACGGTACAATATTCGTGAAACTGAAGAAAAATGGCGCAAAGTCTGGGAAGACCACAACGTCTTTCATGTAACGGAAGACCCGTCCAAAAAGAAATACTATGTCCTTGAAATGTTTCCCTACCCATCTGGCCGCATTCACATGGGGCACGTCCGCAACTACTCGCTTGGCGATGTCGTAGCAAGATACCGCACTGCCCAAGGATATAATGTCTTGCACCCGATGGGTTGGGATGCGTTTGGGCTCCCCGCTGAAAACGCCGCCATTGAACGCAATGCGCATCCAAAAGACTGGACATACGAGAACATCACAGCCATGCGTGTCCAGTTGAAGCAAATGGGACTGTCCATCGATTGGGAACGCGAAGTGACCACCTGTGCCCCCGATTATTACAAACACGAACAAAAAATGTTTCTCGACTTTTTGAAAGAGGGCCTCGCCTACCGCAAGGAAATGATGGTCAACTGGGATCCTTTCGAAAACACGGTCCTGGCCAATGAACAGGTTGTGGATGGCAAAGGCTGGAGATCCGGCGCACCGGTTGAACGCAAAAAGCTCAACCAATGGTCTTTGAAAATTACCGACTATGCCGAAGAACTTCTGGAAGCTATTAAAACACTCGACCGCTGGCCAGAAAAAGTCCGCATCATGCAGGAAAACTGGATCGGCAAATCCCAAGGCTGCCGTTTTACTTTCAACATAATTGATAAGGATGAGACACTTGATGTCTTCACCACCCGTCCGGACACATTGTTTGGCGCATCTTTTGCTGCCATGGCTGTTGACCACCCGCTCGCACAAAAACTCTGTGATGGAAAAGAAGGCTTTAAGGACTTCGTGCAGCAATGCCAGTCAATCGGCACATCTGAAGCAGCAATTGAACAAGCCGAGAAGATAGGATTCAACACTGGCCATTTCGTCGATCATCCCTTTATCGAAGGGAAAAAATTGCCTCTGTTCCTCGCTAATTTCATTCTGATGGATTACGGCACAGGCGCGATTTTTGGCTGCCCTGCACACGACCAGCGCGACTTTGATTTCGCGACCAAATACGGACTTGAAATCACTCAGGTTGTGGCCCCCGCCGATGGTTCGAATATCGAACTCCCCTTTACCGACGATGGTGTCATGATCAATTCTGAATTCATGAATGGCCTGAGTACATCTGAATCCAAATCAGTCGCCATCAAAAAAATAGAAGAGCTGGGGCTTGGCGAAGGCATTACCCAATATCGTTTGCGTGACTGGGGTATTTCCCGTCAACGCTATTGGGGTTGCCCGATCCCGATTATCTATTGTGATGATTGCGGCACAGTTCCAGTCCCTGAGAACCAGTTACCGGTTGAATTACCCTATGACATCACATTCGATAAACCGGGCAATCCACTGGCACACCACCCCTCTTGGAAACACGTCAAATGCCCGAATTGCGGCAAGGATGCAACCCGAGAAACCGATACTTTCGACACTTTCTTTGAATCAAGCTGGTACTTTGCCCGTTACACCGATCCAAAAAATGATGGCATTAGCTTTGCCAAAAACAAAGCCGCCTACTGGCTCCCCGTTGACCAATATATCGGCGGTGTCGAACATGCTGTTCTACACTTGCTCTATTCCCGTTTCTTTACCCGCGCTTTGTCAAAATGCGGATATATGGACACGCCGGAACCTTTCGCAGGTCTTTATACCCAAGGCATGATTAATCACATGACCTATAAGGACAAAGACGGAAAGTGGGTCTATCCGAAAGACGTCATAAAAGACGAAAGCGGAAACTGGGTTCTGGCAACTGGTAACCATGAACCAGTCACCGCAGGTCGTGTAGAAAAAATGTCCAAATCTAAACGCAACACCATCGACCCGCAGGATATTCTGGATAGTTACGGCGCAGATGCCGCGCGAATGTTTATCTTGTCCGACTCCCCTCCAGATCGTGATCTGGAATGGACAGAGGCAGGATTGGGCGGATCATGGCGCTTTATCAACCGCGTCCACAGCTTTATCATGGATGCCAAAGCCACGATACTGGCAGCGCCGCAAGGCGCACCAAGTGATGCAGCCAAACAACTGCAAAAAACCGCCCACCAGACTATTCATGCAGTTGGATCAGCTATCGAGGCCTTCCACATGAATAAAGCAGTCGCCAAGCTGCGCGAGCTCTATAACGCCATCGAAGAATTCAAACCCCAGTCCGGCGATACGGCTCTTTACAAAGAGGCGGTTGAATATCTGATCCGTGGCCTCAATCCTATGGCCCCACACTTGACCGAGGAACTCTGGTCAGAATTAGGTCATACCGAACTTCTGATTAAAACAGCATGGCCAGAAGTTAATCCGGAATATCTGGTCGCCGATAGCGCAACCATCGCCATTCAGATTAACGGCAAGCTCAAAGCCACCATCCAGCTTCCTGTGGACACCTCAAAGGAGGATGCTGAAAAGGCTGCCTTGTCTGAAACAAGCGTTGCCAATGCCTTGGAGGGCAAAGCCATCCGCAAAGTGATTGTTGTCCCCAACCGCATTGTCAATGTGGTGGCTGGTTAAATTTTCAAGAGGAACATTATAGAAAGCCGCGCAATGCGGCTTTTTTTTATGAAGGAAATACGCTACTTTGCTCCTATGACAAGATTTTTAGCTCTTATCCCATTTCTCTTGACCTTGACCGCTTGTGGATTCCATCCGGTTCATGGCGACTTCAGTTCTTCTCAACAAGACGGAAAAGTTCTGCCGCAAATCGGCATTGATGTCATCCCTGACCGTGAAGGACAAATCCTGCGGAATGAGCTGATTGACCGGTTGCATCTGAATGGAACACCAACCGATCCCCGATATCAGTTAAGCATCGCTAGAATTACCGAATATGATAAAGAGCTGGCGATCACCAAATCATCCGAAGCCACCCGCGCCCAATTGAGGCTGATAACAAGTATGTCATTAGCCGATAGAAAAACCGGCGAGGTCGTATTAAGTCGAAACGTTCAGGCCTTGACCAGTTACAACGTGTTAGAGAGCGAGTTTGCCACCCGTGTCACCGAAAGTTCTGCCCGTGAAAATGCCATCAGGGATTTGGCACGCCAGATTGATTTGAATCTTAACTTGTATTTTAACCGTCAATGAAACTGACCTTTCGCCAAATAGAACCCTTTCTGAAGAATCCCGACCCTGCGGCGCGGGCTATTCTGGTTTATGGCCCCGATCAGGGTATGGTCAAAGAACGTGCTGCATTACTGGGGAAAAAAGTCGTCGCCGACCTGAACGACCCGTTTAATGCCGCTCACCTGACCGGAGAAGTTATTGAGGATGACCAATCCCGCTTTTATGACGAGGTCAACGCGCAGTCCCTGATGGGAGGAACCCGCTTGGTTCGCGTGACCGATCCTGGTGCAAAATTCGCGGTTGCCCTCAAGGACTGGTTAAAGACCAACCCATCGGATGGCACATTACTCGTGATTGAAGGTGGAGATTTGCGTCCCCGCGATGCTATCAGGAAAATTTGCGAAGAGGCTGTCAATGCCGCAGCCATACCCTGCTATATTCAAGACGAACGTGATATGGCCAAATTTTTACGTGATCTCTTGAGTGAGACCAACCGTACAGCCGCAAACGATACTATCAACTGGTTAAGCGGGGCCCTGAAAGGGGATCGGGGCCGTGCACGCATGGAGATAGAAAAGCTCGATCTTTACAAGGGGACAGACACATCCCCCATTACTGTGAATGACGCCATGGAAGCTTGCGGAGATTCAGGCGCTCAGAACCTTGATGACTTGCTTTATGCCGCAACCGGGCGAAATCCACAAAAAGCCCTGTCCACCTACACACGTCTGCTCGCAGAAGACACAGAGCTCATCATCATTTTGCGGTCATTACAAAATCATTTACGTCGCCTGCATCAAGTCAGAGCAACCATGGATGAAAAGGGCCTGCCGATTGATGCCGCCATGAAAAATTTGCAACCTCCTGTTTTCTTCAAGGTCGAGGACTCTTTCAAAGCACAGGTCAATCGTTTTCCTGCTGCTTTGCTCCGCAAAATGCTGGCACGTCTGAATGAGATTGAAGCAGAAACAAAGAAAACCGGCACCCCTTCCGAAACACTAGTGGCAGAAACCATCCTGAAGCTCGCCTCGATGTAAACTATGAACCACAATATTCTGAAATTTATAGGACTAGGATCGGCAGCCATGATGACAGATTTCATCACGGCCACCCTGTTATATTATATTTTTGACTGGTCAGTGACCTTGTGCGGCATGCTGGGGTTTGTAACCGGAACCCTCACCGCCTATTTCATTCATTTGCGCGTGACCTTTGTAGAACGAAATTTAGGGTTCTCGTGGCGGGCCTTATACCGATTCTTGAATTCAAGCATTCTGGCGGCAATTATTCGTGTTGTATCCTTGGCGCTTCTGGAATGGCTGACCAGCTTTTACGGGTTTATCATTCTGCTTTTATCGATTTCTATTTCGTCCCTGACCAGATACTTGCTGGCACATTTCTACGTCTTCAAGAAAACCCCGCCAGACTCATACTAAAAGCTCCTAGAAATGCTAAGATTAAGCTATTGCCTAATTTTAAGAGCGGATGTATATAGAATTATATAGTTTACCCTACCGATTATAAAGATTTACAAAACAATATGTCCTTGTCAGAATTCACCATTAGCCTCTTGGAACAAGAGGTCGCTAGCCAGCCTTTGGGGCTGTGGCTGTTCTTTTTTGGCATTGTATCAGCCTTAATGATCTTTGATCTGGGGTTCATGAATCGCAAAGACACAGTTATCAGTTCACGAACCAGCTTGAAATATTCGGCATTCTACATGGCTCTGGCTGGATTGTTTGGGATCTGGTTATGGAACCAGACTGGTCATGAAAATGGCATAGATTATTTCACAGCCTATATGATCGAACTTTCCCTCTCTCTGGACAATTTGTTCGTCATGTCGGTGATCCTGACCTATTTCAATGTCCCAAGAAAATATCAGCACCGGGTTTTATTCTGGGGAATTGTCGGCGTTCTGGTAATGCGCGGCGCCATGATCGGCGCAGGCGTTGTTATTATTGACCGTTTTGATTGGGTCTTATACCTCTTTGCCGCCTTCTTGCTGATCACTGGCATAAAGATGCTGCTGATCAAAGATGAAGACGAAAAAAATATCGAGGATAGTTTCTTGATTAAGTTCTTTATGAAACATCTGCGCTATACCAAAGAGATTGACGGGCATAGCTTTCTAACCCGCCTTCCCGATCACAAGACTGGCAAGATGTGTTTCTTTGTTACGCCTCTGTTCATGGCATTGATCTGCATCGAGTTCATGGATGTCATTTTTGCCCTCGATAGCGTTCCGGCTGTCTTTGCCATTACCAAAGAACCGTTTGTCATCTATACCAGCAACATCTTTGCCATCCTTGGATTACGCAGTATGTATTTTGCTGTAGCTGCCATGATCGAACGGTTCAAATATATGAAATATGCATTGGCGATTGTTCTAATCTTTATTGGTGCAAAAGTTTTCTATGCCGGATTTTTCGGTCATATCTCGCCAGCAATCTCCTTGGGGATCACCGTTTCCGTTCTGTTGGGCGGTATTTTATACTCACTCGCAAAAACGCGGGAAAGCAAGGGATAGCCTTTGTTCTGCGCTGTAGTGCAGCATATGTTTTTCAATAAAGTTCTTACTTTGTTTATTTTTATATGATGGAATTAATCTATACTGATTAGCAGTGAGGTGGTGTTCCATGACAATCGAGCAAATACAACACACAGGATTAAAACCAATCCCGAGCGTAGAGTTAGTATCCCAACCCTTAAGCAGCGGAGATCTGAACGATCTGTGTGATGCGACGGAAGATGCTATCAAAGCAGGCGGGGGATTTGGCTGGATTCAACTTCCCAATCGCAATTTGCTGGAAAGATTTTGGCAAGGCGTTCTGGCGATGCCTCAACGATTGCTGTTTGTTGCAAGACTGGACAACGTTATCTGTGGAACGGCACAACTTATTCTTCCAGCACGCAGCAACGAAGCGCAATCCTACCACGCACAATTATCAGGGTTATTCATTGCCCCATGGGCAAGAGGACAAGGACTCTCACGCCGCCTCCTGGACTTTGTTGAGAAGACAGCGCAGCACAGAGGATACGCCGTTATCAATATTGACCTCAGAGAAACACAAGAGGCCGCGATCCAGCTATATGAAAGCGCCGGATATAATATGATTGGCAAACATCCGCTTTACGCTGTTGTAAACGAGAAATTTGTTGCCGGACGGTCCTATTATAAATTGATCCAACTTTTGGAGAATATTGACCCGCAAACGCGCGAACAAAGCCTGTAAAAAGGCGGCTGTTACAACGCCATTTTTCCCATAAATTGAATGAATGTGGTTATTCTAACAATTCCCGCATTTTTCCGTGAATTGTACATACACGGAAATCCAGCCATGCACCGACCGCAAGTTCTTTGGCGGGCGAACAGGGTTGTCGCTTTCAGGGAGGATGCGTCCGGTCATCCGATAATACCGACCGAGCGCGCGCAATTTATGACGCAGTTTATCAATAGCTTGATCCGGCGATTGTGCGACGACATTCAAGTCAGGAATAGAGGACAAGATCGCTCTGTATTGGTCCCCTTGATAATTATTCCGATCTCCCTGATCGATGACAGCCGACTCATTCTCCGTAAGCCCGAGTGTGCCAGTTGCAATTTTAACAGGAATGCACTCGATCCAGTACCCATTCTGAGGCATTGGTCTATCTCCCATTTATTCTTTTTATACTATATAAGTACTTGTATAACATATTTTTTTTGCTTTTGCAAAAAATTGGACGGATCGTATCGAATATTAAGCTAATTTAATTAAACATGATATTTTTATGAATGAATCTTCCTATTTTCACAAACGACCCTTGACCCTATAATAGGAAAAAATACAATATTAAGAAATTTTGAAATAAAATTAGGAAGACACACATCCCATGACCTCCACAATTTACGATTCCCAAAATATTTTTGCAAAAATTTTACGTGGAGAGATCCCGTGTGGCAAAGTTTATGAAGATGACCACACTCTAGCCTTCCGCGATATCACCCCCAAGGCCCCCCAGCATATTCTGGTTATCCCTAAAGGAGCCTATACCGACATTGTTGATTTCGGCGCGAAGGCTTCCCCGGAGGAGATCACTCAGTTCTACAGAGCTGTTTCAAAGATCGTTGAACAGGAAAATTTACAAGTTGCAGGATTCCGCGCGATTGCCAATACCGGACTTAATGGCGGGCAAGAAGTTCCCCATTTCCACATTCATCTTTTGGGCGGAAAAAAGCTGGGAGCCATGCTCCCCGAGTAAAGTGCCGATTAAACTAAACTCGGCGCCGATTGAAAGCGGGGAAAGCTATAACATTATCGACAGGAACCGCCGAAGAGAAAGAAAAGGAAGAAGCTTCCAGTTCTCTGGCTGGCTGTTCGCCAGCTTCATCATAATCAAACAGATCATGTTCGACATCCATGGCGGCAGCATGCGCAGAGCAATGATCATAAAAGATAATAGCAATATCATGCAGAGCAACAGAAACATCCGGCAGGGACGCTGCCATGGAGAAAAGATCTGCAAAGCTCTCCAAATCTTCTTGCATGTAAATGGCGTATCCCGAGCAGGTTTGCTTCATACTATGGTGAAGTCCGGCCAGATAGCGCGGGGCATAATCATCAAATGCGGCATCAGCCTGAATGGACAGACCAATTTGCAGGGCCTCATCAAGAAACTTTTCCATCGCCATATAGCGTGCAGCACAAGCCGCAGTCAGCAGGCATTTTTCAGCCGTCATCTCGGACAAGGCTACTTCGAGAGCATAGGACTCGTCTTCCGGAAGCGGCGTCCGGCGATCCAGCATCTCTGCAATCATCACTGGCACTTCCAACGAGAAATGCACACGGATAATATCTTTGTCTGAAATCATATCGCTCATACTGGCATTAAGCGCCCAGTACGTAAAAAAATCGTTAAGCTCCTGTTCTATCCCTCGATCTATCTATTCATGTCGGGATAGAACGGCCCCCATCAGATAAAGAGAGCCTGTTACCAGAATACGGCATGGTACAGATGTAATAGATAAGATATGTCTGATGGATGCCTCCAGACCTTCCGCAGGATATATGGAACCAGCATAAGAGTGCCCCAACACAGAAGATAAATCCGCACCCTCAAAGCTCAATGGTTGATCCGGAATGGTTATTGCATGAACAGAGCTGGCATAAGGAGCAAGAGGTTCAAAAAATTCCAGCGGGTCTTTGGTGGTCAGCATTCCCAGAATTAGATGAAGATCCTTGCCATCCCTATCACGCCATGTTTTTGCCTGTTCGGAGAGAGCTTGCCCGCAACTATCGTTATGTCCGCCATCAATCCAAAGTTCATAGCCATGCGGTAACAAGTCAATCAAGGGGCCGTGGGCTATTTTTTGCAACCGTGCAGGCCATCTGGCACTGACCAATCCCCGTTCCATGGCAGAAAGTCCCACAGGGTCTTCAAAACGGTCGGCAATGGAAAGCATTGCAACGGCAGCAAGGGCTGCATTCCCAAATTGATGGGAGCCAACCAGATTCGGATGAGGAAAATCAAAAATATTTTCACCCGAATGCACCATAATTTTATCTGGCAGTACATCAAATGACCATTCAGCTCCATGACGCAAAAGCGGAGCATTCTGATCCTGCGCAATCTGGTCAAAGACATCCATAACTTCCGGATGAATCTGCGGCCCGATCACACAAGGGACATGAGGTTTAATAATGCCACCCTTTTCAAAGGCAATCTCACGATAAGCATGGCCCAAAAATTTGGTATGGTCGCGCGAGATCACATTGATAATCGACAAAAGCGGATTAGGGATTACATTCGTTGCATCAAATTGACCGCCCATTCCAACTTCGACCAAAGTAACATCAGCCGGATTGCGGGAAAAAGCCAGAAACCCTGCTGCCGTAATCAGCTCGAAAGATGTTGTTTCCTGTCCATGATTAACCTGTTCAACCTCGTTGAATAAATCAAGTATCGCAGGTGTTGACATCTCATGCCCCGAGAGAACAAGGCGTTCATTAAACCGCACCAGATGGGGAGATGTCATCACATGACAAGTTTTGCCTGCGGCCTCGAACATCGCGCGCAAATAAGCAATGACCGATCCCTTACCATTTGTTCCAGCAACGTGGATGACAGGGGGTAAGGATAAATGGGGATTCCCCAGATCATCCAACAAACGCAGAGTGCGTTCCAATCCCGGATCAATACCACGCGGATAATATCCGGTTAAGCGATCAAGCAATGCCTGAAGACGCGGATCCGGATCAAAATGATCCGGCAAAGCTCGCGATAAAGATGGATCAGGCGCGGGAAGCACTACGCGCCCGACGTTTGTTTTTACCAGCCGCTGGAACCACATCTTCATTGGCCGGATCAAGCTGTTTAATCATAGCCTTATTAATGGTGGGATGGGCAACGGCAACACCAGCAGAAAGAACTTTAGCCGCCAATGCTTCCGATTTTGAAGTCGCCGGTTTCTTCCCACGTCCACCTTCAGGCCCGCCGACAGGCGCATCGTCAACTATACGGCGCATCAGAAGGGAAAGAAGACGAGACAATGTTTCTTTGAGATCGTGACGGGCCACAACGATATCCACCATACCATGTTCGCGGCAATATTCAGCCGTTTGGAATCCTGCAGGCAATTGTTCACGGATGGTTTCCTCGATGACGCGCTTCCCAGCAAAACCGATCATACATCCGGGTTCTGCAAGATGCAGGTCACCCAACATGGCGAAAGAAGCACTCACTCCACCGGTTGTCGGATCAGTCAGCAACACGATATAAGGGAGACCAGCGTCCTTGACCATCTGGACAGCAATGACAGTCCGAGGCAACTGGACGAGGGAAATCATCCCTTCTTGCATTCTTGCGCCCCCCGATGCCGGAACAGCAATCAGGGCCGCATTTTTCTGGACAGCAATTTCTGCGGCACGAACCAGACCTTCGCCAACAGCGGCCCCCATCGAGCCACCCATAAAAGCAAAATTGAAGGCCGCAACAACCGTCGGGTTTCCACCAATCACCCCAAGAGCCACAATAATGGCATCTTTTTCACCAGTCTTGGATTGGGCATCCTTCAGACGGTCGCTATATTTTTTCTTGTCCTTGAATTTCAAAGGGTCCTGCGGAACGGTCGGGATTTCCATCCGTTCATATTTTCCATCATCAAACATCAACTCGAGACGTTCAGAGATGCTGATCTTCATATGATACCCGCAATGGGTACAGACATTCATGTTCTCAGCCAGATCACGGTGGAACAACATCCCTTCACAAGATGGGCATTTTTGCCACAAATTGTCAGGCACATCTTTTGACCCGACGATCGAGCGGATTTTGGGGCGAATAAAATTCGATAACCAGTTCATAAGTATCTCTCAAATAACAAAGCTTGGTGTAAAGCGGGACTATAGCGGAAAAGACCGCCCCAACTCAAGCCCAGCTTAAAGGCCGGACAAAATACTAGATATTATGAATAATTGAGGGTGAATTAAATTATGGGGAACTGAAAGGAAGAAGACATCCTGTCCCTTGAGAATCAAGTGCCATAATGCTAAGTCTTTGAAACTACCGAATGGGGGCCTTATGATGCCCCACAGATAAGAATTAAAAGGATGCCCAGTATGATAAGACTCGCCACACTCGCCTTTCTGATCCCTGCCCTCATTATGTTGAGTGCTTGTAGCGGCGGAGAAGCCAAATATCCAACAGGTGCAGATCGCACAGCAACCGGCGCCAATAGCATTTATGATGAAGCACCAAGCATTTTCGGTGATGGAGGTCTGGACCTTTTCAACAGCAAAAAATCGTCCGGCAATGATGGAAGCGGGGTCGCCGTTAACAGTTATTTATGGCGCGCCGCTCTGGATACAGTCTCCTTTATGCCACTGGCATCAGCCGATCCTTTTGGCGGAACCATCATTACCGATTGGTATTCCGACCCGTCTTCACCGCAAGAACGCACCAAACTGAATGTCTTCATCCTTGATAAACAGCTCAAGGCTGATGCAATTTCAGTCAAGGTCTTCCGTCAGATCAAATCAGGCGGATCATGGAGTGACGCCACCGTGGCTGCCGATACCGGCCGCAAAATGGAGGATGCCATCCTGACCCGCGCCCGTGAGATGCGCCTTGCCCAAGAGGACTAGGCCTGAAACCGGAGTCAGGAAATACCGAATACTAAAAAGGCCTGAGCTTTCAGGCCTTTTCTTATTTTAAGCAATCAGCCGACACAGCATAAAGCGAAACTGCGGCTGCGTTCGATACATTCAAGCTCGATAGATCTCCGAAGGTCGGTAATTGAACCAGAATATCACATTTATCCCGTACCAGAGGACGAAGTCCCGGCCCTTCTGCCCCCAGAACCAGCAATGTCCGGTCATATTTAGGCGCCTGCCCGATTGTTTTCTCGCCGCGCTCATCCAGAGCCAAAGCAAAATAACCATGTTCTTGCATCGTCTCGATCGAACGCGCCAGATTGGTTTCATAGACAACAGGAATATGTTCCATTGCCCCGCTGGCAATCTTGGCCACCAGACCGCTTAATTCAGGCGCATAACGGCTTTGAACGATGATGGCTTCGGCACCGAACGCACAAGCCGAACGGATCACTGCTCCCAGATTATGGGGGTCAGTCACCTGATCAAGTAAAACAACAACCGATTTTTCCTTGGTCGCAGCCTTGTTCAATATATCGGGTAAGAAAACTTCGGCGAGCGGATCGCAATCAAGACCTATCCCCTGATGAACCATTCCCTTAGGCAACACCCGATCAAAGGTTTCTTTTTCCAGCAAAGTAACGGACGGCAAATCCCGCCCTTCTTTCATGGCGGCACGCACCATCAGAACCACTTCGTCTTCAGTCTGCTCGGTTGCATAGATATGGTGGATTGTCCGCTCGGGGTTATGCAGAGCCGCCATCACAGCATGCGACCCAAATAAAGTTATTTTGAGACGCGGAGATCTTTGTTCGCCGCCTTTGCTCTTGTGGAAAGAATCTGGTTTTGGGCCATTTCCTGTCCCCTGACGGGTTGCTGGGCGACGATTGGGTGCTTTTCCCCGCTCTGATCCTGCATCATGCTCGTGACGGCCTGTCTTGCCCCCACCGGTTTTTCCGTCACGGGAACGACCCTGTCCCGATGACTTTCCACCTTTTCCGAAAGAATTTTTCATTTTCATGGCTTTTTCTATGCTCTTTGCTCTTGACTTTATGTGGGAAATCTCTTTTCTTCTGTTCTCGCAATTCTGTCCAGCTTTTTTATTAAGGCACGGTCAAAAAGCGAGAGTAAAAGACTGTAAAGTTACTATTGGAGGAGTGGCTGTCCCATTTATGAAGTAAACAAACTTCAAGTGCGGAACGAGATCAGCCCAGCCAAAAGATAAAGTAAACACCTGTTGGAAGGGTGGCCGAGTGGTTAATGGCAGCAGACTGTAAATCTGCCCGCGTGAGCGTACACAGGTTCAAATCCTGTCCCTTCCACCATTTCTTTAACAACCCGCCCATCGTGGCGGGTTTTTAAATGCGAAAAACCCCAATGTTCACGCGGTTTTGCGAAAGCCTCGCGTACCTTTAGAACGCAAATTCAGCGTAAATTCTCTCTCAAATCTCACATTCTCTCACAGCCTCTGACCACTAACTGCGTATTTAGTGGTCATGGCAAAGCCTTGATTTAGAACGACTTCCGAAAAACACGGTTTGCAAAGATAAAATGATGCACGCGAACAATGTTTCGAACTTTTTTTATTTCGTCGTCGTCGTTTTCAATGCCGACGGCAAACCAGAGGAGAAGAACAAATTTGAAGGAGGTTCTTCTCAATGGATTACACGGTACGCAATCCAAATGACATGACGGGTGCAGAGCGTTATGCCGAGATCATCACGATCCTGGCGGGTGCGATTGTCCGCAGCAAGATTTATCAGCATAATCAATTAAATAGCTCGGAAAATGAGAGAAGTTTGACTGGACTTCCCTCCGCTTCGAAGCATTCATGTCCCAGCCGCAAACCCACGCAAGTGAGAGCGGAGAAAGGGGCAAAACAATGAAAATAGACATATTAAAAGAGTATGCTGCGCTGGAAGCGATGGAGACCAAAGAGCTGCTCCAGGTCTGGAACCGACATTTTGATGTGCCTCCCCAGTCGCGCAACAATCGCACCTACCTGATCAATCAGATC
>MNUG01000004.1 GCA_001871905.1 Alphaproteobacteria bacterium CG1_02_46_17 | reverse complement strand
TCTGTTGTAAAAGACAAAGGGGTCATAGGCGTAGTCCCGGAGCCTAAAGAAGAAGAAGATAGCGACTTCGTACGCACCAACCCCATACTAGTCAGATTCGCATTCATTGCGCTTAAACTGAGCGGCTGCGTTTCGTTCCCCTCTCTATCCAACAGGGGATACAACGCATTCTTTTTTATATCCCAAAGAATGTATTCTGTATCCATCTGGATCAACAGCACCGTTGGAACACACCGCCGCAATTTGTCCTCAAACCCCACAATCACCAGATCACTCGCCGCCGGATACGGCTTCCCGCCCTCATTCAAGACCAAAACCTTATCACCCACGGCAAAGGCAGATATGCCACCAGCCACCGTGGCCGATCCTTCGCAGTGATAAAAAATATCCACCCAGTCGAAGGAAAGGGTTTCGTTTCCCGCTGATCCAAGGCCCTCGATATCAATCTTTGCCGCATCCCTCAGCGGTTTCACATTCCTGGGCCATAATTTTATAATGACGCCTATATGCTGCGATACCTCAAAGTGCTTTGGAAAATTAATGGAATCGTCCAGATTGTAATCTATAACCTCATAGTCACCGTCAGCACCGTAATTATTAAACCGCACCGGCACGGCGCGGTGCCCAATATCCGGCTTCTCTATTTCCCCATCGTCAAGAGACCCGAAAATTTGTGTATAATATGGGGTCCCTGTTTCACCCGGATACAATGCCCTAGTGATACTACTCCCATCAGAGGCGTATCCGACCACTATCTCTTTGCTATAATTAACCGCTGTGCCGACAACTACATAATTTTCATCCAGAATATTGTCTCTGTGCCCTGCGCTTGACATCCATGCGGCAAGCACAGAGGATGCCGTGTAATACCCGCTTGCCACATTCTCCCCAGCCGTAATCCCCTCACCCAAATCCATATATCCGGATTCAGCTACCCGTTGCTTGGTAGTCCGGCCATCAGACCCGGTATGGCCTGTAAAATAATTATCCGCCATATCGGATGAATGAGAGCTTGCAAGTTTGGATAGCATCGCGCTGGGTTTTAATGGCGAAAGCCCATGCGCGGATCTCTCTACATTTACAGCTGCCAAAACTTCAGCCTCCAAAGTACTTAACTCTACGTCAATATCCGTTGCCGAATCACAATACGACGATTTTCGGTTTGTCTCGGTTGCAGCGGAGTCTCCCTGTTTTAAAACATATACCCAGTCCCCGACTTCATATGTCGCAAAATCGGTAGGAATGCATACCGTAGTCTCGCCTCGGATTTTAACGGCAATGGTCTTGTCTTTCATGGCGTCATCTGCTATCGAAAGAACCTCTCCGCCTGTAAACGCCGGAGTTGTAAACCAGGCCCACGCTGCTGCCTTTCCAAAAAACTGATCCTTGTATTTTAGAACCCAAAACAGTTGCAGCAGTTCACCTGGGACGAATTGTGTCTGACTTAAATTAAATACATCCTCAAAGTCGAATGAGACCATATCCCTATAGCTGTCAGGTATTAGACCATCCGAGACAATAGACGGAGACGCATTCCAATATGTCCGTGTCTCACCCGGCAACCGCAGTCCGGTTAATCTAGTATTGTTCCAGTGACACGCATTATTCGGATGGTTCAGCCCGACAGTGATATAGGTCCTCCTGGAAATAAAGTCTCCGCTTTCGTTGAAAAAGACCCCGCGTTCCCATGAAAATTCCCCTTCACCGATGATATCGTTCCACCCAGAGCAATTATCCACCAGTCCTGATTCCGGAAGCAACTTCACGATGACGGTGCGGCGGTCAGCGGATATCGGCAAACAGGCAGGAGTGCCGATCTTCAACTTGACAAGTGCAGCGTCATCAACCCGCGTCACGGACAAAGCATCTAATATTTTCTGAGTAATCCCATCAGACACCGCAATCGCCGTAAGCCCGTCATTGCAAAGATATGTTGTTATTTTATCGCTCATATCAGGAAATTGAAATCACAAATTGATCATTTGATAAAACGTCACTATCTGTTGAAATATACCCATCTTTCGTCACCACGATTGAATACTCCACCCCTGGCGTGAGCATCCCGAGATAGCATAAGCCATTCCCATTAGTGACACCCTTGGAAACGCTATCCAGATACACCTGCGCTCCAACCAGAATACTGTCGTCGCAAAATGACCGGACTTCAAGATCTGTGGCAACCGCCGTAACTGCTTCTTTAATCGAAAATGTAACAATGGCGCTGGCTGTTTTCCCGTTCTGCGTCACCACCGCCACAACAGACACCTCACCTAGCCCATGAACCGCCATGTCCGCATAAGAGACGGTCAGGCCCAGCCGATCCCCTGCAGTCTTGTACTCACAATGCAGCACACCGACCACCGCAGAAGGCACCGTCACGATCTGCCCATTAAATAACGGCCTGCCTCCGTTATTCCCAAGCCATTCCCAGGTAATAGATGTACTCGGCAACAACCCTAATGTCGCTGAATCAACGTTGGCAAACGTCAGGTCCTCATCAACAGGGTACTGAATATTGGCCGCTTTTTGAAAAATAACGCCGAGACTGGTCATCTTCACCACGGCCCCGGCATCGGCGGTCTTATCGCAAATCAATTGCAAATACGCGGTTTCATTGGGCGCAAACGTGGTCTTGGTCTGGCCGTAAGTTGCCGTATTGTAATCCGTGTCCAGGGCCAAAGACAGGTCCGCACCAGTAGTAGTTTGTTCGCTGGCGAAATTAATGGTAATTTGAGATTGACTCATGGCCTTCAGTTTTAAGATTTAAGAGCTTAATGTCCCAACCACTACCACTACCACAGGATATGCCTCATCTGCCGGCCACCCTGCGGGCGATGTCACGTTTGAAAGACTACGCTTGTCAAACCTGGTGGTGTAGCTCACCAGATACACGCCAACTAATGGCGATGTCTCTGAGTCAGATAACGACCCAGTCAACAAAGAAGACCCCGCCGTCCATGAAATAGACCCTACGCCAGCGCCGCCTACCAATGTGGCGGTTAGGCCGCTATCAACTATATGCTGGGTGTTGGCGGTGTTGCTGGCTACGAATGTGACAACCTCATCAGTGATTACAGCAGTATTTCCAGTTGACACCCCCTTCTCCGTTCCGGCAGAGTTGATGACAGAGATAGAGGCTATCCGACTTCCCTTGTAAACACGATAGATAGCAGTATCTCCAAATAAAAATGTGGTATCGCCGTCAGCTTGGTCTGCTTCGTTTACCTCCAGATCAATGGTGGAATCAGTATCCTCGCCATCAGCCCCGGTCACAACCGACGTAAACGATATGGTAATATTTGCATTTGGTGTAGCCATAATTGTTTACTCCGTATAATTGCCGACTGGTAGCAGGTTATTGGATTCCGCCGCCGTGCCGGCCGGCACATGTTGACAAAGAAGCATGGGAACCGCAGACGGCACGGTATTAAACACAATGGTATCCCCGCTGGTCCAAGTACCACCCCAGCCATTGCTATTAATGGTGAAATATGGCTGCCCCATATCAATATTATTCGGGGAGAAGTCAGAGCTGGTATTCCCACTGCCAACAGATCCATAATATGCGCCTGCCACGCTGAAGGCAGATGCGGATGAGAATGTCAACGTCCAGGTTTCATACACCGTTCCGTCATTATACATCGTAAGCGGATAGGATGTTTCATCATATGTCCCAGAAGCTGATGCCTCTGTCCACACAGAAGTTTCGCATGCAACTTCATCAGTCTCAATACATCCAGCGCCGAACGTAGCCGCAACGGGATAGGCGTTGGTTACTTGTTCAGCCAATTCCACCGTGGCAACATTGCCGGACCAAGACCAAGCGTTTTCATAATAAACAATGGTTATATTTGTTGCATTATCAGGTGCTGTGGTCCAGGTTATCGGCGTCGTCCATGCTCCGTTTGCCATATTTAAGTTGCCTGCTGAACAATACCCGGTACACCCTCCCTCGCAGTCAATATCAGCCGTTCTGGCAATAGCGCCACATGTTGCCGTAACAACAGGCAACCAATCAGCCTGGCGGCAAACCCCGTTGATTTTATTCGTTAATGTAGCGAGGGTTGGCGCGGTATTAGATCCATTCCCAGTACCAATAACCTCACCAGAATATTGATTGGTTGCTACTTCCAAAAATTCCTCATTAGTGGTTTCCTGTTTACTTATAACCGTAGTGGATGACGCGGCCCAACCATAAGGGTAGGTGATATTGTCTATGTGCGTGACCTTGCTCCATGAACCCGATGAATAATACACTGAATCACCAGCGACCACCCCTGCGTCAACAGTCTGGGCTGTCATAAGGATATCGGACAGCCATAATTTCCCGCCATTTGGAAACATGAAGTCAGTGTCCTCCATGTCTAGTGACACTGACGTTTCACCCCCGGACAGTGCGGTTTCCAGTTGCCCGGCACCCTCCCAGGTTCGAGCATAAGGATGCGCGTTTCTGTCAAAGTCAGCTTGGGTGTCATTCTGTGTACCCTTTGCCAGATAAAACGTATCCCCGGCATTGCTTGGTGCCATCAGATAATTTAACACCCCATACCCTGATTCGTCTGATGCGTTTTCATTACACCAGAATTCTTTCCGATAATGAGTAACGCCTGCGTCCCGCTGGCTTTTGGTAACACGCGGGAATAAAGCATGGCGGACTCCAGATATTACCTGGATATTACCCATGCGCCCACCGTTCGCAGATGTGTCCGTCTGGACGACTGATTTTCGATACTTAATGTCAGTGGATAAAATAGTCATTCGTTTTAAGCCTCCATTAATTTAATCTTTACATTTCGATAAATGTCCGTCCCGGCCATTACCTCCCTCGGGCCTAATGCTTCATATTCAATTACCGGCTGATCCCAGTTCCGGAATACAACCGAAATTGTTGTTGAATTATTTATAAGATCATACTCTGCCCCGGCTACTTTTGCAAGAGAATATAATGCCTCAAGCTGTGTCCCTGTGAGTGTCGCATAGTTTTCGCCACCTACAAGATCAAATGTTTGGGGACCTGCTTCCTGACCCCAGATCATGGGAGTATCCGCTCTGGATAATACCATGCGGGAATCAACCCTGGAATACCCATACCTTGCACTCTGGTAGAAGTCCGTTCCTATATCGACACCGCCAAGATTCATAATTTCACCGCCGA
This sequence comes from Alphaproteobacteria bacterium CG1_02_46_17, assembly GCA_001871905.1. GTDB lineage: Bacteria > Pseudomonadota > Alphaproteobacteria > Micavibrionales > Micavibrionaceae > UBA1573. The sequence continues at coordinate 30,032 of MNUG01000004.1, read as the reverse complement.
TTATTATATGTTTTTCCGTAAACGTTGCTGTTGCTTCACTTGCTGGCCTAACCGTTTCAGAACGTCAATCTCGCCATAGATAACCCCTACCGGGGCATTATCGAATGACAGATTTAGACTGCCCATGTTTTGCAACCCTGATAGCGCCGGCACAGATCCACCTGCTTGCATCGCCAACTTAAACGGCGACGGCATGACGGGCACCTGAATCTTTGGCGTAATCAACCCGCCCAACTGCGCCCTGATAGCGTTCACCATCTCTGTCGGGATTAAAAGGTTGTTCAACCTATACATGAAGTTAGCGCCGTACTTCCGGACAGCCTCTTTCCTGTGGACGAACTCTCCTGGTTCGAGCTTGGCATTGACAATGTCACCGCCTCCGTACCCTGGAAGGCTCCCGCCGAATGCGAGTTTTCTCAGGCCGGATCGTGCGCCTTCGATTAGGCCACCCCATCTGCTTTCTTTTATAATCTTCTGGATGGTGATTTCAGTGTGCGTGTGTTGGGATTCTGTTTTTTTATCTTTCAGTTTATTAAGCGTGTCTAATAACTTGGTCGCAGCCTCAGCTCCGTATATTTTGACATTCACCAATATTTCTTTCGTAATATTTTGTGCTAGATCCGATAACGTTTTGAGCATATCATTCGTTGATTTCAACTCTTTATTGATGTCTTCATACCTCTTTTTCTCATTCGCTTGCTCCTGCTTATTGATATCGTCGAGCGCCTTTATAGATTCATTGGTGGCAGCGCGTGTTTTATTGGTTAAATCTATTGCTGTTTGCTTGGCTTTCTCGCCGGAAATAATTTCTCTGTCGCCCTCAGTTACTTTATTGCTTAGATCAGATATCAGCGAATGCGCATCTTTTATGTATTCCTGTTCTTGAAGATAATACGCTTTCTTTTCTTCAAAAGTCGTGGCTGAGATCGCGAGCTGTTTCTCAGCATCAGCCTTCGCCATTGTCTCGTCGAACCGAGTCAGCTTTGCTTCATATTGTTCGTAATCAGACAGCGTCTTGATTTTTAATTCAAATATTTCTTGCTCATATGTCTTCTCAGAATCAAACAATTGCTTTTTGAGATCGATAGCTTCGTCGAGTAGACTCTGGTATTTCTGTTTCACAAGATCAAGCTGGCCTGTCCAGAACTTTACCTCGTCTTCATAAATCCCCTTGGCTTTCTCAACGTATTTGAGCTTGATTTCGTTGCGTTGCTGTCCTTTTGTGCTATCGACGCCTTGAAGATTCTTATAATGCTCTTCCAGGGCTTTCAGTTCATTCGCTGCTGCCCCGCGAGTGAGGTCAATCAAGTATGAGAAGTGTTCTTTGGAGGCGTTTTCAATATCGATAAATTTGTTGTCATAGAGGGACTTGACGTTTTCGAGAGAACCCTCCTCGGCCTTCTTTATTTCTTCAGCCTTTTCATTTGATGCGCTGATAATCTTTCCGTTCACATCTCTAACGATATCGATGATTTCGTTCCCATGCTGGACTTCAGAGTTTTTAAGCTCTTCTGCACGTTGATTATAAGCGCTGATAATGTTCCCGCTCTCGCCCCGGATTATGGTCACAATATCTTCACTTGCCTGCTCCGCCTCAGTGATCTTGTACTGCTCCTTGGCGATAAACATCGCGATCTCTTGGTCATAATTTTCAGAGATGGTGGCTATCCGTTTATCAAAGTTTTCGTTCTCCTGGGCTATCGCCTCATCCAGCCACTGCTTGAAGAAGTCCGACTTATCGCTGAAGGCTTGTGCGTACAGTTTCGCAAATTCCTCATTGGATGTAATGCTTTCTTTCTGGAAGGATTTCTGGATCAGCAACCGCTCTTTGTAATACTTTTCGATAATTGATGTAATTTCAGCTTGGATTTTCCCATATGCATCATCATCTCCCTTCGCAAGCTCAAGCTCTTCCTTTTTGATCGCCATAGTTCTGTTATGCAGATTGTCAAGCAATTTTAAGGACACGGCTTCCATATCCTGATTAACCTTGATCTTGAATTTTGCAAGCTCCTCCTCAGTCATCTTCTCTTTATTGATCGATACCAGAAACTCTGTCATTTGGTTAGCTCTTATTGCCATTTCAGCAGCGGCCTGCTGTTCTGCTGTGTGGCCGATTTCAGAAGCTTTTCTTTTGTATTCAGAGATTTCTTTGTCGGTATTTACATATACATCCGATAGCTTGGACTGCTCAAGTAAGCTTAATTCATTATACATATCCCGATATGGTTGCAAGAAACTGTCAACTACAGCCCCGCCGCCTGCCTGCGGCTTGTTTTGGAAAATCGATTCATAAAACAACTTCGTCTTTTCCAGCGATAGGTTCATCTCCTTAATGGCCTGGTCGCCACGCTTAATAAGCTCAGCCATGACTCCCTCATCAGCTCCTTTAAGCTCTTCTATCTCTTCAATAAATGGCTTAACGGACACGGCTTTTGCTTTCACCGCCATTTCGGCAAGGGCGATAGCGACTTGATCAAGGGTTTGCGTAGACTTTTCTTTTATTTCATCGAAAGTAGATATTAAAGGCATCCACCCACGGACCCAGTTTGTTATTGGATTATCAGAAATTGTGTCAAGCTTCTCCTGATAATTTACAAGCGCCTTAGCTAACTTATTGATATTGTCAATTGCCTCCTGGTGCGAGATAGTTTTCATAGCCATTGCAAATTCTTCGTATGATAATGTCGATATATCAACTTCTTTAGTCAACTCCTTAATCCTCTTCGCAAGCTCGGGATGCTCTTCCTGGAACCGTTTCATGACGCTGATATATCTTAATGAGCCTTCTTCCACTTCCTTTAAGATATCAATGTACCCTTTGATAACTTCAACATTTTCTTTGTGTTTAACAGCTTCCTTCTCAGCGGCTTCAGCGGCCCGTTCGTGGCTTTTCTCTATGGCGAACAACGCTACAACCAAGGAGGAAAAAATGAGCAAAGAGCCAGAAACTGATGAGATAAACAATTTAAACGCGGCACCAACTCCGGCAATAGCGGTTTGCATACGGCCAAGGCCAAGCGCTATATTCCCTGCATTAATCATCTCTAAGGCAGCCAAAAAAGAACTCAACAATGGCGACGCCTTCGCTAAAGCAATCGTTAAATACATGAACCCTGACGCTACCAACTTGATAGACGTCGCCAAAGCAACCGCCTGGATAATCGCAGACCCGAAACTGTTTTTTGCAACCCACTCCATGGATTGCATAAACTTCTGTAAACTATTAACCAACACCTTCAAAATTCCTGTAAGTCCAGATTCCCCCAAAGCAACGGCGGCGGTCGCAGCGGTATCCTTCATGTTCTTAAACGATACCATTAAGCCTTCGCTCTGCTTGGCTGCCATTTCTTCGGCAGTCCCAGTCTCATACAAACTTTCCAAAGCTTCGTGATACTTGCCTGACGTGAACCCTTCAATGATAATAGCTGCGGCCTGTGCGCCTCTCAACTTGAATAAGTCATACGCCTTAGACATATCAACGGTCTTTTTCTCAGCATCATACAGAACCACGGCAAGGTTTTTCAGGGCAGTCTCGTATCCGACAAGGGAAGGATTGACTTGATCAAGGGCGATCCCGTGATGCTCGAACTCCTCTCGAAGAGCCCGGCTTGGGGCCACCAGTTTAGCCAGAACCTGCCGCAAGCCCGTACCAGTCGTGCTGGCTCGTAACCCTGAGTTAGCAAGCAGCATCATGCTCGCTGCGGTTTCTTCAAGCTCAAGGCCGACCTGTGCCGCTGAAGCACCGACATAGTTGAATGCGATACGGAGTTTATCAATGGTAAGCTTTGATCCGTTAATGGCGGACGCCATAACGTCAGATACGCGATTGACTTCTATTGCCTCAATTTTGAACGCTCGCATGGTGGTGGTGACAAGGTCGGATGTTTCTTGGAGGGTGCTGAGGGTGCCTGTCGCGAGGTTGGCGACGGCGTCAAGGGCCATCAAAGATTCTTCTGTGGAAAGGCCGGACTGCGCCAGCAAGGTCATGCCGTTTGAAATTTCGCCAGTGGAGAACATGGTCCGCTTGGCGACTTCCAGCATCTTATCACCCATTATAGACAACTGGGCGTTTGTTACGTCCCCCATAATGGCGTCAAGGTTTCTTAATGCCTGGTCGAACGTGGCTATTTCTTTTATTCCGGCAACGAATGCATCCACTACTTTATAGATTGCGCCTGCTGCGATACCGTAAGCGGCTGTTGCTCGCATGGCGATCTTGATTCTTTCAAACGCGCTCTCGACTTTCCCGAGGGCTGCGCCATGGGCGTACTGTGTCTTGGTGTGGCCGGCTGTGGCCGCTGACGCTTTGTTTACGGCAGGAACAAATTGATTTTGAAGATATCCAGCAGTTTCTTTCGTCGTTTTAGCTGTCTGGACAAAGCCGTCATTCGAAACCTTGAGCTGCTTATTCAGCATATCGGAGTGAATACGAGAATAGTCTAAGCTTCTTGCCCAAGCGTCCCCATCTTGGCCGTTTGTCTTCATCCTGGCGGAGGTCGTTGAGATAGCCTTCTCAATGGTTGATAGCTCACCATATAACTTATTAAGAGCTACTTCAGACTTCCCATATTGAGGGCCGAGCTTGGCTAAGGCGCCCTGGAATTGCTGTGTGTTCCCTGTGGCTTTCCCCATCAATAGGCCAAGATGAGAAATCTCACTGCCCATAGACTCAAGACCAATTTTATCGCCAGCGCCTTTCGCCGCTGCCGCGAAACTACGAACCGCAGCCGCAGCCGCACCGACATTTTTTATGAATTTATCAATGTCCTTAGCGACGAATTCTGTTGCAAGAACTAATGGATCCGGCATCCTTTTCCCCCTGTAGGCTTAGTGCCCTTTACCCAAGATTTATGTTTGGACATCATTGCCTGTGTAAGCTTCTCTCTCTCTTCCTGAGACAGATTGGTGTAATCTTCAGGCGACCCAAACACTGGGAAAATATCTGCCGATTGTTTTTGATGAGCCTGTTGTGGTTGGTTCGGCGTTGCGTTTCTGACCAGGGTGCTTTTTTTGTTGCCTGCATCTTGATCATCGACAGTCCCCCCAGCCGCTTCTATCTGCCGATGTATCTCATGGGTATATAAAACAAAGATCTGATCCCTGGTTAAGCCTCCTTCGGTAAATCGCTTACGGTAGATGTCTTCAAGGCGATAGCCGTACCATCGACAGATTGCGGTTCCTGCCTCGTCGATTGAAACATCTCTCTCACCTTCCCGACGAGGCTTTGCAGATTTTTTAGTGCGGCCATGAAGTTCATATCAAACACTGCAAGCAACAGCTCAGACAACTGCGTGTTGTCCATTTCCGCAAGCAGGTTCTCGCTGCCGGCTACATCCTTTTCGTCGATCGACAAACGGATGATCTCAGCAAGGTTTTTCTCAATCTGTGAAATTACAAAAGCGACATACTCCATAGCGCTGATGTCATCAATATTAGGTAACGACTGCGCGAGGGTTTCCGCCTTGCTCCCCTTTTTAACCATCGATTGCGCCCTTGCTGTGAAAAAATCCTGGGCCGCCGCGATAATAATGTCCCTCATCTTTAATTCATCCGCGCAAGACAAGGGCCATATGGTTATTCCCCTAAGCTGCCGGGTGCCGATTATAAGCACCCGGTGCCTTGGGTTGAGTTTTTCTCTATCTGTGTTCTCCGGTGCGTCCATGTTCGTCCCCTCTTTCCATAAGATTGTTTTATGCCCGGGCCTGCCTATTAAATAGCAAGCCCGGGTTAATATTGTTTAAGTGAATTGAATCACGCCCAACGATTTGCCGTCCCAGCAAGCATGCCCTGAAGCATTGCTGCTGTCCGCGATATTGGAAATAAATTCAATACCGGGTTTCGCAGAGTCGGTTGCGTTCATGGAAACTTCCAGGTTGGACTTAATCTGTGCTCTCGGGAAAATGATGGTCATGTAATGCGCCGCATCCGGATAGGTGTAAACGGCTTCCATCCGGACATAAGCCGGCGCAGACTTTCCACCGAGGGCGATTTCACCGGAATGAGCGTCCGCATAACCGCCGCCTGTCGGGTCTATCCCGTTTGCAAGGGCGATGTTGTACGGAGTAATTTCCTCATACGCTGCGGTGAGGGTCGCATCTTCCTTCAGAGGGATGGAATAATCCTTCAACTGCGGGAACCCAGAATAATGTTCCCACCATTCAGTGTTCCCGGAGAAGTCGGTTTGGGTTAAAGAGCCAATGGAATCCGATGCAGAAAGCGCCGGATAAGATTTGCCGATGTGTGTCGCTGAGGGGCCAACTCTGATCTGGGCTAACCCCAGAGCAAGGGAGCTGGTCTCAACTGTAATAGGGCCACCTGCCATAATGAATCTCCTTTCGTGTTAAGTGAAAAACAATTACTTCCTAATTTATATTACCGGAGATTCAAACGCTTTATCAGCTTTTGATTGTTTCATGTCCTGATTGGTATTGTTGTCCGCCGATGGTTGTATCAGCGGGAAGAAACTCAATGTCGTTATCGTATCACAGCGCCGACTGAGACAAGATATCTGCACCAGGCCCCACACTTTCAGCCTGACAGGCGGAAACCCACTGCCATCTGGTTTTTTCCCAAATATGAACTCCCCTGATCCGTCCGGAAGTCTGGCGATAAGACGCTTGCCGCAAGCCTTACAATGAATAAACTCTTTCTTGGTTATATTCGTATTCATAGGCCCGACGCAATCCTTGTCCTGACCGTTAGCGTTCTGATTTTCGTATCATCCGGGCCTTCAACTTCCCCTGACTCACGAATCCATTCCCGATGAATCAATATCTTGCCGATCTCTACCCATGCAGCAGTCGGATGGCTGCGATACAGAGGTATCCGCTTAAAAGCATCCTCAATGTCCGTTAGAAGCTCATACACCGTATCCCTGAGCTGTGCGCACTTATATCCCTCAGCGTCCCTTCTGGTGCAACAATAGAACTCAACGATCTGATCTGATAACGTACCAGGGACAAATTGCCCAATCCTGATAGTCACCCACTTTTCCATTGGCCGGCCCTGAACGCTCGGCTGCGCAAGGGAATTGTCAAACGCGACATAAACAGTCTCTGTCCTGAGATTGACATTCAGGAATCTCTTCCAAGAATCTTTTATGTTGGCTGCGCGTGACTGTCCTGGCAGTGTCATTTCGGTACCTTCTTGCTTTTCATAGTCTTGAGTATGCTCTCAATATCCGGAAATAATTTTGTTTTCACAAACTCCGCGGCATCTTTGATCTCTTTCTGCTCCGCAGAATACTGGATGCTACAATTATTCAGGAAGAGCCACAGCTTTTCCAGCTCTTCTTTGCGATGCTCAATGATCGCACAAACGTCTCTTGGATAGATGTCGATCAAGGTTGTCATTGGAAAACTCCTTCAACGTCCTCTAAGGCCAGCGCCGTGGCCGGGTTCAGATCTTTCCTCATCGCCATCAGCATGCCCATGAATGTGTCCACGGATGCCGCAGGATCGGTCCCAAGCCCTGCGATAGCCCGCCATTTAAAGTACGCCTTAGCCACGTCGTCGCTCGCGCACACAATAAGCCTCATGTTTAAATTTGTCATAATAGGCCCAAGGTTCCGGATAAACTTCTGGTCATTCTTGCCGCTCATCGCTTTCACGAGAAGCTCCACCACATCAAAATACAATTGGACCTTGATCTTGTCGTCTGTTGCTGCTATCAATACTGTCTGTGTCCCGTTCGTTTCCACGATTGTCACCTCCATGCATTGTTAAGTTTTTTCATTGTTTCGTCGGCTTCTTCAATAAATCCGGCATTACGGTACTCAGTTGTTTTCGGTACGAATAAGGGGCGAGGGGGCCTAACGCCCGTTCTGGTCCTAAACCCGGACTCAAGATATGAAGCATAGGTTGTGATAGGAACCTCTTTGTCGAAAGATGGGTCAAACCAATAACTGATCCTCGTAGCCGTACCAGCATTGTTTGGGATACCGCCGCACCAACCCTTACTCCTACCTGCCGCCTTAAACACCGATAAACTGTTCAGTAACTTGTCGTGTAACCGATAAGGCCCGTCAACCCCGCCGTACTTAGCGATAATTCTGTCTTTGTATTCCCTGTATTTCTGCGTGTATGCCGGGAAGTTCTCAATATTCCCGGTCACAATATCTTCAAACAGTTTATCTTTAAAGCCGACCGCCTGCCGATAGGGGAGATCGTTCTCCTCAAGCTCAAGAATCTGCCTGACCTTATTTAAGGCGACCATGATCCGCTTTAAATCAGTCTGATTAACTTCTATCGACAGCGTGAACATTTTCCTCAATCCATCCGTCAAGAATCTTGGTGGCTTTCAACTTCTCGTAATGGGCCGGGATTAAAGAGTTGCCCGACAGCTTAATTTTCTTATTAAATATCCTTGGAGAAATCGCCAGCTTCTGGTAGCCAGTACCAAATTCGGTTCTTTTGAAACATTCAAGGACCTCAAAATCGCTTTGCATATAAACCGGGATGGCTTTCGCAAGGTTGTCATCCACGAACTCGTTATCATACAGAACCATGTACCAGCCTCGTTGGACCTCCACCGCCTTAATCCCGGCCAAAGATTTGACCAGTCTAAGCCTGTTTGCAAACGATATGGTTGATGCCTTAGCCCTCATAATATCCGCGGTTCCGCTCCCTGATGGAAGGATAAAAATTTCCATAATTTATATATACTCAGCTATTTATTAGAGGTCAACAAAAAAAACCCGTGAGCAAAAGGATTGTCTTTATAATAACTGTCCTTTATGCCCTCTACTCGCCACATACTCCTTTCGGGCGTCCACCTGTTCTCCATAAACATCTCTTTCCACCATAATGTTGGCTGGCATATCACATGGGTTTTGTCAAAATTGTTCGCCTCAGCATAGAACCTTTTATTCTCGCCTAAAGGGATCACTGCGAAAAGCTTCTTTGCGTGAATCTGCTGCAAAAACCCGGGCAATTCTTCCTCCCGGATATGCTCAAACACATCTTTTGCGATGCAAAAATCCCAGGTTCTTTGGTTGAGCATGGCCGAGGACTGCGAGCAAAACTCCTTAACCTCCGGGTCGCAATGGGTGATCGCATAGCTGCTGACATCATAACCCCACGCGTCACGGTACAGAAGCCTCAGCGCCTTCACGAGAAAGCCCTTGGCGCATCCGATCTCCAGAACCGACTGGCCCCGCTGGATGCCCAAAAAATCCACCATTGTCATAGCCATCGGGATCGTCAGTTCGGGAATCCATCGATACGACGTATAGCAGCTCTTCCCGGTTTCAACCCCTCTTTCGTAATAGTCCTCGTCATAACCTGTCATCGATTCTGCCTCCATAGCAGTTGTTAATCTGTCAACTACCGCCAGCTAAAGCTGGCGGCTTGTAACTGCACTCCGCCGCAATTCCTCATAAGGGGCTTTGGCATCATCGTGCGCTACGATACGGCTATTGACTGAGCCGCTACCTGGATAGCATGTAGCGTCCAAGTAATTTTGCCGGATATTCCGGCCAGCATTCCTCTCCCAGCTAAAGCAGGGAGTTTCCTGCCGTGTGATTTATGAAATGTCAGACTCAGAGCCATCAACCATCTGACCTCCACAATGTCTCCGGTTTCTTTGTACCTATCGCAAATGGCCGCGAAATTTGGAACTGCAATCCTGAGAATTCCACCTGGAACCAGAAGATCCCGTCAATGGGTTAAGGCCAACATGATAATATGCCAGCTGCAATGTTCAAGAATGTGCGAAGCATAAACAATCTCAAATGTCTCTCTTGGATACAGCAAAGCCAAGGCACTGTTGTAAAGGTCTGCCTTGATATTGCTAAAGATATCAACGTTTTCCCATCCTGGCGATAATTTATGCCCGGGCCGATATGGAGTCTCAATCCGCCACCCCTTTCGGCATCCATCGCCACAAATCCCGCATTGAAATCATTTTATCATCCACATAATAATCCGCTGACGGCTTATTAAACACGAGCTTGTCGTATTCAACACCCCATTCTTCCATCTGCCTCCCGGTATATTCACTCCAGTCAATTCCTGAACTCCCGCCCCGGGCAGTGTAAAGATGCACGATGGCTCCGTTGCGATGCAGATAGTTTATGATATTGATATGGGATCGGATAGGCTGCGCCTGCGCATAATTGCTTCCGCAAAATGTCGTTGCTATCACACCGTCAATATCAAAGCAGAACGCTTTAGAAAAGAGATCATCCAGGACATCCCTCACAACCGAAGTCGTGGATACTCCTGGATATGCCTGAACGATCTCGACCCTCCCGCCATAGCTGCGGACAAAATCTCCCCCGATGATTTGTCCCTCAGTCCAATCACTGCCTTTCACCAAAACGTCCGGACGAATTTTATGGATAAGCTCCAGCGGATCTGGATCATCAAAAACGACCACCTGATCGATATATCTTATGGCTTTCAACACGGCCACACGGTTAGCTTCTTTAAAGATTGGCCGGTTCTTTCCTTTGATTTTACGTACCGAAAAATCAGAATTAACACCAACGATTAATTTATCACCGAAAGCCCTCGCCTTTTCAAATAAGGCAACATGGCCGGCATGGAGCACGTCGAAACAACCGTTTGTGAACACAGTCGTCATACGAACATCTCCATTCCATTTGGATGCATCAAAGACCCGACAAGGGCGTTCTGTGCAGAGAAAACACAGTGGTCACAGTTCCTGGAGTTAAATGGTGCCTGCTTCATGCCGCTATATGCCATAGGGATATCATCGATCTTCATCCATCTGAATTTTTCATGGAACCGTTCTTCTGACCCAGAGTTTAAAACGATAGAACTGCATGGATATACAAAAGAATCATGCAAAATAAACGGCTTCACATAGCGCCACCAGCATTCATTCGGCTTGTGGAACTCTTTCGGCTGGTAGAAATATGGGCTGCCCCACTCCTTAATTAAGGCTCCAAATATTTGATTGTTCTTCTGCTGCGTCTTCCAGTCGGTTCGGCAGTCTGAGACAATCCGGACATATGCCGGCTTATGCTCTTTGATGTAACGATCAAGCGTTATTTTAATCTCATCCATCCTGGTATCGGCGTTCATAACATAACTGAATCCGAGAGTCAGGGCTTTAGGCAGTTTTGGGATGTCAATTCCGTCTCGATAATCCAGGACGTTCATTGATATCCGGACCCACTTCAACATCTGGATTGTCTCTTTGGAAAGCCGGCCAAAGCCTGTCCCGTTCGTAATAAGCCCGACCTGGTAGCCTTTCGCATTCGCATACGTTATGGTTTCATTAATCGCATGGTAAAGCGTCGGCTCGCCGCCCCCGGTGATCTCTACTGTCTTAGCTCCGAGATCGTTATATGTGCCCAGCACAAATTTAACCGCGTCAAATAATAACGATTCATTCGTCTGTCGGTTTCTGTTGGAGCAGAAAGAGCAGCTTAGATTGCAAATCGACGTTGGCGCGAGTTGAATAGAAATCGGCAGCAACAGATTGGTTTGCCTTACGTTGTCGATGAAATCCGGATGAAATAACAACTTAGATCCGGTGGATGTGAATTGCTGAATTTTGTTGGTCATAACAAACCCCCCTTCTTGTAAAGATTGTAATACTTTTCTTCGCTGGGATGTTTTGGGTATGTATTTCCGAACTCTGTATCCTCAGTATGCAGCTTCGCGCACAAAATACCAACCTGAGCCCTCTTCCCTGGCGCCGCGCAACGATGAAAATGATTAATTTTCGGCAAATTCAAATCAACATATATCTGCTTCATTCCGCTCAACTGCTCATGCAGTTTCCTGGCATATCGTGCTTTTGATGATAACCTGATCATCCGGCATTGCCAATCCGGGGCGACTTGGTAAACATTTTCAGCCTTTGTCATGGCCCTGTCGTGCCAATCGATTCTTGGAAACCCGACTGCATCATACTGGTCCATCAGATAATCTTTGACACATCTTAAATTATGCCATTCTTCAGGGATGATACGTTCGTCTGCGTCAAGGAACATCATCCACCCCGCTTCCGGGAAATGCTCCCGGGCCATGTCCATTAAATGGTTTCTGGCAGGACCGTACCCTTCCGTTTTGATGATATCATTTTCGATAACAATAGCCCCCATGTCTCTTGCAATCTGGACGGTATTGTCTTTAGATCCGGAATCCACAATAATGATCCCGGCATCTGCTATCCGCCGCGCCATTGTCATCCAATCAACAATCTCAGGCTCTTCATCTTGCATATTTGAGCATAGCACAAGGCTTTTCATTTTACGGCCCTCCTGTTTTCGATTAAATCGATTGCTTTCAGAATATCCTCCGGGCTGTGCCGTCCGCAACATTTTACCGGACAATCTTTCACAGCTCCACTACAGGGCCCCAAACCCGTACAATATTTCAAATAATCCTGGTTTAAGCAAATCAGTTCCCCTCCGACTTGATCCGGCTTAACCACGAAATAATTCCCAGAACCAAATAAGCAAACCTGGCTGATGCCTAAAGCGCCGGCAAGGTGACTGATAAAAGAATCAACCGTTACAGCGAGGGACGCTTTAGACATCACCCATGCAGTTTCCCTGAAAGATAGCTTACCACTTAAATCGATATCGGCTCCGGCAGGATAATCGTTTTCTCCGCCGACCTGGACGGTGATATATTTATTAATCTCTCGCAGCGTGGAGCATACATCTCCCATATATTTATATGTCCTGAACTCAGGGTCTCCGCCTGTTGTGTGGACGATAACAATTTCTTTCGGTTCGTCTTTTGGCGGATGCCATCCACCGATACTTTTGATGTACCCATATTCCTCGTCCAGCATGAACATGTTCGGCTGAACAAGCTCAATAAAAAACCCGCCATTCGGGACACCAAGGATCTTCCAGTAAAAATCGCTCAACAAAGAATTCGAGTTCCGGCCCCAGTGCCCTGGCAAAATCCGATCCCCATGCGGGTTATAGGTGAACTGGTATTTATTATATAAATGGCTTTCGTCCCAGTCAATGATCTCGTCCACGTTCGGATTGTCGACAAGTATATCCTGATATTTCTTCTGTGTCATATACACCAGCGGCAATCCAGGGTGCCGATCCTTCAATCCCTTCAGCGCCTTGGTCGTCATAAAGACATCGCCGGCTGAAGAGTGCTGGGCGAACAATATCTTTTTCTCAACAGTCGTTCGCTTTACGACGATCGGCTTCTCAGCATCTGCCACCACCATATTAAGAAGGTTGGTAATCTTGGTGCAGCCTTTTTCCCATTGCAAATACTTTTGCCGTCCGGATTCGCCCATACTGGCACGATAGACATCATTGAGTGCCACTTTTTTCATCGCGAAATAAATATCTGACACATCACACGCCTTGGTCGGAACGAACGATCTGCCGGTATTGGTAATCACTGGAAGGGATGAATCGCTTTCGCATCTCACCAATAAGTTTTTTGTCCCCTCCAGAAGCTCGATATGAGACGTTGATCTTGAGGCAATAACCGGCCTGCCGGCAGACATAGCCTCAATCACGGTCCAACTCAAACCCTCCTGCATAGAGCAATTTATAACGCAATCAACAGAGTGGACAAGCTCTGCAATCTGGGCATCAGTGAACCAGTCCAGGTCGTTCTTGATAAGCAACTCTCCATTGCTTCCAAGTCCGCAGTCGATCGCTGTTTGGGTAAGATTAAAAACGCCACTACTTATATCCTGCGTGTGCATGTAAAGCCTGACGTCAACTCCCTTGTTTACGACATCAATGTCTTTCCTGAGAAGCGCGAGTGCTTGTATCAGTTTTTGCGGGTCTTTGCGGAATTGGTTCGCGCCAAAAAAGCCAAAGATAATAGCATTTTTCGGGACTTTCTCAAAATACATGGCCCTCATATCGGCCACTGCGTCTTCTTTCGCTGGAAGGAAAAAGTTCGGGTAAGGGATCCCGGGCCTAAAGTATCTGATATTTTCAACATGGTCTTTTAAAAGTTTATACCCGAACTGAGAGTATACACATGGGAAATCTGCCATATTAAACCATTTAACCCAGTCTTCTCGAACTATTTGCTGATCATAAGGGAACAACCCACCCCATAAGAATTTATTTTTCTGTTTGAGTTCGTTTAATGTTTTATAGATGTCGGCATATAGCCAGATGTCAACCCCGACAAAAAGCACTAAGTCGAACTGCTTTCTGGAAAGTATCTCAATGATTCGGTGAGATCCGTAGGGAGACATATAATTGCCACGACGGTGGCACAGGGAAGAAATAAAAGGGAAAGGAATAGGGCGAGATATGACTGCAATCGGATCTGGTTCAGCCGTATCAATACTGAAAATGTGGACACAATATTGCCTTGTGTCTATGGTAGTCAGGATATAACGCATCATCTTTGCGTTGCCTGTTGTAGAAAATGGGTTCTCTCCCACTATAAGAAGGTTTTTCATTTCACACCTCGAATGATTGTATTAAATTTTTATGGCGACTATCCGCCTCTTGCGAATCAGCTATCGCTTCTATCTTTTTATCACCGCGTATCCTCGCTCAACATGGCAATGTCCGTTTCCGGGAAGACCCTGCGCCTTACGATCCCAACTTTATAGTATTCTCCAGAAATCGGCATGTATCTATCTTCAATTTCAATCCCGACTGCGTTTGGAACATACAAGAACATTTCACGTCTTGCATAATTCCCAAACTCTTTCTGTACATCCCAGTCGTTGTCGTAGTTTGATTCTGTTAATAATCCGTAGCATGGATTTCTCACAGATGCAAATACATTTACATAATTTTCTGAATTAAGAGCATCTGGATTAATCTGCTGAGACGGTCTTAAAAGTTCTCCGGAAACATTACAGCGATAAACTACGTTATCATTTTCGATAACAGCGTTTTCAAAAATAACCGGCGTCTTTGTCATAATAACAAAGCTTTGGCCGGTGACAGCGAACGTTATCACATCCCCTGCGCTCGCCTTCGAATCATATGGGAAGGTAGTCTCTAAAAAAAACTCGCGATGGAAAGGGTTTGAGGTTCTGATATTAACATCATAATCGATGTATTCAGTGGCTAAGGACTCGCCAGACCCTCCAGCATATACCGAAAGCTTGGTCCCAACTGTTTTCAGGACATCTCTGATTTCATCGCCAAGGGCCACTTAAACAAAGCCTTCCCGGTTATTCGTTATAAGATTCTGGTGCCGGCGTTACAACAGGGGAGTTGGATATTTCGTATGTCGTATCTTTCCCGGACCCGTCATACTGGAATCCGGAATTAATATAAGACCCAAACAATTCATAATCATTAATATCGCTGTCGCTCAGAGTCGGGAACGCATCAGGGAACTCGTCCCTGATCGCCTTGAAAGCTGCGTCCATATCTTTACAAAGGTCCCGGAGATTTCTAAACCGTTCACTCAGCGAATACTGCTTAACCTTGAAGTCTTTTGCCCTGCCGGTAGCCAGCATGAAAAGCAGGTGCCGCTTGGCCCGTTCCTGAACCCAGTGAAGTTTGAACCCGTCCGTGATAGGAAGAGCCCACGTCTCTCTTTGCGCTGAAGTTACGGCGTTGGTATAGTCGTCTTCAATAAGATCAACGTCCAACTGTTTCATCTCTTGGACAAGGACAGCAATAAGCTCGTCAGATGTCATCGCAATTTTCTCCGACCACGGCGTTTAATTTCGAAAAGTTTATCTGGTTGAGCAGGGTCTTCTGTTTGTGTCAGCTCGACGTTCTTGACAACGCCTTCCGTAAACTCTTCCGCAGCTACCGCAACATCACTACTTGCCATGGACGCAATAGTCGGATCCGCTGCGTACACCACGTTGAAATACCCCGGATGGGTTTTAATCATCGGGAGAATCTCTTTCTCGAACTCTCTATCAAAGGGGGGAGAGAATCTTTTGTCTTGCACATACGTCCTTCTTCCCCGCCCTAATAGAGTTTGTTTCATTATAATCGCTTCAATATCCATGGGTTTGATTGTCTCCTGTTATGAATTATTATTTTGCCGGCAGCAACTCAACCACCAAACACGGAGCCTGTATTTCTGTGGTCGGAGAAGGTGTCCGGACAATTTCGAAGCCATAGGTAAAAACATCGCCTGCATTAAACGTACAGGCTGACGTGTTTAAGACGGCTTCGGTAATCCCGGTATCCAGGGAGTTGTAAGTTGTTTTTTGTTGACTTACCTCTCCGCTGACATGGGCGATTCTCGGATTGGTCGATAAGCAATCCGTTCCGTTGATTTTCACATTCGCTTCAATTGACAGCGTTTGCGCGTCGTCTTTACCAGAAGCACCCACGGAGATCCAGACGTTCTTTACTGATCCAGCGAATGGAGCAGCGCCTAATGTGCGATTGGTTGTGGTAGCCGTAATCGCTTCTGATATTTGTGCATAAAGATTCAATCCGCCCTGGTCGGCCATAACACGGCCAAGGTTTATCTGCATCTTCGGTCTATATTTGCTTGTCATGGTATAACCTCCTTTTCCCTGCACCTGTCAATAGTCATAGATTAAGGTTTCACCTTCAGAGCATAGACCGCCCCGGTTATTTTAAGAACCGGTAGGCATTTATCCTGAACCCTTAGCCAAATTCCCTCCGGGTCTTTCCGATCCCAGGTATCAGCGAACATACCATACCTTGCCGGGATGCCGAAAGGAGCTTCCACCATTTCCGCTATGTTCTGGCCCTGGACTCTGTCAGCAAAAAAGACTATGTAATCATCCGGAATGAAAGGACGATTCATATAAACATAGTCCTCGGTCGCTTTGTAGCTAGTCGAAGGCGCGGACGAAACAGCCACAGTTCCGGCGTCTTCATCAACAGAGGCGATGGTCTCAGACTCAGAAGTCCCAGCAGAAGCATCCACGAACGTCAGGGTGCCGCCAGCCACAAAATCAGCCGCGTCATCAACAGAGATAGTCGTGGTAGAGTTTGCGGTAACAACAGCGGTCAGGTTGGCGCGGACTTCATACTGTTCATCATAAACCTCATAGATCAGGTTTTTATGGAACAGGTTCCCAATGATGCTGGGGTTCGCGTTGATCAGTTCATTCCCGCCACTGAACAGATTCCCGTCTCCAAAGGTTGACTTCGAGAGCAGGGTTAGGATGTCGTTATCAGAGGCAATATATTCCAGGACGGACGAGTTACTGATCGCTCTTACGATGGTAGCACCGCATGCATCCCGGACAGTCCGGTTCGCTGTGTTGAAATCAGCGAGGATGGTCCGATCGGCTCCATTATACCAGCTTTTATTAGCAGTAACGGTAACAATGTGCGAGCTGGGGATGCCGTAATCAACTTTTATGGTAGTGTCTCCGGTGGATTTATAGGTAAACCCATTATTCCACAGCATCTGAGAAATCATCCACTCACGCCGGCGCATAGACATATTGCCCATCTCCGCCATTTCCATGGACAGCTTTTGAGACGCCACCATTTTCTGTGCGGTTGTCCCGGGCTGGCGCAGGTTGTTCAAGAACTCTTCGTCGTAATATCGCTTTTGACCGAAGAAGGCAACCTTTGCTTCGTGCTGTGCAATGCCCCGGCTATAACCCATGGGCGTTTCCTGCCCAGGGCCTTTAAACGGGACCATACCCCTTCCGCCAACCGTGCTGTCCCATTTAATAGAATCAGTCTCGGATATGGTAGTCGGGAACAGGCTCAGAAGACGGAGCTGCGGGTCGGCTGTAAAAAGCTGAAAATACCCACTGATCGTCGAGAGCTTCAGTTCATCAATATCGCTGTATCCTTGCATAGAAAGTTCCCCCTTTCCTTGTTTAAATTAAAGAGACAAATACTGACCATCGACAGAGGCGGAAATGTCCGTCCGTGCTGCTGAGTCAACATTTGTGGTCATACCATTGTACAGCAGGGCATTCTTCTTAATGAGCGCACCAAGCGCCCCAGCCGCTGTGCTTCCTGCGCCGGTGTCCCGAGTTTGTTGAAGAATACCGATACAAATGTCAGAACCTTCAACGCACAGATAAGCAAACCGTGCGGTGGTGAAGCTGGTCCCGCCAGTTGCCGTGGCGACGGTGATTGCTGCCATGTGCGTGTAGGTCGTCCGGTTAATGGCGGTGATGGCGCCAAGCTGTTCGAGAGTTGTCGTGTCATCATGGATATAAACATCGTCCGCGACGGAGAACTTGTAGCTGTCATCCATCGTCACATACAGGATGCTCGCCGTGGTCTCGCTATTTTGGACCAGATAGGCACGCCCAGGAGCGATTTCAGCGCCGGTTACAGTGGTAGGATCATATGGGATGTACTTCCCTTTATTGCCGGCAGCCGATCCATTTACAGCCATAGCCGTACCGAGTTCAATTTTACCATACCCAGCCTGAAGAGTAATCGGTCTAATAATCGCGGAATCCGGGTTGGACTTAAAAAGTCTCCGGTAATTGCTTTGCGATCCCCTTGTTATATTTGGAGTATCACTCATTTTTCCCCCCTTATCATTTTTGTTTTTGCGTTATTTTTTTTCAACAGGAGGAAGACCTGCCTGTTTCCGCATGACGTTGATCTTGTCGATATCCGGCTTGTCATCTTTTGCTGGGGCTCCGCCTGAACCAAACCCTGCGACCGTGTCTTTCTTTTCAAACCGGGATTCCCAATCCTGAACCTCTATCGCAACTGCGGTGGTATAGGCTTCAGCGTCAAGCGTCCGGTCTTCTTTCAGGAACTTGACATAATCCACTTCGACTTTGGCATGCAGTCCTGCCGGCACCAAGCACCCTTCTTTGGAAAGGGCCGCCTTTAAAATCCCGTCCGCCTGAGCTTTGGTCATCTGCTCAAGGTGAACTGCCTCCGTCTTTTCGTGGTCTTTGATTTTTTCTTTCTGTTCAGCGATGGCGGAATCTTTTTCCTTGTTCTCCGTTTCAAGCGCTGTCACCTTTGCCTCCAGATCTTTCCGCGTATTGTCTTCTTCAGTGATCCCTTTGCGGATTTCCTGACCGACGCTGGCTACAATCGCTGCATACAGATCCGGATTTTCGGTTTTAAAAGTAATAATATCCATTTTACTTTCCACCCCCTTCGCCTTTTTGTTGATTTTTAATGGAAACTGTGACTCCATAAGCGACTGGACAGAATGCTCGAGAACAATCCTGTGTGCAATACCAACCTCAATCGCTTCCCTCCCTGAGAATGTACCCGCTTCAAGGTCTTTAATGGCTTTAAAGCTTTTTCTCAGATATTTCGCTACAAGTTCGGTAAACTCTTTACCGTGCTGATCCACGATCGCCTGGAACTCTTCCCGGGCTTCATCTGTCAGTGGCTTGAACGATACACCAAGGTCTTTCTTTTTGCCATAAATGAACGTCTCAACAGAAACCCCCTCGTTCTTCAGGGCCTCTGAAATATTTTCATGAACAATAATCGAACCAATCGAACCACATCTCGCACCATTGGATACCCAGACCTTAGAGCATGCGGCGGCCAACCCTTGAGCTGCTGAAAAACCATAGTTGTCGATATAGGCAACGACAGGCAACTCAGTTTTAAGGTTATAGATCTCTTCCATAAGATCAAACAGCGGGCCGCCTATTCCTCCGGGGCTTTCAATGTCCATCACGGCGGCTGAAATTTTTCCTGCCTGTTTCAGCTCGACGCATTCAAGCACACAATTCCGTATCGCCTTGTAAGAGGCTTCGTACCCGGCCTTTACCCAGAAATCTTCAGGATCTTCATTATAGATCGGGCCTTTAACCATAAACCTGGCAATCCCGTTCTTAACCGTTACAGAGTTCGCATTTAACTCTGGTGCTTCCATAAAAAAGAAATCAGACAAATCGTTACCGGACTTCATCGAAACGATAGCTGATTTTAATTTCTTTAAGTATTCCGGATTGATACAAATCGGCTGGAGGGTTAGCCGATAATACATCTCGATAAGACGCTCTGGCGTGAGGGCCCCTATATATTGAGTATTATTCTTTTCCGTCGTCGCCGTCATCTTTTTGCTCCTTTTCAGCTACTTTCTTATTCGGGGCCTTTGGCTCCCCTTCAAGTTTTTCTTGTATCGACTCGGCGTTCATTGAATAAATTAATTCAGGGTATTGCTCTTTCTCTGTGGCGTGTCGCAACCGCATCCGGCCATAGCCTCCAAACCCCATTAGAGATGCAAGCTTTGACCCTGGCACCCCAAGCGTTTCGTTTAACGGTCCATGTTTGCTGCCAAGCAAGGCAGTTGATCTTGCGCTAAGATCGATTGACTCGGACACAGGGAACGACAAATCAACAAACTCCTCTGGGCGGCGTCTCTTATACTTAAAAATAGGCTTCCCGTTTTTAAACGACCAAGCTTCCCGGCGTTTGAACGTATTGGGAAACCCGATAACCTTGTTCATTAAAAAGAAGATGTTCCCCCAAAAGTCGTTAATTAGGAATCTGGAGAAATAAGCAATCTCATCGGCAGTTCTGTCGCTTTGTGGACCACGGGATTCCTTTACGGAAGCGAACGTCCCTTTATTGACCCCCATGATGGAGTTCTCGTTCGCGTTCAATCCGGATATCACCATACCAATAATGTCGGTATCGCTGTCGGAAATGTTGGGTAGCTGAGGATTCTTAACTTCCATCTTGAACCCAGGCGGCAGGAAGAGGGTGCCGCCTGGAGTTTTCGCTGCGGTTAGGCCAGTCTTCTTTTTGTCCTCATCAGACATCGCCAGCCATTTCTTGAATTTTTTAGGGTCTTCACATGTGATCACCCACAGGTAAGCGCCGGCAGATCGTTTATGATCGATCTCCCAGTTCTTTAACATCTCGTATTTATTCAACCACGTCAGGATGGTTTTCAAATAGCCTGTGGCCCGCTTGGTTACTAAACCCCTGTCAAGATTGATAATAAACCTGTTATATCCACCAAGCTTTTTAAAGCTGGAGTCTGCCGATCGACTGCCTGTTTGACTCACAGCGTCAAACAGAATGTCTTCAATCGCAATCTCCACCATCTCTTTAGGCGCCCTGGCAATAAACACGCTTGGAACTTGATGGGTTTCGATTAAGCCTTTTTGGTTTTTAATCTTGATGTTGAAAAAGAGAGGCATAACGGCTTTAAAAGGGTGCCAAAGGATATCATCGACATCCCCGGGTTTTATAAAATCCACTTCAACAAAGCCATCCACATGGCAGGTAAGACAAAGGAAAAGTTCACCCTCGATCTTGTGCCTCGCAACGTATTTGGGCCAGAAATGATACAACCGATTTCGCCAATCGGTTTCGATTTTTTCAATGACATCTTGGATTTCTTCTATCTCTGAGGTTGACTCGAAACCTAAACCAGTTAGCCGACCAACCTCATCGCGGACTGCGGTATTGACCTGCGGGTTGGTTTCAAACTTAGTCCAACACTCCGATTGGAGTTCGGCACGGCTCATATTTAAAATCGGCGTGCCGCCTGAAGCGATCGGGGCTCCATCTGCGTCGGTGGTTTTTGCGGAACCGGCATCATATTGCCAAGGAACAGAAAACGTGACCCCCTTGATAATTTCATTCATAACTTCATCAGGGATGTTCTTGTTGATAAACCTTTCGATTTCTTTCTGTTTCATCTCCGCCTTACTTATCTTGATAAAAAATATAGCTTGCTGATTATCTTTATTCAATATCGTAAGCGATTGTCAATAAAAAAAAACAGCTTACCGAAATATTTTTATGGGAGAGATTTTTTGTACCACTTTCCAAGGCCGTCTTTTTCAAATGTTTTTTTAAATCCGATATGAGCAGCAGCATAATAAATTACAATCCCCTCCGGCCTCATAAACCCTATTGAAGCGGAACTCCTACGTTTAAGCAAGCTATCCATAATCGCATGGATGTTTAAATCATCAAACGTTCCTTGCCAAAGTATAGGCACAACGTCGCAACAAGCAGGCCGGATTGTTCCCCATCTGACAGTGTTGAATAACGAAAACCGCTTTGCCCCATTTTTTAATCCGTAGCCTCTCTGAATACCAGAGCCCCACCATTCCCCAAAATGTCGGCCAGGACCAAGAGATGAGATTTCTTCTTTGTGTTCACAGACCCACCTGGCAAACCCGAAATTATCATCATATAGGGTAATCCATCCGGCTCTGCTGCCGGTAAGTAATCCGCCGTCTCCCCCAATGCAAATACAGGCGGATGTGCCGTCTATTTTTTCCGTTACTATGCACTCCTTGTTATATCTGCTTATCTTGGGGAACGGCACAAATTACTGCGTTTCGTTTTTTTTGCACTTCCGATCCTCCTTTTTTGCGTTCGCACACGATGACAGTTGGCACATACCAAATCATATTTTGACAGTTCCGATTCTATGGTTAATACTGCCCGATTAATCGCTTATCCTCATAAAAACTCCCCAGGAACTCCATTCCTGATCTCTGCTCAAAATCATCCACTGACAAAAACCGCCCGCCATACAAGGCATGCGCCAATGCATACACGCTATCGTCCTGGATGCCATGCTTCTTTTTCTTCTCCGTGGATCCGAACCACTTCTTATCCGGATCATGGTCGAACTCTAAAAGCTCTTCCTCAAGGATGTCGTTAGCCCTTGACCCCGGGATCGCCAATCTTGCCGACTTGAACCGCCCATCATTGATAACCATATAAAGCTCTGTAAACAAAGCTAATTGCTTAGACTGGCTTGGATGCACCAGATCAAACTTGATATTAAGCTCCTCGCAAATTTCAGATAAATCCCAAGTTCCCCACGGCTCAGAGCAATATGAATTTATGCCTCCATACTCCATGTCGATATCCCTTAAAAACTTTTTCATGGATTCGAGGGAACTGCTTTCCAGAAAATCCAGTGCTATAAGAACATACAAATACTTCGGCACTTCCAGCGTCCCAATCTCGGGGCGAGTCCTGCTTTGTGGTAGTCCTTTCGCCACCGCCACCGCAATCGTTCGGGCGTTTGTTCTCTTCCCTTCGATAGGTGCAGCTCTATCCATCCCGGTCAAAACACACCAGTCGGTGTCATACAAATCTCCAAGATGTTCCAGCTCCTCAATCGAACAATATCTCGGATACCTGTTTTCTGTTTGAAGCTTATACTCTCTGTCTGCCGGCCACAAAATCTGGTTTATTTCTTGGATCTGTTTCTGACTAGAATAAATCAAGTCATATCGTTCACCATCCAACCCAGATTCCTCGGTCAGCTTCCGATCATTCTCCCGGATTTTTTGCAGGCGTTTGACGGCAGTTAAAACTTCCACGTGGTTATTTAGATTCCCATACGCGCCCAGATAATAAATCGATTCAACCTCCGCCTTAGAGAAAACCTTATCCTCTCCAGCTTCCCATATGTTTTTAAAAAGCCTATCAAATCCCTTCCCGACATAATGCACAACCTTAAACGATTCTAATTGCTCCTGCGTCATGTTCGGATGCCAAAAGTCGCGGTAATCTCCGTTTGGGCTGCATCGGTAAGAAAAATATGTAGCTGTATCTTCTCCGGAATTTACTTTTTGATAGATATGGAAAAGGGGATGGTTTTTGCCAGACACGGTTGTGTCTATCATACCGAAAGCATTGGTTATGTTTCGTAAACTTGTATCTATGTCCTCAAAAAATTTATGATTTTTTAGCTCGAAAAATTCTGAAAAGGTGTATCCGTTAATGTTGCTCATAAGTCCTGAGAATGTAGTGGCTGAAGCTATCGTTGACACCACATTCCCTTTACTGTCTCTCAGCCGTATTTCTTTCTGCTGAATGTTTTTACCGCCAATAATCTTTAATAACTTCGGGCTATTGTTTAATATCCCGACTATTTCCTTATAATGAACAAGGACTGACTGATCTTTACTGTTGGCACATAACATCAGCGTCTGCTTCGGGAAATTCATCCATTTCCAAATAATTATCAAACACAACAAAAATGATTTACCCTCACCTCGCATCCAACAAAGAATAATGCGACGATAAACAAAAATACCGTCTTTCATCTTTAAGCATTCCCTTACTATCTCTTTGTGCCTTTCCCAAAAACTTTTATAAGATCTCCCAGTTATCGGGTGTTTATCGTTAGGCAACTCGCCAAGGTACATCCATTTCGGAGCAAAACTTCCAACTGGCGTAACAGAAACCCGGATGTTCTCCTCACAGAACTTAATAAACCCTTCAGCTCCATCCCGGTAGCTCGGGTCAAAACCGACACGCGCCCGGGAGGCTGTTGTAGCTCTTGATTTTAAAACACTGGTTTTTGTTGACAATTATCCCCCCCCCTAAGCCTATTGTTATCACCACCCCTGCCGCGTATCGGCATACCCGCTTGTTTGATTTGGTATCTCACAGCAGTCCAGGTAATCCCAAAATATCGCCCAACCTGCGCGAAGGATAGCTGCTCATCGCAATACAGCGCTATCAGTGCGGATAAATAATCCGGGTAGCCAAGTTGGTTGGCGCGGGCGAGTTTGTCTGTTGCGTAATGGGTCATTTAAAAAGCTCCACTCGACAACCTTCTTCATCATCATCTATGCCTTTCTGATATTTGTTCCTTAAATTTATCAATTCCTTCGACATAGAAATATGCGAGCACAGCCGCTCAACCTCTAAATTACTCGGGCGTTTCGGAGTGGTAATAAACCACATCGCTTCAGACAATCTTCCCATTACCGATATCCTCTCCCGCCTGCCTCGTACCGCTTCACAGTCTCGACCTTGCATGCCTCAAATTCTTCTTTCTTTAACTCTTCAATCCGATATTTCAAATACTTAACTTCCTTCAAAAGCTCTTCAATGTTTTTTTTGTCAGTACCGCTAACGTCACGCTCAAGGATTGCCTCGAGGCAGGTTGATAAAAAAGGATAATAGCCGATAATTGCTTCATATTTCTCGCCCTTCGTCTTTCCCTTCTCAACAATCATGGGGCGATAAACAGTCCAACATTGGCTGTCAGACCTGACAATCAAATCCCCAATCTTCACTTCAGTCGCCATTTTTGTTCTCCTTTTCGAGATTGTTTATTTTCCAACACAAAAACACAAGCATTAATAACCTTAACTTTTGTGAATGTGGCCGACTGCATCGCCATCTTCAATATCTCTCGCTTGTGGTCCATGAGCTATCCTCCACCCGTTTAAATTCAAGGCACCATACAAATGGGTTATCAGCCCATGACCGGCCCGGTTTCTTGCCGTTGATTGAGTCCCATAGACTGGCAAACAAAATCCGATTTTCGCGGCCTAAAATACCATCAAACCCGCTTCTAAAATCATCAGCATTGACACCTTCTGCCTTTGCGTCCGCTTCAGAAATTTCCATTACCCTCTCAACCCTGACGCCTGTTATCTCCAACGTGATCCGGCTGGCCCAGCGGGGCATGTGGATTGAAGGATGGTGGCCCCACGTTAAGGTGGTTTCGATGGGGCGTAATTCCTTTGGGCTGGGTTCGTTGCTCAGGATTTCCTCGTCATAAACCAAAAACTTATTTCCTATTCCTTGCCCCCCAACCTCAGTAATCCAATAAT
The DNA here is from genome assembly GCA_001871905.1 of Alphaproteobacteria bacterium CG1_02_46_17. Lineage (GTDB taxonomy): Bacteria > Pseudomonadota > Alphaproteobacteria > Micavibrionales > Micavibrionaceae > UBA1573. Next base: position 4,631 of record MNUG01000004.1, on the reverse strand, counting down.
TCTCCCTCACCCAAAGCCGATTTCCGGGTTGACCGTAGGGGCTTTTTACAAATTCTTCACCCGTTTCAAAACCAAAGCCATAATCACTGACATGATACGCTTTCCACGTGGCGGGCGCGTCGAATAGTGGGTATTTATGTTTAACCACCCGCCGCGTCTGGCTCTTCCGGCCTTCCAGAATTGCCCGGACCATTTCACTGCTGAAAATTATCGGTTTTTCTTTCATCGCATCTTCCTTTTCGTTTCTCGATTGTTTAACCCTGCCCTTTATTCCGCTTTGTGATTAATTGTTTTCATGCGATGCGACTATGAATTTTTTAGGTAAATCGGCCCATTTAAATGCTATAAAAAAACTTGAATTATCTTTGTTGTTTTTTTTAACTCCAGGGCGATTGCCGTAATACAATTGTGAGTTATACCAAAGGCGGAAAATATTAAGTCTTGCCAGCGTCCACTGCTTCAGGCCGGAATCATCTCCAAACCCGTAGAAAAAATAATCCCCCCAACCTTCGATAATTTTTGACATTTCGGTTTTAATGCCACTTGGCCGTCCAGCCCTAATCGTAAACTCATCACCATATCTGTCCATGTAGTCAATTGTCCTGATTCTGCATCCGATCCTGACGGCATCCATTTTTAAAACCATCAGATCTGTGTTTCTTTCTTGGTCTTCCTCGAGAGGTGGCTCGCCGATCAGATGGACGCCAAGGATAGATTTTATTTCAGGGAGAAATTGATCCGACCACTTTTTATCTTGCTGCCATCCATTCAAAGCGCTTCAATCCCCCATCCGTCAAAACCTTCTATTTTACGCCGGTTAAACATATCCAGCCGCCGGCCGGCCGTTACCCTGCGAACAACATCATAAAAATCTTCCGGCTTTTCACTGTGAGCGCCCCTCGGTGAATTGAAACATACCGGGAATGCTTTGGTGTTTATAAACTGTGGGGTTCCTTTTCGTGCGTATAGTGCGAACTCGCAATTATATTGAGGCAACCCGATAGGCTGGAATCCGCCTGGTTTGTGCCAGACAAACACGCAGACATATTTCAAACCCCATACGTCTATCAGTCGGAAGGCCATTGGTAAAAACTTATGGGTCGTCCATAGCCAGACATGGCAATCATCAGCGGATGGGATTTTTAAAATTTCAAGCTCTGATTCCGCCATGGTCGGGTATTCAAACTCCGACTGATTCGGCCTTTCATCTCTTTCTATTTTTTGCATCGGCCATGGCGGATCAATAACAAGAACATCGTAAACACCATCTATTTCTTTAGCGGTTTTCGTTTTAATATTTTCAAGTTTTTCAATAATTTCTCCCCTCTTTAGTTCTCGTTGTTCATTCCTAATCTCTTTCGCCGCCGCTAAAATTTCTTTTTCGCCAAGGGCTATAGCAGGTTGACAATAATCGGCTGATTTTCTGCCGGCGTTTTCTCTTGTGCCGCCACCCTGTGGATGTCTATTCTCTAATATCTTTGGCATTTCTGTAATGGTTTCAATAACCTTTGATTCTGGTGTAACATTTGTTACACCCTGCATCCTCGACGCTTTCATTGTTAATGTTTCCGGCTTTACCTTCGCTTCAAATATCCTCTCAATCTCTGCGGATATTTCACGCCCAATCTCGCGCAGCGATTTCCCGGTTATTTCTTTTTCTTCCAACTCTTCAGATATCCTTTGTTCAATCCAAAGGGAACAGGCTTCATTTATTGCCATTGTTACTATCCTCCAAACACTTTATAATATTAAATCCTTCGGGTTTATCCCGAGAATATTACCAACCTTATCCGCAAAAGTAATCGGCCTTCTCCTTAACGTCTCGTGCATAGCTTGCCGACTAACTCCCAACTGCCGCGCCAACCAAGCAACGCTTTGGTTTGTCAATTGGAGCTCTCTTAAAATACGATCCGTGTCTAATTGTAATTTTTTAGCCATGTGCTTTATATGCGCCATTATTTTGTGAAAGTCAAGTTATTTATTGACTACCAATCCCATAATAAAAATTCCGAAACGTAGCCGTCTTATCATCCCATTGCAGCTTCACCATACCAGTCGGCCCGTTCCTGTGCTTCTGGACATCCAGCTCCCCGATCCCCTTATTTTCGTTATTTGGATCTGAATTATAAACCTCGTCCCTGTACAGAAACATAACAATATCAGCATCCTGCTCCACTGCTCCCGATTCCCTGAGATCAGACAACACCGGCCTCTTGTCATTCCTTCCTTCGACGTTCCTATTCAACTGTGACAACAGCAAGATCGGGATGTTTAATTCTTTCGCCAATAACTTCAACTCCCGGGTCATCGCCCCGACTTCCAGATCCTTCCGCCTGTTAAAATCCCCACGCTTCACCATCAACTGCAAATAATCGATCATCACTATCTTTAACCCCAAACTTCGCTTCGCCCTCCGGATCTTGCGCTTAATCACGTCAAAATCCGAATCCTTCGGGCTGTCGATAAAGAACGGCATCATATTCACCCGATCCATGGCGACGGAAATCTTTTCCCATTCCTTCGGCAAAATTCCACCCACCCGGAACTTCCTCTGATCAACTCCAGATATCTTAGACACCATCCTAGTGGTGATCTGATCATTCGGCATCTCCAAGGAAACAAACAATACCGGGCTCAGGTCCTCAATAAACGATCTTGCCAAGTCTAAAGCAAAAGCGGTTTTTCCAATTCCGGGCCTTGCCGCCAAAACAAGCAAGTCGGTGTTCTGTAACCCCCCCGTCATTTTGTCCAGCCGGGTGAATTTCGTCTCCAACCCAGTTATCCCGTTCGCAGATCGATTCACCCGCATATACCTGTCCATCAAATCGGGCAATAAATCACCGGCCCGGACAGGTTCCTGGTTCAAAATATCATTCTCATTCACAGACACCATCTGCTGGGCCTTATCCAAAACCTCAACAGATCCAACCGTGTCATCAAAGCATAGTTTATGAATTTCCAAGCTATCCACGCACACCCTTCTCTTAACAGCCAAGTTCTTTAAGATTTCACAATACTGTTCAATATTCGAGGTAATCGGGGCATCATCCAATAGTCCGGCAAGATACACCGACCCTCCAATATCCTCTATCCTGCCATTCTCCCTCAGTCTCTCAAGCAAGGTTATTAAATCGATCAGCTTCCCTCTATTATTCAACTCCGTTATCGCCTCAAAAATATACCTGTGCGATGTCTTGTAAAAATCCTGACTCTTTAAAAACTCAACTGCAAATTCCAAATCATCCGGGCTCAATATGCAGGACGATAAGATACTCTGCTCCAGCTCAATATTCTGCGGCGGAATCTTTATTGTCTTATTAATCATCCGACCACTCTTTCCTTTGGGGCTGCTGTTGTGTTCTCTCTTTATTCTCTGGTTTAAGCCAAACACCATTCATTTTCTGCTTCCACCCTTTCACTTCATTCCCCTTAGAATCTGTCCAAGGTGGATCTGCTATATTATAATATTCAAATGCTCTTATAGCTAATTCTGATGAATATCCCTTTCCCTTGAAATATTGTACCACCTCATCTTGTGTTGGTGGAATAAATACTTTCTTTTCTTTTTTAGGTTTTGAAACTTTAGGTTTTTCAGATCCATCGCTATATATATTATTTATTCTTATGTTCTTACATTCTTGTTTGTTGTCGCTTGCTTGTCGCTTGCTTGTCGCTTGACTGACGGTTTGATTGTCATCTTGGTTATTTCTTGATTGGTAAGTTTCCCATTTTACTATTGAAATTATCGAAAACTTGTTTGTCGTTTGTTTGTCAATTTGATTGTCGTTTTTAAGGGCTTTCACGCAAGTGCGCACTGAACGCGGGCTCAGGCCAGTCTCAATCGACGCAGCATTGATCCCAAAAATAAACTGCCCAGGCTTTAAATCAATCTTCTGAAAGCCAATCATCTGTTTTGTCGGCTTATGTGTCGCTTTCAATAAACACCATGTCCAAAAAACCCACAGCTTATGATTCTGTAATATCCCAGAATTAAGACTCTTCCTCCATAATTTAACATATCCTGCGTACATTATAAATCCTTTGAAAACATCCCAGGATATAATTCACGATAAAGAGATATTAATTCTTTAGCCTCCTTGCTTCTCCCTTGCTTTTTTAATAATTTAACAACAATCACCACGAGAACTCGCTTCGTATTCTTATTTAAATTATTCAACGTCGTTGTCTCTTTAATCACTTATTCAATAGGCGCCAATAATTTAAAATTCATTATTAACAACCCCCTTAAAAACTCAAAGCTGGTATAGATAAGGGAGGTAGCAGCTCCACTTTACCACCAGGGCAATGGCGATATTTATACCGGCTTTTAATATTTAAAGATGTGTTTTTTGAGACAAAAAAACAATATTAACAACTTTATTCCTGTAAATTTCTGCCATAGACAACTATTTTTCTATCACAAAAATTTCAATCCAAAACTTCCCCCCTACCAAACCGCTCCACCATCTCCCGGTTAAACCGCATGCTCCCTCCAACCCTAATCACCGGCAACGGGCATTTCTTATTAAAAACCCAACTATACAATACCTGTTTACTCACCCCTAAATACTCACTCACCTCCTTCACCGACATCAACACACCAATTTTCTTTTCTCCAAAATCCTTACAAG
>MNUG01000030.1 GCA_001871905.1 Alphaproteobacteria bacterium CG1_02_46_17 | reverse complement strand
TATATATATAATAATAATAATGACATTTAATCAATATACCACCAATTTGATTTTATTAGTTATCTTAACCTATAAATTCCAACCACTCTTCCAATCTGTTATAGCAAAAAAAGAAACAAGATTGTGTCGTACCATATCTACGCCCGAATGGATCTGCTAATGCATGAATCATAGAGTTGGTATCTTCCTCCCAATTTGCGGCGGATTTAGCTTTTCCATCAATCTGCTCTAAAAATGTTTTTGATAATGTCTTGTTCCATTTGTCATCAATTGAAATACAGGCACCAAAAATCCTCACAGCATTCTCCCTCCTACTTAAACCAGTTTCCCCACTTTCAAAATAATCCAAAGAATTTATATGTGACATAATTTGTTCTGTGGTAGCTTTTTGCTTCCCGATTAAATGATATAAATCTTGATCTTTAATATATATTGCAATCAATGTGGCGGCAGCACAAACCCATTCCGATACAGCCTGCTTACCAACTTTTTCTGGGGTATAAACAAGCATAAACTGCGAAAATATACGGAAAAAACTCTCAATTTCCCTAGGCAAAAGCCTATACGTCTTACAAAGGTCAGCGATAAATTCCAATAACATTGGCTGTCGTTGTTTTTCAAAAGGAAAACTAAGTCCATCCGCTCTTTTTTCATCAAAAAAGTTTTTGGACAGTTCCTGTAAGAAAGGAAGAACTTGTACTTTATGAACATCTGGAAGGTTTGCTTCTCGAGTTATGAAGCGTCTGTAGTAATTCTCAAAATCAATATCACCATAAAGTTGACGGATTGATATTTCCAACTGCTTACGATCAACAGCAAGTACAAAAACCAACCCTTTAACAGAAAACAAGTGTTTTATAGCCTCAAGAAACCTGACCGCATAATCGGGGCGAACCCTATCAAGTTCATCAACAATAATTACTAACGGCTTGTTCTCAAGAGCATTTGCAAAATCAGATAATTTTTCTCTCAGTTCTTCAAAAGCCTTCTTTTTATAACTATACTCAGCATATAAATCCTCACCAACGGCCTCAACACTCTTTGATTTTTGATCTTTCTCAACAGCCTCAGCTATATCCTTAACATCAATGCCAGTAATCTTATCAAATAGAGAGTTAGCCGCAAGTGCAGTTGCCCCAATTGCTGTTTTTAATGCTCCCTTAACCTCATCACCAAGTGTAGTTTTTGAAACATCAGAAAGAATTGCACTCACAATCGGGAGGATAGGTTCATCATCAAAATCTGTTTCCCACGCGTTGATATAGATGACCTGATTTCCATCAATCTCAAGTTTATCTTTCCACATTTTCAGAAACGTTGTTTTTCCACTTCCATACTTGGCGTTCAAGCTTAAAACAAACGCTTCATCATAGAAGGGGAAGAATTTCTTAATAACTGTGGTCAACCTATCGGCAAAACCGCTACGTTCAAACTTATCAAAATTTTGGAAAGTAATTTCAGTCATAATTAAACATCCCCCATATCGTCTTCATATGTTCTGACGAACGACAAGAGTTTGTCAGTAAGACCATTCGCATCGGCGAGTTGGAAAACTTGCAAACTGTATCTGTTAAAGACATTTGGTGGTCTCTCCCATTTTCAAATTTCTTTGATACCCCATATATGCCCCCAGAATGCTCGGACTGGGTTAATAGATACTGGACGGTAACAGACGATTATATGTCTGGAACCCTATATATTTCAATTATTTCTTGGGATTTTTTGGATTTTATTGGACTGTATAAAACAGTCAAGTGGCGTCCCCTACGGGAGTCGAACCCGTGTTGCCGGAATGAAAATCCGGTGTCCTAGGCCTCTAGACGAAGGGGACAGCCTTGATGAACAGGCGATCTTATACATTTATTTTGCCCCCCTTTTCAAGAGGTTTTTTTGTTTTTTGTGAATTTCCTTAAAAATCGCAGAAAATCAAAAGAATTCGGAGCCAGATCATAATGAATCCGGCTCCGATTGTTTAATTTGCTCTTCTTAATTTCTAATCGTGGTCGTGGCTGTCCCGATGGAACATATTGGTATGAACCGTTTCCTTGAGGAACAAGCCACCAATCACCACAGTCATCAAGGCCACCCCGATCGGGTACCATAATCCGGCGTAGATATTACCAGCCGTCGCGACCATGGCGGTCGCCACCAGCGGCAACATTCCACCAAACCAGCCATTCCCGATGTGATACGGCAAGGACATTGAGGTGTAGCGGATGTTGGCAGGGAACATTTCCACCAGATAGGCCGCGATTGGCCCATATACCATCGTGACATAGAGCACCATGACGGTCAGGATCAAAATGGTCACCGGATAGTTGATCTGGTCTTTATTTGCCGCACCGACATAGCCTGTCTCATCCAATGCAGCCCTGTATGGCTCCATCAAGAAGGTTCCGGTTTCATCAACTTCTTCCAGAACATGGTCACCGATTGTGGTTACCACTGCCTTTCCCTCTACTCCAGGAATGGTGTCAAAATTCAAGCCGGATTTGGTCAGGGCGTCCTTGACCTTATCACATTTGGTGAATTTTGTGGTCGGCAGAACGAAGACATGAAATCCACAATCGTTTGCAGCGACAGTGATCTTCACATTGTTCTGATAGGCTTCCAGTGCCGGATTGACGTAGTGGGTCAGCATCTGGAACATCGGGATATAGGTTAACGCCCCGAGCAAACATCCGAGCAGAATGATCCGCAGGCGCCCGATCTTGTCAGACAAGGTTCCGAAGACAATGAAGAACGGTGTTGCAATCAGCAAGGATGTCCCGACCAGAATATAGGCCGTAATAAAGTCCACTTTCAGATTGATCGTCAGGAAGAACAGAGCGTAGAATTGCCCTGTGTACCAGATAACTCCCTGCCCAGCCGTTGCACCCAACAATGCCAGTAACACAAATTTATTGTTCGGGTAGCGACAAAAACTGTCATACAGAGGTGACTTGGATGCTTTCCCTTCGGATTTGATCCGTTTGAAAACAGGACTCTCGTTCAGTTTCATGCGGATATAAAGAGAGAATAACAGCAGGAAAACCGAAACCAGAAACGGCAGGCGCCATCCCCAATCTTTGAATGTTGCATCATCCATGAATCCGCGACATCCCCCGATAACCAGCATGGACATAAAGAACCCCAGCGTGGCTGTGGTTTGAATCCAGCTTGTTGCCCGTCCGCGTTTTCCTTCTGGTGCGTGTTCTGCCACATAAGTTGCAGCACCACCATATTCTCCACCCAAGGCCAGACCTTGAAGCAGTCGTAACGTCACAAGGATAACCGGAGCCAGCCACCCAATCGTTTCAAAAGTCGGGAGAACCCCAACGGCAGCAGTCGAGAGACCCATCACAAGAATGGTGACAAGGAACGTATATTTTCGCCCCAACATATCGCCCAACCGCCCGAAGACCAATGCGCCGAACGGGCGTACCAGAAATCCTGCGGCGTAGGTCGCAAATGCCGAGAGCAGCGCGGCTGTCTCATTACCAGGGGGGAAAAATAAGGCCGCAAAAAATGGAGCCAATGTGGCATAGAGATAAAAGTCATACCATTCGAACACAGTTCCCAAGGACGAGGCAAAGATAACCTTTCTCTCCTCCTTTTTTACTTCGGCTTCACTCAATATTACTTCTGAAGTCGTGGCTCCCATTATGTGGCCTCCCGTGATTGTAAATTCATCTAATCTATTGTACGGGTTTACAACTCGAAATATCTATGCGCGGCGCAATATAAAGTCCGACTTTTAGTTCAAATTTTATCTAGTTACTGCGTCATTACTCTTGAAAGCAAGTAATTCTGCCATTGCTTGCCTTCAACACAGGGCTATATTTTGCACGTCTTTTACAAGACTTATTAGGCCGAACTGGCATCGGAAATCATAAATTCAACGTTATCAACCCCGTTCCAGTGATTGATTTTGAATTGACCAAGCAGATGAAGCAGCCGTCCGCCTTTGGATGATAATAACAAATCACCAAGCGGCATCCCCACAGCGCGAAAAGCCATTGCTTTCATTCTCGCCCCACCTTCGGACTCAGTCATTTGAACCCGCACATGATGTTCACCAACGATATCAACCATGACCACCCGCATGTGCGGCAGGATAAATTTTGGTTCCGGATTCTCCTGTCCGAACGGCCCGACGTTTTCTTCCAGAATTTTTATAAAGTCAGGTTTAATCCCCCGAATACTCGCAATTCCATCAACATATTCTTCTGATACCAGATCAACACCGCCCAGAATTTTTTCAGCCTCGCTCATAAAGAAAGCATCAAGTTCTTCAATCTTTTCTGGCTCAACGGTAAAGCCCGCGGCCATAGCGTGCCCTCCCCCTTTGATAAGAAGACCTGCCTCTTTTGCCGCCATAAAAAGCGCCGCCATATTAAATCCGGGAACCGAGCGACCAGAGCCACGCCCCTCAAGCTCACCAGACATTCCCGGCGCAAAGGCTATACAGCAAGCGGGCTTACCAAATCTTTCCTTGATTTGTCCCGCGACCAATCCGTTCAACCCGACATGCCATGACGTATCGGCAACCATAATAATTGGTCGATCTGCCAGATTTTTTTTCTCAATCTGGTCAATGGCCTCGCGCATCATGTCATTCTGGATTGTTTTGCGCTTGGCGTTACAGTCATTGAGTGTCCATGCCAGATTTTTTGATTCTTCCGGATCATTACAAGACAAGAGCCGTGCGCCGAGATCAGCCTGATGAACACGCGACCCTGCATTGATGCGGGGCCCCAAGACAAACCCTGCATCCATCGGGGTCGGAGATTTTTTAAGCCCGCCAACCTCACATAAAGCCTTTAACCCCACATTGGTATGTTTGGCCATTTGTTGAAACCCTACACGCACCAGCAATCTATTGGGGCCCGTCAGTGGCACCATATCGCACACGGTTCCCAACGCCACCAGATCAAGCCATTCTTTGAGCGGGGCTTCAGAAATATTTCTCTCCGCAAAATATCCGGATTCGCGAAGGGCACGATTGATCGCTACACAAGCCAGAAATGTCACCCCAACCGCCGCCAGCATATCAAATCCCGATATATCGTCCTTGCGCTTTGGATTAATAATCCATGTGCTCTCAGGCAGATGGTCGCCTTGTTCGTGGTGATCAAAGATACAAATATCCAGACCCAGTTCTCGTCCTGCGGCAATCACATCAAAGGCAGTCGTACCACAATCGGACATCAGAATAATTTCAGCGCCATCATCTTTGAGCTTTTTAAGGGCATTGATATTGGGGCCATACCCTTCGGACATGCGATCAGGAATATAAATCGGTATATCTATTCCCAGATGATAAAAAAATTTCTTCCACACAGCGGCAGATGTTGATCCATCAACATCAAAGTCACAAAATGCTGCGATCTTTCTGCCTTTGGTAATTGCGTTTGCCAACCATTTTGAAAATGGCTCCATATCTTTAAGTTCAAACGGATCAGGAAAGTCTGTGGACATACGGGGAAACAGAAATTTCTGAACGCCCTCGGGTTCAACGTTTCGCGCCACCAACAACCGCGCCACAATTTCCGGCACGGAAAAATCAGTCATCATGCGATGAATTTTATCGTTCCCGACTTCAGGGAAAACCCAACGCGCGTCCATAACAGACCGGTCAATACGAAGAGGTGCGTTCATTTATGCTGGCTTTCTGGTGAAATCGTGGCGAGCTTCGATGCGGCGGACAGTTCCCGATTTCGAACGCATGACGATAGAATGAGTGGTTGCCCCATTCGGATAGCGGTGAACCCCGGGTAACATCGTACCGTCTGTTACTCCCGTTGCTGCAAACATCACATTATTCGGCTTTGCCAATTCGTTCAGCGTATAAATTTTATCATAGTCGGTAATGCCAACTTTGGCAGCGCGCACCCGCTCGCCATCATTACGGAAGATCAATTGCCCGAGCATTGAACCGCCAATACATTGCAAAGCGGCCGCAGCCAGTACGCCTTCCGGTGCGCCTCCAATACCCACATAAACATCAATGGTCGAGGACGGGTCAGCCGCAGAAATAACTGCCGAAACATCGCCATCCTGAATCAGTGTAATCCGTGCGCCGGTGGCTCTGACTTCCGCGATCAGGTCTTCATGTCTCGGGCGATCAAGAATGCACACCATCACATCCCGCACATCCCCCCCTTTGACTTTTGTGATCCGGTCAACAATAGACTGCATAGGGCCATTCAAATCTTCGGTATGCAGGTCAATTCCCTTCCCGACAGCAATTTTCTTCATATAAACATCAGGCGCATTCAGGAAGCTGCCCTTATCCGCCATTGCCAGAACTGCCATGGCATTTTGTCCACCGCATGCCGTGATGCTGGTTCCTTCCAACGGATCAAGCGCAATATCAACTTCCGGCCCGTCACCCGTCCCGACCTGTTCCCCGATATAGAGCATCGGAGCTTCATCACGTTCGCCCTCGCCTATGACAACGATTCCGTTAATTTCCAGTTCGTTCAATGTATGCCGCATGGCATCGACCGCTGCGCGGTCTGCCTCATCTTCATCGCCGCGCCCTACCTGTCGCGAAGCCGCCAAAGCTGCCGCCTCGGTTACGCGGATAATCTCAAGGGTAAGGGAACGGTCCATGTGAAATGGATCGCAGGAAGGGGATAGGTGATCTCTCATGTTTGCCATGAAAAAACCATAGCGCGGGAACTCAGCAGGGGCAAATTATTCTTGGCCGCTATTCACATATTATTTGATTATCATATTTTCAGAATCGGTAATGTCAACGGATCATCCAGCACAGACGGAAGATCAGCAATTTCCTGACACGCCAAACGGATATTTTTGCCAGTGGTCTGGTGGGTAATAATCACAATACTGACCGGTTGATCTGCCGAGCGTCCCCGCTGGATCAAGCTTTCAATCGAAATCTGATGGTCACGCAAAATCGGGGCAATTTCGGCAATCACGCCGGGGAGATCCTGCACCACCAGACGCATATAAAACTCCCCTGTCCAATCATCGCGCGATGCGCTTGGCGATGATTGCAATTGGTCGGCAGGAATTCCAAAGACCGGACCATTCACACCATTTGCCAAATCCATTAAGTCGGACACAATGGCAGACGCCGTTGGCCCTTCGCCAGCGCCACGCCCCTCGACAAAGCTTAATCCCACAAAATCGCCTTGGGAAAGAATTCCATTCAAGACGCCATCTACATGAGCAAGCGGAGAGGTTCGGGGAACAAGACATGGCGATACCATTTGCAAAATCCGCCCATCTTCCAACTTCACGGTTTGGCCGATCAGTTTAATCCGTGAACCGAACTCACCGGCAATGATGATGTCTTCCGCACTCAAGCGGTCAATCCCTTCTACAGAAAGATTTTGGTAATCCGGCTGGCAACCGAATGCCAAGGCACCCAACAGCACCAGCTTATGACCGCTATCTCCTCCCCCAACATCAAGAGTTGGGTCAGCTTCGGCATACCCTAATTTTTGTGCCTCTTCCAAAACATCGGAAAAATTCTCTCCCGTGCGTTCCATAGTGGTGAGGATATAGTTACAAGTTCCATTCATAATGCCATACAAACCGGATATATTATTGGCGGCCAGACCTTCGAGGATCATCTTTATGATCGGAATGCCTCCGGCGACGGCAGCCTCGAACATCAATGGTGCATTATGTTTTTCGGAAATTCTCGATAGATCAACACCATGATGAGCCAGTAACGCCTTATTGGCGGTTACCACAGGTTTCCCATTTTGCAAGGCCATCCTGACCAAAGAAAGTGCGGGATCATTTTCTCCACCCATTGCCTCGACCACGACATCCACATCAGGATGAGATGCCAAATCAATCGGGTTATCAACCCATTCGACTGAAGAGAGGTCAATTCCGCGATCCTTGCCCTTGTTACGGGCATTAACCGCCGTCACAACAATTCTGACACCAGTCCGGCGCGTAATAAGATCTGCATTGGCCTGTAGAATTTTGAACGTTCCCGCCCCGACAGTCCCAAGACCAGCCAAACCAACACGTAAAGTCTTTTCTTGATTTTTGGCCATTGCACCCTCTTCTGGTTTTATTTAGACGCCTACTTAATCCTGACTTAACGGAACCGGGACTGGCAAAGGCTCTGGAGCCTGAATCTCAAGATCATCCTCCGGACGCGTTAAAGCAAACATCGCGACATCTTGATCGAAAGGCTGATAATTCATGTACTTAGGGAAATCCCCCAAAATGAAGTCAGGCTTACGGGGGGGAAGAGGCATATTGGCAAAGCTTTTTGCATAAGGGTCGTATAAATCAACCGCTCCGCCAGACAATGCACGCCCCATGGCCAGAAATGAGAAATTATCCGGCATGACTCCTTTGTCAACAAAATCAAAGCTCTCTTCCTCAATTGGGCGTCCGGGCGCACAAGCAGAGAGAAGCAGTAAGGACGAGATCGCCCCCACAATGAACCAGCTTCTGTTTTTATTGTTAGACATTATTGAATCACCTTGGTCAAAACTTCCCCTATCGTGGAACAAAGAACTGTGTATGGCAAGGGGGAGATCGTTACCCGATATTGATTTTTAGGGCATTCTGATGCAAATTCCTGAGTATCATGGCAAAAAAAGACACCCCTCCCCATTCTTCCCAGACACCCTCCGAATTCCCTGAGGACTCCCAAGACAAACAAGTCGGGTTTGATCCTTTGGCTTTTTCAGCCCAGATGGGTAAGATTCTGGAGAAACTTCAGCCTCTCTTTACAGCCTATGTGCAAAAACACGGCGAAGATGATCTTTCAACTCAGGGATTTTCACCCGCCGCCATGCAAACCATGTTGATGGATTACTGGCAACATGTTGCCCATAACCCACAAAAGCTTCTCGATATCAATCTGGAATATGCACAAAACATGTATTTGCTGTGGAATGAATCCATGCGCAAATTCCTGGGAGAAGACTCGGCCCCCGTCATCCAAAGCGAAAAAGGTGACCGTCGGTTCCGTGATCCTATCTGGCAGGATAGTTTTGTTTATGATTTCATTCGGCAATCCTATCTGTTGACGTCGAAATGGTTACAAAGTGCAGTTCGGAATACAGATGCCTTGCCCGAGAAAGAGCGGAACAAACTCGATTTTTATACGCGTTTATTTATTGATGCGATGGCCCCAACAAATTTTGCCATGACCAATCCGGAAGTATTACGCGAAACACTTAATTCCAACGGACAGAATTTATTGCGCGGACTGGAAAATCTGGCCGAAGATTTACAACGCGGCCAAGGCGATCTTGAGATCAGCAAGACAACATACGAAGCATTTGAAGTGGGAAAAAATATCGCCACAACGAAAGGGTCAGTTGTTTTTGAAAATGATTTAATGCAGTTGATCCAATATGCGCCCAGCACAAAAACCGTTTGCAAAGCACCTTTGTTGATCTTACCGCCATGGATCAACAAATATTATATTCTGGACATGAGACCCGAGAATTCCTTTATCAAATGGGTTGTCGATCAAGGCCATACCGTCTTTGTCATTTCATGGGTCAATCCGGACGAGAAGCTCGCGCAGAAATCCTTCGAAGATTACATGGAAGAAGGCCTGATAACAGCCCTTGACCAAATTGAAATCCAGACCGGGGAAAAACAAACCAACGTGATCGGCTATTGCATAGGGGGTACATTGCTCGCCACGTCGCTGGCCTATATGACAGCCCATAAACAAGATATGCGCATCGCCTCAGCAACTTTTCTTACCACGCTGATTGATTTCCATCACGCTGGCGATCTTTCTATATTCATTGATGATGATTATCTTAGAATGATTGACGATAAGATGGACAAGGTTGGTTATTTAGAGGGCAGCGATCTGCGCCAGACATTCAGTCTGCTGCGTGCCAATGACCTGATCTGGTCCTTTGTCGTCAATAATTACATGATGGGCAAAGAACCCTTCCCGTTTGATCTGCTATTCTGGAATGATGATTCCACCAATATGCCTGCCAATATGCATCGTTTTTATCTGCGCAATATGTACCGCGACAATAAACTATGCAAAGCCGGTGGCATCACCCTAAACAAGACCCCTATTGATGTCTCAAAAATCAAGGTTCCAAGTTATTTTATCTCGACCAAGGAAGACCACATTGCCCCATGGGCCTCGACCTATGAAGGCATGATGTTGCTGAAAGGCAAAAAGCGTTTTGTTTTGGCAGCCTCCGGTCATGTTGCCGGAGTCATCAACCCGCCATCGGCCAACAAATATCATTACTGGGTCAACGAGAAAATTGACGACCGCGAGCATGCGGAAGACTGGCTGGCTCAAGCCGAACAGCACGAGGGGTCATGGTGGTCGGATTGGGCAGAATGGGTTAAGGCAACGGCGGGCAAACAGACCCCTGCGCGTGATCCTAAAAAGGGCAAGCTCAAAGTCATTGAGCCCTCCCCGGGACGCTACGTCAAAATGAAGGGGGATTAGCCCCCTCCTTATCTCTGTTCTTCTTTATATTCCTTCCCCAATGCCACATAGCGGTCGGCGGAGATCTGAAGATATTCGATTTCTTCTGGCGTTAGGTCACGCATATATTTAGCGGGACGCCCTGCCCAAAGCTGATGTTTCGGGATGCGTTTTTTAGGGGGAACAAGAGAACCTGCCGCGACCATGGCTTCGTCTTCGATGACAGCTTCATCCATCACCAATGACTGCATGCCGATAAAGGCTTTATTTCCAATTGTGCAGGCATGAAGTAAAGCCATGTGTCCAACAGTCACGTCATCGCCGATATAGGTTCCTTGAACCCCCAGCGAGGTATGAATAACTGTGCCGTCCTGAATATTGGTGCGTTTGCCGATTTTAATATCATTAACGTCACCGCGCATGGTGACGCCGTACCAGATGTTACTCTCGGCCCCAATCTCAACATCTCCCGTGAGGACAACATTATCGGCCACAAAGGTCGTGTCGTGGACTTTCGGAAGAATGCCGCGATAGGGTTTAAGCAGCATGACGTCCCAGCCACTTACCGAAGAAGCCCTGAATGACATTACCTTTTTGGGCTTGTTTGTTTTTCTTCACACGCGATTCTATGTAGTCATAGATATGTTCGGGAACCGATATTCCGCAATATGTCTCAAGGCCTTTGAAACCGGGAGCATTATTTGCTTCACAGATCTTGAATCCGTCCTTGGTATAAAGCAAGTCAATCCCCGCAATCTCCAATTCCAATGCTTCGGCTGTACCTATAGCGATACGTTCGATTTCCGGAGTAATTTCAACTGGGGTTCCAGCCCCGCCACGGGTCAGGTTGGATTTGAAACTGCCATCCACTGATTTGCGTTCCATGCAGGCTAGAACTTTTTTCCCGACGACAAAGGCGCGAATGTCACGACCATGAGAGAATTCGATAAATTCCTGAAACAAAACTGGTGATTTATCAATACCCTGATGCACCATTAGTCCGGTAATATCACGAAGGTTATCTTTATTCTCGGACAAATAAACGCCACCACCTTGTGCGCCATTTAATGTTTTTACAACGACTGGAAAACCAATTTGTTGTTCAATCAATTCGGCATCCACCGGACATTTCGAGAACATGGTTTTTGGTACCGGAAGATTTTTTTCCGAGAGAATCTGCATACAGCGCAACTTGTCGAACGATTTCTCAATTGATGCAGCACGATTGATAACCGCCACACCACTTCTGAGCATATGACGCAAAATGGCCAGAGAGAGGTAGGTCTGCGTTGCGATCAAACGAGTCATGATGACGTCAGGTTGTTCTTCCGGTTTTCCATCAATAAAGATTGTTCCTTTGGCACCCCCACCGCACATGATTTTGAATTGGGTTGGATCATAAACCCGAACATCATGACCGCGTTTTTGTCCTACTTCGAGGAAACGACGGCATTCATAGCTTTCGGATTCTGGACCATCACGTTCGCGATCCCACAAAAACCATATCTTCATATTATATTCCTTTCGTAAGCCAACCCTGTTCGTGCATTGTTTTTATAATTTTCATAGTACATTTTCATTTGGGCAAGCAAAATCTTTACCCGATTTAGGGGTAAAAATCAAATGCCAATGATTATGGCAATGTATGGCTGATATAGCGCCTTACTAGAGCTATCATGCTTTCCAGATTTTATCGTAGAATTTTATTCCTGTGCGTAACATCCCTTGCGACAGGCTCTCTCCTGCATCATCGGTCACATCAATGATCATAAAATTCAAGTCATGCCCTTCGGGCAACTCATCAAATGCGGCATTTAAGGCCATATTCAAAATGCCCCCATCGACTTCATCCTCTGTAGGCAGAATTCCAACCAGAATGGTTTTTTGTTCAGTCTGCACGTCTTGGGCCAATGCCATAAATCCTTGGGATATATTCTGATCTTTCGAGAAAAATTCAGTCAAAACATTTTTAATCTGCACAGGATCATCTTCAACAACACCGACGATTTTCAACGACTCTTCCTCAATATTTGTTAAACCAAAGTCATTGAGAATATTGATAACGTCTTCGTGGCTAAAATGCAGAGGATGTTTTCCAAGCGGGTTGATCACCAGCTCCAGATCATCTTCTGCGACCAGAGAAAATACGTCCCATCCATCAATCGGCAATCCAGCATCCCCCTCTTCATCCCACAGACCCATTTCTTTCAGTGATGTGAAAACAGGAACATAGCGTGTCCCATCATCAAGAACATGGACACTTAGGCCGATAGGATCATCTTCGCCAGTATCGCCTTCCCCTTCATCATCTTCTCCCTCACATAGTGCAAGTAAAGTTGAGGACAGCAGCATCTGGATCATCTGAAAATCCAAAGATGGGTCTTTCATTGCCAATCTTATTTGTTTCTCTAGTTCAGCGTTATCCATTTTTTTCCTTCACCCAGACAGAGCTCTATTTTTAGTGCCGCTTTTTAGTTCCGTTTTTTAGTTCCGGAGGGGCTTGCCCTTGTCGAGCATGTGTTCGATACGAGCAAGCGTTTCAGGATTTCTGGCGAGTTTCATGAATTCTTCTCGTTCCAGCTTCAAAAGATCGTCTTCCTTGATAGGATTTGTCCAGTCAGCTTTGTCGCCGCCGGACAAGACTTTTGCCAATGCATCGCAGACGACCACATCATAAGGAGACGCCTTGCCGGATTTTCTGAGATCAGCCACAGCCATATCAAGTGCCATTTTTCCTGTTGGGCCCGCCAACCGTATTTCATTTTGTGGTTCGGGTGCTTTATAATTTTCAACCAGCTCCAAGGCTTTTTTCTTGGCATCGAAAAGCAGTCGGTCACGATTCATGGTGATCCCATCGCTTTTTCTGAAATATCCGATTGACTTGGCTTCACTCGCGGATTTGGCAATCTGTGCCGTTCCGATAACTTCAAAAGCTTTGCGCGTTGCGCCCATTGGTGTGTTCTTCGGAGAAAACCACATTTGCTGTGCATTTTCGCGTTCTTCGGCTTGGAATCGCAAAATCATTTCCTTGCATCCACCCCATCCCGGAATAAATCCGACACCAACCTCAACCAGACCACAATAAGTTTCGGCATGCGCCTGAACATGATCGGAATGCAGCAAGATTTCACATCCCCCA
Source organism: Alphaproteobacteria bacterium CG1_02_46_17 (assembly GCA_001871905.1). Taxonomy (GTDB): domain Bacteria; phylum Pseudomonadota; class Alphaproteobacteria; order Micavibrionales; family Micavibrionaceae; genus UBA1573. Next base: position 22,479 of record MNUG01000030.1, on the reverse strand, counting down.
CCCAGTGCCAGACCGCTCGGCGCGGAAACCACAGGGAATGGTGCAAATTTCAAGGATTTATAGGCCCGCTGCCCACCCGCGACCAATTCTTCGATTTGTGGCCAAAGCGCAATATTGGCGGCAAATAAAGCCAATCCCAAATTGGCACCAGCAGAGAAGACCGATCCTTCATTATAAACAACCAAAGCCTTATAGGTTTTTTCAGGGCCTGTGTTTTTAACCACCCAATCAATCGCGGCAAAGACCTGATCATCCAGAGCATTCATTTTGGCGGTGAATTCCAGACACAAAACACCATCGCCAATATCCCACACAGCAGCACTGCCTGTTTTGAATGCCGGTTTGGAATTCAGTTTAATGTCTTTCAACAACAACACACCATCAGCACGGGTCAGCTTGTGATAGTTGCCATCTGTACCAAAGAAGAATTGTTGCCCATCTTCAATCTTATAGAATGATCCGTCACCAACCAGTTCAACCAATTGAGGAACGGAGATATTCATTTTCTTGAGTTCACCTGCAAACCAAGCAGCGCCCAGTTCATCGATCATCTCGAACGGCCCGCGTTTCCAGTTGTAGCCCAGCCGCATGGCTTCATCGACATCCTTGATGTTTCCGGCAATCTCCGGAACTAAAGACGCCGCATAGGCCAATGTCGGAAGCAGAACTTCATAGGCATATTGCCCGCCGATATCTTCTGCGGTTACAACGGCACGCAACCCTTGTTTCCCAGCATCAACCGAAGCCAGACCTGATATTTTATCGGCCAGTTTATAATCACTTTCAGCAAAGGTATCGGCAGAGAGTTTCAAAGCCTGTTTTTTACGTTTGTCATCAAGGCGATAAAAGCCGCCCTTGCCTTTGCGTCCTGTATAGCCTGCGGCGATCATGCCATGAATAAAGGGGAAGTCCTTATAGATTTTCCGATATTCATCATTCTCCGGCAATGTCGAGAGCATTGAATCTGCCAGCTTCGGCATTAGATCGACACCAACCAGATCAATCAAACCAAAAATACCTGTTTTCGGTATCCCCACAGGTTTTGACATCACGGCATCCGCAATTTCAATCGGCACATTTCTTTCGACCGCAACATTAACGCCCATCTGCATCCAGAACACGCCCAGACGGTTGGCGATAAATCCGGGTGTATCGTGGCATGTCACAACACCTTTGCCCAATTTCACGTCGCAGAAATTTGCAACTTCCCTGATAATTTCAGGCCGCGTGTCTTTGCCCGTCACCAACTCCAAAAGACGCATATAGCGCGGTGGATTAAAGAAGTGCGTGATTAGAAAGTCACTGGCGAATTCCTTACCAAATGGCTCAACCAGATTTTGCAGCGGAATGGTCGAGGTGTTGGATGAAATTATCGAACCTCTTTTACGCACAGCGTTCAGTTTTTCATAGGCTGCATGTTTGATCTTGATATCTTCCAGAACAACCTCAATGATCCAGTCAACGTCTTTCAATAAATCCAGATCATCATCAAGATTTCCTGTTGTGATAAGCTTGGCATTTTTAGGATGCATGAATGGGGCTGGGTCGGTTTTGAGCATTTTCTCAACCGCACCTTTGGCCAAGTCTTTCTCCGGCAACTTGATATCGAGCAAGACAACAGGTACGCCCGCATTTGCCACTTGGGCGGCAATACCCGAGCCCATAACACCTGAACCAATCACGGCAATTTTATCGATGGTCATTCTTTTTCCTTTTCATTCTGAATTTTTTCAATCCATATCTTTTTCACCATTGGCAAAGAGAGTGTCGAAAACAAATAGCCTCCGGTTGGGATCAATGCATTCAATATTGGCTGGGATACGCCCAGAGACCACATATAAAGACTAGCCACAATATAGGTCATTCCTGCGATCATAACTCGACGTGTAGCCGACGTCTCCCAAGCCTTGTCTAGTTCGACACGACGATTTCTTTCCTGTATTTCGGTGATATCATGCTGTTCGATCATTTTTCTTTCCCCAAGACCTTCTGTAGCTGCATCAGTAATGGTGGAAGGTCTTTTTGAATTGTATTCCACAGAGCTACTTCTTCCACTTCATCATATTGATGAATGATAAAATTCCGCATTGCTTTCATTTTATGCCAAGGAATATTGCTATATTTATCTTGAATATCCTGAGGAATTTTTGCCGTCGCTTCGCCTATAATTTCAAAATTCCGCTCAACGGCATCCCGAACCATCCGGCTTTCTACAAACACAGAACAAGACATATTTCCGGTATAGTCCTGAATTCTTTGAATTGCTTCGTTCATATGTCTAATCCTGAATTGCCATTGGTCGTGTTTAGACATCAATCGCCTCACCTAAAATCGAGTTTTTGAGTTCAGGAAATAATTTGTGCTCAAAAACCAGATCGACTTTTTTATTTAAACTTCTTTCAATTTCCGTCTGCAGATCAACCAAATCAAACAAGGATGGCATTTCATCAAATTCAACCAGTAAATCCACATCACTATTTTGACTATAATCATTCCTGACGGTTGATCCAAAAACACGCAGCCTTTTTAGACCATATCTGGACATAGACGGTTTCAACTCCTTTAAACGATTGAGAGTTTCGGTATCCATTCTATCTACACTTTCTCCAGAATGATCGCTGTTCCTTGACCGCCGCCGATACACATGGTGGCCAGACCCAATTTTTTATTTTCGCGTTGCATGAGCGTAGCAAGTTTTCCGGTGATCCGCGCACCAGATGCCCCCAGCGGATGGCCAAGTGCAATCGCACCACCATCAATATTGACTCGTGAGAGGTCTGCACCAAGCTCTTTGAGGACGGATAAAGACTGTGCGGAAAAAGCTTCGTTGAGTTCTATCAAATCAATATCAGCCAAGGACAAGCCTGCGCGTTCCAGTGCTTTCTTGGTGGCAGGAACTGGGCCAATCCCCATGATTTCTGAGGCACATCCGGATACAGCAACAGATTTAATCCGTGCCAAAATCGGCAGGCCATTTTTTCTGGCATAGTCTTCAGAGGCAACCAACACAGCGGATGCTCCATCGGTCAAGGGAGACGCGGTTCCCGCGGTCACTGTTCCTTTTTCATCGAAGGCCAGTTTCAATCCTGCCAATGTTTCCAAAGTCGTTTCGGGGCGAATACACCCGTCCTCACTGACACCGTCAATTGTTACGATTTCATTTTTGAACTTTCCGCTTTGCGCTGCGGCCGAGGCTTTTTGTTGGGAACTAAGAGCAAACTCTTCCTGTTCAAGGCGCGAGATATTATATTTGTTGGCAAGATTTTCTGCTGTCTCCCCCATACCCATATAGGCTTGCGGATAAATATCCTTCATGGCCGGATTGGGCATTGGATTAAATCCCCCCATCGGGATACGGGACATAGACTCAACACCAGCGCATAAGAACACATCTCCCGCCCCCATCTGGATATACCCAGCGGCCATTTGGATGGTGGTCATGGACGATCCGCAAAAGCGGTTTACTGTCGCACCTGCAATACGGTTTGGAAGGCCCGCCAAATTAACCACAATACGGGCAATATTAAATCCCTGCTCTGCCTCAGGAAAAGCACATCCCATTAACAAATCCTCGATATGTTCGGGATTAACTCCAGTTTCTTTGACCAAGGCCTGAATAACTGTTGCCGCCATATCGTCAGGTCTGGTTTTCGCCAAAGCGCCTTTATTGGCAAAGGTAAACGGGGAGCGCTTGTATCCGCAGATGACAACAGGTGTTTGCATAAGAGTGGTTCTCCTGAAATTGGGGAGGTGAAAAGGACGACACTATCATACTAAAAGTTAATAAATTTTCCTAGGGCTATCATCCCCTCCCTTCCGCTATGTTCCCACATCAAATGGGTATTTGTTCATGCCCTGCGTTCTGGTTGCATTTCCCTGCAACATAGCTAAAACATTTCCTTGCCCGTTCGAAAACCTTTGACAGAAGGAACAAAATCAGGCAATCAGGCCATAGAACTTTTCTTTATTTTAAGGAGTTAGCGGCATGAACGCCACTATAGATGACCCACGCGGTCTGAAACGTATTTGTACGAGTTGCGGCACACGTTTTTTTGATTTGAACAAACGCCCGATCGTGTGCCCGTCTTGCGGTACAGAGTTTACCGGTGAAGTCAAAATAAAAGCCAGACGTGGTCGCGTAGTGGCCGATGACACGACGGAAGATACACAAGTTTCCAAAGAAACCGAGGTCGATGAAGAAGATTTGATCGAAGAGGAAGCCGAGGAAGCCGAGACTGTCAGCCTCGAAGATGCTGCTGAAATCGAAGATTTGGCTGATGATGACGACGACATAGAAGTCGATCTGGACGAAGATCTTGATGATGATGATGATCTGGATGTCGATCTGGATGATGATCTGGATGACGACGACGATCTGGATGTCGATCTGGAAGAAGACGAAAAATAGAGATGAAAGACAGTACAAACCTGATTAGTCTGTATCTGTCTCTTGACGTCCCATTGGATGATAATATCGTTATGAAAATGGCCTCGCTTCTTGATGACGAGGCCATCTCTATATCCTGGGAAAAGCATATTGTAGATGGACAGGATACTGGATGGACGGTTATGTGGGTTCTTCCTGCCCTACCTGATATCAAAAGCCTATCCAAGTCCTTGAAGAAAATCTCTAAAATCGATATCTCGGAAAACCATTTTGCATGGCGACCGGTTCCGGATGTCAATTGGCTCGAAGAATCCTACCGCTCCTTTCCTCCTTTCAAAGTGGGGCCCTTCTATATTTATGGCAGCCATCACAAAGACCCTGCCCCAAAAGGCCTTATCCCCTTGCAGATTGATGCGGCAACGGCTTTCGGGTCAGGAGAGCATGGAACAACACGCGGCTGTCTGGAAGCGTTGGTTAAACTGCATAAATCAGGTTTCAAGCCAAAAACTATTCTGGATATGGGGGCGGGCTCTGGCATTCTGGCGATTGCCGCCTATAAACTCTGGAAAAAACCAGTGCTTGCTGTTGATATTGATAAAGAGGCAACGGTCGTCGCCTGTCGCCATCGGCGAATCAACAAACTTCCCGCAGGGGAAAAAGGGATGACCTGTGTCACCGGAGATGGATATCATGCCCGCGCCGTTACCAAACAAACCAAAGGGTTTGATCTGATTATCGCTAATATTCTGGCAGGGCCTTTGGTTCATATGGCTCCTGACCTTACTGCCAGCCTTTCGAAAAATGGCAAGGCGATCCTGTCCGGCCTTTTGATCGAGCAAGAAGACGACGTTCTCAAGGCACACAAAGCTTGTGGGTTAGGCCGTCCGGCACGCCTGCCCCGAGGGGAATGGCAAACTCTGATCCTGAATAAATCCCCAGTATAAATTTCACTACTTTCAATTTGTTCGTGCATGCGTTGTTAAGCATATATTTACCGGAAATCTATTGAATAATAGTATGATTAACCCCGTTAGAACCATCTACGGGTCAAATTCTCTTGGCCCGGTTTTCTCTCTGAAGGAAATGATTCTTCTGACCGCTATGTTTATTGTGACGGGGTTTCTCTTTGTCCGCTCCTTCCAGACTTATACTTATGAGCATAATCAGGTTCTGGATGATGTTTATGTTCTTGGAACACTCTATGATCAATACAGCATCCTGCTTGATACAATTTCAGAACACCATGATGTGGTGGTTACAAGTGAACAAATCACTTCACAGATACTACGTTTAAAATCTCTTAATGATCGCTTGGCGTTTGACTTTCATCAACTCAATGAAAGAACCGGAGAAAACCCCCTGTCCAATTTTCTGGAAGATCTTTTCTTTCCCCAACAGCACGACCAAGAGCAATTGGATACTCTTTTCAAGAGCTATTTGATTTATGCAGATCAACTTAGAAAAATGGATTTTGAAACTCAGAAAAAGGAAGCCTATCATTCCACATCCGAAGATATTCCTGCAATTTTGAAAGACCTGTACACCAGCACAAGATCACAACAAGAAGTATATATCAGGATAGCCATGGTCTATCAGACTTCGACTTACGCCATGATTATTCTGATTGTCACCACAATCAGTTTGTTTCTGCTCCGCAAATATGCGTTTCAACGCTCCAACGCTATACGCTATTCTCATGCCAAGTCAGAATTTCTAGCCAATATGAGTCATGAAATCCGTACGCCCCTAAACGGAATTGTTGGCATGGCTGATCTGTTACGAGAAACAGATTTGACAGATGAACAAAAAACATATGTTGAGGCCCTCAACTCTTCTGCCAGTAGCTTAACCGATTTGGTCAATGATGTTCTTGATATCTCCAAAATTGAATCTGGAAAGATGCCGACCGAATTCACGCATTTCCATTTGCTGGAATTACTGCATTATACTTTACCCGTTGTCACTCTTGCTGCCAGTGAAAAGAATGTCGAAATTCAGACCGATATTCCAGAGGATTTCCACGCGGAGTATCTTGGGGATCCAACACATATCAAGCAAATCCTGGTAAACCTGATCGGCAATGCAATCAAGTTTACCGAAGAGGGGCATGTCAAAATTTCCTTGATAGATGATAGTTCAGGTAATATCCGTTTCGAAATAGAAGATACTGGGATCGGCATCCCCGAAGAAAAGCTATCCAGCCTGTTTGAAAAATTTTCCCAAGGAGATGTCACCATCAATCGCAAATACGGGGGAACCGGTCTTGGTCTTGCCATTTGCAAACGCCTTGCAGAGTTGATGGGGGGCCAAGTTGGATTTCAAGCCAACTCCTTTGGCGGATCAACATTCTGGCTCTCAGTTCCCCTTGAAAAACTTCCGGCAGGTTCAGTTCCAAAGAAAGCCACAACCCCATTGGACAAGAACGAGGAAATGATTTTTTCTGGACAGCATATTTTGCTGGTCGAAGACAATCTGGTGAACCAGATTTATGCCACAAAAATTCTACGTTCTATGGGGTGTATTACCAGCATTGCCAATAGCGGGTTAGAAGCTCTCAAGAAAATCACTGCAAATCACGAGAATTTTCAAGCCATTCTAATGGATTGCCGTATGCCAGAGATGGATGGATACGAAGCGTCCAGACGCATACGCGCTTTTGAATCTGAGCATCACCTCCTCCCCCTTCCTATTCTGGCTTTGACCGCAAACGCCATGAAAGGAGATGGTGATTTATGTTTTGATGCAGGTATGGATGATTATCTCAGCAAGCCGGTCAAGAAAGGGCTCTTAAAAGAAAAGCTGACCCAATGGCTTGGGGGGAACAATGGTTCCATATCCGAAGAGATAATTCGAAATCCTGATTTTTCCGATATTCCATACAATATTTCTCTTGGGGAAGATGATAACGACCTGATTAACTGGGAAGACTTTTCTGAACTGGCGCTAATTATGGGAGACGAATTTAATATTTTACTCTCACAATTTATATCCAGCATCCCAGAATATCTTGACCAGATGAAAACGGCCATCCTGACGGGAAATACGCACAACCTATCTGATACAGCGCACACCTTAAAATCTTCGGCTGCTATGTTCGGGGCTCATGACTTAAGCCAAATGGCACTTCTCATGGAAAAACACGACCTTCATTTTGATACTGCTGAAAAGTTACTATCTCATATGGATCAACTGGAAATCACGGCCTATAAAACAAAACTTTCTTTAATGAAAAGAGATTCAAAATAGATGGAAAGCCCTGCTCCTTATAAAATTCTTCATGTGGATGACGATCATGTCATGCGCCTGATGACCAAGACTGCCCTGTCCCGCAGTTCTATAGGATTCTCGGTTGAGAGCTGCGCTTCCGCCAAAGAAGCCCTTGAAAAAATCCCCTCCTTTTCTCCTGATATCCTGCTGATTGATATGGTCATGCCCATTATGGATGGGATCGTGCTTTTGCAGACCATTCGTAACAAAGAGTGGGACTTTCAGAAAATACCAGCCGTTTTTGTTACCGGAAAGGAAATGGGGGTTGTTGATGAGAGAGAAAAACTGGAACCTATTCTTGGCATCATATTAAAGCCATTCTCTCCGACTTTACTAGGCGAGGATCTTCTGAATTTGTGGAAAAAATACCATAATGGTATTCAAGAAAAATAAGTCGCAATCTTGCCTGAAGAGCCGCGCATCTTTTCTTTGCCGCGCTTGATTAACGACCGGACTGCCAATTCTGAAATTTTCATATATTCCGCAATATCCGGAATATCCATTTCTTCACAATAATAAAGAGAGATGGCAGATTTTTGCTGGCCTGGCAGTAAGTCAAGCAATTCATCCAGCTCTTTAAGCAATTCACTTTGTTGTAGGATAACTTCTGCGCTAATCGCCAAGTCAGGAATGGCATCATGCAGCTCTGTATGTTGCTTTCCAGATTTCGTTGTTTTCAGAATATCCAGACAACGATTGATGGTCACACGATACAGCCAAGAGGAAAATTTTGCCGGGCCAGATTTGTAAGAATTGCGATTCTGGTGCAAAGACAGGCTGATTTCCTGAAAGATATCTTCTGCGTCTTGCATACTGCCCAGATATGTCTTGGTCACACGATAAACAAGGCCACGATAGCGGCGCATGATGCAATCCAAAGCCCGATCATCACCCAGTTGGATCAGACTGACGAGCTGATCGTCTGTCGCGTCCTCATACCGAGAAAACCCTCTGGTTTTTGCTGATGTAGTCTGTATGACCATGTGAATCTTGCCTTTCTTCCTGAGGAAGAAGCAAGATTCAGGCCAAGTTTATCAAGGGGTCAAAAATAATGAAATTATTACGAATATTTATTATTGCTGCGTTTCTTCCTGAGTTTCTTCATCAGCAGAAGGTGGCAGGCCATAAGCGATCGCATACCACCGGTCATGAACCTGTTGGATATATGCTATAATTTCGTCAAAATACTCTCCCGGATTGGGCTTTGCCGTAGCTTGGGACAAGGATGAAAAAATAACTGTGTAAAAGCGATTTAGAAATCTGGCATCTTCGCCGCCATTTTCCAGATCCAGATTTCCCTGTAATGCCTCAATGATATCGAATGTCTTGATGATATGGTTGCTCATGACATCAAGGCGTCCCTCTTTCCAAGACTGTTTGGCTATTTTTGTATTCCGGAGCATCCCCTTATAGAGTTCAACAACGATCTGAAGCGGTGTCAAATTCTCGTCGCTCTTCTTCTGGTATGCCTGGGATGCCTTCTGGTAGGGATTTACAGCCATATTTTAACCTCAATTCACTGTTCAATTACTGTTAGTTGTTATTGTTGATATTCAAAATCGCCTGAATTTGCGCCAAAACTGTTTGGGCAGCAGATATCTGGGCTTCAAATTTAGCATATTTATCAATCAACTTATTACGAAAGTCGTCTGCACGTTCCAATACACGGTCAGCGCGCGCCTGCAAAGTTGTATTTTGTTCATCCAAAGAAATTTTCTGGTTCTGGATCACCCCTGAGGTTACAGATGTATAACTCTCCAAAGTGCTGTTCATAAGATCAGCCAGTCCCTGACTGATATTGACATTGATCGTTGTGCTGGTGGTTCCAACATATGCGAAAGATAACCCCTCGTAAGCCGTCCCTGCTTTGCCTTTTATCAGGCTTCCGCTGATCTCGAACAAGGTATTATCACCACCAACCGATACGTCTGTGATTGCACCGCCAGAATAGGTTACATCCAAGGCGAAAGAAAATTCTTTGGTTTGTGACGTATTGGCAATGACTCTGGCTTCGGTATTATCAACTGAAGCCGTGGTTTCAAAAATGTTGCGCACCTGATCAAAATTGGTGAGCAACATTTCATCTAAAGCGACCTCATCAACCGTCAGCTTTCCATCACTACCTACAGTGATTCCAATTTCAGCCAATGTTTCAACATTTCCTCCACCTGATCCATAACTTCCACCGATCAGGCTTTGTAAGGAGGAGCCCATCGTTTTCATAATAGAATCCCCGAACAGGACAGAATCTTCAGAGATTTCTCCATCTGTCACAGTTTGTTGCGTCAGAATAAAATCACGCAACGCATTGTATGAATCCACCAAATTCAAGATCTGATCTTTAACAGCCGTCGTATCATTCGTTACTTGCAGTTGCAACGTGGTTCCCGGCTCTTGGTTCAGGACATTGATATTGATACCGTCAATAACGTCACTAAAATCATTGTCGTCCCGATTGATTGTCACATTATCCACGACAAGAATGGCACCTTGCGCGGGCTGCAACTCATCAACAAAGCTGCCCCCAGCATCCAGAACCCCCAGATTTTGCAAGGCATCATCGCCAGTAATATTTGAAACCTGAATTTGTTTGTTGGTATCAACCGCAGTCATAACGAGCGCGTAACCGGTCTCGGAAGTCTTTACCACACTGGCGGAAACGCCTGTTGTGTCTTTGAGTGCATTAATAGCCGTTGCCAATTCAGACAATGACATGTCCGCTGTTACATTGACTGTGGACGTTGCTCCACCTGCTACACCAATATCAAACGTCCCTGTATAAGCCAGATCCAGATCTTTATCGGTTGTCGTACTGTTTCCAGCCACTTTGTGGGCCAGAGCCTTTTGTTGAACTTCTATATTATAATTCCCCAGAGCTGTGCCTGGATCAATGCTAACAGAAATCAAGCTAGTCGGACTGGTCGAACTGCTCGACGATAATGTCCCTGTCCGTGAGTCAAAAGAGGAGTTTGATGCCAGAACACTATAATTCTTTTGCAAAGCCTTTAGAGAGCTCTGGATGGAGGTTCCCAGATCCTGCAATTGACTAAGCGCCCCACTTTTTGATGTATTACCCGTAATCTGGACATCAATCTTGTCCGCTTCAGATTTGCGCTGATTATAAGCTGCCTCGATCAGGGCTGATGTATCAATCCCCGAACTTCCACCGAACAGGAATGTCCTATCTCCCAATGTTGTTATGCCGTTTGTTGCCATAACTATCTCCTAAAAACTCTACCCACTAAAACTACTACCGTTTTGGTGCAAACAGGGGGATAAGCAATTCTTGTGCCAATCCCCCTGCCTGTCCAAATTATTATTTTCTGATTACCTTAGCTATTATCTAACCAGAGACAGCAGTGAGGACTTCATCTGGTTTGCTTGTGCCAGAGCGGCAATTGAAGCTTCCGTCAGAACCTGTTTGCTAACAAGATTAGATTGTTCAGCCGCAATGTCCACATCAGCGATAGCAGATGTAGCCGATTGCAAGTTCTCAATCGAACTGTCAATCACATCACCACGATATTCGAAACGAGACAGCAAAGCACCGATCGTTGCACGACCTGTGGAAACTGTATCGATCGCCGTATCAAGTGTACCGGAAGCGGTAATCGCGTTTGCTTGTGTACCGACTGCAGAACCGTTGGCAATGGTTGTCATGTTAACTGATGACAAGTTTACTGCAATGGTTTCAGTTGCGGCAATACCAACCTGAGTGTTCAAGTTGAATGACCCGTCAATCAGAGTATCACCGTTAAACGCGGTGTTGGTTCCGATAGCCTGAGCTTCAGTCAACAGCTGTTGATATTCCGTGTCAATAAAGTCACGACCGCCTGTATCCTGAACGGTACCGGAGTTCGACTGAGCTGCCAGTGCCTTCATACGTTGCAGGATGTCACCGACACGAGCCATTGCTCCATCAGCCGTTTGCAGAAGCGAACGAGCCTGAACAGCGTTAGTCGCCGCTTGTTTCAAAGCGGTGGTATCTGCTCTTAGAGATGAAGAAACGGCAAGACCAGCGGCATCGTCACTCGCCTGAACGATACGAGAACCGCTCGAGAGTTTGGCTAATGATTTATCTTGCTCACGGGAGTTTTTGTTAAGGTAGATAAGCGCCGAGTTGGCGGAGGTGTTGGTTGCAATTACTGGCATGGTAGACTCCTTTCTTGAGTTTTAAAGCCATTATGTATTTCGAATTTCATTCTGAAATCCGGAAAACTTCATCACGTTTCTTGTGAATCAGTTTTCTTAAGGTGCTTACGATAACATGAATTACACCTATTTGTGAAGTCACTTCATGTCTCGTATTCTTATAGGATACACCATGATTAGTTAATAAGTTCTTTATTTTCGTTGAGGAACCACGTAGCATTGAAAAAATTTGAACTCTCTCTCGGAGCGCCCATGAATCTTCAAGAATCCATGATGACAGAGGGCTTGCAAGCCCTTAAAAAGAAGCGCTTTCAAGATGCTGAAGCCTGCTTTTCTCAAATCATTTCTATGGACGAGCAAAATGTCACAGGCTGGAAGAATCTCGGGCTGGTCTGGTTAAAAACAGAGCGCCATCGGGAAGCAATCGATGCTTATACTGTTGCCAACCACCTATCCCCTGATGATGCCGATATTTTATATAATCTGGGAATAGCTCATCTTCATTGTGAGGAAGATGCTGTTGGTCTGTCTGCATTGGAAAAATCTTATCGTCTTAACCCAAATTTTGATCTCGCAATTCTACTGGGGGATTCTTTTCATAACCTTCATGACTACAACAAAAGCGCGTATTACTATCTAAGCGCCTATAAAACCAATAAAACCCATGAACTATTACAATATAAGCTGGCAATCGCCCTGTACCGTAACGGCGATTTGGATCAGGCCATCGGCATATCCGCTCATTTGGTTATCCAGCATCCAAAAGAACGGAAATATATGGATCTGTTCGTTGATTTTTACCGCAGAATCCCTAACGTCCAATTCAATGCAGAGGCTTTCAATGCTATTGAAATCTGCTTGAAACAGGACAATGTCAAATTTTCCAATTTACGTTCCGCCTGGTCGAGCCTTTTGCTGCTAAATCCCGACTTTGAAAAATTTCGCCAATTCTCGCGTCATACGGATGAAAACGGTCCCCGCACAATCCAAATCGAAGATATCACAAAAGAGCTTGGGTCTTTTTATCTGTGTACTGGACTGATAAAAATTTTTGCTTCTGGAATCCCTCTGGAATACATGCTCACCAACCTGCGTCGGTATTTTCTTCTGGATTGGAAAAATCATGAAGCCTGGCCCAAAGAGGCCTTGTCGTTTCTGGTCGCCCTATCCGTACAATGCTGGTTTAATGATTTTGTATATTACGTCACAGAGGAAGAAAAGAGTGCCTTTGCTGATCTGCGACAGCATTTGAAAAGCCTGCTGGATCAAGCAGAGCGAAAATTACCAGACTCGGCGGCACCTTTACTGGCCTTATATTGTTGCTTTGATCCGCTCTATAGCCTTTATGAGCGAGACGATAAACTGCCTCTATCAAAATCGGCTCTTTATCAATTACGCCCCCTAATTCTTCATCAATTAACAAACCCGCGGACAGAAGCTCAATTAGCCACAACAATTCCGAGCTTTACCGAAATTCAGGACGTCACGTCCCAAGCCGTTCAAAAAATGTACGAACAGCGTCCCTACCCGCGCTGGAGCAGCTCGATTGTCTCGGAAACTCAAGCTGATCTTAGAAAGGCCAGTGAGGGGATGGAAATTCTAGTGGCGGGATGCGGCACAGGACAAGAACCTGCTTTTTATGCCAACATTGCCCAAAGCTCCCATATTACAGCAATCGATCTGTCACGAACCAGTATTGCCTATGGAATGCGGCAAGCGAAAGAAATGGGATTCCTGCCACGCATTAATTTTCTGCATGGCGATTTGATGCAAGTCGGCAAGCTGGATAAAAAATTTGACTTTGTAGCCAGTTCGGGTGTCCTTCATCATTTGAAAGAGCCTGAAAAGGGTTTGGAGGCCATTGTTTCAACCCTCAAACCCAATGGGCGGATGAGTTTGTCCCTTTATTCAAAAGAGGCGCGAAAATTCGCTCTTGATCCTGCCTCTGAATATATTCGAGAAAAAGGTTATAACTCTTCCATTGATGATATTCGTCAATTCCGCCGTGATTTATTTACCATGAAGGTGAATGATCCGATTTTAAGATGTACTACCGCTGCAGACTTTTTTAATCTGGCCGAATGCAACGACATGCTGTTTCATGTTCAAGAACACCGCTATACTTTACTGGAGTTCAGGGATATGGCCGCGCGTCATGGCCTGGAGCCAATTGATATTGCGCTCTCCCCTGAGAAAAAACGAGGGTTCAAGGCGTCCTTCCCAGATCGGGAATCTCTTGATTTCGACGCGATGACAGACTATGAGCAGCAAAACCCGCAGGCCTTCTTTGAAATGTATAAAATCTATTTCAAACGGGTCGGGGATACTTCCGTACATCCTTTTGATCAACTCATCAGATTGGGAGCCATATGAGAAACGCAGGCTGAAAATCGGCAGAAAACTAGGGATTTCAAAAAAATTCATTTTTTTCGCCCAATTTTCCTCTGTGCCTCGTTTAACTGGTTGTAGGTAATAAAACCGCAACCGGAGAATGCTTTATGGCAACAATTACCCAACTTTCATACGCGACTGACTTGTCCTCCCTGACGGGGACAAAGATCACGAGCACAGCCTCATCGTCCAGCACCACCGATAGTGCACTAGAAAAGGCAGAAGAGCTAAAGACCCAGTTTCTGAGCATTCTTCTGACCCAGATGCAGCACCAGAATCCTCTCGACCCTATGGACACCAAAGAATTTACTGGCCAATTGGCGCAGTTCTCTTCCCTGGAACAGCAAATCAGCACGAACGTCAAGCTTGACTCTCTTTTAGGCAGCTTGCAACAGACCGCTACGGCCAGTGCCTTCGGTTACATCGGACAATATGTTGATCTGGATACTGATTCAGGTGCGATGCAAGATGGATCGGCGACATGGACATATGCAATCCCTGAAGAAGCCGAAGACGTCTCCATCACAATCACAGACAAGGACGGAAAAACCGTTTACTCGGGCTCTCTCCAAAATTCCAGCGGTTCCAGTTCGATTAATGCGGGGACTTACAGCTTTACCCTCTCAAACGCTGATACTGCTGTTGCCGTTGAAAATGGCGGTGTTCTGAAATTTGCCATTACGGCCAAAAATGGCGATGGAGATAAAATCACAACTGATATTCATTCGACTGTCCGCGTGGACTCTATTCAGTCCGACAGTACCACAACCTACCTGCAAGCCGGCGGGTTACTGTTTGAAATTGGTGATATCCAGAAAATTGTTACCCCCACCACAACCACTGACACCACTGCAGATACAACAACTGAAGATACAACTGTTTAACGCTTTTATAATATAGGAGAGTAAATTATGAGTTTGAATGGCGCACTAAATGCTTCCGTATCCGGTCTTCGAGCCCAATCAGCCGCCGTTGCTGCTGTTTCGGAAAATATCGCAAACGCGAGTACCACGGCCTATAAGACACGGGAAATTTCGTTCCAATCTCTTGTAACTGGGAACCAGACAGGTACAGGTTTCAGCTCCGGTGGCGTTATTTTTAATGCCTATCAGGATTTGGATCAACAAGGTCAAATTCAAGCTTATGACTCCTCCACTTTTGTGGCGATCAATGGAAATGGATTCTTTGTTGTAACCGATGAAGTGACCAATCAGCCATCCGGTTATACTTATACCAGAAACGGAAGTTTCTCTACTGATGCTGCGGGTTTCCTTGTGAACTCCGAAGGATATTACTTGCTCGGTCAACGGACAGATGACCTTGGTAATGTTATATCAGGAAGTTCCAACGATCTGAACTCGCTTGAGCCGATTGACGTGAACCAGATTTCAGGGACAGCACAGTCCACTACGGAAATCCGGTTTGATATGAATTTGCCGGCAGATGCCGCAATCGCCAGTACATTTAATAACTCGATTGAATTATTTGATGCCTTGGGTGTGTCGCACACCGTGTCCATCACATGGCTTAAGAATGCTGCAAATGACTGGACAGCAACTTTCTCGGATCCAGTTCTTACAACAACAGGTGCAACATCAGGTACAATTGATACCGACAGCGGTACAGCGGGTGTCCAGACTACGATTGATGTCACGTTTAATGGAGATGGCTCGATTGCATCTTTTTCCCCTGCCATTCCTGCCTTTGACATCACAGGTTTTACAACCGGTGCCAATAACAGCTCAGTTACGCTAGACTGGGGTACTGTCGGTCAGACAAACGGGTTGACCCAGTTTTCTTCGAACACAACCATTCCCGCTCTTGAAATCTTCCTGATCGACCAGGACGGGGTACGTTTCGGTCAATTAAGCGAGATTACAATCGCTGAAACCGGTCTGGTTACCGCCGCCTTTGAAAACGGTGTGCGTCTACCAGTTTACCAGATCCCTATCGCGACTTTCCCAAACCCAGGTGGATTGACCCACGTTGAAGGAACCGTTTATGACGAAAACGAAGCAGCAGGTAACTACAACCTTCGTTTGCCAGGTCAAGGGAATGCGGGTAACATTATCGCAAGCGCTCTGGAACAATCGACAACCGATACATCGGAAGAGTTCAACAAGATGATCGTGGCGCAGCAGGCCTACTCTTCTGCGGCGCAGGTTGTCAGTACAGTTGATCAGATGTTTCAGGATTTGATTAGCGCGGTTCGTTAATCTCTAAATAGATGAGGACTAGGATATGGAACTACTGGAAAAGACGCTAACAGAGTTTATGAAGACCCGTGATATTGAAAAATTTCTTGCATCGGGGATTTCTCTGAAACCGGAAAAGATCCAGTCCTATATCCTGTCCCTTCCCGAAGACCGTCAAAAGGACGTCAGGGCACAGCTTACAGAAGTTATGAATGCCCTGAGTTCCTATATCGAAAAGCTGGACATCGAGAAGGCAGAAATCAAAGAACAGATCGACCAAAATTTGAAATCTGTTCAGGCGTGTCTTAGCTACGGAAGTGCCCAAGGATTGACCAAGAACAAAAAGAAATAAGGATTTTGATCATGCAAGAGAATTTAGAAATTCATACGTCATCCCCGGAAGACCTGGTTTTCGAGTTTCTTGAAATGTCTCGCCGCCTGCTGTCCTTGATTGAACATGAAAACAAAATCATGGAAGAATGTGGTTGCCTAAACATCGAGACCTACCTGCTTCATCGTGATGCTTTGTTAAGAAATTACGAAGAAAAAGCAGTTTCCCTTATGGGATGTCTGGAACGCCAACAGTCCTCCGAAGGTATCGGAGAATTGATGATGGAAGAGATAGTTTCTCTGAAACAAGCATTAAATGACAATACGCATCACAAATTCAAAAGTCTGAAACGTTCAATTTCAGACAAACAAGGAGACGCAGCATGGCACTAACCAGCGCTCTAAATGCGACCCTTAACGGGATGATGACCACCGAGTTGAAAACAAGTCTGGCATCCCAGAACATCGCCAATGCCGATAAAGAAGGTTACACACGAAAATCTTTGAACACCCAATACATTACCACTGGTTCTGGATCCATTCCAGTATCGGGCGTTGTTGTTGGTTCAAGTGATGCTTTTTTGGTTGCTTCTTTGGTTGATGATGTTTCCGCTTATACAAAAAACAAAGTTGTCAGTGATTCTCTGGATTATTACAACACCCAATTGGGTAGCACCGATGGAAGCAATACGCTGAGCACCTACATTGACGACATGTATGCCACATTAAAATCTGTAGTGACCAGTCCCGAAACAGCCGCCCATAAATCCGAAGTGGTCAACACCGCCAATAACCTGGCGAATTCCTTGCGCAACCTATCCGCAGATATTCAAAACCTGCGCCAAACCGCCGAACAAAAAATTGCCAGTTCGGTTAATAATGTTAACGCCATTCTTGACCGTATTGATGCGCTTAACAATACAATTACAAGCTTTGCAGGAAATGACGCAGGATTGGCTGAATATGAGGATCAGCGCGCCCTTGAGATCCAGAATCTTGCAAAGGAAATGGATATACAATATTTCTATACCAGTAGTAACCAGATGCAAATTTATACAGCATCCGGTCAGGCCTTGTTACTATCCCAACCTCACCATCTTTCTTATACCCAAACCAATGTCGTTAACAGCTCGACTTTGTATCCGGCTGGGTTTTCTTCAATTGATCTGGATGGTACAGACCTGACAACCTCTCTAACTGGAGGAAATCTGGGGGGATATATATCACTGCGAGATGATATCTATGTTAGCGAACAAGCTAAACTTGATGAGTTTGCAAATGTCCTCCAAACCCAAACCAATAGCCTGCTTAGTCAGGGTGCCTCTGTTCCGGGACGCAGTCTGATGGAAGGCTCTCTCTCTGGACTGACCGGCGCCACCCCTTTTACGGCAACAGGCAGCATGCGGATTGCCGTTACAGATTCAACAGGCACTATTGTCAACTATTCTGACATTAACCTCGTGGCGATGACGAATATCAATGATGTTTTGACTGCTATTAACGGTGTAGCCGGTTTAACAGCCACTTTGAACGCTGATGGCGAATTATCAATCTCTGTTACGCCATCTACCAACGGAGTTGTTATTAATCCGATGAGCAGCAGCGTGACCTCGTCTTCAGGTGAAAATATTTCAGAGTACTTCGGACTAAACGATTTATTTATGGGGACAAGCGCAGAAAATATTCAGGTTTCTGCCTATCTGGTGTCTCGCCCCGATTATCTCTCGGCTGGCGTCCTTGATAGCAGCGTTGGCCTTGTTGCAGGAGACAAGGGTGTAGCAAGAGGAGATGGATCGGTTGCGGATTTGATTGCTTCAGCTTTGACTTCAGCCCAGAGTTTCAATTCGGCAGGTAATTTTGCAGCACAATCCAATACATTGCTAGCCTATGCCCAGGCCTTTATAGCCGACGCCTCAACACAGGCCAGTATTGCAGAAGGTGAAACTGAGACATCATATCTGGTTTATTCCACCAGCAACAATTTGCTGACCAGTCAATCAGGTGTCAATATTGATGAGGAAACCGCTAAAATGCTGGTCTTGCAAAACCAGTATTCAGCCGCCGCTCAGGTTGTTGCGACCATTCAGCAAATGTTGGATGATTTGATTAGTGCTATCAGGTAGAATAGGAGAAAAGCATGGTTAACCGTGTTGCCACATATCCATATACGACTTCGATGATTGCAGAGAATATGCGACTACAGGTCAAATATTCCGAAATCAATACTCAAATCAGTTCGGGGTTAAAATCCCAAAATTACAAAGGAATTTCTTCTGACACACAATATTTGCTGTCGGTCGAGAGCGCCGTTGATCGACTGGAGGCCTATAACACCAACACAAATATTGTATTGGCCAATGTAAACACAATGTACGAAGCTTTGGGCCAGATTGAAGACATGGCGAACTCGATGTTGACTGCTGTGACTGCGGCATTGGGTGGTGGCCAGGTTCCAACTGCTGTTACTGCCAATCAGGCTAGCAATGCGCTGGATGAAACTCAGTCAGTTCTCAACATGAAAATCGGGAACCGGTATGTGTTTGCAGGAACAAATATTGATACGCCGCCAGTTGATCTGACTGATCCGGCATGGGTTCCACAAACTTCTCCTTCGGTCGTAAACTCTTCCTATTATCAGGGAAATAGTACGATTACATCTGTTCAGTCCTCTGAAAGCCACGTCATCAATTATGGGGTTCTGGCCAGCGATCCAGCGTTCGAGCAATTGTTCCGTGCTTACAATCTGGTTCTTAACAACTCAGGCAGCATAACGGAGTTAACTGAGGCATCAGGTCTTATTCGATCAGCAATTGACGGGATAGCGAACGTCCGTAGCAATCTGTCTATCAATGCAAAATCCATGGAAGATCAGATCTATCAAAATGAACAGGACAAAGTCTATCTCAAGGAACTAACGAGCAACATCAAAGAGACGGATATTCCATCGGCCTCGGTACAAATTACCGAGATCCAGACCCAGATGGAAGCCGCCTATTCTTCATCTGTTCGGATACTGAACCTCAATCTACACGATTATCTGTGATAGAGCTTATGCTCTTCGTGGATAGGATGCGGCAAAATGCCCATACACATAAATGGGCTTATTGCCTATATATTAGCCATGTCTATTAGGAACCCTGATCTTAAACAGAAAATTCTTGCCTATGACCGGGCCGTGCCGCGATATACCAGTTATCCTGCGGCTCCCCTGTTTCAACCCGACTTTCCTGTTTCTACCGTGACCTCATGGGTTGACGACTTGTCGCAAGGGTCAAAGTTATCTTTATACGTCCATATCCCGTTTTGTCCAAAGCTCTGCCATTATTGTGGATGTTTCACCCATATTACCAGCCGTTATGCCCCTGTTGAAGACTATGCCCATTTGATCCGGCGGGAAATTGCTTCAATGGGACGGCGCATGCAAAACCGTCATATTGTAACGCATCTTCATTTCGGGGGGGGCTCCCCAACGATGCTGCATGAACAGGATTTTCGTTTAATCATGGATACATTCCATGAATTCTTTGCGTTCGCCGATGATGCCGAGATTGCTGTCGAAGTTGATCCTCGCCATATGAATGCCTCACTGGCCCAATGCTATGCTGAATCCGGTGTGAACAGAATTTCGCTGGGTGTCCAAGACTTTGACGACAAGGTAATGGAAACAGTTAATCGGGTACAACCCTTTGATGTTGTCTATTCTGCTGTACAAAATCTGCGTGCGGCTGGGATTACAAAGTTCAATCTCGACTTTATTTACGGTCTTCCTTACCAGACAGTTCGCAGCCTGACCCGTTCGATGGATTATGCACTGCTTTTGAAGCCTGACCGCTTTGCGCTCTATGGATATGCCCATGTTCCATGGAAAAAGAAAAATATGCGGCTTATCCCTGAGGACTCCCTCCCCAGCAATGCAGCACGGTACGATTTGTTCAATACAGGAGCACAGGTTCTGGAAGACTCTGGATTCCGCCCGATCGGGATTGACCATTTTGTTAAAAATATTGATGACATGGCCGAAGCGCAGGATGCAGGAACCTTGGGACGTAATTTCCAAGGGTACACCAACGTTGCCCCTGATGCGTTGATCGGATTTGGCGTATCTGCCATTTCGCAATACCCGCAAGGGTTTGCCCAAAACACCACAGCATCCCACGACTATCAGGAAGCCGTTCTGCATAGTGATGCGCCACCAGTTGCCAAAGGATATACCTATAAGGGTGAGGACCTGGCACGCAAGGAGATCATCGAACGCCTGATGTGCGATCTGCATGTCAATATCCGTGAAGTGTGGACTCGTCATGGCCATGATTTGAGCAAACTTGATGCTTGTCAGAGCCTACTCGTCCCATTCATCGAAGACGGGTTGGCTGTGCTTGATCAGAATGGTCTTTTGACTGTCCCAAGGGAGGCGCGTCAGGTCGTCAGAATTGTTGCGTCCTGTTTCGACGAATATCTGCCCCCTGTCGATACCACCCAACGCCATTCCATGGCCGTTTGATTTACCCCTTAATCGTATCGAGCCTAGGGATTCTTTAGGCTGGCCATAACCATGCAGCACCACGGACGCCAGATGAATCACCATGAAGGGGAGAGCATAGCTTGGTGTGAATAATATCGGTAAAGATGTATTTACCCCAAATTTCCGGCACTGCCTTGTAGATCATTGCTACGTTACTCATTCCGCCACCCAAGACAATTACGTCTGGATCAACTGTATTGATTACAACGGACAAAGCACGAGCCAAACGATCCGCATAGCGCTCAAAAGCAGCTACGGCCTTTGGTTCACCGCGTGCCGCGTTGGCAATAATGTCATGCGTTGACAGGTCTTCTCCTGTCACGCGGTTATAGTCTTTCTTAAATCCTGTTCCTGAAATCCACGTTTCCTGACATCCCCATTTTCCGCAGAAGCACAGATCCCCCGGATACTCAGACCAAGACTTGTCCGCAGTAAAATGTCCAATTTTTTTAGATGGCTGAATTTCAACCTCGGAAAACCCGTGTTCCGGCATAGTGGGGACATAAACCCGCGGATATGGCAACGGATTGTGTCCCCATTCGCCTCCAATTGCATTAATGCCTTTAACCGGCTTGCCTTTGATGGCCAAGCCACCTCCACAGCCCGTTCCTATAATGGCACCAAAGACAACATCTTTGCCTAAGCCTGCTCCATCTGTCGCCTCAGAGACGGCAAAACAGTTTGCATCATTTTGTATGCGAACTTCCCGACCTAGAAGCTTTTCCAGATCTTCTTTCATCGGCGTTCCATTCATCCAGGCAGCATTGGAATTTTTTACCTGCCCGGTATCATCGGAAATGCATCCCGGCATCCCGATCCCGATCGTTCCGCGTTTGCCAAGAGTGGCCTCAGCTTCATCGACTAAAGTTTTGAGACTTTGAAGGGTGACATTATAGTTTCCCTTCTCGTTTAGTATCCGTTTACGAAATAGCTCTTTGCCGTTGGAGGATTCCAGAGCAACAAGCTCCGTTTTTGTTCCTCCGAAATCGATTCCAATACGCACAGACTCTTGCGATATCATCATAAAACCTCTTTATGGGATTGTGTTTTGAAAAATGGATTCTCAAAACCATAGTGCGGGTTTAAGTTCTCGGAAAATCTAGACTTCATAGGATATTTATAGACTAATCATCTATATCTTCAAATATTTTTATACAAAAAGGCCCTGATTGAGAGCCTTTTTCTATTATATTTAAACAATAATTTGATATTTATGCGGCTTCAGCAACAGCAAC
>MNUG01000026.1 GCA_001871905.1 Alphaproteobacteria bacterium CG1_02_46_17 | reverse complement strand
TGCTTAATCATGCCCCGCTCCACATGTGAAAGTGTGTAAGAACTGTGTAAGCCTATTTTAGCACATTTTTGAGGAAATTATCAACGCTAAGCCATTGATTTTATTGGTTGCGGGGGCCAGATTTGAACTGACGACCTTCAGGTTATGAGCCTGACGAGCTACCGGGCTGCTCCACCCCGCGATCAGAACCAATAGAAAAAGTGAAACTTTGTTTCGGTTGGTAGCTCTTAAGAAATTTGCAGGAGCGAGGAGGGTATATCGCAATTCCTCCCCTGTGGTCAACCCTTAAATAGATTAAACTTGTCCAATGCGGCTTTTTGCCTGTTTTCCAGCTCTTTCCTATCGAATCCTTCAATCATATCTTCGAAAATCCGGTGCCAATTAATCTCGGCTTGCAGGTGGATAAAAACCGACCCCAACCCCAGCGCAGCCCGATCCATAAAAACAAATTCGCGCGGTGGCGTCACCCCACCAAGTTCGCGCAATCTTTGATGAACTTTGCGAGCTGTTTCGCGGCCATAAACGCCGGCCTCGGTTTTGCCGATCACACGGGTACGGTTATCAAGCAGCGGTTCATATAAAAATCCTGCCCAGATGAGAAGCGTATCAATCTGGTCTTTATTAAGGTTATCAAACCCCCAGGTTTGAAAGGCATGGACAGCCAGATCACGATCATCATTTTGCAGAGCGCGGTAAAGATCAATGACCCCACCAACAAATTCGCAAGGGAAGACGCGGACACATCCGAAATCAAGTAAATTGATCGAGAGATCTTGGCGCACAGAGTAATTCCCCATATGCGGGTCGCCATGAATGACGCCGTAATAATATAGCGGAACGTACCAAGCACGGAACATATTCAGGGCAATTTCGTTGCGTGTTTTGGCGGGGGCTGTTTTGAAATCGAGGATTTTTTGCCCGTCAAGCCAAGTGGCCGTCAGCAGCCGTTTGGTAGAAAATTCTGGAATAACTTCCGGTACAAAGACATGGGGTTCATCGCGCAGCATATAATTGTATAAACCGCAATGGCGTGATTCCAATTGGTAATCCAGCTCTTCGTAAAGACGGTCTTTCAGCTCATGATGAATGTTGGTGGTCTGGATTGACTGGTCGTATGATTCATAAAGAGAGAACATCAATTTGAGCTGGCTTAAATCCGCAGCAATGGCTGAATCCATATCCGGGTATTGCAGCTTACACGCAACCTCGCGCCCATCATGTAACGTGGCTTTATGGACTTGCCCCAATGACGCTGCCGCTGCAGCGTCCCGCCCGAATGTTTTGAACTTTGATTCCCAGTCAGATCCCAATTCTGCTTTCATCCGACGCTTGACAAATGGCCATCCCATTGGCGGCGCGTTGGATTGCAGATTTTGCAGCGCCGTCGCATATTCGGGGGGCAAGGCTTCGGGGATTGTCGCCAGAATTTGCCCGACTTTCATCAAGGGCCCTTTCAGATTTCCAAGCGCTGCCAGAAGGGACGCCGCATGTTTTTCACGTTCAATCTTGACCCCCAGAATTTTTTCACCAGCGACTTTTGCTGCAACACCGGCCATGGTTGCCGAAACGCGCGAATACCGTTTCACACGTTGCCCTAATTTTCCTTTGGCCTTTTCAGGTATCTTTTCCATTTTGAAACACTAACATCGTATTGGTTTCTTTTCAGCTTTATATCATAGTGCAGCCCTTCAAGAGTGCAACGCAGTATATAGAAAGCTTTTCAATCTGCCATGCAATTTGATAGTGTAGTCGAGTTAACTATATTTTGCATGTTGCGGAGGATTATCAATGGCAAACGACATTGTGGCATTAAGGGATCGTGTTTTAACAACGATGCTTCCACATGTTCCTGTTTCCGGATGGAAATGGGCTGTCATCGAGTCAGCCGCCCGTGAATGTGCTTTGCAAGATGGGGCGGAAAATTCTTTATTCCCCAATGGGATGGTGGACGTTGTGGCTCACTTTTCCGACCTGACTGATCGTCAGATGTTTTCATCGCTTGAAACGATTCCCCATTCTTCTTTGCGCAGCAAAGATAAAGTCAGAGCCGCAGTTTTGGCACGTTATGAGTGTCTGGAGCCTCACCGCGAGTCTTTCAGACAAGCTCTCGCTTTCTGGGCCATGCCCGCGCATGTCATCCAAGGCCAAAGGATATTATGGAGAACTTCTGACCGGATCTGGACTTGGGCCGGTGACCAGGCCACCGATTACTCAAGACAAACCAAACGCGGGATGCTGACCTCGATTCTTATCGGAACATCTATGGTCTGGATTACGGATGAATCATCCAATATTATGGTTACTCAGGCTTTTCTTGACCGCAGGCTTGAAAATGCGATGGAAATTGGCAAAACAATAGGTACAATGAAAACAGTTATACCAAACTTGTTTCGTCAATCCCGTTCCCATAAATAAGTCATATGCCCAGATTTAATTTTTATCTTCTATTCGCGTTCGCTGCCCTTACCTGCGTTGTTTCATTTTCCACGCAATCCGAAGCCAGATCTATTTTTGATATTCTGTTCGGTAGGGAAGAAGAAGCCAAAGGCCCTCCGCCGGAAGTCACGCTTCAGGCTCCTTTTGTGACTCATGTCCCCGCAGATGCTCAAAATAACAAGCTGATGGAGATGTACGGGAAAAGCACCCCTGTTCCAGGAGCTAGTAATACACTGGACATGGAGCAACCTCATCGCAGCCCCGAAGAAATCTCCCGTTGGGGTTCTGGCGCAGTCTCTCAGGCGCTGACCATCAGTTCTGGTGGTTGGGAAAAACTCGAACCTATTATCCGTCCTGATTTTTCGGCCTATGGCTTGAAGGAATACCGCTCCTATCTTGATAGCATGCATATTTTCGATACCCTCTCCAAGAATAACCTCCGTGTTCAGACGATTTCCGATGGGTCAGCACAGGTTTTACGCGAAGGTGTGATTGACGGGACGTATCACTGGCTGGTTCAAGTTCCTGTGATGGCTACATTTTACAATCAAGAACTAAAATCTATTAAAGACAAGCGCCAGAAAGTCGGCCAAAATCAGGAAATGATTATTCAAATCCAGATCGGACGCACCAATAAAAAAGATAAAAATGATATTGGTGTCGAAATCGAACGATGGATTGTGACCTTTTCGCAGTAACCGGTCTTTCGCAAAGCTTTGAAATGACTGTCTTCTGATCTGCGGACGAGCCAGTAAGTGGCCAAATATTTTTATTATTGTGAATTACGGTTTAATCTTCTTGTTTTTTATGCCCGCCTTGCGTTAGGTAGATCATCCATTTTTTATTGAAGAGGTTTTGGTATGGGAAGTGCAGCAGCATTGGAACAGGAAGAAAATGACGCCCACGATGTTGGTGGTGTCGCTGGAAAACGTCTGAAAAGCTTTCTGGATCGTGTCGAGCGTCTGGAAGAAGAAAAAAAAGCATTGGCAGATGACATCAAGGACATCTACGCGGAAGCCAAAGGGGTTGGATTTGACCCGAAGATCATGCGTAAGCTCTTGAGACTCCAGAAAATGGAGACTGAAAAGCGTCGCGAAGAAGAAGAACTTCTGGATCTGTATAAAGCCGCTATTGGTATGGATTGACCTTCTCTATTACCTCTATTTCCTGAGGATTTCCGGCTTTTAACCAGTTTTTCATATCTTACCTTTATATAGGATATATACGGGGAGAGATATGCCGGAACCTTCACTTTCAGAATTGATGAATTCCATGATTGCCCGTCTGGAGACAACCCAGACAGGCGTCTTGGACGACATCCCTGAAGAACGTCACTGGCAGATGATCGGCCTATATATTCAGGTCGATCCCCTTCTGGCCCAACTTTACAAACAATATTGTGACGCCAAGGATCGTTTGGGTAAATTGCTGGCGCATGCCGATCCTAACGACCCGCTCACCGAAGTGGCGTGGGATATGCATGACAGTCTGCGCTCAGCGATCGAGACCAGATTGATCGAACTGAAAGATAATTCCTTTGCTTCACAAAAAATTGCGACGCTCAGGAACGATCTGGCTCTTGCCAGCGCGCAGGAAGACCGTAAAGCACGGGAAAAAGAAGCCGCCAATTCGATGGATCAGTTGATTGCCTTCATGCTGTGGGCCAGCCTTGTGATGAAGGACTCAAAACATATGATCTTCGATCTGCGCTCGGATTTTTGTCAGGCCAGTTAGACCAATCCTATCTCGACGTATTTTCAAAAAATCTCCAGATCTGGTCATTGGCAGAGATAGCCTGTGATGGTGGAATGTCTGCGCGGGGCTTGTTCCCTCCCGGCCAGGAATGACCGCCTGTCGAAGTTACGCACAGCTTGACATGTGTACCGCCGGAACAGCGGAGATACACATCACAATAAGCCCCATCGACCTGTAACACTCTCTTTGGCAGTCCGATGCACTGATCGCGCTCGACCCATCTGGAAATCGTCTCGGGGACGGATATAAACTCCGTAACTTTTGACGGATCACGAAAACTGCCTTCCCCGGCGCCGCCATTAAAAAGGACATGGTCATCATCGAGGGCGTGGATTTGCAATACAGAAACAGGACGGGACGGATTGCAGGTTTGTGTTGCATCTGTTCCGGCAACGCTGGCGACTGCCCTGAAAATATCTGCGGCCTCACACGCCAGACGATGGGACATCATTCCGCCGTTGGACATGCCGGTTGCATAGATTTTGTTGCGATCAATATTGAGCTGGGCCGTCAGATTAGAGACGACCTGCCGGACAAAACCGACATCATCAATATTTTTGTCCCGTGCATCCGCGCAGCAACTTCCGGCATTCCATGTGGCGAATTTTCCGGATTTGAATTTGCTGTATCCACTGGGAAAGGCCACAATATATCCGGTTTGTTCTGATTTCGAGATCAAGCCATACAGATTGTCTTTCGACATATACTCCATATCTCCGCCACCGCCATGAAACGCCAGAACCATCGGTGTTGCTTTGATTGGGTCATAGGATTTTGGAACATGGACTTTGTAGTGGCGTTCCAGCCCGTCCCATGACAGGGTGAACGTGTAATCTCCCGCTTTGGTGATGGTCTCCAGTGTCGAGGCATCCGTCCCCTCGGTAGCCTTGTCCTTCAGCTTGGATAAAAGACGCTCTTTGAGAACGCCGCGAAGAATCCCGCCCTCTTCGGCTCTCCCCTCAAAGGGCCAGCAGCCCGCCATGATTGTTATTGCCATAATAATTGCAATTTTTCGGGCAGAGCAGGGCTGGTTTCTCATGATTTTCCTCAATATTTCCGGCAAAACTTTGCAGTATCTCGGTTAAAATTCTATAATATTTGTAACGAACTTCATAGGATTTTGCCCCCACTCTCTCCGGAGCCTGCGGGGGTTGGCTATATTTTAATGATTTTCGGTGCTTTTTTGTTGCTTTTTATCCTCAAGACTGGTTAAAACAACGCCACTTAACCTTGCTGGCCTGATGGCTCGGGTCAGCTTCCCCTTCCGAATGGTTTGGATGGGCGAAACCGAAAGGAGACAAACATGCCATTCTATGAAACCGTGTTTATCGCACGGCAAGATCTTAGTGCAGCTCAAGTCGAGCAAATCACGAAAGATTACTCAAAAGTTCTGACCGATATGGGCGGAAAAATCCTGAAAACCGAACAATGGGGTCTGCGGTCTTTCGCTTACCGCATCAACAAAGCCCGCAAAGGTCATTACACTCTGCTTGAGTGCGACGCGCCTTCTGCTGCTTTGCTGGAAATGGAACGTCTGATGCGCAACAATGAAGATGTTGTCCGTTACCTATCCATCAAGCTGGAAGAGCCAACCAAAGGGCCTTCTGCCATCATTGACAAAACCGCAAATACTGAAGAGGAGGCTGCATAATGTCTGAAGCTCCACAAAAGAAAACGTTTTTCAAACGTCGCAAAACCTGTCCGTTCAGCGGCGAAAAAGGTCAAATTATTGATTGGAAAGATATCCGTACTCTGGGTCGTTATATCTCCGAACGCGGTAAAATTTCCCCTAGCCGGATCACTGCAGTTTCTCAAAAGAAACAACGTGAATTGGCTCAGGCTATCAAACGTGCACGCTATATGGCTTTGATGCCTTATGTCCGCACCGAGATGGAACAAAGTTCTTACAACAGATATCAAGGCGGTCGTGACCGTTCTTCCTATTCCTCTGCGGAATAGTTGTATCAGGTCAGAAAGGATAATTGATTATGTTGACTGAAATCATTCTTCTCGAACGTGTCGAGAATTTGGGAAAAATGGGCGAACTGGTTAAAGTTAGACCAGGTTATGCCCGTAACTTCCTGTTGCCACAGAAAAAAGCTCTGCGCGCAACAAAAGAAAATATTGCTTACTTCGAAGCACAACGCAAAGCTCTGGAATCCCAGAACAATGATCGTCGTGCTGAGGCGGAAACACTGGCTAAGAAAATCGACGGCTTGAAAGTCGTGATTATCCGTCAGGCTTCTGAAGCAGGACAACTCTATGGTTCTGTCGCCAGTCGCGACATTGCCGAAGCTATCGCAGAGACTTGCGGAGAAGCAATCGGACGCAATCAGGTCGATATGAACGCGGCTCTGAAGGCGATCGGTTTGTTCCCGATGAAGATCTCTTTGCACCCTGAAGTCAAAGTTCAGGTTACTCTGAACATTGCCCGCTCTTTGGAAGAGGCAAAAACTCAGGAAAAAACTGGTAAGGCTGTAATCGTTGACCACAACGCCGAAGACAGAAAAGCAAAATCAGCTCCTGCTGCTGTTGCTCCTGCTGCTGACGAACCGGTTGCCGAAGTGAGCGAAGAAGAAGAAGCTGCCTAATTTTATATAAGCTTTTTAATAAGTATTTAGAAAATCCGTAAGGTTCGCCTTGCGGATTTTTTTATCCCCGATATTCACATTCCGGACATGAAAGAACAGGTGCAGGATTTATTCGACTCTGCTAGTCTTTCTCCATGTCCCAATCTGCAGAACTTAAAAAATCAGGGTATCAAAGCCCGAACGCTGTGACCCATATGCGCGAAGACGAGTCTTCTCAGTCCTCTACGCATTACCGTACCCTTCCCCATAATCTGGAGGCCGAACAAGGCGTTCTGGGTGCGTTGCTGATTGACAACCGCACATGGGAACGGGTTGGCGATATGCTGAAATCCGAACATTTTTTTGCGCCACCTCACCAGCGCATCTTCAAAGCAATTCAAACCTTGATTGATCGCGGTCAAACGGCCTCGCCTGTCACGTTGAAATCCTATTTTGAAAAAGACGCCGATCTGGATCAGGTTGGGGGCGCGGCCTATCTGGCTGATCTTGCAGCGGGTGTGATTACTGTTCTCAATATCGAAGATTATGCCCGTGCGATTTATGATTTGTTTTTGCGCCGTGAATTGATTTCCTTCGGCAATGATGTTGTAAACGACTCCTTTGACCATACGCTCGAGCATGACGCGCAAGATACAATTGAAAGCGCCGAAGCCCGTTTGTTTTCTCTGGCTGAATCGGGATCTGGTCAACAAGAATTCGTGACGTTGCGCGACTCCATCAAAATCGCCATTGAACTGGCCGAAGTGGCCTATAATAATAAAGGTAGCGTGACGGGTGTCACCACGGGTCTTAAGGATGTTGATGAAAAACTTGGTGGGTTGCATAAATCCGACCTTTTGATTCTGGCGGGACGTCCCTCGATGGGGAAAACGGCGCTTGCCACCAACATGGCGTTTAATGCGGCCAAAGCCTATGCCGCCTCAGGCGGAAAAGAGGGTGCGGTTGTTGCGTTCTTCTCGCTCGAAATGTCGCATGACCAGTTGACCACGCGTATTCTGGCCGAACAATCCGGTGTGTCCGGTGATTCTTTGCGAAAAGGGAATATGAGCGAAGCCCAGTTTCGTGATTTTGCGCAGGCCGCCCACCGCCTGTCTCAAATCCCTCTCTATATTGATGATACACCAGCGCTGTCGATTGGCGCGGTTCGTACTCGTTCACGGCGTCTGAAACGCAAACATGGTCTGGGGTTGATCGTTGTCGATTACTTGCAGCTTTTGCGTGGGACTGGTACCAAACAATCTGAAAGCAACCGCGTGTTGGAAATTTCCGAGATTACGCGAGGCCTTAAAGCTCTGGCCAAGGAATTACAGGTTCCGGTTCTGGCACTCTCGCAGCTTTCGCGGGCGGTTGAACAACGGGAGGATAAACGCCCGATGCTCTCTGACCTTCGTGAATCCGGATCGATTGAACAGGATGCCGACGTTGTGATGTTTGTGTATCGGGAAGAATATTATCTCTCGCGGGAAGTTCCGGCGCAGCGTGATAACGAAACCATTGATAAATTCAATGAACGGTACGCAAGCTGGGCGCAACGTCTGCAAGACAGTGCGAATGTGGCGGAAAATATCGTTGCCAAGCAACGTCACGGCCCGATTGGAATCGTCAAACTCTTCTTTGACCCGAACCTGACCCGCTTTGCCGATCTCGATATGCGCCACCAGTAATATCTCTTCCGTTATTGCGAGCGGCTGAAAGACGCGTGGCACTTCAGACATACCGTCATCACCCGACTTGTTCGGGTGATCCATTTGAAAACTATGGAGAATCTATGCGTCCTTGGCGCTCCTTGGCGTTCTTCGCGTGAACGACTTTCATATGCATGACCTTGACCAATCCAGAGAAATACCCTCACGCAGAGGCCTCAGATACCGCACAGAGGCCTCAGAGATATTGTTCTTCCCCGTCATCGCGAGGAGGTCTAAGACCGACGTGGCGATCCAGAAATGAATCTTGACTGGATTGCGTCGCTGTCGCTCGCAATGACGAACCCTTGGTGTTCTTTGTGCCTTGGTGGTGAAAATGACTCTGCGACCTCTGTGAAAACTCGGCGTTCTCTGCGTGAGGTCTTTTTTACTCCCCTATTTATATCATTTATATCCTTCATCTCTGGCCCACGGTGGGACAGGATGACAAAATCGCGGGGTTATGTTACTTCTGCAAACTATAGGAGTTCTCCATGACCAATTATGCTTTTTCCCGTTTAACGATTGATACCAAAGCGCTACAAGCCAATTATCGTCTTCTTCAGAACAGGGTTGGCGCGTCCTGTCTGGTGGCGGGGGTGGTCAAGGCTGACGGTTATGGGTTGGGAGTGGACGTGGTGGTTCCTGCCTTGGAAGAGGCTGGGTGCAAGTTTTTTTATGTTGCCCAGCTTGAGGAAGCCTTGGTTGTCCGCGCCCTCACCGATCATCCGATTGCGGTGCTTGGCGGTTTTCCCGAAGGGTGCGAGAAACACTATCGCCATCTTGGTCTTATTCCGGTTCTCAATACTGTGGCAGAGATTTCCCGCTGTCCTGCAGATCTGCCTGCCATCTGGCATATTGATACGGGCATGAACCGTCTGGGGCTTGATCCGCAGGAGGTCTTGCCGTTGTTGCAAACCCACGCCGCGCCGATCCTGATGATGACCCATTTTTCTTCTTCTGATGAGGCGGATATCACGCCATCCCAAAAACAGGTTAGCTTATTTGATTCTGTTGCGCCGTCTTCCGTTCCGCACAGTATTTGCAATTCGTCGGGTATTTTTCGCAATGATTTATGGCACCGCAGTCAAGTGCGGGCGGGCATGGCGTTATATGGTCTTAACCCGACTCCGGAAATGAAAAATCCAATGCAGGATGTGGTCAAGCTTGAGGCACGCATTCTACAAATCCGCGATGCCAAATCCGGTGAAACGGTCGGCTATAACCGCACCCATGCGCTTGCCGCCGACACAAAACTGGCAACGGTTGGATTGGGGTATGCGGATGGCTTTTTAAGGTCGGGCAGCAACTCGTCTTATCTTTACTGGAACGGACAGGCTTGTCCTGTTGTGGGGCGCGTGTCGATGGATTTGATTGTGGTGGATATTGGTAAGATCACGGGTATCCAACCGCAAGAGGGTCATTGGATGGACGTGATCGGCGCGCATCAAAACGCGGATCAATTGGCCACGTCATGGCATACGATTGGCTATGAAGTTCTAACCTCGCTGGGCAGTCGCGCAGAAAGACTTATTCTTTTCTAATCATGATCGCGGCAAAGAATCCGTCGGTGCGATGACGCAACGGAGTAAGGCGCATGAACTTTCCATCGCAAGGTGGTGGACAGCCTTCGGGCCAGACGTCTTTCAACTCTCTTAATTCAAACTCGGGATGTTGTTCGAGGAACTGTTCGATCTGGTTCTCGTTTTCTTCCGGCAACATAGAACATGTGGCATAGACCAGGCGTCCACCGGATTTGACTGTTCCGGCGACTTTATCGAGAATTTCACGCTGAATTCCGACCAACTCTTCAACCGATGGGCCATAGGTACGCCAACGCATATCGGGGTTCCTGCGCCATGTGCCTGTGCCCGAACAAGGCACATCAACCAAGACGCAATCAAAGGTCTGTTTCTGACGGCGCAGCCATTTGCGGTTTTTTTCATCGGAAAGCGGGCGTGGCTCGATAATGTCGCTGACTTTTGCACGACGGAACCGATCACGCGCTTTGGCCAGACGGCTGGCCTCCAGATCCATTGCGACGATCCTGCCCTTGACATTCATGGCAGAGGCCAGAGCCAATGTCTTACCACCAGCGCCTGCGCAATAATCCAGAACCTGCTGGCCGGGCTTGACATCGCAAGCCATGGCGATCATCTGGGAGCCTTCGTCTTGTATTTCAACCAGTCCTTTTTTGAAGGCGCGGGTCATCGAGAGGAACGTTTTTCCCTCAACAGCCAAGCCCCACGGCGAGAACTGGTTTTCTCTGGTTTTGACGCGGTCTTCGTCCAGCAATTGTTTGGCCTTGGCGCGATCGCCCATCACCAGATTGACGCGCAAGTTCAAATAGGCTGGCGATATGAGCGCGGTCATTTCGGTTTCGAACTTTTCACCGAAATAAGATTTGAGTGAGTCTTCATAAAGCGGCGGGCATTCGCAACGAACCGCAACGGGTGCTGTATCAAAATTATCAGGCAGTTTTGCGATCAGCGTGGTTTCAGCTTCGCTCAGTTCTGCTGCACCATGTTTGCCGCCCTCAAATAAATCTGCCAGATTTCCGGTATGGTTATATTTCAGAAACGCCAGCAATCGGTTGCGTTCTGATATTTCTGCCCCTGCTTGTTCCAAGGCCCACGTCACGCGGGCATGGTGGCGGATCACGGCATAGGTCGTCTCGGCGATGTAGGCGCGGTCTTTCGATCCGATATAACGGCGGTTGCGCATATAATCGCCCATGGTTAAATCCATGGGGATTGTGGCTCTTTCTATGCGTTCCAATAAATCGAGAACGGCTTTGATGCGGGCAGATGGTGTCATGGGCGAGGTTGTATCAGGTCAAAGCGCATGAGTCAAAAAAGGTATGAAAAAACCCGCCCGATTGTCAAACCGGAGCGGGTTTTCTACTAAAATGGAACTATTTGTCTTCCGATGTTACTTCTTCGGTAGCTGGAGCTTCAGCTTCTGCCGCTGCATCAGGAGCAGCTACTTCAGCTTCGCCTTCAACTGCAGGGGCAGCTTCTTCGGTGGTGGTTGCTTCTTCAGCTGGAGCAACAACGCCTTCGCCTTCTGTGGCAGTTACTTCATGTTCAACTGGAGCAGCCATCATTTCTTCGGCGTGAGCAACAGCAGGGGTCATTACCAACAGGCCGAGTGCGGCCAACAGAGTCAGTTTAGTCATATATATCCTCCAAGGATAAACAGGTTTTCAAGAGAGTTTAGCAAAACACCCTGACGGGTATTCCAGATATAGAGAAATCCTTTTTTTATATATTTGCAAGGGGGGGCTCGAAAAATATTTTTAATCCATTCTGGCTCTTTCCAGAATCGCCTTATCAAAATTGACGTCCGTTAAATCGGCGCCGCGCAAATTTGCCTTGGTCAGGTTTGCCCCTTCGAAATTGACGTTTTTCAGAATCGCATCCTGCAAGTTACATTCTGTCAGGTCGGCAAAGCTGAGATCGGCGCCGGACATATCGACAACCTTTTTGCGATCTGCGGAAAAGAACAGTGGCGAGAAATTTGCTCTGGTCAGATCGGCACGGGTAAATTTTGTTTCGACAAAACTTGACCCTCTGAGATCGGACTCTTTCAATCGAGCGTCACGAAAATCGCTGTTATTAAAGCTGCAGCTCTGCATTTGCGCGGTCATTAGAACCATGCCCTGAAATATAGCTTTCTCGGCCTTGACGCCAGTCAGTGTATAACGTGCCAGATCATGGACAGGGCGCATATCATATCCGGACAGGTCAATCGGCTGGCCTTTTTTACCGGCATTCCTGAGCCACGCATTGTGACTTCTCAGTAATGCCACCATCGGGTCTTCTTCTTCCGAATAATCAAAGACTTTTCCGGACGGAGCTTCGGTTAGAACTTCTTCGTACACGGCTCCTTCGAAATTTACGCCTTGAGTCTGGGTGCCCACCATGATCGCGCCATTCAATTTTGAATCTTCAAGATTGGCTTTGCTTAAATCCGCGCCGCTCATATTGGTGTTCTGTAAGTCTGCCTGTGACAAATCGATATGCGCCATTCGCGCCGATTTCAAATCGGAATTGCTGAGGTCAACCATCGAAGCGCGGGCATTCGATAAGTTGGCGTTTTCCAAATCAACGCCCTTGAATTTTGTTTGGCCATTTGAAGATGAAATCGGATTGCCCTGAGCATTTTGTGAAATGACCTTTGCCCCTTGGCGCAAGTCTGCCCCTTCAAGGTTGGCCTCTGTCATGTTTGCGCCAGTGACATCTGCCCCACGAAAATCGGCACGGGTAAAATCACTGCCAGACATATTGCTGGATTGCATATTGCAACCATAAAAGATTGTTCCGTGAAATTTTCCTTTGGACAAATCACAATTTGAGAGGTCAGACCCTGTAAAATCGGCGCCGGATAAATCTGCCCCTCTGAAAGATAATCCTGCCAAAGACTTGAATTTAATATGCGCCCGCCCACCCCCAGGTTGCGCCTTATCAAACTTGATGTGCTTCATAATCACATCATCAAGTTCTTTCTGGGTAATCTGTGGTAAATCATTATTCTGGGATGGAGAGCTCATTCCCTGATTGTCCGGTTTTTAGGTTAAAAATCAGATAACACAGCCCCTTTTTGAACCGGATATGCGGTGAGGGATTTCAACGGTCAGATTCAGCCATAACCTATTGAATATCTGGTATATTTTCAACGTAGCGCACAGGGCCGATTTCCTGTTTTGCACCGGTTAAAACTGTGGTTTTATGTCGCTTATCCAGAAGCCGTTGGGCCACTCTCAAGACATCTTGCTGTGTAACCTTATTCAGACCAGCCTCCCTGATATCCAGATAATTGGCTGGTAATCCATAAATCTGGAATCCCATCATCATTCCGGCAATACGGTCTGTCGAGGTCAATCCCAGAGGAACAGAGCCTATCAGGTAGGATTTGGCTTCAACCAGTTCCCTGTCAGAGATCGGGGTCTGGGATATTTTATCAATTTCCGCGTTGACCAGAGACAAAACTTCTCCGACTTTTTCTGTTCTGGTTGAGGTTGAAATGGACAAGAGACTGGAAAAATCCATTTCCGATAGATTGCTATCAATGCCATAGGTCAGCCCTTTTTGTTCCCGAACTGTTTCGGTTAAGCGCGACCCAAATCCGGCCCCGCCCAGAATGTAATTAAAAATCTCGGCAGCAAAATAATCAGGGTCTTTCATTGAAATCCCCGGATATGCTATCTGGATCACAGTCTGGGGAATTTCTTTAACATGCTGAATCACCTCGGCCTGTGCGGGGGGGGTCACATTTTCAACCTGCCTGACAGTGGAGATATCCGGCAAATCGCCAAAAACTTCATCCAGACGCCGTGAGAGTTCTTCCGCCGAGATATTTCCCGATACTGAGATTAACAAGCGATCACGTCCCAACTGGGTCGAGAATTTGTCCTGTAAATCTTTCGTCGTAATTTTAGGCAAGGAAGAGAGGGTTCCTCCGCTATTTTGTGCATAGGGATGGCCATTAAATAAAACGGCATTGGCCAAGCGGGCGTTCAGCCATTCCGGATCACTCATATTCGATCTGATACGCGCCAGATTAGCGTCTTTCATGCGGCGCAGGGCGTCTGCTTCAAAGTGCGGCTTGGTCAAAGCCAGATGCAGCAAATCGAACGCCTTGTCCTGATATTTGGTCAGGGTTTTAAGTGACCCGCCGAAATCATCCCTTGAAGATGAGAAGGTCAGCGAGATTGAGTGATCGCTCAACTCGGCCTGAAACTCTTTTGATCCCAGATCACCTGCGCCTTCATCCAGCGTGTTGGAGAGGATCTGGCTTAATCCTTGTTTATCGGCAGGATCATTGATTGCACCGGCCCCTTGAAAGGAGAACCGCATCGAAATCACCGGAACGGTCGGGTCTTCCACCAGCCACGCCGTGATGTTTTTATCCGATTTGACTGTCTGGATTTTCAGGATCGAGGCGCGGGCATCTTGTATGCCGCCCAACGACATCACCATGATGGCAAACCCCAATAAATATGCACCATGCATCAGAGCATTTCTCATTTTGCCTTATCCTCCGCAGGTAACAAAATTCCTGTAACCGGCAGCCGTTTCGGGGCTTCGGGATTCATATACATATCAAAGATAGTCTGAACATCTTCGCGGGTTATCGAGTCAATTTTTTGCGGCCAGTTTTCGACATCGTCCAATGTTGCCCCCAAGGCCAAAGCCTGTCCAATGACCATGGCGGGCCCCGCAACACTGTCACGGGCAAACAAAGCCTGATCTATCAGACGTGTCTTGGCTTTTTCAACGTCCTGTTCTTCAATTCCATTCCCGACAATTTCCCGGAAAACCGTATTGATTTCTTTTTCCAGATCTTCAATCGAGACACCGGGTGCCGGAATGGCATAAAGCCATAAGCTTCCCTGTCCCCGTGCTTCTCCATCATAGGAAAGAGAGATGGAAGTTGCTTTCTTACGGTTGACCACCAGCGTCTGATATAATTTCGTCGATGCGTTGCCAGAAATTGCCTCGGCCATGACTTCGAAACTATAATAGGCATGTTTGTCTTCCAGAAAGGCTGGGACAAGCCACGCCTTATACAAAGTAGGCTGCCGGACATCTTCGTCATGCAGCGCGAGGCGGGTTTCCGCCCTGAAATCCGGCGATTTGGAGCGTATATGTTCGGGGTATGGGTGGGATGGAATAACGCCGTATGCTTTCTCGGCCTCACTTACCACCTGTTCAAAATTGACATCGCCGGAGACCACCAGAATGGCGTTGGCGGGGGTGTACCATGTTTTGTAATAACCCATGACATCCTGACGGCCAAGCAACGGCATCTCGTCACGCCAGCCAATAATCGGTTCGGCGTATGCAGAATTTGGGAACAGCGCAGCCCGCATTTGTTCCATGAACAAAGATTGTGGGTCATTATCGGTCCGCATGCGGCGTTCTTCGATAATCACGTCCCGTTCGGATTCAATATCCCTGTCGGCCAGAGAGAGGTTGATCATCCGGTCGGCTTCCAGTGCCATAACCTGTGGCAGATATTTTGACGGGACAGTCTGGAAAAAGGCGGTGTAATCCCAACTGGTAAAGGCGTTGTCATTTCCCCCGACATTGCGGATTAATTTTGAAAACTCACCCGGTGCGATAGCCCCACTTCCCTTGAACATCAAATGCTCAAGAAAATGCGCTGCTCCGGATACGCCATCGCCTTTCGGTTCGTCGGCTGATCCCACCTGATACCACACCATATGTGTTACAACGGGGGCGCGGTTGTTTTCAATGACAACCACCTGCATGCCGTTGGCCAGCGTGGAGGTCTTGGCGCCAAAGACTTTCTGGAACTGGGCCTGTGCGGGATAAGAAA
The DNA here is from genome assembly GCA_001871905.1 of Alphaproteobacteria bacterium CG1_02_46_17. Taxonomy (GTDB): domain Bacteria; phylum Pseudomonadota; class Alphaproteobacteria; order Micavibrionales; family Micavibrionaceae; genus UBA1573. Next base: position 21,212 of record MNUG01000026.1, on the reverse strand, counting down.
AGGCAAGAAGACCCACGCAAAAGCCCAAAGCACCAAACTGGAGCGGTTTTAATTTCATGTTAAACTAGTCCTGAATGGTGGGGGTTTCTCCTGCAGTGATTGGCTGCCCCGAATTTTTGTTGGTCTGGATTCGTTCTGCTTCCTTGGCCGGATCAACAACGGTTGCGATCGGCTCATCATTTCCAATATCCAGAAGTTTCTTGATAACAGGGCGTTTATCGTTACTGCCCTCTGTTGCTTCCTTGTTCACAACGGCACGAATGTCAGCTTGGGATTGTCCGGCTCCGGCTTTGTTAAGCAGGGAAGATTCTGCATCTGAAGGAGTTAGTGAATGTGTAGCAGACTCGTCCCCCATCACGGCCTGCTTGGCCTGAGCAACAGCCAGTGTTTCTTGTGGTCTTGCCATTCCGGGTTGTGGGGCCGGCAAGGTCGTCATGTTTTCGGGTATTTCAAGGGGGGCGCGTTTCATCACCATGAATTCGTCAGGTGTGTGACGGTTCAGCCCCATTTCTTCTTTCACCCGATCGCAAGAAGGAAGTAAAAAAAGCATTGAAGCTGCAGATAATAACAAAAGTGTTTTTTTGTGATATTTCATTTTTTTTCCTGCTTGGCCGATTATGGCCCCATTCCTTCACTCATTCAATGTCAATTCGAAACCCGTTTTAGTCAGATAGTTTTTTCAGGCTCTTCGCTTTCTTTTAGACGGCGAGCCTCAAGGACAATACCGTCAAATGCAAGCCACAAAACCCCCAGAACAATACAGGAATCAGCTAGATTAAACGCCGGATAATGCCAGTCCCCGACATGGAAATCTATGAAATCTGCAACCGCGCCGAACCGCAGCCTGTCCCAAATATTGGCCAGAGCTCCGGATATTATCATGGCGAGAGGCAGTGCCGTCACCATGTTTGGTGTGCGCCACAGCCAAACCAACAATCCCAGCGCCAAGAGAAAAGCCGACACCGATAAAATCATCGGCATGGCATGATGATTGTTGGAAAGCATGCCAAAGCTGATCCCCTCGTTCCAGACCATCACGATATTCAGATATTCATTCCATTCATAGCGGATGGGTGGCAACTTATCTTGAGAGAAAGTCGTCATCCATTCAACGAAGGCCAAACTTTTTCCTTCGGCCTCGAAGATGCGCGGGCGAAAGAAGACTTCCGTCACCCACCATTTACTGACCTGATCGATCATGGACAGCGCAAAAATCAATAAAATCGCAATAAGTCTTTGCACGAATCAGGCTGCCTTTTTCTTTTGAACGTAGTACCGAACAGCGTCCGCATCCCGCAAGGATAAATCTGGATAGTCTTTGTCTGTTCCAACCTCGGGCAGAATTTTCCAGCACCGCTCGCATTTTTGTCCTTCGGCTAAACCGAATACTACACTCACGTTCTTGACGTCTGGCAGCCTGAACGCGTCCGATGGCGCATCCTGCACCAAAGCGGTTGCCTGTGACGTGATGCAAATTTCGGCCAGATCAAGCCCTTGCAGGGTTTCGGCAATATCCTTGCCGATATAAATTTGCGGATGGGATTCCAGTGATGACCCGATTGTTTTGTCAGCGCGTTTGGGTTCCAAAGCACCCAGCACGACGCGACGCACATCACGCACCACATCCCATTTTTCAGCCAGTTCTTTGTTCAACCAGTTTTCAGGGATGTTTGGCAGGGTTTTGAAATGGATGCTTGTGACATCATCCCATAATCCTGCGGGACGGTGCGACCATGCTTCCTCTGCTGTGAAACACAGAACCGGCGCAAACCAGACGCACAGACATTCAAACAGATGATACAAAACGGTGCGGCAGGCGCGGCGTTCAAATCCATCGGGGCGATCGCAATAAAGGCGGTCTTTCCTGATATCAAAATAGAAGGCTGAGAGTTCATTCGAGCAAAGATGGTAAAGCTTTTGCATCAGACGGTTATAGTCATGATGTTCCAGACAATCGCGCAGATCAAGATCTGTTTCCTTGATCCAGTGCAGAACCAGACGTTCCAGTTCCGGCATAGCGTCATAATCGCTTTCCGGCAATTTTTCATCCAGCATGAAGCCATCCAGAGCCCCAGCGAGGAACCGGAAGGTATTGCGAATACGACGATACAGATCGCCCGATGATTTGATTGCATCCTTGCCGATCCGGACATCCATGGAATAGTCAGCCGTCATTGTCCACAAGCGCAAGATATCCGCACCGGATTCTTTCATGACTTCCAGTGGATCAACCGTGTTACCGACTGATTTCGACATTTTGTAGCCTTTTTCATCCAACACAAACCCATGGGTTAAAACGGATTTATAGGGCGCATGTCCACGGGTTCCACAGGCTTCAAGCAATGAAGAATGGAACCATCCACGGTGTTGATCAGAGCCTTCGAGATACATATCAGCAGGCCAAACGCCGTCTTCACGGTCTTCCATGACGAAGGCATGGGTGCATCCGGATTCAAACCAGACATCCACAACGTCAAAGACTTGCGTATAATCATCTGCAGAATAACTCTGCCCCAGAAAGTCTGCGGCTGGACGCGCAAACCACGCATCCGACCCTTCGGTTTCAAAGATATCCTGAATACGTTTGTTGACGTTTTCGTCTTTGAGCGGTTCTCCGGTTTTTTTATCAAGGAACAAAGCAATCGGCACACCCCAGGCGCGTTGGCGCGAAATACACCAATCGGGACGTCCGGCAATCATGGCGGTGATACGGTTCTCGCCTGCTTCCGGATACCAATTGGTATCCTTGATGGCTTGGAGAGCTCGCGCACGAAGCGTTGACCCTCCCTCTTCACGATCCATGGCAATGAACCATTGCGGCGTGGTGCGGAAGATCACGGGTGCTTTTGAGCGCCAGCTATGCGGGTATTCGTGACGAATCGAACCCTTGGCCAGCAAGTTCCCTGCGTCATCAATGGCTTTGAGTGGCGCAAAGTTGCCCTGCCCCATTTCACCTTTCTGGGTGTAAATTTCGAGTCCGGCAAAGAGCGGCACATGGTCTTTGAATGTTCCATCGTCATTGACGTTGTCGGTGATTTCAAGTCCGGCGGCCTTCCCAAGATAGAAGTCGTCTTCCCCATGGCTTGGGGCGATATGGACAAAGCCGGTTCCGGTATCTTCCGCAACAAAGTCAGCCTTCAAGACCGGCACATCAAATTCGTACCCTTGACCACGCAACGGGTGGGCACAGAATGTGCCAACAAGATCAGCCCCTCTGAGGATTTCACCTTCATTCCATGATGTGATTTTGGCTTGCTCACGCACCGCTTCTGCCAATGATCTGGCGACCACCAGTTTTTCACCAACGCTTGCGCGGCAGTCCTGTCCTGTCTCAGTGACGGTATAAACCGCATATTCAATCTCTTCACCACAGGCCACGCCACGGTTGGACGGCATGGTCCACGGGGTGGTTGTCCAGATGACAATCTTTGCACCATCCAGTTTGGGGGATGACGCTTTGACAACCGGAAACTTGACCCAGATGGTGATTGATTTGTGTTCCTGATATTCAATTTCGGCCTCAGCCAAAGCTGTCTTTTCGACAACAGACCACATGACTGGTTTTACGCCTTTATATAACAATCCGTTCATCAGGAATTTGTGGATCTCGCCAACGATGCGGCTTTCCGCATGTTTGGTCATGGTCAGATATGGATTGCCCCAATCGCCATTGATGCCCAAACGTTGGAATTCGTTTGACTGGATATCGACCCATTTCTGGGCGAAGTCACGACATTCCTGACGGAATTTCAGGATTTCAACTTCGTCTTTGTTCAACCCCTTGGCGCGGTATTGTTCTTCAATCTTCCATTCGATCGGCAAACCATGACAGTCCCATCCCGGGACATACGGTGCGTCAAAGCCCATCACCTGACGATACCGGACGATCACGTCTTTCAAGATTTTATTTTCGGCGTGGCCGATATGGATGTCGCCATTGGCGTAAGGAGGGCCATCATGCAGCACCCATTTCTCTTTACCCGCACTGGCACGGCGCAGTTGGTGGTAAATATTTTGTTCCTGCCAGCCTTTCAGGATTTCCGGTTCTTTTTGCGGCAAGCCTGCACGCATCGGAAAATCTGTCTTGGGAAGAAAAACTGTTTCTTTATAAAAATCGGCGTTTGATGTCTGGTCTGTCATTTTGTCTTGTTACTCGGTCTAAAATCTGTCCGCCCATATAATATCCATGTGACGTCAGGATGTTGTTTGTTCTAGCAAATTCGGAGGCGTTGGGGAACCCGACTCAAGCTATTTTTTTAGCGAGTCGGGGCCATAATTCGGATTGTGGCAAGGGCGGATATTTGCATGACTTAACCATGCCAGACGGACAAAAAAATAACAAATAAAAAAACCCCGCAATCAGCGGGGCTTTCTGTTTATTCGAATTTTCTATCTGCCCTAATATCTAGGAAATGCTGGGCGAAACTGCAAGACTTGGCTCGGCGAAGGGTAACGTCCATATGAACGCTCAGGAGCCACTCTAACAGGAGCCTGATCTGGAATACGTTCTTCTGCCATCAGGTGGTTCAAATAGTTCTTACAGGCTTTGACCTCGGTCAAACGAGCAGCCTGTTGTTCTCTTGATAGGCCGTCACCTACAACTGCACCGCCGATTGCTCCAATCGCAATTCCGGCTGTGCGTGAGCCGCCGTTGGCACCAAGAGCTTTTCCTGCGACATTTCCCAAGATACCTCCGGCGATAGCGCCGATTGCAGTCCCTGCCTGATCAAACATAGACGGGTTCGAGACCAGATGGAACGCTCTGTGATATCCAAGATATGAACCACTGGCCTTAGCTCTGGCAAGTTCTGTTCCCTCGACATCTCCGTTATACACGTACTCAATATTTGCGCGGTGGCATGGATCTACTGTGACGGGAGTTCTCAGAGCTGGGTCTTCAACAGCCGGGGAACGGCTCATCTGCGATGTCTGGAAAACTGTTGGTGCGGCACAGCCACCCAATCCTAGAGCGACAGCAGCAACAGCAGCGAATTTTTTTGTTAGGTTCAAGGACATTTCACACCTCTTTTTTGTTATAAACGCCTATGGAATTTGGATGGGACTATATACTCGCCTATAATTTAATGCAAGAAAATAATTACTATGGAAAAAGGCCCCGCTTTGAGGCGGAGCCTTTGAAATTATTGCTATATTCCGATTATTCGGCTTTATCTTCAGCTTTTTTCTTCTTTGGAGCTGCCTTTTTCTTTGGCTTTTCCTCAGTTGCGGCTTCAGATGCTTCTTCGGTTTTTTCAGCTTTTTTCTTATTGGCTTTTTTCACGGCCTCTTTTGGAACAGAGGTCTCGTCTGCTTGACCAGCAGCTTCGATGTCTTGAGAGAAATCAACGCCGCTATCTTTTCCTTTAGCAGTTACGTCACGGTCAACAAACTCGATCACTGCGATCGGGGCTGCGTCTCCGTAACGGAATCCTGCTTTGAGGACGCGGGTGTATCCACCTGGGCGATCCTGATAGCGTGGGGCCAAAACATCAAACAATTTTTGTACCATTGCCTGATCACGCAGAGTAGCGATTGCGGCACGACGGTTGGCCAAGCCACCTTTTTTACCAAGGGTAACCAGTTTTTCCACATATGGGCGCAATTCTTTGGCTTTTGGCACCGTGGTAATAATTTGTTCGTGTTTGATCAAAGCCGCCGCCATATTGGCAAATAATGCCTTACGGTGGGATGATGTACGGTTTAGTTTACGTTGTTTAACGCCATGTTTCATGGTTTTTACCTTTCTTCACTTCTCTGCGACGTTCCGAGGATTTTAAGTCTCCACGCAGAACAGTCATCTTACAAACCGGAAAGCACTTGCTGTTTGTTTCAGCCGTTCACTTTCTGGGGCGGGCGAGATGCCCTATCAGATCAGAGCCGGATCAATTCCGGCTCCGCTCTAAAATTTCTAATGTGCAAATGGATCTTCCATTTTGCGCGCCAGCTCCTCGATATTCTCAGGAGGCCAGCCTTCAACCTGCATGCCCAAATGCAGACCCATCATGCCCAGAACTTCTTTGATTTCGTTCAGGGATTTGCGTCCAAAGTTTGGTGTGCGCAGCATCTCAGATTCCGATTTCTGAACCAGATCACCAATGTAAACGATATTGTCGTTTTTCAGGCAGTTGGCAGAACGTACAGAGAGTTCCAGCTCTTCGACTTTTTTCAGCAGGTTGCGGTTGAATGGGAGGCTTTCCTCTTCTTCCGTCACTTTTGCTTCTTTTGGTTCTTCGAAATTGATGAACACTTGCAACTGGTCTTGCAGGATACGCGCAGCATAGGCCACCGCATCATCAGCAGAAATCACGCCGTTGGTTTCAACAGACAAGGTCAGTTTATCGTAGTCGGTAATTTGTCCGACACGGGTATCTTCCACATCATAAGAAACTTTACGAACTGGTGAGAAAATGCTGTCCACTGGAATAAGTCCAACAGGAGCATCTTCCGGACGGTTCAGCGCGGCAGGACGGTATCCTTTGCCTGTGTTGACGGTCATTTCCATGTCCAGTTTTGCGCCCTTATCCAAAGTGCAGATCACCAGATCAGGGTTCATGATTTCAATGTCAGCACCAGCTTCGATCATACCGGATGTCACTTCACATGGGCCTTCGGCCATCAAGCGCATTCTTTTTGGACCTTCAACATGCATGCGAACGGCAATTGCTTTGACGTTCAGGATGATGTCGGTCACGTCTTCACGAACGCCTTCGATGGTCGAAAATTCGTGTTGGACGCCAGCGATTTTAACCGCCGTTACAGCTGCACCTTGCAAGGAAGAAAGAAGAACACGGCGCAGCGCGTTCCCCAAAGTCAAACCAAATCCACGCTCCAAAGGTTCGACAACAACCTTGCCGAAATTGCGGCTATCGGTTTTGTGTTCGACTTCAACTTTGTTGGGTTTAATCAGTTCCAGCCAGTTTTTCTGAATCAGCATGCTTTTTCCCTTTCACCATGCATTAGTGTCGTAAACGACAAAAATAAGTCATTCCCGGGAGGACAAACCACCCGGGAGAAATTAAGATATTAGATACGGCGACGTTTTGGCGGACGGCAACCGTTGTGCGGTACCGGTGTCGTATCTTTAATCGAACGGATGGTATATCCGAGCGACTGCAAAGCGCGCAGTGCAGATTCACGTCCTGCACCTGGGCCCTTGATCAGAACATCAACTTCACGAAGGCCATGTTCTTGAGCCTTGCGGCCTGCATCTTCTGCGGCCATCTGGGCTGCGAAAGGAGTCGATTTACGAGATCCTTTGAAGCCTACAATACCGGCGGAAGACCATGCAATGGTGTTACCCATTGGATCGGTCAGGTTGATGAAAATGTTGTTAAAAGACGCATTGATGTGAGCCACACCAACCGCAATGTTCTTGCGAACAACTTTCTTACGTGCGCCGGCTTTTTTATTATCTTTTGCTGCCATGATTTATATCCTCTTGATTTCTAGCGCTGGTTATTTCTTGACGATTTTCTTACCAGCAACCGGTTTCGCAGGTCCCTTACGGGTACGGGCATTTCCACGGGTGCGCTGGCCACGAACCGGCAGACCACGACGGTGGCGAACACCACGGTAGCACTGCATGTCCATCAGACGCTTGATATTGAGAGAAATTTCACGACGCAAATCACCTTCGATCATGTATTTGCCACTTTCGATGACTTTACGGATCTGGTTCAATTCGTCTTCGGTTAGATCTTTCATCCGACGTGTGAAATCTATACCGACTTCGCGGCAGATTTCTTCGGCTGAAAAGCGACCAATCCCATGAATATAAGTCAGGGAGATGATCACGCGTTTATTGTCAGGAATATTGACACCGGAAATACGGGCCATAAACGACTCCTCATTTTCTTCTGTTTGATTTCAATCCGATCCGTAAAATTTCTATATTTTTCAATAAGAAACGCCGGGTCGTATACCAATACCGGACAAGTAAAAAACCTGCCGAAACATGTGTTTTGCATGCCGGAATGAGCGCATACTAAGCATTTAAGGCCTAGAGTCAACTATTTTCTTGAGTTTTCTGTGGATAAGTCTGGCTTTTTCTTGATTTACCAGAATCCACTACGCGGCACCATCCAAAATACTAGCAATTTCAGCCGTTACAGCGTCAATATCGGCCATGCCATCCACAGTTTTGAGCATGCCTTTGCCTTCATAATATGGCAAAATCGGAGCAGTTTGGGCCTTATACGCATCCAAACGCTTTTTGAGCGTTTCCGCATTATCGTCAGCCCTGACCGTACCACTTTCCGCTGCGCGTTTTTCTATACGCGCCAGAAGGGCTTCTTCATCGACAGATAGTTGAATAACCGCATTCAGGTCTTTGCCCTTTTCATGCAGCATTTTGTCCAGAGCCTCGGCTTGAGCCACGGTTCTTGGGAACCCATCCAGAATAAAACCTTTCACACAATCAGCGTGGTCAATCCGGTGCGAGATCATCTCGATCACAATTTCATCCGATACCAGAGATCCGGCATCCATGATTTCTTTAACTTTCAGACCCAGAGGGCTTTGCTCGGCAATTTCGGCACGCAGCATATCACCGGTCGAGAGTTGTTTTAATCCGCGTGTATCTTCGAGAAGCTTTGCTTGAGTTCCCTTGCCTGCGCCCGGAGGGCCCATCAAAATGATATTCACGATTTACTTTCTCCCTTTGGTCAAACGGGTTTTTTTGATCAATCCTTCATATTGATGCGCCAGCATATGCGAGTTAACCTGAGCGACGGTATCCATGGTGACTGACACCACAATCAACAGGGACGTTCCACCGAAATAAAACGGCAGAGAATATTCTGAGATCAGGAATTCCGGCATCAAGCAGATAAAGCACAAATATGCTGCACCCAGAACCGTAATACGGGTTAAAACATGATCAAGAAAATCGGCGGTATTTTTGCCCGGACGAACGCCCGGAATAAATCCACCATATTTGCGCAGCATTTCGGCATTTTCTTCCGGATTGAACACAACAGCCGTATAGAAGAAAGCAAAGAATGCAATCAGGGTCGCGTAGGCGATCATATGCACCGGATGGCCCGTCGTCATATACCGCGCCAGATCAGAGATAAATCCGTTGCTGGCTTCCAGACCCGCAAAGCCGACAATCGTCATAGGCAAGAACAACAGAGAAGAAGCAAAAATCGGTGGAATTACACCCGACATATTGAGTTTCAATGGCAGATGGTTTTGCGAGGCCTGAGTCATTTGCTGTGCGCCGACCTGACGTTTCGGATACTGCACAAGAATGCGGCGTTGGGCGCGTTCCATAAAGACAATGAAGACAACCGTTCCTATAACCATGACCGTCATCAACAGAAGGCCAATAAAGGTGATGCTTCCTTCACGTCCAAGTTCCAGAGTCTGAACCAAGGCGCCGGGCAAACCAGCCACGATCCCTGCAAAAATAATCAGGGATATGCCGTTACCGATTCCGCGTGAGGTGATTTGTTCACCCAGCCACATCAGGAACATCGTTCCGCCGACCACGGTAATCACGGTTGAGATACGGAAGAACATGCCCGGATCAATCACAGCAGAACCTTGGGCGCCTTGAATGTTTTCAAGACCGACGGAGAGGCCATAGGCCTGAATTGCCGCCAGAAGCACCGTCAGGTAGCGGGTGTACTGGTTGATTTTTTGACGTCCGGAGTCACCTTCTTTTTTCAAGGCTTCAAGTTTAGGGGACAGGGCTGTTGCCAATTGGATGATAATCGACGCCGAAATATATGGCATGATCGAAAGGGCAAAAATGGTCATCCGCTCAAGCGATCCACCCGAGAACATGTTGAACATGTCGAGCAATCCGCCACCTTTTTGCTGGAAAATATCTTCCCAAGCATGGGGGTCAATTCCGGGAATCGGGATATAGGACCCCAACCGGAACACCAGCAAAGCGCCAATGACAAACCAGATTCTTTTCTTGAGCTCTGTTGCCTTGGAAAAAGCGCCCCAGTTGCCGTTTTTCGAGAGTTGCTCTACCGCAGATACCATAGTCTTTATCCTTATTTGTGAATCCCAGAATATGTAGCGGATGAATGGCCTTCTGTCTAGTGAAGATGCCAAAATATCGACACAAAAAAACCGCGTCAAATTACGCGGTCTTCTTTATGAAGGTTAAAAAAAGAGGCCCGAAGGCCTCTTTAGAATTTCCTATCACTCTTTAGAGCGATTTTGACTTATTTTTGTCCGGGAATTGGTTTCTTGCGAACAACCGGAGCAACTTCCCTAACGATCACTTCAACTGATCCGCCTGCTTTTTCAACAGCAACTTTGGCAGAGGCTGTTACGCCTGCGACTTTCAAGGTTACTTTGGCAGACAGTTCGCCATTGCCCAGCAGACGAACACCGTCTTTTGCTTTGGCGGCGATACCTGCTTTTTGCAATATTTCAGAGGTGATTGCCTCTTTTGCATTCACTCTGCCTGAATCGATGGCAGCTTGCAGCTGAGCCAAGTTCACTGTGGAGAGATCTTTTGCGAAAATATTGGTGAAACCCATTTTCGGCAAACGGCGGTAGAGTGGCATTTGTCCACCCTCGAAACCGTTGATTGCTACACCGGTACGAGCCTTTTGACCCTTTTGACCACGTCCGCAAGTTTTACCTTTACCGGAACCGATCCCACGGCCGACGCGCATTCTCTTTTTTACTGCGCCTTCTGGAGGCTGGAGTTCATTCAGTTTCATTTTGATATCCTCTTAATCTCTACCGTTTATTCGGCAACTTTCACAAGGTGACGTACTTTGTGAATCATGCCACGTACAGAAGGAGTATCTTCCAACTGTTTGGAACGGTGCATTTTATTCAATCCCAAACCAACAAGGGTTTGTTCCTGATCCTGTTGACGACCGATCGGGCTACCGATCTGGGTCACAGTGATCATTTTTTTAGAAGCGTCTGCTTTTTTTGCTTTTGCTTGTGCCATATCAGATATCCTCTATCTTATTCTGCTGCAACTTCGGCATCTTCCGATGCGTCTTCTGCTTTAGCTTCTTTCATACGAACATCACGGTTTGCAACAATTTCGCTGACTTTTTTACCACGACGTGCAGCAACTGTACGCGGGCTTTCCATCAGTTTGAAAGCTTCGAATGTCGCATTGACCATGTTATATGGATTGTTGGTTCCGATGGCTTTTGCCACAACGTCCTGAATTCCGATTGCTTCGAAAATCGCACGCAATGGACCACCCGCAATAATACCGGTACCGGCTGGGGCTGTCCGCAAGCGAACGTGACCCGCACCGTAACGACCGACCACATCATGGTGGATTGTACGACCTTCACGAAGGGCAACACGGATCATGTTGCGTTTTGCCTGTTCGGTTGCCTTGCGAATTGCATCAGGAACCTCACGAGCTTTTGCGTGACCATGACCAACACGACCACGACCATCACCCACAACAACCAATGCTGCAAAACCGAAACGACGGCCACCTTTCACAACTTTAGCAACGCGGTTGACGGCAACCAGGCGTTCGTTCAATTCTACTTCTTCGCGCTCTTCGCGTTTACGATCTGGACGAGCCATCTTTAGTTCACCATTCCTTCCTTAGAATTCTAATCCGCCTGCACGAGCTGCTTCTGCCAACGCCTTAACACGGCCATGGTAACGGAAGCTTCCGCGGTCAAACATCACTTTTGTCACTTTTGCTGCCCTAGCACGCTCGGCGATCATTTCGCCAACTTTGCTAGCTGCCGCTACATTACCGCCTGTTTTACGCAGGTCGCTTTCCAGTGTCGATGCTGCAGCCAAAGTGATACCTTTTGTATCATCAATGATTTGAGCATAAATCTGGTTGTTTGTCCGGTGTATGGACAAGCGCAATAATCCAGCCTTATTAATGCGGGTAAGTTTTGCGCGTACGCGACGTGCCCGTCTTTGTGCATTTGTTTCTGGTTGACGCATGATGTTTCGTCCTTCTTAACCTTAATTATCTCTAATAGCTTCTTAGTTATTTCTTCTTGCCTTCTTTACGCAGGATATACTCCCCTGCATAACGAACGCCTTTGCCTTTATATGGCTCTGGTGGTCTGTAGCCACGGATTTCCGCAGCAACCTGACCAACCTGTTCCTTATCAATACCAGAAATTTTGATCTGGGTTTGTTTTTCAACAGCAATCGTAATGCCCTCAGGGATCGCGTAACGCACGTCATGGCTGAAACCAAGTTGCAAAACAAGTTCTTTACCCTGAAGATTGCAACGGTAACCAACACCTTCGATTTCAAGGTTCTTGGAGAACCCTTCGGTCACGCCTTGTACCATATTGGCAATACGACGTTGCATGGTTGCCCACAAAGCACGGCTTTCCAGATCCTTGGTATTTGGAGCAACAGTAATTGCACCATTTTCAATGGACACGGAGACCTTAGGGTGAACTGCCAAAGTCATTTCGCCTTTCGGCCCTTTGACTTTAATATCCTGTTCCTTCAGGTCAACGGTTACACCATTTGGCACAGCAACCGGATTTTTACCTACGCGAGACATTTTATTTTCCTCGTTCAAATTTCAATTCAAAAATTCTGTACAGCGTTTCTATTAGAAAACCTGACACAAAAGTTCACCACCAACATTCTCATCACGAGCCTGCTGATCAGCCATTACACCACGCGGCGTCGATACAATTGTTATGCCCAGACCGTTATAATAACGTGGGATAGCCTGCGCAGCAGAGTAAATACGACGACCTGGTTTGGAAACGCGGTGCAATTCACGAATTACAGGTGTTCCTTCATCATATTTCAGGTCGATCACAAAATTTTTGTGACCTTGCTCGCTTGCCTCTTCCTTATAGCCACGGATATAACCGGAACTTTTCAGAACAGACAGAACTGATTCACGCATCTTCGAAGCAGGGCAGATGACCTGTTTCAAAGTTGCTCTTTGACCGTTACGAATGCGGGTCAACATATCTCCTAATGGATCACTCATCGACATGATCTAAATTCTCCTTCTTACCAGCTTGACTTCGTTACACCAGGCAATTGACCTTCAGAGGCCAATTTGCGCAGCGAGATACGGCTCAAGCTAAATTTACGATAATATGCACGTGGACGTCCGGTCAGCGCACAACGGTTTCTAATGCGTGTCTCTGCACCGTTTCTTGGCATTTGAGCCAATTTCACGGTCAAAGCAAAGCGTTCTTCAACAGAAAGTTCACGATCCATGATCATCTCTTTCAATTTCGCACGCTTGGTCGCATCGCGTTTGACCATTTTTTTGCGTTTTTCATTCCGGTTTGTAGCACTGACTTTTGCCATTCTAGTCCTCTTTCCTAAATTCTAATTTCTGAACGGCATATCAAAGCCGCGCAGCAATTCTTTAGCTTCATCATCGGTTTTGGCAGACGTACAGATAATAATATCCATACCGCGCAATGCCTCAACTTTTTCAAAGTTTATCTCAGGGAAGATCGTATGATCTTTAATACCCAGAGCATAATTGCCACGACCGTCAAAAGCTTTACCATTAATGCCACGGAAGTCGCGGACACGTGGTAGCGCAATTGTGACCAGTCGGTCAAGAAATTCGTACATGCGTTTGCCGCGCAGGGTTACTTTTGCCCCGATTGGCATACCTTCACGAATTTTGAAGGACGCATTGGATTTACGCGCCTTGGTTGAAACAGGCTTTTGACCAGCAATCTGGGTCAAATCCTTCAACGCGGATTCCATATGTTTCTTATCCAAAGCTGCTTGCCCTACACCCATATTGATGGTGATGTGCTTCAACTTAGGGATTTGATGAATATTCTTGTACCCGCGGCTTTTTTGCATCGCCGGAGCCAATTCTTCTTTGTATCTTTTTTCCAGTTTTGGAATATATTTTTCCTGAGCGGCCATTGTCATACCATCCATTAAGCAATCGTTTCGCCCGACTTTTTGGCAATACGTACTTTTTTGCCATCAGCCAGAGTTTTCATTCCGACTTTGGTTGCCTTACCCGATTTCGGGTCAGCCAAAGCCACATTGGAGACATGGATCGGAGCCTCAACACGTTGCAAACCGCCCGCAGCAAGCTGGGTTGGTTTGGCATGTTTGGTCATCATATTGATGCCCGATACCACAACACGGTTTTCAGAAGAAATAACTCTGGTCACTTCACCAGATTTTCCTTTATCCTTACCGGTTATTACGACCACTTGGTCGCCTTTTTTAATTTTCAATTTTACCTGTGTCATTAGAGCACCTCGGATGCCAAAGAGATAATTTTCATGTAGCCCTTGCCACGCAATTCACGTGTCACTGGGCCAAAAATACGGGTTCCGATAGGCTCACCCTGCTTGTTGATCAGAACAACAGCGTTGCCATCAAAACGGATGGTTTCACCATTGTCACGGTGCAGGCCGGAAGCCGTCCGCACGATCACAGCACGATGAACATCACCTTTTTTAACACGACCACGTGGAATCGCATCCTTAACAGACACGACAATAACATCGCCGATATTTGCAAAACGACGCTTGGAGCCGCCCAATACTTTGATGCAAGATACACGGCGTGCGCCGGAGTTATCTGCTACATCAAGATTTGATTCCATCTGGATCATTTTAATTCACCCGAATTTTCTATACGTTTCCTAATAATTCCTATTTCTTAGAGGCCTTTTTTGCCTCTGCCTTTTTGGCTTTGACCGGAGCATCTTCGCTTTCGGCAACAGCCCTGACTTTAGGGGTCAACTCACGACCCAAAGCCTTTGGATCGGTGGTGACCGTCCAAGTCTTGCGTTTGGAAATCGGACGGCATTCTTCAATTTCGACCATGTCCCCAACGCGGAACAGATTGGTTTCGTCGTGAGCAGCATATTTCGAGCTTTGCTTCACATATTTCTTATAAATCGGGTGCATAGTCCGACGTTCAACCAAGACAGTTACTGTCTTGTCCATTTCATCACCGACTACACGGCCTTCCAATACACGACGTGGCATATCTAACTCCTTCTTCCTTCCGCCCTACTTGGCAGCTTGAGCAGCTTGTTGCTGACTCATACATGTTTTAACCCGGGCAATCGTCCGACGTACTTTACGGATATCTGCAGTGTTTTGCAGTTGTCCGCCAGCTTGCTGGAATCTCATGTCCATTTGTTGCTTGCGCAAATCAAGCAGCATTGCATTCAATTCGTCCTGGCTTTTGCCTTTCAGATCTTCTGCTTTATTTGTTGTTTTTGCTTTTGCCATCTTAAATCTCCATCACCTTGTCTTATTCGGCGATCCGCTTGACGAATTTGGTATCAATCGGCAGTTTTGCCGCTGCCAAAGCCAGAGCTTCACGAGCCAATTCTTCAGGTACGCCTTCAATTTCAAACATGATCCGACCTGGCTTAACGCGGACGACCCAAAATTCTGGTGAACCTTTACCGGAACCCATACGAACCTCAAGAGGTTTCTTGGATACAGGCACATCTGGAAATATACGGATCCAGACTTTACCCTGACGTTTAATATGACGGGTCAAAGCACGACGTGCAGCCTCGATTTGACGCGCAGTAATACGATCAGGGGCCAAGGCCTTCAGTCCAAAAGATCCGAATGCCACTTGATATCCGCCTTTGGCAGCTCCGTGGATACGGCCTTTATGGGCCTTTCTGAATTTTGTTTTCTTTGGTAAGAGCATTTTTTACTCCATTATTCCTTTGTATAAGTTCTAATCGCGCTTGGTTGCACCAAGGTTTTCGGCCATGCGTTTGTCGCGAGCCATTGGATCATGTTCCATGACATCACCTTTATAGATCCAGACTTTAACGCCGATGATCCCGTAGGTGGTCAAAGCTTCAGCAACACCGTAATCCAGATCAGCGCGGAGCGTGTGCAAAGGCACCTGACCTTCACGGTACCACTCCATACGGGCGATATCAGCACCAGCCAAACGACCAGCAACATTCACACGAATTCCTTTTGCACCCAGACGCAAAGCTGATTGGACAGCCCGCTTCATGGCACGACGGAACGACACGCGACGTTCGAGCTGTTGGGCAATGCCCTCTGCAACGAGTTGCGCATCAATTTCCGGCTTGCGGATCTCAACAATATTCAGAGAAACTTCGCCACCCGATTTCGCGGACAAGTCTTTGCGCAGTTTCTCGATATCTGCACCTTTTTTACCGATGATCACACCAGGGCGAGCAGTATGAACAGTCACGCGGGTATTTTTCGCGGCACGTTCAACGATCACCTTGCTGATACCAGCGGCTTTTAATTTGTCATGCACAAATTCGCGCAATTTCAAATCTTCGATAAGCTTGACAGCATAATCCTTACTGGAGAACCAACGGGAGTCCCAAGTGCGGTTGATACCAACACGAAGACCAATTGGATTAACTTTCTGACCCATGTTTATCCCCTACTCCTATTCGGCTTTTTCTCTGACAACAACTGTCAGGTTGCTGAAAAACTTTTCAATACGACCGGCGCGACCGCGGGCACGTGCCATGAAACGTTTCATGACGACTGATTTCCCGACAGTTGCTTCGGCAACATACAAACGGTCAACATCCAAAGAGTGGTTGTTTTCAGCGTTTGCTACAGCCGATTGCAGAACCTTTTTGACATCGCGTGCAACACGTTTGTTGCAGAAATCGAGGTCAACCAGAGCTTTCTCGGCTTTTTTGCCACGGATCATTTCCGCAACCAAATTCAATTTGTATGGACTTGAGTCGATATATTTCGAGAATGCTCTCGCTTCGTTATCGGCTACTCGTCTTTCGTTTTTAGGTTTTCCCATAATCTATTCCTTACTTCTTCTTATCACCGCCGTGACCTTTGAAGGTACGGGTGTGTGAAAATTCACCAAGTTTGTGACCGATCATGTTGTCAGTAACCAGAACAGGAATAAATTTATTCCCATTATGGACAGCCATCGTCAAACCAACCATTTGTGGCAGGATTGTCGAACGGCGCGACCATGTCTTGATCGGCGTATTTTTTCCACTCGAACGGACTTCCTCAACTTTTTTGAGAAGATGTCCATCTACAAACGGGCCTTTCCATGTTGAACGAGCCATGTTTTATACCTCAGCCTTCCTCAGATCCTACTTGTTCTTAATCTTACGACGACGAATAATAAGTTTGTCAGTCGCTTTATTCTTACGTGTCTTGTATCCTTTAGCCGGTACACCGGTTGGGGAACACCAGTGAACACCACCATTGGTACGACCGCCGTGCGGGTGGTCAACAGGGTTCATGGAGATACCACGTTGGTGAGGCTTGCGACCTAACCAACGGTTACGTCCAGCCTTACCGATATTGATGTTTTTCTGGTCAGGGTTAGAAACAGCCCCAATAGTTGCCAGACATTCACCGCGAACCATACGCATTTCACCGGAGGACAATTTAATCTGGGCATACCCCTGATCACGACCAACCAATTGAGCGAAAGTTCCGCCAGCGCGAGCCATTTGCCCACCTTTACCAGGTTTCATTTCCACATTGTGGATAATGGTTCCAACAGGCATACTTTTCAAAGGCAGTGTGTTTCCGATTTTAATGTCGGCTTTTTCACTGGAGACGATTTTGTCGCCTTCTGCCAAACGCTGAGGAGCCAAAATATAGGCCTTCTCACCATCTTCATACTGAATCAAAGCGATAAACGCAGTGCGGTTCGGATCATATTCCAAGCGCAGTACTGTTGCTTCCATGTTCATTTTAGAACGTTTGAAGTCAATAATACGGTAACGTTGTTTATGACCACCACCCAGAAAGCGCATAGTGATGCGGCCAGTATTGTTACGGCCACCATTTCTGTGTTTTCCTTCGGTCAGCGACTTTTCCGGTGCGCCTTTCCACAACTGGCTGCGATCAACCAAGACCAACTGGCGTTGACCGGGGGTTGTCGGATTGTACTTCTTCAAAGCCATAATTGCTTGTCCTCTTCCCTAAATCTTTCCTTATACACCAGTGCCAACGTCAATAGTTTGACCTTCGGCCAAAGTCACAATGGCCTTCTTGACATCTGAACGTTTTCCCAAAATACCCTTGAACCGTTTGGTTTTACCTTTGGTCACTATGGTATTGACAGTCATAACTTTCACATCGAACAGGCTTTCGACAGCACGTTTGATTTGTGGTTTGGTTGCGGTTGGTGCAACCTGAAATGTAACTTGACCGTGCTGGGATCCCATCATGGACTTTTCGGTTACAACCGGCTTGACCAAAGTTATATAGTCTTGCTCGATCGCGATCGGTTTGGTTGTCTTTGCTTTTGCCATTTCTAACTCCTTATCCTTTCCTAACGCCTATGCAGACAGACGCTTGGTCAGGTTTTCAACAGCATCCTTGGTCAACACCAGAGTGTCATGACGCAGAATGTCATATACGTTTGCACCTTCGCTTGGCAAAATGTCGATGTGTGGAATGTTGCGCGTTGCCAAAGCAAAATTGCGATCCATTTCTTCACCACATACAAACAATGCAGATTGAATACCCATTGCATTCAATTTTGCAGCCATTGCTTTGGTTTTTGGATCAGCTACAGAAGCTGCATCCAACACAATCAGTTGACCACTTGCTGCCTTGGCAGACAGAGCTGTTTTCAAAGCCAACATACGTTGCTTTTTAGGCAGCTCAGTTGCATGCGAACGCACAACCGGTCCAAAAATAGTAGCACCACCAACAAACTGGGCTGCACGCAAGTTACTTGCACGGGCACGACCGGTTCCTTTTTGGTTCCAAGGTTTTTTACCTGAACCGGATACCTCCGATACACCCTTGGTTTTGTGTGTTCCTGCGCGACGCTTGTTCAATTGGTAGTGAACCATGCGGTGCAGAATGTCGGCACGAACTTCAACGCCAAATACTGCGTCATCAAGCTCGATATTACCGGCTTCTTTATTTTCTAATGTCTTGACTGCGATCTTCATTCTGTCGCCTCACTTATTCTTTTGCTTCTTCTGCAGGAGCAGCTTCAACAGATGCTTCTACAGGGGTTTCTTGTGCCGGAGCTTCTTCTGCAGCAGGAGCGGCAGATTGTTCCGACGACTTCAGGCCAGCAGGAAGAGGAACATCAGCATGAGCAGCTTTTTTAACTGCATCAGTGATGATGACCCATTCTTTTGCATTACCAGGAACATTTCCTTGAACCAAAACCAGACCGTCTTCAGGATAAACTGCGACAATTTTCAGATTTTGAGTGGTAGTCGTATCAACACCAAACTGACCAGGCATTTTTTTGCCTTTCCAAGTACGGCCCGGATCCTGAGAACAACCGGTAGATCCGATCGAACGGTGGGAGACAGATACACCGTGGGAAGCACGAAGTCCACCAAAATTCCAACGTTTCATACCACCAGCAAAACCACGACCTTTTGACGTTCCTTGAACATCTACATATTGTCCTGGGACGAAGTGGCTTGCGCACAATTCAGCACCGATTTCCAAAACATTTTCTGGACTGACGCGGAATTCAGCAACTTTGCGTTTTGGCTCGACTTTGGCTTTCGCATAGTGTCCACGCATCGCCTTGGATACGTTTTTCACTTTCGCAGTGCCTGCACCCAATTGAACAGCTGTATAGCCATCACGCTCTTGGGTACGAACGTCAACAACCTGTAAGTTATCAATTTTAAGAACGGTTACTGGAATATGAGACCCGTCTTCACCGAAAACGCGTGTCATTCCTTCATTCTTTGCAATTAATCCGGTTCTCATTTTTATCTCCAGATACTCTTCCTAAATATTCTTACGCCGTTTGTCCGACTTTGATTTCTACATCCACACCGGCTGCCAAATCCAATTTCATCAATGCATCCACAGTTTGTGGTGTTGGATCAATAATATCGATCAGGCGTTTATGGGTACGCATTTCGAACTGCTCCATCGATTTTTTATCGATGTGCGGAGAACGCAATACGGTGAAACGCTCAGTACGGGTTGGCAGAGGAACAGGTCCACGAACACTGGCTCCTGTACGCTTTGCTGTATTTACGATCTCGCTCGTGGACAAGTCCAAGACGCGGTGATCATAAGCCCGAAGGCGGATACGGATAGTTTGTGCATCCATTTTTTTGTTCCTCTTAATCCCAAACCTTATTCAATAATTTTCGCGACGACGCCAGCACCGACGGTACGGCCACCTTCACGGATAGCAAAACGAAGACCTTCGTTCATCGCAATTGGCGCGATCAATTTTACGGTCAGGTTTACGTTATCTCCTGGCATCACCATCTCTGAACCCTCAGGCAAAGATACTTCACCTGTTACGTCCGTTGTACGGAAGTAAAATTGTGGGCGGTAATTCGCAAAAAATGGCGTGTGACGTCCACCTTCTTCTTTCGACAGAATATAGGTCTCTGCCGTGAATTTGGTGTGTGGCTTAATCGAACCTGGCGCACACAGAACTTGTCCGCGCTCAACTTCTTCACGTTTCGTTCCACGCAACAATGCACCAATGTTATCTCCAGCCTGACCTTGGTCAAGCAACTTACGGAACATTTCAACACCAGTACAGGTCGTCTTCACGGTTGGGCGGATACCGACAATCTCGATCTCTTCTCCAACTTTTACAACACCTTGTTCAACACGGCCGGTCACAACAGTTCCACGACCAGAAATCGAGAACACGTCCTCAACTGGCATCAGGAATGGCTTGTCAATCGGACGCTCAGGCTGTGGAATATAGCTGTCAACAGCATCCATCAACTCAAGTACTTTTGCCTTACCAATAGCGTCATCACGACCTTCCAAGGCTGCCAAAGCAGATCCTTTGATGATTGGGATATCATCGCCAGGAAAATCATAAGAAGACAACAATTCACGAACTTCCATTTCAACCAGTTCCAACAACTCTTCGTCGTCAACCTGATCTACTTTGTTCATGAACACAACCAAAGCAGGTACACCAACCTGACGCGCCAACAAAATATGTTCGCGGGTCTGTGGCATTGGTCCGTCGGCTGCGTTCACAACCAAAATCGCTCCGTCCATCTGCGCTGCACCGGTGATCATGTTCTTAACATAGTCAGCATGGCCAGGGCAGTCCACGTGTGCATAGTGACGCTTCGATGTCTCATACTCAACGTGTGACGTCGAAATCGTGATACCACGTGCCTTCTCTTCAGGAGACTTATCAATCTGGTCATACGCCATCGCTGTCCCTCCACCAATCTCAGCCAATACTTTCGTAATCGCTGCCGTCAGTGTCGTCTTACCATGGTCAACGTGACCAATCGTTCCGATATTGCAATGCGGCTTCGACCGCTCAAACTTCTCTTTGGACAT
>MNUG01000034.1 GCA_001871905.1 Alphaproteobacteria bacterium CG1_02_46_17 | reverse complement strand
GGATATGCCACCGCAGTCAAACGGTTCAGACCATCCCATGTGTAGTCGGTGACCACGCCACGCGCATCAGTGCGCGAGCTGATATTTCCAGCTTTGTCCACGGTGTAACTGATCGTGCCACGATCAGGCGAGGTCTCCCCCGTCACGTCCCCAAAGGCATTGTAGGTGTAGGTGGTGGTGTTATTGCGCTGGTCTTGCGTTGAGTCCATATTGCCAAGCGCATCGTAGCCCAGAGTTGTCACACCAGAGAGTGCATCTGTTTCGGTCACCACACGCTGCAACGGATCATACGCATAGTTGGTCGCGTTGGTGTTGGGGTCTGTATAGGTGGTTAGATTCGAGTTCTTGTCATAGGCATAATCGGCTGTTTGACTGGATGCACCGACGCTTTCGATAACCCGCGATAACTCGTCAAATACCTTCTGGTGAGTGTATTTGAGTGTGGCGCTGTTATCTTTTATGTCTTCTTTTGTGATATTGCCCGCATCGTCCAGTGTATAGGTTATGGTGTTGCCGAGCGCATCCTCTATACCCGTTAGGCGCTGCGCGGTGTCGTAGGAATATTCGAGCGTTACGCCATTGGGCAAAGTAACAAGGGTCAGGTTTCCATTGTCATCATAGCCATAAGTGGTTTCTGCCTCCAGCGCTGTGCCTGGAGCAACTATGGAGCTGGTCAGCCAGCCGTTGCTGTCATAGGACAGATCGGTTTCCACGCCGTTGGCATCCTCTATGGTAGTGCGGAATCGCGGGACGTGATGCTTGTGACCTGTGAAAGCGCATTAGTGAGTGTGGTCAAGTTGAAATTGGCATCATAGGCATAGGTTGTTGTATCGCCTACATCGGTACGCGGGCCATTCACTGTTTCCAGCCGCCCGAGGATCACGTTGCCGCTGCCGTCTGTCGTGTTCGAATAATAGGTATAGCTTGTCACGCGCGTTTCCGATGTATTTGTATCGGTTACTGTCATCGACGTCATACGCCCGTATGTGTCATAGTCATAGGCGGTTGTCTTGTCAGATTCGGTTATTAATTCGGGCAGGTTGAAGTCGTTATTATAGGTGATAGTCTTGACGCGCTGATCTGCCGTTCCGGAAGCCTCTATAATCTTTGTGATATTACTCCGGTCGTCATAGTCATAGCGGGTTGTGTTATTCTCCCAATCCGTTTTTCCGATAACGCGGCCTTTTTCATCATAATTATAATACCGGTTTGATGCGACGCAGTTTGCCGACGCCTCTCCGTCCACTTGTATGACCCTACGCACACCCAATATATTCGTGAAGTAATAGGTCGTATCTTTACCCAGAGGGTTGGTGGTTGTGGTTGTACCATCCACATTATAACTCACGTCATAATTATCCACGCTTCCTGCATGTTCAGACATGATAGCCTTACCACCTGCATCATAATCAAAGGTAGCAAAGCGAACGCCCGCTTCATCTGTCATGCCAGTCAGGGCGTTGATGTAAGTTCCGTCCTCATAGTGATATTGGCGGGTTTTAGTATCCGGTTTTGTGACCTCATCCAGATTTCCATTGCCGTCATAGCTGTAACTGAATGTGCCATCCGGCGTGACAAGGGTTGCGACGCGCCCGCTGGAATATGTCAGGGTTAACTGGCGTCCGTTTTCATTGGTCACTGATGTAAGCTGTCCTGAACCATTATAGGCAAGGTTCAAGGCTCCCCCGCCAATATATTCGATTCTGGTCAGTCGTTTTGAACTATTATATCTCTCGACCGTATTGTCCGGCAGAGTATAAACATAGTCACTTCCAACAGTTTTGAATGTCGCTGTGGTATCAGGGTCATCCGGTATCCAATCCGAGCCGCTCAACGTATAATGCGTTGTGGCCCCTGTACCGTCAGTAATTTCAGCCGTACTACCCGTGACTGTGAGTGTGCGCGCGTAATTATGCCGCCAAAGTGCGCCGATTGTATTATTCGTCCATGTGCTGTCTGAACGGTAAATGCGCGAGAATGTCAGCCCACCGGCATCGTAATCGTTTTCCACCTGCTTTTTGAATCCCACATCAAATTCGATGGGGTTTGCAACCATCTTGGGATCCCCCGTGGGGCATGACATCGTATCAGCCCCGATTTTTGATGGGGTACTGGCGGCAACAGGCGCTGGAGGCGTCGTCAATGTAATTGAATACTCTCCGGTGGCAGCCAATGCACTTCCATACATAACAAGCGTGTATTCTCCAGTAGCTGGCAATGTTGCAGAAATTGAGCTCGCCCCATACATCCAATAACTGCCATCGGGTTTGTAGAGTTCGATGTACCGAGAATAAGACGCGGTTGTGCTGACAGATAGACTATTGCTGGCAACACCTGAGAATTTATAACTTTCCAAAGCATTGGTTTGCAACGTACCGGAACGCGGAAGGGTGCTAACAAGCATACCATCGGATACGCTATCTGCTCCTCGAACATAATATAAATTATATGCCCCAGTCGCGGTATCACTATTTGCATATACTGTAACAGTATATGTTCCACTATCAGGTAGCGTTCCATAGAATCGGTCTAAGGCATATCTCCAATAACTTCCATCAGGTTTGTAAACTTCAATATACACCCCATAACTCGCAGAGGAGCCAAAGAACAAAACTCCTTGACCAGCAGTACCCGTGATTTGAAAACTATCCAGACCGTTTGCTGGTAAACTACCGTTGAATGTTTGACCACTTGTCAGGCTTCCATCTGAAACACTATCGCTTCCCCGAACATAGCGTAAATTATAAGGCCCAGTGGCAGTATCACTATTTGCATATACTATAACGGTATATGTGCCACTGTCAGGCAACGTTGCATAAAAACGGTTTGATCCATACGTCCAATAACTGCCATCGGGTTTGTATACCTGAATATATACCCCATAACTCGCAGAAGAGCCGAAGATCACGACGTCTTGTCCAGCAGAACCAGTAATTTGAAAACTATCCAGGCCGTTTTCTGACAAGCTCCCATTAAATGTTTGTCCGCTTGTCAGGCTTCCATCTGAAACACTACTTCCACCCCTGACGTAGCTAAGACTATAGGCACCACTCCCACCCCAAGTTCCAGAAGATATAACAACACTATATGTTCCAGTGCTTGGGAGATTGCCGCTAAAACGACCTACCGCATATGTCCAATAGGAGCCATCAGGTTTATAAATGGTAATCACAACATTATAGGCTGCATGTGCAAACAACACGACACCTTGCCCTGCCGTACCGCTAAAGCTCTGAGTGGATGTTCCCCCTGATACTATTGATCCTGTTGTCGTGCTGCCGCTAGTGAGCGCGTGGGCGTGTCCTGTATAAAGAAATAAAAATAAAGATAAAAAGATTACCTTACACAAGAATTTTCCCATACTTCTCCCCTAAAAAAATATACAAACTACGACTTTAGATCCCCTGATCTTGGCGAGTCCCAGCAGACACTGTGAAACGAATGGATCACTCTATCTTTTTCTACGAAATTCTAATTCCAGAACCTTGAACTCCTTTCCGGAGTTGTCAGAAATAAATATCGATTTTTTGTGTGTTTCATCATTGGTAAGCTCAAGTTCCGAGCGATACTCTTGCTCGTTTTTTAACAAAGGAAATGTAAACCTTCCTTTTTCCTCAAGAGTATTTGTCTTTTTGTTGTATTGCCCAATCCCCACCGTCGTTCCGGTGCTCAACGTATCCACCCACACAGATGTATATGCATTCTTGGTCGTATCATATCCAAGGACGCCCCAGCCTTCATAGGGTATGCTCTGACCACCGATATTCAAGATCACACTTGTTTTGCTGGATAAAAACCTATCCCCCAAGATCATTTCATTCACAACAGAACCTGTTGAAAATTGCGGTTCGGAATTTTTATTTGTCCAGTACTTCAAATCGTAATCCCATTCCCCTACTAAAGAAGTCAGCATTTGGCGCTGCTCAGTTGACTCTCCATACTGCAAGAGCTTCTTCATGGTGTCATCGCCAAGCATTTCAATCCGTGGAGCAGTCACATGCTTTTCTTCAGCATATGCGTGTGAGATAAATGTTATCATCAGAAAAAATAGCGGTAACGAATATATAAAAATTTGTCTCATAACAGTTTCCCAAAGAAGTGAATGTCGAAAATTCCGATTACTGTATGTCATCCTGCATCATTTCTTACCCTCCAGATATGAGTTTAAGATCAAGAACCAGTAACATAGACTCTCAGATTCATCAACCCATCATAGAAAAATATATTTTCTGCTATCGCGCAGAAATTGTTTTTCTTTGGTGAAAATATTTGCTATTTTCTTTGTCCAACTTCAATCACGCTGCCAATCGCTCACCGCTTGAGCGCGCGGTGGGCCACTCCACAGATTCCTCATTGTCATTAGCAGCCCTATAAACAAACGTAATAATTCATTAGGGGAAACCATGTTTGAAAAACAAATATTGAGATTGCAACAAGTTATTGAATCTTGCGTCAGTGTAGATAAGGGTCTCCCCTTGCAGTACATTAAGTGTTTGTTGTTTGTTTATGAGGAAGAGGGAATAAGTGTGTCCGAACTTGCCGCAAGATCTAGACTGGGTGTCTCGACCACTTCAAGAATTGTTCATTCACTTGCGGAGCATCGCCAAAATGGGAACGGCTATCATTTCATAAAGGTCATAAAGGATCAAAATAATGCCAGAAAAAAGCAACTTATCATGACCAAGAAAGGAAAGGACTTTGTAGAAACCTTGCTGAATTGCCTATAAGTATGAGCTCAGGGAATATTTCTCATTTTTTCCAAAACCTACACATCAGTGCCCATAGGGTTATTTGCTCCCTGCCTTGAATCAAGAACGCGTCCTGATACAAACTCTCGAATTCCGACAGCACATGAATGGCGTCTTTCCTTATAAAGCCCTTCCGGTAATTTTTTATGCTGATTCTCGACAAAACTAAAAATTATGTTAAAATATACTTGACATAATAACAATATTTCTACTATATTGCCTTTTAGAAGTAGTCCCATAGTTTAGTACTCCTTGTCCAAATGGTCGTCGAGACCCGAGGCATCAGAAGCATCTTAAGTATCAATTTTATTTTCGAAGTATCCTTAAAAATATGAGCACAAGTAATTTTCATCAATCGGTTGAGAGTAACAGAAGGCACGATATCGAGGCGAAAGAGCTCACTAGAGCCATCTGCTCCCTCTATATGCTGGAAGAAGATCCATATCTAAAAGTTATGGCGTGGAACATATCGGTACTGGATAGGTCACTTTTCGATCTTGAAAGCAAGATTGCCGAGAATCTTCCTATTGAAAAGAGCAATGAGATCGAGATGCTATTTTTAACGTCACAGACAATAATGTGGCTGGATCTTGTATATGAATTACTCACAACCTGGGAAGAAAGAGTCCAAAAGGTAAAGCTATTCCTTTCTGCAAATTTATATAAATCAATCCGGCCTACCATGAAAGAAATGGGGACTTCAAATTTTGAGGATGAATTGATTAGATTGGAAAAAAGTTTAAGCGCAGTCCATATCTCCCTATCTTTAATTGAACTGCTTCAACAAAATAAAAAAGAACTAAAAATAGAAAAAGCAGACGGATCTCTAGAGTACAGGTTCTCGCTTGATGACGGAGGAGTATCAAGTGTAAGTCGTAGGGATATCTCGAGTTCTTTGTTGAAATTTGAATTTACCAAATAAGAAGACCTGATCCACGAGAGAAGACATCCCCACATGCCTCCTCCCTTCCCTTTAAGACATACTATGATCTATGGCTTAATTTTCTTTCCAGCTCACTGCGTTTTATTGCACAATATGTATTCAAACAGATTGTAAACGTCGCATTTATTATTTCGGATATTTCCTCTTCTCCGGTTTTCTCTGCCTCTATTTTCAAAAATTCCAAAGCCATGATGATTTCATGCATCCCTGAATTTTGGGGCAAACTGACTATAGACTTCCGAGGATGAATACCCGAAACGTAAAATCTGGAACTGCACTTAGACTATTACAAGATGGTCAAAACATTCCTGACCAGACTTCTGCAAATAACGCAGAATGTAGGGGGTCTCCGCCAATCGCAGCGTAAAGTCCTTTATTCCAAAGCTATTTAGTGAGACATACACACCTTATGAAAGATTTATTGATCAAATTCAGACCATAAGTAAAGGATTTGAAAAGTGGCGGTATTCATATGAGAGTACTACTTTGCAGTACGATTCGTCATTTGCTTTGGCTCTTATAGAGGCCATAAGATCAGTAGCAAATACACATCGAAAGTAAGCCCTCTAAATATCTTTATCCGCTATCGCGTATGGATTAAAAGAAGATCGACCGTCTATTTGAAATTCCAAATTCAAAGCAGACAATATGCCCAAGACTGTTTCTATCTTAGCCGCTGGATGACCTTTTTCAATTTGTGAAATTGTTGCTTGGCGCAGCCCTGTGCGCTCCCCTAATTCAGATTGGCTTATGCCCATCTTCTTGCGAGCGCGACGAATAACATTTCCTATTTGTTCGGGACTGCGGGCTAAATCTGCCATTTGAACCTCTTCCTTTATTTATACGCTATTCCGTATAAAATCACAATATACAGATTGGCGTATAAAATTTGCGGCGAATAACGCCCCTATTCACCGCATAAATTGCGGTGAATGTGTTTGCGTTTGCGGTATGGGTTAGCCAGCCCCCTTAAGTTTTCCTTGAATAAAACATAAGAATGTCGTATATTTGTATATATACTATGTCGTATTTTTGTTCTAGTAATGTATTGGTATAAAATGAATAAATATAATTCTCTTACATACAAAGTTTCTGCAAGAATAGCGAGGAAGAATGAGGCTATTTTTGTCCGTGAAGACTTTGAAGATTTAGGAGGATATGACCAGATTGGGCGTATCCTGCGCCAACTTGCTGACGCCGGAAAGCTCGTGCGGATTGGCTATGGCCTCTATGCCAAGGCTAAACGCTCCACTCTCACGGGTGACATTGTCCCTACTCTGCCTCTGCCAAGTTTAGCCAAGGAAGCGTTGGAACGCTTGGGGATTAAAATAGGAACATCCCAATTGGAAAAAGATTATAATGCGGGCTTAACGACTCAGGTTCCCACTGGCCGAAAAATTGCTATTAAAGGGCGTGTGAGCCGAAAAATTGGATATAACGGAGCCTATATAAGTTATGAACGCGCGGCCTGATAAAAATCTCCTGATAGAAGTTGCCACCCTCAAAGGTATGAAGGAATCTTTCGTCGAGAAAGACTGGCTAGTCGTACAAGTCATAAACACCATCAAAAACATAAATATGGATGGGTTTGAAGTTGTCTTTTCTGGAGGAACCGCACTTTCCAAAGCCCATAACCTGCTTTTCCGGTTTTCTGAAGATATTGATTTCAGGGTGTTGGTTAGGCCGGAACTCCGCAACCGAAAAAGTCTTTCCAGTTTCAAAAATGCTGTTATAGATGCCCTTCGCGCGGATGGTTTTCCAGTAGAAGACAATCATGTCAGAGCCAGAGATGAGAACCGATTTTTTTCTATTGATCTGGAATATGAGACACTCTTTCCAAGACAAGATTCTTTACGCCCACATATTCAAATAGAAATGACAGCACGAGATATACAGCTTCCCTCTCTTACACTACCAGTTTCATCTTTCTTGAATGAGCTGGCCCAAAAACCACCAGAGGTTCCCTCACTTTCTTGCATTGATCCGGTTGAAAGTGCTTCTGACAAGCTCAGCGCCATTGCATGGCGTATTCCTGACAGAATACGTGGCAGCGAATATGATGACCCCTCGATTGTCCGGCATATCCATGATCTGGCTATTCTCAAAGATCGCGCTTTGGCATTCAAGGACTTCCCCGCTCTCGTTACACAATCGATGCAGGAAGATGACAGCCGCGCCAAAAACGATCTGACATTAGAGGGGATGTCTGTTGCAGAAAAATTCCAGAAAATGATGAATATTCTTGCAACGGATACATCTTATCCCGATGAGTATAAAAGATTTGTTGAGGATGTCTCGTATGCAAAAACCGGACAAGCCCCAACTTTTGAGAGTGCCGTTAATGCTGTTCGTGAGCTTATAAACGCACAGCATTAAACCACTTATTTAACTTCTGGCCTTTGCTTCGTATCAGGCGATATATCTATATCTTTTGGCTTTGCTGCCGCCTGATTAAAGGATGACGACATGGGCCTGCGGGGCATGTCCTGTTTTGGTTGATCTGAATTTGACTGTGGTTTTGCTGCTTCCTGTTTCCACATTTTCCTAAATTTATCCAGAACACTTTCACCTTGCGGTGAATCTGTGGCCTTGGGTTCTGATTGTGGTCTAGGATTAAGCTCTTCCTTGGTATAAGGCGGGGCGCGGTATTCTGGTGGGATGTCCTGCCGTTTCTTATTAGCCTCGGCTTTTGTTTTTCGGATAACATCTTCTTGTCTAACGGGTGGAGATTCCGGTTTGCGGAATTGACCTTTGAGGCCGTCATCTTTACCAGCCGTCTTTGGTTGTTCTTGTTTCTGTGCCGCTTCCTGCGCCTTATGATGTTTTAATTCTGTCTGGATTTTATCCAGCATTTTCTTGGTTTGCTCGTTGGCCTCAATCTTATAATCCTTTGGATCGGCTTGCCCCGTGGCAATTTGAGGCTTGGAATCTGGCCGTACCTTTGTTGCTTCCTGCTTTGTATCTGCATATGCAGCGATATTCACAGATGTAGGTTTGGCTGGAGCGTCTTTCTCTGGTTTCACGTTGATGACAGTCGGCTGTTGTTCCTTTTGAGCATTTCCAAAGGAAACTTGTAATTTTTCTGTCTTCGGGGATGGTTTGTATTCATCCGGTATTTTGCTCTTGGCCTCCTGAATTTGCCCTTCCACCTTGCTCGGTGGTTTTGTCTGTTCCGGCGCTTTTGCCGTTGATGTCGCTTGTGGGGTACTTATGTCTGGTTTTTGCGGTGTATTGAAAGCAAAAGTCTGGGATACCCTGAGTTTCATCACTTCTGTTTCAATCATAGTCACAAAAGAACGGTATTTGTTATATTCTATTCCTCTCGATTGAAGAGTTTCGATTCTGTCCTTCATCTCCACTATTTGAGAATGGATGCTTTCACGATAAATTTTACCGTAGCGTGCAATCTGGCGTTCATGCCGCTCAGCTTTCTCGATCTGATTTAATTCTCGTTTAATCTGGCCTTCTGTTCGTATAGTCAGGAACTCCTTGGCTTTGGCAGCGATGTCGCCAATCAGCTTTTGGAGTTTCTGGGGAAGAGATGTTTTATCAAGCAAGGTTTCAAGCCGTTCCACACGGTGGTCAAGCATATCAATCTCCCGCTCAATGTCTTCAATCTGCTGGACAAGTGGCTTATCGGGATATTCAGCCCGAAGCTCATTCAGAGTTTTGATTTCAGAATTAAATTCCGAACGGGATTTCTCACGCGTTTCCAGCCTGTCCTCAGAAACTGGCTTGTCTGGTGCCTTATCTTCCTGCGGGGACATATCCGGTGACAGGCGGCCCGTGTCACCTGAACCGGATTTCTTACCATCTGTCTTTCCTTCGTCCCCGCCCTCTGTATCCGTATCGTCTTCGTCGTCTTTATTATCACGATTAGCTCTACCCAGCTCTTCGGCATAGGTCGAAGCCTTTCCCTCATGGATTTGAGGGATACGCTCGATGCCTTGGGCCTCAAGCGTTCTTCTATCTATGTTTACATCTGAGCGTCCGGCGCGGTGGAGAGCGTCATTCGCCAAAGTCTCCCAGACTTCCCGAATGATCTCGATTTGCTGGGGACCCGTTATTTTGTCATCCAAAATACGGGTTTTGGCTCCCAAACCCTCAAGGGTCAGCTCCCGCGTGGTAAAGAGAAGATGTGCATGGTGGTTTCTGGGGTCGTGCCCGTCTCCCTCACAAGGGCTATGGATGGCGACATCCACCGCAACGCGGTACTTCTCGACCAGATAAGCCGCCATGTCCCGTGTGAGGCTCTCCCGTTGTTCGGTACTCAGTTCATAAGGGAGAGCGATAATGACCTCTCTGGCCACACGGGAATTCTTGCGTGTTTCTGCTTCCTCGGCTGCGTTCCAAAGGACAAACCTGTCCCCGAACCGTTCAGGGGCACTGGCGGGCATCAGGATAAAAGCTTTCACTACGCCGGAGCGCTTTTCGTAGCGGTGAATGGTTCCTGTGCGCTCATCGACCAGTTTCTGCCCCGACCGATAGGCAGCAGCAGCGACAGCAGAATGGTTTTCTGCCCGCGAGAAAACACGCAATGAACAATGATAAATCGCCAACGATCACACACCCTGTTTTTGTGATCCGGTACCCGATTTATGGCGCTGATTCGGCCCAATTTAGTTTGGGGACAGCGCTTCTATTGAGCCTTAAAAAGCACTGCAAACGAAGTTTGCGTAAGTGCGCTGTTAAGCTCTTCCTTTCAGTTTATCACAGGAGATACGGCTTTTACCAACTTGGGGTGCCACAGCACCCTACATAGCAGAGTTGGATAAAAAGAAAAGCCGCTATTTATTCTGCGCAACCCATTAAGCATCTCTCTGGCTGGGCAATAACGGTTCATGGCTATCCCGTATTTACTGGTCTCGCTTGTCGGAAAATCCTTGAGGTTCTGGGTAACAATAACATCGCAGTTTCCTACAATCGCCGCAGCGAGGACATGGCGATCTTTTTTATCCGGTAGATTAAGCCCAGGGATAAGTTCATGATACCCTTCTATTAGGCAGTCTCTAACTTTGCTGTTCATCAGATCTCTTGTTCTCTCAAGCTTTTCACGGCTTAAAGAGGTGTTGTTTATCAACAAATTCTCTATCCATTCATTGTGAATGTCATTTGTCCAATGAGCGCGGAAAAGATCCGATAGCGTAAGTTGCAGCAGCAGATCGCGGATAGGAGCCGGATACAGTACGTTTGCATCAAAGAGGGCTATATAACTACTCACCGTTAGTATCCCATATTATTTTCCTGAGCATCGGCAACGAGAGCGTCAAGGATTGATTCTCGCTCTTTGTCGATCCTATCTTTGTAGGCCATGACATCTTCCATTTTTACACGACGATGTTTGCCAACCTTACGATAGGGGATTTCTTTAGATTCGAGTAGTTTAATTAA